>NZ_CAKLBO010000010.1:0-157971 GCF_920984695.1 Pedobacter sp. Leaf132 | reverse complement strand
TGTAAGAAAGCTCTACTGCCATCTTCCTGAAGGATTCATCAAACATTCGTCTGCTCATATAATCAAATTTAAAAGTTTCTTTCTAAATCTGACGACTAAATTCCTCCAGTCAAATGTAGCAACTCCATCTTCTCTTTTACCAATGGACCTACCGTTCCACCAATCATTTGTTCCCAATAAGATAGTGTATATGTCAGCCTTAGGAAAATTAAGCTTATTTATTTGGTTAGCTATGTCTCCGGAAGTCCATCCATTATAACCTTTATTCACATAGTGAACCCATGGAAGTTGTTCCACAACCCTTGTCAAGTAACCTTTTGAGACCCTATTCCCAGTTTCGCCTTGATGATCATTGAGATAGGTTATAGAATCACCTATAGCCACCCATTTTTTGTCGTCTTTTTTAAAGGAGAAAGTCGATATAAACAGAAATAATATTAAACAATATTTTATATACATCCTTGTATGCGTATGATTTATTGATTTGGAAGAAAAGTTTTAACAGCCTTAAATTTAATTTAATTCCGAGTTTAAAATTAATTCAACCTGTTTTAGCTATCATTTTTTGGCTTAATGAATGCTTTCAAAGCATTTAATACATAAGATAGTACTCTTTCATCAGCATGCGAAAAAAGTTACGAATAGATAAAAAAATTTTATTTCTGGTAGATGAAAAGTTGCTGTGGATTTACTTGTAGCTCTTAATCCGTAAATTTAATTTCCAATAATATAATCTCTCTTTATTTAATTGCGTGTTGCGCATTTATTTTCGATTACTAAACACCTCTCCGTCCACCCACTAGCTTCAGGAGAGGGTTAGCATTCAACCAAATCAACCAAACTTATTTTTAAAAGCGATATACATTATCTCTGCCAAATAGGAAACTTTAGATGACCATCTGGTAATGTCTAGAAAGTCAGCTTGAGATAAATTTAACCCTTAAACAGATATCATCATTAGTGATTATACCTAGATTATTGAATAGTCACTAATGATGATATGGATATAAATAATTATCTGTAGTTATTGCCATCCAGGATTTTGTGCCACTTTTGTTACATCAACTTCCGATTGTGGAATAGGCATATACCACATTTTTTCTTCAAAGGGACGGTTCTGAGCTACAGAAATGGTATAGCTAGTTCCTGCGGCGTTCCAGTTAATTGCTTTTATATCACCGCCGAACCTCAATTTCCATCTTCTATCATCAAAGAAACGGTGTTCTTCGAAAGAAAGTTCAACACGTCTTTCATGCCTGATCGCTAAGCGCATTTGTTCTTTATTAAGTCCTGTAGCCAAATTTGGCAAGCCTGCTCTAGTCCTAATCACGTTAACATAAGTATAAATTAAAGGATCTGCTGATGGTGAAGTATTGGCCTCATTACTGGCTTCTGCGTAATTAATATACATTTCTGCCAATCTAAACCAAATGCTCATCGCCTGCCTGCCTGATCCGGTACTCAAACTCACATTTTCATCTACAAACTTTCTCAGATAGTATCCTGTTTTGGTGTTATTTGTTCCGCCATTGATGGCAGAATTGCCACCCGGGTAGGTTTGAATATTTACACCTCGGGAAATACTACCATTGTACCACACTGTAGCATAAAATCTTGGTTCCCTTCCAATATAGGGCCTCGTCGGGTCATACCCAGAGGCTGGATTAGTAATATCCAACCCATTGGCCATTTGATACTCATCGACAAAATTTTGAGTTGGGGTTGTATTTCCCCAACCGCTTAATCCTGGCGGATAGTAATATTGCTCATAATTTTTATTGTTTCCCTGATTCCTGAACCAAATGATTTCATTATTGGCGAATACATTGAAAATCGCTTTATAATTATCAGCCTTATTAGCCAAAGCATTATAGAGTGTAAATTGGTTAAGGTCAATCACTTCCTTGGAAGCAACTGCAGCGGCCTGCCATTTTGCTGCCACGTCTGCAGAATTTAGCGGGCTTGCAGCGTACAATAACAACCTTGATTTAAGCGCCATACACATTGCACCATTTGCTCTACCTAATAAATTTGTCGCAGCATAGGTCGTAGGTAATAAGGGGATTGCGTCATTTAAATCTTTCAATATAAACGCCACACATTCTTCGTAGCTGTTTCTTGTTAGAACAACATCATCATTTACACTTCTTGGTTTATCTATAATTGGAAACCTTCCATAAATTTTTAAAATATCGAAATAAAGGAATGCCCGCATAAATAAGACCTCTCCACGTAATCTTTTACGGGTTTCTTCGTCCTCAGGGTTTAATACGGGTACATCTGGTAATTTTAATAATGCAATATTTGCTTTTCTGATACCGACATAACTATTTCTCCATACGTTGATATAGGTGGTAATATTTGAGGGACCATAACCTCCGCCACTAAAAGTAATTGCAGAAGCCGTGTAGGTTGCAAATCCTTCGTCACTCATGCTATCATAAGGTGTGGAGTTAATTCTGGCTTGGGCTGTTGGAAGTACCGAATAAATGTTGTTTACGAAATTCTCTGTCTGAATCATCGTACTAAAGGCCTGTTCTTCAGTAATATTTTCATTAGGTGCAAGATCTAGAAAATCTTTCTTACACGATACAATGGATAGTAAGCCAATTAACAGCGTACCGATAAATATCTTATTTTTCATAATTATTTTATTGATGAATTAAAAGTTAAGGGATAGACCGAAGTTGTAAACTTTTTGCTGTGGGTAGGTAGATCCTATGCTGCCATTGCCATATTCCGGATCAACCAGTTTGATTTTGGACCAAGTAACCAGATTTTGCCCATTTGCAAAAACCCTAACAGTCTTTAAGCCTACTTTTTTTAGCAAATTCTGAGAAAATGAATACCCAATCTCTGCATTTTTTAAACGTATATAATTTCCGTTTTGCTGTGTAAAGGTGGATAGACGGTTGTTGTTTGGGTTAACACCAATGTCTACCCTTGGAAAAGTTGCGGTGGCAGCATTCGCTGGCGTCCAGCTATTTAGATGTTCTTTAAGTGCCGTTCCCTGAGAAAAGAAAGGAACATAACCCCATTGATCAAAATAGGTTGTGGAATTTGCAGAACCTTGAAATAATATACTAAAATCAAGCCCTTTAAAAGCACCATCAAGGGTAATACCATATTGCATTTCCGGTATTGGAGAATATCCAATCGCGACTCTATCAAAATCATTGATCACCCCATCACCATTCACATCAGTATACTTTAAATCTCCCGGCACCACATTACTGGTAAAAGTCTGTTTTGGGCTGGCCGCAATTTGTTCCTTGCTCACAAAAAAACCTTCTGATATTAAACCTAATGGCTGTAAAACACGATAACCTATACCAGATTGGTATGCATATAGCGGCGTGGCTTCGTTGTTGTCAACTACTTCATTTCTGTTGAAGCCGATATTGGCTCTCAAATTGATCATGAAGTTTGAGAAATTTTTCCGTGCTCCGATTTCCAGTTCAATTCCTTGATTTTTGACAATTCCTTTATTCACAGGTGGGGAATTAGGCAAACCAGAAAGTTGTGGAACCAGCGAACTCACAAGAATTTGTCTCCTATCTTCCCTGAATAGATCTAAATTCACTGATATAAGGTTATCGAATAACTTACTTTCGAAAGCAATGTTCTTCTTATAGCCCCGCTCCCAGGTAATGTCAGGATTTCCTAAGAATGCTTCTGCCAAGCCAGGTACTCCCGATGGATTTATACCAAATGTTGTTCCTGTTGCATCTGCATAATAACTGTTGAATAAAAATCTGCTTCCACCAATTTGATCATTACCTACTACACCATATGATGCTCGTAATTTCAAAAAGGATACAAATTTCAGGTTATTTTTAAAGAAATCCTCTTCTGAAGCAATCCAGCCGATTGCACCTGCGGGAAAGAAGCCAAAACGTTTGCCTGGCGCAAAGTTTTCAGATCCGTTATAAGCATATGTGGCTTCTGCAAAATATTTATTTTTATAGTTATAGGTTGTTCTACCGGCAGCTCCCTGTACTGCGGCAGGAATTTCTATATTGTTATAAGATTTTTGCTGAGTGTAATTAATTGAACTTCCTACAGTATGATTGCCAAATACCCTGTCATAAACTATCCTCACCTGATAAGTTGAAAACCTAGTTAATCCATCTACGCGAGTTACGCCACCAAGTTTCGAACCTGTGCGCGTCCTGGTATACGTTCCGTTTGGATTGTAAAAGAATGCATCATAACCTTTAGCTCGTGTTTGATCCTGAGAGTAATTTGCATCATACGACAAAGATGCTGTAGCAGTTAGACCTTTGGTGATTACATCTAACTTTTGAGTAAGGGCAAATGTTCCCTGTGAACGCCCGACATAGGATACAACATAACCATTATCGGTAAGTTCGGCAACAGGGTTGTTTGTCAAACCGATAGAGGTTCCCCAGGAACCATCAGGATTTCTGATTGGTGCTAAATTCGGTGCAAACCGCACAATGGAGAAAAACGGTTCATTGTCATATCTTGGCCGATTTACCGAACCAAAACTCCCGGATAAATCCAAACGGAAAAGGGTGGTTTTGGTTATATCTACGTCAACATTACCACGGAAATTGTATCTTCTGAATACCTGATCGGAAGGATATGGAGTTTCGAATTTTTTATAGATCCCCCCTTGAGACAAGTAACCAGCTGAAACGAAAAATCTTGCGAAATTTGATCCTCCATTAACCTGTAAAGTTTGTCTGGTCATTACTGATGAATTTTTCAACAATAAATCCTCAAAATTATTATCAGGAAATAAAAATGGATTCGTTTGATTTTTGTATCCGTCTAATTGAGCTTGAGTATAGGTTAATGGGGTGCCATTATTAATGTTTGCCTGGTTATATAAGGTGGCATATTCAAAAGAATTGACAACCTCGGGAACTCTGGTGGGTGTTTGCACACCATACTGGGATGTGAATGAGATCGACGGTGCCTTACTTGCCGAACCTCTCCTACTGGTAATTAAAATTACGCCATTTGCCCCCCTTATACCATAAATAGCGGTTGCAGTAGCATCTTTCAAAATACTTACACTTTCTACATCACTTGGCTCAATATCAGCGATGGTACGCCCCTCAATACCATCAACTACCACCATTGGCGAAACGCCATTTAAAGTTGCCACGCCTCTTATATACAGTGCCGCACCGTCATTGCCCTGCACACCACTTCTTTGTATAGCCACCAGGCCCGGCAACCTGCCCGCAAGTGCATTACTTAAATTTGCTACAGGGCTTTGCCTTAATTCTTTAGTTGAGATGGATGAGATCGCTCCAATTACACTTGCCTTTTTTTGAACGCCCAAGCCCACTACCACTACTTCGTCCAAACCTTTAAGGTCTTCCAAAAGGATAATTTTAAGTTCAGTTTGATTGGTAATGGTAATTTTCTGCGTAATGTAACCCACCATTGATACCAGTAGCACATTGCCAGGAACGACATTTTTTAGCGTGAATTTACCATCCGGTGCAGTACTCGTTCCATTATTAGTTGTTTCGATTTTCACACTTACCCCGGGCATCCCTATTCCATCTTTATCTACTACCTGACCGGTTAAAGTAAAATCATAGACCTTGATAGATCCAGAGTTTGATTTTGGGTTATGTATTGTATTGTACAATAATGATTTAGATGCAGGATGATTAGCAAATGCACTTAAATTAAACAGCAGTGTAGCTATTGCAATTGGCAGCCACTTGTTTTTTTTACGCACAAAATGGCCCGAGCGATTTGTAAGCCCATGGTAGAAAGTAAAATTGTTTGTCATTTTAGTTGGTTATTAACGGTTTAAGTTATTTGGTTCTAACATTGATTAAACAATCGGAGAGAATGTTTACAAATGCTAAACGAATTTAACTAGACACAAACCAGTTATTGTAACTTGCCGCACTCCAATTGTTTTGAAAAATTATGTAAGTGCAAACAACTGTAAAACAGACAATTAAAACGATTAAAATTCAAATTTGGAAAAGCATTCTAAGGCATTTAGAGATAAGCCTTACAGATTTATCTTAATTTCAGGAAACTAATGATTGGTTTTGATTTAACATAACGATATTAATATGCAGCCATACTGTATTTAATTAGGAAAAGGTTTAGCGGGCAAAGCAATAAAAATTATTTGAGCAAGATAAAAACACGTACACATGGTGATTTCAAAGCTTGAGAGATACCAATTTCATTTAGCTTAATTCTTGCCTAGAACATATTGCCGGTTGACAGGTCAACGAGTTTTGGTGAAACCACCCGGCCAATGCCATTGAACAAAATTTTAATGCCCATCACTTTTCCTATGGTAGTTTTGTAACTTGTATTGAGTACGTTTTTTCCGTTGATAAATATAGAAGCTTTTTTGTCTTGTACTTTGATTGAGAGATTGCCGCCATTAACAGGATTAAATGCTAGGGCGCTTAAATTACCATCAGTACCCAGCACCCGCAATTCCGAAAATTTATAATCGCAAAATACGGCGCAGTCTTTGCGAAACAAATTTATCACATGTTTGTCTCTTTCGCCCAATATGATGATCGCTGTCCCGACGCACTGCGTTCCGGGACGGTTTCTTTCTGAATAGACTCTACATGCAAAAGAGAAATTATCGCCACTAATGTCTGTAGCCTTTACATTACTATAACCAATCATAAAAGGTTTTCGGGTATCAAGTCCGGCAGAGTCTAGCTGATGTTCAGAAACATAAATATTTTCAGGATCAAGTGCTTTGAGTCCGATAACCGGAAAGGCACGGGAGGTGTCGTTACCTGAATTGGCCACCCATCCCTTGGTTTGCATAAAAACGCTGGTAGTATCAATAGGTTTTCCGTTATGAAATAAGGTAGCATACACTACTCCAGGATTTTTGAAAAATTTGGATACTTTTCTGTCACCACTGATGGATGATCGGCTCGCTTCTTCCAGGAAATCGATCTCATATTTTTCATCGCTATCCGAATTTGTTTTGTGTTCAAGTTTAAAAACCGCCGAATGGGGAACGTTTCCATAGGGATTGGTACATATTAATTTCACCTCAGGCACGTCCTTATATCCATAGTAAATCAGTGTTCCTGCAGCCAATGTTAATAGTGCCGCAAAAACGAGCACAATTCGTCTTAGTTTTTTCTTCTTCGCCTTCGGCGCCTCCACCTTTAAAGTCGGGGATTGAACCTCATTTGGAATTGTTGCGTGTTGCCTGGAAAGTTTATAAAACATCTCCAATTCGTTCCAGCTCCGATGCCCTATAAATTGTGCCAATGCATCTCTGGTAGCTTGTTGTGGATTATACTTTTTGGAAGTTTGCAATTTACCTAAAACACGTCTTAAGGTATTTTCGCTTAAATATACTTTGGTTTGTTTTCCTAATCGACTTGAAAGCTTAGTATAATCAGACGAGCGCCACTCAGAAACGGGCTTATCGCCCATTTTTTTTTCAATTTCAGATACACAATACTCTGATAGTTCATAAAAAAATTGCGTTTCCTTATTTCCAAAATCTGAATGCATAGTTTATAATTATTTGAATCACAGATGATTAATATGACAGAAAATTTCAAAGACTTTGTAATGGCAATAATTAAGGGCGTTCTTCGATTTCGCCTAGTTTTACACTAACCAAAAAATCATGATTGCAAACATAATAAACAAATAACATTAATGTTAACCACATTCTGATATTTTTTTATGATAAAATGCTTTCGAAATTATAGTGATAAAGCATCCTAACAGACAACCAGCTATTCTAAACCAAAAACAACTATGTATTTAATTGAATCAAATTCTTTTTCAAAGACCATCCGCATTGCCTGGCGCTTCTGCCTTCAAAGTAGGCTTCGGCATTTGATTTTACCGGTTATAATCATGTTAGCAACATTTCAGGCCAATGCTAAAGTATTAGCTCCTTCCAGCTTAAAAATTAAGGAGCGGAAAAAACATTTTTATAGCACACATCCCAGGAATTTATGGAATGTAGTTGCTGTCGATGTGAGTGGCAAAGTAGTAGATGAGAAGGGGCAACCTATCCCATCAGCAAGTATTCTTATAAAAGGGACAAAAATTGCCACTCAAACGGATGTTAATGGCGTATTCCAACTGAAAGATGTTGCCGATGGTGCGGTGCTGGTGATCTCCTATGTCGGCTATAAAGCTCAGGAAGTTAGGGCGGGTTCCGGAATGACGATCAAGCTGGTTCCTCAATCGGATCTTGATGAAGTGGTTATTGTAGGTTATGGCAGCCAGAAAAAATCAACATTAACAGGTTCGGTTTCATCCATTAAAATGGACAAAGTAAATGATATCCCTGTATCCAATTTATCGAATGCAATGGCCGGGCGTGCTCCTGGAATCACAGTCACCAATACATCAGGTTTAGCAGGCGCTACATCTTCAATTCGTATAAGGGGTAGTTTTAGAGAACCGCTGTATGTAATCAACGGGGTGATTAAAAACAAAGCGTCTTTTGATGCTTTGGATCCGAATGAGATTGATCAGATGAGTATTTTAAAGGATGCCGCATCGGCATCCATCTACGGCGCACAGGCAGGAAATGGTGTCGTTGTGGTTACCACAAAGACAGGAAAGGTGCAGGCACCACAATTTAATTTTCAAGTTTCAAATACTTTATCCAAATCTACCCAAAAACTTTTGGGAGATATTACTACCGCAGCGGACGAACTCACCTATCAAAACAGGGTAACCAGATTTGAATGGGAACAAGGTGCTAGAACGACACCTTATGTGCAACCAAATAATGAAAGGGAATTCAGCTATTTCAATGATAAAATTTATAATGTAAATGATTATGTATGGCGTAACCCAAATTCTCAAAAATATTTATTCAGCGTAAATGGTGGCAGTGAAAAAATCACTTATTATACTATGGCCAGTTATACGAATGAGCAGGGTACTTATAAAAACGTCGACTTCGGTAAATTCAACCTTCGATCTGATGTTACCGCTCAATTAAACAAAACCTTTTCCCTAAACTTAAATTTAAGTGCTTCCCAACAAAACAATAATAGGTTTTTTTGGCAGGGTGATGGCGCTGATGATTTCAATGTGGGAGATTTTTACCGTGTAACTTTCAATTGGACAAAATTGTACCCTTTTTATACACAGGCAGATGGTACACCAGCTGATGGAGTAACCAATTTCCCTGTTCAAACTCCGCTGGGAAGTTTTCAGGCTTGGAGCGTAATTGATCAGGTTAATGGTGATCGTTATATTGATACCAAAAACAGACAGTTTAATCCAATCTTGAGTTTAAATGCGAATTTGGATGCCATTACAAAGGGATTATCTGCCAAGGTTGTAGGAAATTACGAAGCCGTAGATTATATGCGGAAAACATTTATTACCTATCAGAAGAACTTTGTTTTTATCCCAAAAGAACCTACCGGTAACCGTTTTATTCCTGCGGCACCCGATCCACAACGTACAAATATATACACATTCGGACAAACACAACCGAGCCTGAGTTACCAAATGAATAATGCATGGAGATACCAGATTAATGGCTTTTTGAACTACAACAGGTCATTTGGAAAACACCAAGTAAATGCACAGGCGATATTCGAGCAGTCTGAATTCAAAACTACTTTTATCACTACTACAGGTTTTGCACCTACTGCCAGCATTGATCAAATGTTTGCCTATTCCAATTCTGCCGGAAATAGAACTGGTAATGCAACCGAGAACATTGGCATTAATGGTGGAAATGCATTTAATTCATGGGTTTCTAACATTGCTTATATTGGTAAAGCGGGATATAACTACGACGAAAAATATTTGCTTGATTTTTCATTTCGATATGATGGAACACCACTGGTTGCTGAAGATAAGAGATGGGGATTCTTTCCGTCAGTTTCAGCAGGCTGGAGAATATCCCAAGAAAGCTTTGTCCGCGATAATGTGAAGTGGCTGAGTGATTTAAAGTTACGTGCTTCATATGGTACAACGGGTAACCTGGTCAATACGGGCAATGAAGTAATTGCACCGTTTGGGTTTGAACAAACCTATGGTAATGGTAACCAATACATCTTTGGCAATACACTATTACGTGGAATTGCGCCAGGCAATATCCCTAATCCAAACCAAACCTGGGCAACAATTTACAACTATAACGCTGGTTTAGATTTTGGATTTTTAAACCAAAAGCTAACAGGCTCTGCTGATTTTTTCCTGAACAACATGAAGAACATATTGGGTACCCGAGTGGTCACCTTGCCTGCAAGTTACGGACAAAGCATTGCTCCTGAAAACTATGCAGCCAGAAGTTTCAGGGGATTAGACTTTAATTTGCAATGGCAGGATAAGGTTGGCGAAGTTTCCTATTCAATATTTGGAAATGTAGGTTATGCAAAAGATCGCTGGGACATATTGGATCAAAGTGCCGATTACAGGCCTGGTGGTGTTAACGAGTGGAGATCTGCGATTGGCCAACCTTCCAATAGAATCATTGGACTAAAAGCGATTGACCTCATCAGGACTCAGGAACAATTGGACGCTTTAAATGCTCAAGGATTTTTGCAATACGGTAGAAAGCCATATTTGGGAGCCATTCTATTCGAAGATATAAGAGGAGATTCATTTGCGCCAGGAGCAAACAATAAAATTGACGACAATGACCTGCAAGTATTAAGTACCAACGGCGCACCACGAATCAACTTTGGTTTTGGTTTCAGAGTAAATTGGAGAGGCATTACCGTTGATGCCTTGATGCAGGGTGTTGGCGCTTATGATCGGATGATCAGTAACCAAGAAGGTGGCGGTATGCGTCAGCATGGCGGTAATTTCAGAACCTACTATCCAATATGGGCTGGTGACGTTTGGACAGCGGAAAACCCAAATGCTAAATATCCAAGACCAGTAGGGCAAAATTGGGCTGAATCTGGTGCATCAACATCTAGTTTTTGGTTAGTTAATGGCGCATACTTACGCCTCCGTAATATCAATATTGCTTATGATCTTCCTCAAAAATGGATTAGTAAAGTCGGCCTATCAGGTACGCAACTATTTTTCAACGGCACCAACCTGTTAACCTTTTCTGCCATGAAAGAGTTTCAAGATCCGGAGCAAAACAACTACGATTCATTCCCTATCATGAAGACATTTACACTTGGTTTAAATGTTAAATTTTAATTCCTCAAAAGAAATGAAAAAAATATTTATATTCTTTATGGCGGTAACCATGTTATCCGCATGTAAAAAAGCACTTGATGTTGACAATCTATTGGCATACGACCCTGAACAAATTTGGAATGATCCACTTTTGGCAGATGCCTATCTAACCAATATATACCCTACTGCATTTGGCAACCATAATGTTACTGCTGATGGCAATAGCGATCAATTGTCCGGAATTTATTTCCCTCAGGATGCCGTTACCATCACCAATGGTGGCCTGGGCAACTGGAACTACGCCCCTATCAGACTGGTCAATCAGGCGCTTTTAGATATCCCAAAAGGAACACTTCCCGATGCCACTAAGAATAGAATTTTAGGAGAGGCTTATTTTTTAAGGGCTTACTTTTATTTTGGAATGGTGAGAACTTACGGCGGTGTTCCCTATATTAAAATCCCTCAAGATCGGTTTACAGATGAGCTTAATGTACCCAGAAACTCGACAAAGGAATGCTTTGATTTCATGTATGAAGATTTGGATAAGGCGATTAGCTTACTTCCTAAAAGAAATTTGCCTGCTTCATCCAGCTGGGGTAAAATTGATGGAAATTTCGCACTGGCTTTCAAGGCAAGGATGTCACTTTTCAAGGCCTCGCCGCAGTTTAACCCCAACAACCCCTGGGATAACACGTATTGGGCAGATGCCTATACCGTTAACAAAAAAGCCTATGATGACCTAAAAGCTCAGGGATACCAATTGGTAGCTGACTATGCCAATACATCGCTTGCCGAGCGCAATACAGAGGTTGTTTTTTCTGTAATTAATCAATTTCCGGACAAGACAGCAAATTGGGATAATGGCATCAGGCCTTTATCGTTATCCAGAGGAAATGTAGCTGCAGCACCAACACTTGAGTTTGTAAAAGCTTTTCCAATGTTAGACGGTAAATTGTACAACGACCCAACGAGTGCATATTTTGTATCAGAGGCAGACTTTCTGAAATCATACTGGAAAAACAGAGATCCCCGGTTTAATAAATCAATAGTTTGGAATGCAAAAGCTTATCCAGTATCCGGCACCATCACCGGATATAGGCAATATACCGCTTTGGGAATTGCCAATGCCCTTGATAACAACGGGATTAATCCAAACTCACCAGAACGCTCTACAAACAACAATGTACACACTGGGTTCTTCATTCTAAAAAATAGCGATTTGACTCTTACGCAAGCTAACGTACTTCAATATGGTATCGATTACGTTCTGATGAGGTACGCCGAGGTGATGCTGAATTATGCAGAAGCGGCGAATGAAACCAATCGTCCGACTGAAGCATTGGATATTCTAAAACAGATCAGAACCAGGGCTGGTATTGAAGCGGGAACAAATGGCAACTATGGAATTACTGCCACTACACGTGTTCAAATCCGTCAGGCCATTATGGAAGAACGCAACATTGAGCTTTGTTTTGAGGGATTTAGATTCAATGACCTTCGAAGATGGAGGATGTTTAGTTTGCTTGACAACAAAGGCAAAACAGGTCTGGAAGCTGTTGCTATTGAAGCAAACGGAACTGAAATGTCGCTCTCAAAAGCAAGACCATTAGGCCAGACCAATCAATTGTTGGAAGAAAACTTCAAGTATGTGCCGCTATCGGTACCGCAAACAGGTAATAAACTCAATATCCTACCAGAGAAATACTACTTTGCTCCTATCCAGCAAAGCATAATCGCCAATGCGAACAAATTGCAACAAAACAAAGACTGGGGCGGTTCATTTGACCCAACACTACAATAGTTATTTAAATCGAAAATACTTTCGCAACCATTTATTCACCGCCCAAAATAAACACATGATAAAATCAACTCACATAAAGAGTTATCTGGTCTTGATATTACTATGCGCCGCATGCCTAACCAGAGCTGCCAGCCCTATTGAAGATTTAGCAAAAAGGATAGCTAAACCATATTCCAAAAATATAACATTTGAGCAATCACAAGCCAGTAACGGAAAAGACTTTTTTGAGCTGGAAAGTATAAATGGAAAATTGGTTATTAAGGGTAACAGCTATAATTCTATGGCTTACGGGCTCAATCATTATCTAAAGTATTACTGCAACACCAGTGTTTCTTGGTACAAAGATGATGTAATTGACCTACCAGAATCAATGCCTGTGTTAAGTGCGAAAGTTAATCAGGAAGCGAGAGTTAAGAATCGTTTTTTCCTTAATTATTGCACATTTGGTTACACTATGCCCTGGTGGGATTGGCAAGATTGGGAGCACCTGATTGACTGGATGGCATTGAACGGCATAAATATGCCCCTA
This sequence comes from Pedobacter sp. Leaf132, assembly GCF_920984695.1. Classification (NCBI taxonomy): domain Bacteria; kingdom Pseudomonadati; phylum Bacteroidota; class Sphingobacteriia; order Sphingobacteriales; family Sphingobacteriaceae; genus Pedobacter; species Pedobacter sp. Leaf132. Next base: position 144,520 of record NZ_CAKLBO010000010.1, on the reverse strand, counting down.
TCCATTACCGGGCAGGAAGCTATATGGTATAAGGTATGGTCTAAAATGGGCTTAAGTGATCAGGAGATTCGCAGTTATTTTACCGGGCCAGCTTTTCTGCCTTGGCATAGAATGTCTAATATAGATCACTGGGATGGACCGCTTCCTAAGTCATGGTTAGATAATCAACTTCAGTTACAAAAAAAGATTGTTAAAAGAGAGCGGGAACTGAATATGAAACCCATTCTGCCCGCCTTTGCAGGCCATGTTCCGGAAATCCTGAAAGCTAAATATCCTAATGCTAAAATTAATGATTTAGGAACGTGGGGAGGATTTAGTAAGGAATACTATAGCCACTTTCTCGATCCGTTAGATCCTCTATTTAAACAAATACAAAAGTCCTTCCTCGAAGAGCAAACCAAAGAATTTGGAACTGATCATATTTATGGAGCCGATCCATTTAACGAAGTTACTCCACCAAGCTGGAAGCCTGAATATCTGGCGAGTGCAGCCGATGTCATTTACAGTTCTATGAAGGCGATAGATCCGAATGCAGAATGGCTTCAGATGACCTGGGTATTTTATTACATGCGAAAAGAGTGGACAAATGAACGCATTAAGGCGTATCTGAAAGCGGTTCCACAAGGCAAGATGACTTTGCTTGATTATTATGGAGAAAGAACCGAAGTATGGAAACTTACTGAATCCTATTTTAACCAACCCTATATATGGTGTTATCTGGGCAATTTTGGTGGCAATACCATGATGGTTGGTAATCTGCAAACCGTAGAAGACAGAATGGAAAATGCCTTAATAAATGGTGGAGGCAACCTAACAGGCGTTGGTTCTACATTAGAAGGCTTTGATGTTAACCCCATAATGTATGATTATGTTTTCGAAAAGGCATGGAGCACGGGAAAAACGGATGTAACGCAATGGACAGCCAATTGGGCAGACAGAAGGCTTGGGAGAACAGACAGCAGCAACAGGGATGCCTGGAAGTCGTTGGTTAGCGATGTTTATAATAAACCAACGCAATTGGGTCAGGGTATCTTAATCAATGCAAAACCGGCATTGAAGGGCAACAGCCACTGGACACCTAATTCGAACTTTGGTTACTCGAACAAAGCCCTTTTTGCAATATGGAATAAATTACTCGATCCCAAGTTAAGCCGAAACCACGCCTCAGATTACGATGCGGTGAATGTGGGATGGCAATTATTGGGAAATCATTTTAAATCACTCAATGAAAAGTTTTCTGTGGCCTACGAGAAACGCGATACCATGGAAATGAAGATTAAACAAGCCCAAATGTTAACGGTAATTGATGATGTAGACAGATTATTGGCCACCCAGCCCACTATGCTATTGGGAAAATGGATTGAGGATGCCCGAAAATTAGGAAAAAACGACGCTGAAAAGGCATATTATGAAAAAGATGCTAAACTGCTGATCACTGTATGGGGCGGAAATCAACGATCGCTTAATGATTATGCAAATCGAAGCTGGGCTGGCCTTACCGGTGATTTTTATAAAAAAAGATGGGAGATGTTTTTCGACGAAATATTCTTGTCGGTAAGGAACGGTTCAAAATTCGATGACAAAGCATTTAAGAAAAAAACACATGAATTTGAGGATAGATGGGTATTGGAAAGAAAGAAATTTCCAACAAAAACGGAAGGGAGCAGCTTTGAAGTTTGTACTGCACTACTCAATAAATATGCGTCCGAAATCAATTAAATATTAAAACTAAACGTCCCAATTATGAAAAAACTCATTCTTCCGCTTTCATTTCTCGTTTTGATGTTAACCTATTCCTGTAAGAAAGTTAGTGAAATAGGGATAGGGGAACCTACTCAAACCAGCACCACAACCGCTAATGAATGGGATAGCAACCCTTACAAAGTAAATGTGGTATATTTCGTACCAACTGATTTGGATACGTTAGCAAATTACAAAAAAAGACTTTCCATTATTATGGAAGATATCCAAGAGTTTTATGCGGTTAACATGGCCAGAGAGGGTTATGGAAGACTGTCATTCGGTCTCGATCGGCCAAACGGAAAACTGAACATTATTGTCGTTAGAGGTACCCAGCCAAAAGCATACTACCCTGCTGCTCAGGGCGGAAGAATCGTTCAGGAAATTGAGGCCTATTACCAGCTGCATCCAACTGAAAAGAAAAGTCTCCATAACATTATTTTCACGCCGGAATATGGCCCGGGGATTTCTCAGGCTTATTACGGAAGCGGAACAAACTGCTTGGTCATCGATTACCCAGCGCTAGGCAGCACATTACTTCGTGGTGGTGGCGAGGCGCATGAACTTGGCCATGCCTTAAACCTTCCACACAATGGGGAAACAAAATCTACAAAAGCCACTCTAGGTACAGCATTGATGGGTAACGGCGTGTATACCTACGATGGCAAACCAACTTTCCTTTCTGCAGCAGACTGTGCTATACTATCGAGATGCCAAGTTTTGAGTACCACCACAAGGAGCGACTGGTATACCCCACAAACTGTAAGTTTTAACAGCGCAAAAGCGATTACCACCAATAATATATTTAGCGTTTCCGGAAAGTTTGAATCCAGTATGCCGGTAGTCAAAGTTATAGCCTACCATGATATAAAGCCATATGGTGTGAATCTGGATTATGACGCCCTTACTTTTACCGGAAGTATAGTCGGGATTGACAGCTTTAAGGTAGAATCTCCTTTGAACGACTTTTTCAATACCACAGATACTACACAACTGAGATTGAAATTTGTATTTGCAAATGGAACCACGATAGATAAAAATGTGGTTTACACCTTTGCGGCAAATCAACCTGTAGTGAATAACTTATTCCCGTCGCCAATTATTTCAGGCAACAATTACAAGCTTTTCACTTTTTTAAATAATACGAGTGTGATTGATGTTGCTGGAGGTAATACGGCAGATGGAACACGTACTTTGTTATGGAACTCTCAAGTACCTGCTCCAAATAACCAAGTTTGGAAAGTTACTGCCCTGACTGATGGGTATTATAAACTGGAACCACTGCATGCATTAACAAAAGCATTGGAAGTTGCCGGGGGAAGCAGTGCAAATGGAGCTCAGATACAGATTGGTACCTACGCCGGCACCAACAGTCAAAAATGGAAAATAAAACCTGAATTAGGCGGGGGTTATGAGCTTGCTCCGGCAGTTGCACCCAATTCTAGAATTGACGTTCAAAATACCAATACTGCAAATGGAGCGACAATACAACTGTTTCAGAGTAATGGTAACAATGCACAGAAATGGAGATTTGCTCAACAGTAGATTTCGGTAAAAATAATAAATTTAAAAAACATAAAGCGAATAGCTAAAATGCAGAGAAGATAAAAATCACCTATTAATCCTAATTATGACTGTATTTAAAACCATATTACTGACTTTTATCTTATCGTGTTTTTTTATTCACTACGGCTCTGCCCAAGGAAGACCAAATATCATTTATGTGCTTACCGATGATATGGGCTACAGTGATATATCAGCTTTTGGCAATCCATTGATCCAAACTAAATTTCTTGATGATATGGCGCACAGAGGTGTTATGGCAACAAATTACGTAGTAACTTCTCCTACCTGCTCTCCATCCCGTGTATCATTACTCACGGGAAGATATTGCAGTAGGTCAAACCTGAATTATGTTTTGAGTCCTGGCGAAAAAACGGCTATACCAGATGAAGAAGTTACCATCGCCGAAATGCTCAAAACATCAGGCTACAAAACAGCTTGTATAGGAAAATGGCATATAGGCGATTATGGAACCGGATTGCCTAATAAACAAGGATTTGACCTGTTTTATGGTATGTTATACAGCCATGATTATCGATCACCATACGTAAAAACAGATACAGTCATCAAAATTTTCAGAAATCAGACACCTGAAGTTTATCAGCCTCACGATAGTCTTCTAACGGCAAATTATACTAAAGAGAGCATCAGCTTTATTAAACAATCGGCGAGAGAGAAAAAACCATTCTTCCTATACCTGGCGCAAAATATGCCGCATCTACCAGTAGCCTGGGGAGCGATGAAAAATAGGAAAAAGGAAAGTGCTGGTGGAGCGCTAGGAGATGTAATTGAGGATATGGACAAGGGTTTGGCTGAGGTTTGGAATGCTGTAATTCAGGCAGGCCAGGAGGATAATACGATTTTTATTTTCAGTAGCGATAACGGACCATGGATTAATGCTCCAAAAAGAATGTACGAAGACGGATTGACAAGGGCATACCATGTTGGCGCTGCCGGGATATTCAAAGGATGGAAAAGCTTGTCCTATGAAGGTGGTTGCAGGGTGCCCTTTATTGCTTATTGGAAAGGACATACTTCACCTGGTAAAATTTTGAGAACACCAATATCCAACCTGGATATATTACCTACTTTGGCCGCATGGACCAAAACAAAACTTCCAAACAGGATTTTAGATGGGCAGTCTATCACTGGCGAACTAAGCCAAAAACATTATGATAAGGCTCACCGCCCCATTTATTATTATGCTTATCTTTTGGAAGGTGTTAAAGATGGGGATTGGAAACTTAGGGTTACCAAAGACAAAGAAAAAAACAACTTCTACGAATTGTACAACCTAAGCTGGGATCCTTCAGAACGGGTAAATTTATATGAAAATAAAGAGTATGCCACTATTCGGCAGCATCTCCAAACGCTTTTCAATAATTATCCGGATAGACGAACCCCCGTGGCTGAAAAATAAGCGATGTCAGCAATTGGTATTTCTAATCCAAATGAAAATGAATAACGCAACAGATGGTTAACGTATTCCGTGTGCACGACGTATCCAACTCATCGATAAATCCATGTTATCCATTTGGAGAATGGTGGCTGAGTATTGATAATAACCCAATTAATATTTAAACAGTTATAAGATTGAATCAATACTGATCGATCCAGAAATTTTAATCCAATGAAAATAAAATTAATAATAGCTTTTTTACTTTTCTTTCAAACCCTTCAGGCTCAGCAAGGCAAATTTGAAGGAGTGCGTAGCACAACTAAACTTAAGTTATGGTACAAAAAACCTGCAGAGAAATGGATGAGCCAAGCATTACCAATTGGCAATGGACTTATTGGTGCAATGCTTTTTGGAGGAGTAGATAAGGATCAGATTCAATACAATGACAAAACACTGTGGACGGGTAGCACAACCAAGCGGGGATCTTATCAAAATTTTGGGGATTTGTTGCTCGAGTTTGAGGGATTAAATCAGTACAGTAACTATAAAAGGGAGTTAGACTTAGATTCCGGGGTGTCACGGGTTTCTTTTCAGGCAAACGGGAATACTTTCCTCCGAGAATATTTCGCAAGTTATGTCGATCAGATCATTACGATCAGGTTAACAAGTAACGGAAAGCAGAAGATTTCCTTTTCAGCACAAATCAAAGATTCAAAAAAAGCTGTAGTAAAAGCCAGCGGTAACAAAATCCATCAAGATGGAAAGCTGGATATTTTAGATTACGCTGCAATACTTTCAGTCAAAAACTCCGGGGGAAAAGTGACTGCAAAGGAAAACAAGCTTATCGTAAAAGATGCTGATGCGGTAACTTTAATTCTTTCTTTAGGTACAAACTATGATCCTGCGGCACCTGGTTATGTTGGTTTTAATAAAGAAAAATTGAAATTAAATATAGCGCAGCGAAACCATGCAGCATGGAAAAAACCTTTCCATGAACTATTAACTACGCATGTGAATGATTATCAATCTCTTTTCAAAAGGGTATCACTTGATATTGGTGGAACTGATCAAAATTTGCCAACAGATGAATTGCAAGCTTCTTATAACAAAGACGCTCAAAATCCTTATTTGGAAAGCTTATACTATCAGTATGGACGATACCTTATGATTTCTTCTGCCCGGGGCATGGCGCTTCCTTCTAATTTGCAGGGGCTATGGAACAATTCCGACAATCCCGCGTGGCAAGCCGACTTGCATAGCGATATCAACGTTCAAATGAATTATTGGCCTGCAGAGATCACGAACCTATCTGAGCTTCATGGCACCCTTTTAAATTACCTTTATAATGAGGCTATGGTACAGCCTTCTTGGAGAAAAGCCGCTAAAGATGATGGAACGGAAGGTTGGTCGCAATGGGTGCAAAATAATATTTTTGGCTTTGGCGATTGGGCAAAAACAAGGCCGGCAAATGCCTGGTACAGTATGCATCTTTGGCAACATTATGCATTTACACTTGATAAAACCTATCTTAAAAAAACAGCCTATCCGGTAATGAAAGGTGCTTGTGATTTCTGGCTGGGCAGACTCGTGCAGTCGGAATCCGGCTTGGTGGCGCCCAAGGAATGGTCTCCGGAGATTGGTCCATGGAATGTAGAGGGAGGTGTTGCTTATGCTCAACAGCTCATTTTCGATCTTTTTACCAATACCATCAAGGCGACGGAAGAACTCGGCATAGATTCCGAATATCGTAACGAATTAAAAAGTACGCTTGCAAAATTAGATAAAGGAACCAAAATTGGTACCTGGGGTCAACTGATGGAGTGGAACAATGAAGCGGTTGAAAAAAAACATTCCGGTCCGAAAAATACCCATAGACACCTTTCTCATCTGATCGCGTTATATCCGGGATCACAAATTTCGCCATTGATAGACACCGTTTATAGTAACGCAGCCAAAACCTCTTTGATCGGCAGGGGTGATTTTTCCACAGGATGGGCGCTAGCCTGGCGTTTGGCCTGCTGGGCAAGGCTATTAGATGGAGATCATGCACATCAATTACTTAAAAACAGCCTGGTGCACATTAAATCCACAGAAATCACTTATACTGAAGGAGGTGTGTACGAAAATCTGCTAAATGGTCCGCCCTTTCAAATAGATGGAAATTTCGGTATAACCGCAGCAGTTACAGAGATGCTTTTACAAAGTCATCTTGGTAAGCTGCAACTGTTGCCGGCACTGCCTTCCGCCTGGCCTAAAGGAAAAGTTTCAGGACTAAAGGCGAAAGGAAATTTCACTGTCGATATTGCGTGGGCCAAAGGAGGAATGATTACTTCTCAAATCACCTCTGGTTCAGGAAGCAAATGTATACTTTACCTAAAAAACATAAAAATGGCTCAGGTTAAGACCAAACTCGGAAAAAGTGTTGATTTTAGAATAGTGAATAATGACCAGATTGAATTTGAAACAATAAAAGGTATGCAATATGTCATTACTGGCGTACCCTTTCATTTGTAAGTATGGGCAGCCAAAAATTTTAACCAAAAAACTCAATATCAAAACAGACCATAAGACGGTCTGATAAACCGCATAAAATCATTAAAATGAAATTCAAACACCTTTTATATAGTTCCCTGATTCTTTTTTGTAAGCAAAACGTGAGTATGGCGCAGCAACAAATTCTAATAGAAACTAAAAATAATGTTCTCGCGTTAGCTACCGATGATAAGAATTCACTTGTATCAAATTACTTTGGCGAAAAGATTATAAATGTAAATGAGTACACTTCCATTGCTGGTTTAGACAAGTACAAGCCAGGCTCTGATGACCTTTTTAATAAAAGAGAAGCCTATATTGCTTCGGGAAGCACTAACCTGCTCGAGCCTGCCTTGAGCGTTACTCACGCAGATGGGAATAAATCTACGGTTCTCACTTTTAAGTCGGTAGTTAAAACCAAGATTGATGAAAACAGATACCTTACATCTATCCATTTGCAGGATGTTAAATATAAGTTTAATGTTACCTTAAATTACTTAAGTTACTATAATGAAGATGTAATAGAACAATGGGCAGAATTTCAGCATGATGAGAAAAGCAAAGTAATTTTGAATAAATACGCATCTGCCAACCTTACGCTTGCCGGTCGGAAGTTTTTTCTAAAAAACCAATACAGTAGTGCCATGAGGGAAATGAGATCTGAAGAACAGGAGCTATTGCACGGTATCCGAACATTGGATTCCAAGCTGGGTACGAGAACCAATCTTCTTCATTCTTCATCATTCATGCTCTCCTTAAACAATCATTCCACTGAAGACGAAGGGGAAGTGATAGCCGGATCGCTGGAGTGGACAGGAAATTTTAAATTGGATTTTGAAAAGTTCGATGATTACTATTTAAGATTAACCGCCGGCATCAATAATTTCTCATCCAATTACACCTTAAAACCAGGGGAAAAATTTGTAACCCCTCGCTTTGTATACACTTACTCAAAAAATGGAAAAGGTCTGGCGAGCAGAAACCTCCATAATTGGGCAAGAACTTACCAAATACTTGATGGTAAAGGACAAAGATCCACATTACTAAACAATTGGGAAACCACATATTTTGATTTTAATGATGCCAAACTGAATGCGCTAATTCAGGATACTAAAAACCTGGGCGTTGATGTTTTTTTATTGGATGATGGCTGGTTTGGGAATAAATACCCGAGAAACGGCTCAACATCGGGTTTGGGCGACTGGGATTTCAACCGTAAAAAACTGAAAGGTGGAATTAGTGCACTGGGGAAAGAAGCGAGTAAAAATGGAGTAAAATTCGGCATCTGGCTGGAGCCGGAAATGGTTAACCCAAAGAGTGAATTGTATGAAAAACATCCGGAGTGGATTATCAGACAACCAGGAAGAGAAGAATATTACATGCGCAATCAATTGGTTTTGGATCTGACAAACAAGGCTGTTCAGGATTTTATTTTTAATGTGGTGGATCAAACTTTTCAGCAGGTTCCGGACCTTGCCTTCATCAAGTGGGATTGTAATTCTCTGATATACAATGCGCATTCTCCGACCATAAAAAATCAAGACCATTTTTATATTGAATATGTAAATGGCCTTAACAAAGTATTGGAAAGGATAAGAGCAAAATACCCAAAAACACCTATGATGTTATGCGCCGGAGGCGGTTCGAGAGTGGATTATTCAGCGTTAAAATACTTTACCGAGTTTTGGCCAAGTGACAATACAAATCCATTTGACAGAATTTTTATTCAATGGGAATACTCCTATTATTTCCCTTCTATAGCTGTTGATAACCATGTAACCGATATGGGAAAGCAACCAATTAAATTCAAAACCGATGTAGCCATGATGGGAAAATTAGGTTATGATGTTAGGGTGAATGAACTATCGAAAGATGATTTGGCCTTTAGCAAAAACGCCGTCCGGGATTATAATGAATTCAAGCAAACAGTTTGGCATGGCCAGCAGTTCAGACTTCAGAACCCTTACGAAAACGATGTAGCCGCTATTGCCTATGTGAATGAAGCTAAAAATGAAGCAGTTGTATTCAGCTATTTTGTGGCCACCAGAAATGCAACCAGGCAAGCAATACCAATAAAATTGAAGGGCTTGAATCCTCAAGTATTATATAAAATACAAGAAGTAAGCCTTTATCCAAATATGCGTTCCCCAATCGATAGCACCAAAACCTATTCCGGAGATTTTCTGATGAAAGTAGGATTTAATCCGGAGGTAAACGACAGACGAGCGAGTGTGGTACTTAAACTTACCGCTACCAAATAAAACACCATTTTTACCTATTTACCTTTCCAAATCATCGATATACAAAATGATCAATCCTATTAAAATGAAACCTAAACTTTTATTGATTCTTCTCCTGCAGTTATCCATACACGCATTCGCAAATCCAAAACCAGGCAAGGAGGTTTATCTACCAAATAAAATCTCAACGGTACCAAAAAACAATGATTTCGCGGATAACAATAGTGAATACAGCAACAAAAGAAGTGCAGAATCCGAAAATTTTAAAATTTACTGGTCAAAGGAATATGGAGATAACCCATTAGTTAACGAAGTTCAAAATAAAAGATTTGATATCAAACATTCCATTAACGAGCTGGAACGGTTTTACAATTATTATGTAGATGAGTTGAAACTGGTAAAAAAAGGCAGTTCTATTAGTGATAAGTATAAAATACTGGTTTTTATTACCGGAGGGAAGACTTCAACTGCTTATGGCGGCGGAGAAGAAAAGAAAGTTGGCATTTTATGGTGCCCCGCAGTCCGTTTGAATCCACAACCGTATGGCGTACTCGCACACGAACTGGGCCATGTTTTTCAATTTTTGGCGAGGTGTGACAATGGGGATGTGAGTTATGACGGACCGATAAATGAAATGGGTGCGCAATATGTTTTATGGCAGGTTTATCCCGAGTGGCTTACCTTCGAAAATTTTCATTTAAAAGCATTTTTAAATAACACATATCATGCTTTTTTACATCCTGAAAATGCATACCATTCGCCATTTGTACTAGAATACTGGGCAGAAAAACATGGTAAGGAATTTTATGGAAAGCTTTTGCAAGAAGTAAGAAAGGGCGAAGACCCTGTATTAACCTATAAGAGAGTCAATCATCTTAACCAGGAACAGTTTAATAAAGAAATTTTCGATGCTTCTGGTAAATTCATAACATGGGATATTAAACGAGTTAAATCAGTAGCAGCAAAATATATTAATCAACACCACAGCAAAGTAGACTCTACACAAGATGGGTGGTTAAAAATTACTAAAGCTGAAATACCAGAAGATTATGGATACAATGCAATTAAATTACGGGTTCCAGACAAGGACCAATCGGTATCGATTCAGTTTTCAGGATTGATAGACTCACTAAACCAATTCAAGACAGACAAAAGTAGAGCAGGTTGGAGATATGGGTTTGTTGCCTATAAAAAGAATGGGAGGCGGATTTATGGAGATATGAATAGTGATACAAATGGTAAAGTTTATTTCAAAGTTCCAAAAAATACGAAATACTTATGGTTGGTTGTAACGGGAGCCCCTAATGATCATTTACCTATCAAGCGGAAAGATAATCATTTTAATAAATATCCATATCAATTTAAACTTTCCGGAACTGGTGTCTTATAATTTTAGCAGCCATAAAGCGGATTCCTTGATGTCGTGAAAGGTATGATAGCGGAGTGCTTTTTGTTAGGTTATTACATGAAGTCAAATGAAGTCAATTGCTTTATATTACCGCAAAGTTTAGATGATAATTAACATCCAAATAAACGTATTTTTTTAAAGTTAAAAATAGCCTATCAGCAGAACAAAAGTAATTACCAATACAAGTCTACTGTAAGCAAAATTATTTTGGTTAAGAAAAAGAACATCCAACATTAATAAATATGTCAAAGACGAAATAAACCTGTTTCTTTGAAACAAACTATTGCAGTATTACATTGTTGTTAAGATTAGATATCTGTCAAATTATAAAAAGAAAAACATGAAGATTTTTATCACTCTTTTATTTTGCATAGCAGGATTTACAGGTTATGCACAAACTTCCACCCAACTTCTTGGGAAATGGAAACTCGTTAAATCGACGAGGAATGGCGTTGTTGATCAACCTAAGGATACTTATCAGGTATTCAGGTATTTGAGGATGGAGGCATTTTTAAGGGTATCAACGGTGATAATTCACGAAAGGGAAAGTGGAAACTATCTGATGACAATAAAAAATTAACTATTAAAATCAGTATCATTTCGATTGGTTTTGATGTAGATTATTTCGATGCGAAAAAAAGGATAATTAGCAGTGATAAGACTGGAACATTGGAGTATCAAAAAGTTGAATAATTGATAAACGGAAAATGAGTCATAGCAAATGATAAATAGTCGAGATTTAGCTTAAGTAATGGCTATAATGGTGTATTAAGTATCTCAACTTTGCCTGTTTTCATATCATAAACCGCTCCAACCAGCATAATTTTTTTGTCCATTTCCATCTCCTTTAAGATTGGGCTACGCTCGCGTATTTGATCGATGGCAACTTTCACGTTCTCATCGCAAACTGCTTCCACAAATAATGGATTTGAGGAAATCTTGTGTCCTTTAAAATTGGTACCGGCTTTGATTACCGCAGGATTTATTTTGGCTAGTAATCCGGTAATATTTCCTAGTTTTACCCCGTCTATAGCTGATTTAACAGCACCACAGTACTCATGTCCTAGTACCAAAACGAGTTTTGCACCAGAAACTTTGCATGCATATTCCATACTTCCCAAGATATCCTCATTAACGATGTTCCCTGCTACCCTCGCAACAAATAAATTTCCTATACCACTATGAAATATATCCTCAACTGGTACCCTCGAATCAAGACAAGATAGAATAACAGCCTTAGGATACTGTCCGAGTGAAGCTTTTCTAACCCTCTGCGTTGTATTTCGGATAGTCAGGTTATCTTTAACGAAATCTCCGTTACCTTCTCTAAGTCGGAGGAGTACGGATTCCGGAGTTAAGTTCGCTTGTTGCTCTTTAGATATGGGTTCAGATAGCAATATATCTTGCCTGTCAATCTGTATGGTTCCTGAATCTCTTACCGTATCGCTTTCGGTATTATCATTGTTTTTGATGCATGAAGCAAAAATCAACAAAAAGAGAACAGATAAATAGATAAAATTCTTTCTCATGGCTTTATTAGATTTACTTAATTACTATTAACAATAAAAACGAGGAATGTTTTCAGTTCAAATTTAGTAAATGAATTCTATTTCTTTAGGTTCATGAAATACACAACATGTTTATGACATTGTTTAGCCTATTTCAATGGACCCAGTGTTTAACTTCGATATTCAATACAACGAGATTAGCAGAGGGAACAAACAAGACATTCCAATGCCCTATCGTTCATAACGGTTATTTAATATTTGCAATAATAACAGTGGTTATAGATTCAATTAGACTAACCAATTAATTTGACCTCATTCACCAATTCGCAATTAAATGTAAGAGCCTTGAAAATGAAGATGTTATAATAAAATTATTTCTGGGGAGGTGGGGTCAATTGACGATGGTTTATCCAGGCAAGAAACCGAAATATAAAAAAAATCATCAATGTAGTATTAGCCTATTTAGTTGCACTTAATTTTAAAAAGATAAGGTGAAGGAGTTTGGAAACTGGCTTACGAAATTTAAAAAAAATATATGTTTATTAAAAAATGTTATCTAAGGCTTAAAGTACTTTTAATCGGATTGGTGTCAGCTGAGGCCCGTCAGGGCGCCCGAAATTTTGGGCAGACCAAAGCACCGGAAACAACTTGGTCCGGGTGCTTTGGCATCATATTTAACAGCCCTAATTCAGTGCATTAACACCCAACTGGGCAAAATTATTGCATAATTCAAACGTGGCCCGCGCCTTGCCAAATGCATTCCCTGTCATAATGGATTTGAATTTTGCTTCAATATCCATATATTTTTTTACGTTTTGAAAATAACCTGTTACGGCATTATATGCTCCAAACAAAGTACCTTTTGTGGTGCTTTCCATTTGTGAGGGTGCACTAAGGGCAAATTCATAGACATTTTCTACGATATTTAGGTAATGGGAGGACAATGTATCCCTTTTTTCCTCCTGCAGACTGGTGAGCACTTCTTTGCTTGGTGCCATGGCAACTTCGATCATTTGCTTAATCTCCCTGTCGTTAATGCGGATTTTTGCCCAATGGTTATAGAGTTCCTCCATCTCCTGCCCCAGGCGGCTACTAATTCCCATCAACTGGTGTGCTTGCTTTAGCCTTTCGGTTGCGCTTGAAGTATGCCTGATTTTGATGGTACTATGCTGATTTTTCATAGCTGCATTTAAGGTGTTTTGACAAACGACTCTTACAGGCGTAAACGCTGCTGTAATACTTCCAAAACCATCGTGCGAAGTGGTTAAGAATAGATATTGCTCAATAAGATCATCCCTGCCGACTCTGATATAGTCGGGAAGTTTTGCGGTAATAAATACCCGTTCTCCTTTTCCTAAAGCACCTGCTGTTTCGTATTTTATTCCATCATCATTTCCCACGATGCTGTCAAAGAAAGAAAAAGCTTCGATATTTTGTACGATTTGGTAATCTTTTCCCACTACCCCTAACACCTCTTCTGTATCCGTTCGGACGTTGGCGTAATAATTTGGGACAGGTACGGCAGGCTCGATTCCATCTGCCAGCGCTTTAAGCAGGTCAAAGCTCACATTGTCGAAGGTAAAGAGCGGGCGTTTTTCCACGGTATAGTTTAACCCCGCAAATTGCAGGGCTTCTGCACTGGTCGGGTAATCTTCAATGATTCTACCAAGGCTATGCCATGCTTTTTCTTTTACGGTGAAGAAACTGTGTTTCTCTGTCCGCTCGTTGTAATATAGGTTATGTGCCATGTTTTAGTTTTTTGGGTTTCTGGTTTTTGTGGTTAGGATTTCCGAATTGACCACCTTCACGTTTGAGGTGTCGGTCATTAGAAAACGGGATTGTGTTTCCATTTCCTGTAGGGTATCATTGATATTTTCATGCTCAGTCTGTACTTCGATGCGAACGATAAAAAATAGCTCTTCTGTTTTCATGGTATTTTAGTTTTGGTACTGGTTTAAAAATTGATTGTATTGGAGGTTAAAGGATTTTGGATTTTGCTCCTGCAGGTTTTCAGCATATCCTTTCCAGTACAATTGGTCGAGTAATTCAAAAAATGCGGCATACATAATTTTTTGGGATTAAATTAGCCCTGCCGCAAACGGGCAAGGCAAAAAGGAATTAAGCAGGTATTGTAATCTCGGCCTCAATTTCAGCGAGGCGATTTGTACACAGGTCACGCACAAAGAGGGCAACCGCTTTAATGATTACGGGGTTTTTCGTCGAAAACTTGTTGCGTTTATCGTCCGTAAGTTCGAGTTCACAGCCCTGATAATAATTTGAGGTCGTGTCTTCGGCTTCTTGCTTTTGCTCGATCTCAAACTTATCTAAGTTGTCAATGGTGTGCACGAGTCTACCCCTTTGCACCATTCGACGGTGAAGTTCTTCCACCAGTTTCAATGTACCTTCCAAATTCAACGCGGGTTTTTCAGGTTTCCGGTCAGCTATTTTTGGTTCGGTCTTTTCATCCTTAGCCTGTGGCAACTGAACGACTGCACCAAGCGACTTTGGTGCTTCTAAATTTTGCTTTGCATTCTCGGTTTTCGAACCGCCTGCGGTTTCTTCCTTTTTTGATTCCTCTTTTGTAGTTGCCTTATTATCTGCATTTAGATTTGCCTTGCCTGCCAAGGGTTGATAGAATGGATTCTTTGCGTTTTTAATGTCCAAGAATTCGGCTTTTCCATTGGTGTTATTGATATTTTGATTTTTCATGATTTCTGATTTTTAACATTGAAAATAAACTGATTAATGAGTTCCCCAATTGGGGCAATGTTTCCTGTGCGCTCCAACCGGCGCGGGGTTGGGATTGGTGGGCTTCTGTCTTTCAATGGGTCCATGGCTTAATTATTTTTTGTTCAAAGTCAGTCGGCAGGAGCCTCCCGGCTTTTTGTTAAGCCACCTCTCCTTGATACAATCCAGATTGCAAGGCAAGACTTTGCGAAAAACAAATACGCTTTGGAGCGCAGCGAGAAAGGAAGATTTTTTTTCGGCAAACCCTTTAGGGCCCGGTCTTGCCGGCAAACGGATTGTTCAGAAATTTGCTACTCAAAATGCCTACAGGTACTTTCAGCAATTAATTGAATTAAACACCTGTAAGAAAGACCATTATGTGGAAAACTAAAACACCAACCATCAACAGTTATCCTTAATTTTAGGCTAGTATTCATTAAATCAAGTTATTATGTCAGGAAACAAAAAAAAGACCTCAGCAGACGTTGCCTCAAAGGCGTCCGATATCTTAAGAGATCCAAATGCTTCGGCTACCGCAAAATCACTGGCAGCATCAGCAATGTCCCAGCGGAATAAAAGTCACCAGACCGGCGCAGAGATGGAAGACAAGGCCTCCAAGGTTTTAAAAAGTGATAAGTATAGTGATGCTACAAAGGAGATGGCCGCTTCGGTCCTGTCACAATCGAATAAGGAAAGATAGTTCTGATTAAAATAATTGGCTTGTATATTACGGTGCCGTCGCCCGGATTTATACAAAAGAGTGTTAAGAGGCGTTTTTAAAGACAAGTCAACTGCTCGCAAATACTTGGGGCAGCGTTCTTCAAAGACCAAACAATAAGCTTGGGAAAAGGATAGCGCTCATATGCTTAGCTTGACAAATAGAAAAAAAACTTGCAAGCTTTGAACGGGATGCTTACCTTAGTTCTTGAGAGCGTTAATTTAGATAAACGGAGGTATGGCAAAGGCTGTACTTCCGTTTTTATTTTATTTTTTTTATCATTAAATGCCTCAACAAATTAAACCCATTATTGATAGAGAGGAGGTAAAAGCATTTGGCAACCAAATCATCCAGGAATGGAAAGTAAAAACAGATTGTTTTTCAAGACCGATTAGCACATCTACATCCATTTAAATGAGAATTAAACCGGACGATTCTGCACCATCACTCTTTCCTAAAATTGATCTGTTGATTCTGAAATAGCTTCTGTCATTCGCTGCGATGGTTTAAGCCAAATCTGTTGATGTCAAAAAATGAATAAAAAAAATAAGCTTCTGCGGAAATTCCGTAGAAGCTTATTTTCACATCATTCCTTCGTCGAGAAAGCTGAAATAACGATCCGGGCACACGATGATATGATCGAAGACTTTCAAATCCAGTAATTTTCCTACCTCTGAGAGTTTTCTGGTCAGTTTGATATCTTCCTCACTTGGACTCGATTCCCCTGAAGGATGGCTATGCGAGAGGATGATACCACTTGCGCAGGCTTTTAGCGCTACTGCAAAAATAACCTTTGGATCTGCTATTGTCCCGGCCATTCCGCCCTGTGATATGTTGACAATACCGAGCACCCTGTTCCTGCGGTTGAGCAACAAGATCTTAAACTCCTCGATGAGCTCAATTTTATTCAAGTCCCAGTTGCTCATCAATATGTCATAAGCGCTATTGGAGCTATCGATCTGCGGACGTTCTGTTGCTTTGAACTTCGGTTTGTAGCTGATTTGAATTTCAGCAAGCTGATAAAGTGAATTTTCCATAATATTCTGATTTAATTATGGTGCATGAAATGGTTTGGTTTCCGCCAAAGAGATTGAAGCAACGGAATAAATGGAAAAGCGGGAATGGCCACAGGCGGGTTTATGCCGGAATTTCTGTCTCGTGCCGGAAAGCCAACCTATATTTGCAGCGGATTAAATGATAACCCTCTTTCACCTTCGAAACGCTGGCCATAAGTTAGGCCTCAGAAATCAAAACCCCAAGGCTTTAGCCGTTGACACACCCTTGAACGATGAAGGCAGTTTAGCGACAGCATTGCAGATTTAAATACAGATGGGATTTGCAAACAAGATAGGCTCCATACCGATTCGAAAGATAATAGATAATTAAACTCGCGGTTTATTCTACTGATTTTTTTGGTTTATCATCTTCAATTAGGAGTACATTTGGATTATGGAGATTTTAAAATCATTATCGATATTCGTTTTAGCCGGACTTTGTGAAATTGGCGGTGGTTATCTTATCTGGCTATGGCTTAAAGAAGAAAAACCATTCTGGTATGGTCTTATCGGGGCTGTTATACTGGTTGCTTATGGCGTTATCGCAACCTGGCAATCTGCAAACTTTGGAAGGGTCTATGCTACCTACGGTGGCATATTCATTGCCATGGCATTGGTCTGGGCGTGGAAAGTCGATGGCTTCAAGCCGGATAAATACGATGTTATCGGTGCCACGGTTGCGCTAGTCGGTGTCTGCATTATCATATATGCCCCAAGACCTGCGTAGAAATTAGCTGGTATAGTACTTCTTACGAAACCAGAATGCCAGGTTGACAAGCGCGATCAGTGCCGGAACTTCTACCAGTGGGCCGATCACTCCCGCAAATGCCTGTCCGGAATTGATACCAAATACCCCTATGGCAACGGCAATCGCCAGTTCAAAGTTGTTTCCTGTAGCGGTAAAAGCAATAGAGGTACTTCTTGAATAATCCGCACCGAAGTACTTACCTGCAAAAAAGCTTACCGAGAACATAATAGAGAAGTAGATGATAAGTGGTATGGCAATGCGAACCACATCCATCGGAATCTGAACGATCAGGTTTCCCTTAAGGCTGAACATGATCACGATAGTAAAGAGCAGTGCAATCAATGTTATTGGTGATATAAACGGAACAAACTTATCCCGGAACCATTCTTCACCTTTCATTTTGATCAAGGCGTATCTGCTGATGATACCCATTGCAAACGGAATTCCCAGATAGATGCCCACACTTTTGGCAATTTCGCTAATCGTGATATCTACTTGCAGGCTTTTAAGGCCAAAGTATGGCGGAAGAACGGTAATGAAAACATAGGCGAAAACGCTATAGAGCAGTACCTGAAAGACACTGTTGAGGGCTATAAGTCCAGCTGCATATTCGCGGCTCCCCTCTGCCAGCTCATTCCAGACTACCACCATGGCAATACAGCGGGCAAGTCCGATGAGGATAAGACCAACCATATATTCAGGGTAATCCCTTAAAAAAGTTATGGCCAAAAAGAACATGAGAAGCGGGCCGATGATCCAGTTCAGCACCAATGAAACCGTTAACACTTTTGTGTCCCTGAACACTTCGCCCATCTTTTCATACCTAACTTTCGCAAGTGGCGGATACATCATCAGAATCAGCCCGATTGCAAGCGGAATATTAGTCGTTCCACTGGAGAATGAAGTGATAAAATTTGATGAAGAGGGAATTAAGTAGCCAATACCCACACCGATTGCCATCGCCATGAATATCCAAAGCGTGAGGTAACGGTCAAGGAAACCAAGTTTTTTACGCGCAACAGCAGGCGCACAATTGTTCGCTGACATCCTAACGTTTTAAGTTCTCGTTAACAAAGTTCTGTGCGTATTTGCGGATCATTTCCCTTACCTCACGGAACTGTTCCATCACTTCTTCTTCTGTTCCGGTAGCTTTGGCAGGATCCGGAAAGTTATAATGGAACTTTACTGCATTGGTCGGGAAATAAGGGCAGCTCTCTTTTGCGTTATCGCAAACGGTGATCACGTAGTCGAAATCGATACCCATGTATTCATCAATGTTGTTTGAGGTATGTCCGGAAATGTCTATTCCATCCCTTTTCATGATCTCAACGGCCTTTGGATTAACCCCATGGGTTTCAATTCCCGCACTGTATACTTCCGCTTTATCTCCGGCAAAATGTCTTAAATAACCTTCTGCAATCTGGCTTCTGCAACTGTTTCCCGTGCAGAGCACTAATATTTTCTTCATAAATTTTATTGTTAGATGATTGTTTTACTTCTTCTTTCCAGCAGCACCGTGTCCCGCCAGACTCCGTTCTGCTTTCCAATTTTCTCTCTAATTCCAAGCGTCCTGAAACCCTCCTTTTCATGGATGCGAAGGCTACCGATGTTCTCTGGAAATATACCTGCCTGTAATGTCCATATTCCCTCTGCTTCACTCAATGCAACAAGTTCTTCTAAAAGTGCAAGTCCGATTCCCTTTCCAGATTGTTCGGGGTCAACATATACGCTGACTTCAGCCACCCCGGCATACACGCAACGTGAAGAAACTGGTGTCAGTGCAGCCCATCCCACAACCCTATCATTAACAAATGCCACTATGCTGCAAGTGCCAAGATGCGAGCTGTCCCATTCTTCCCAAGAGGGTGCGCCGGTCTGAAAAGTGGCGTTGCCTGTTGCAATGCCTTTCTCGTAGATTGATTTCACCGAATCCCAGTCCAATGGCAATAATTTCCTGATTTCCATAACTAACGGATTAACAGCATCCGCCACCGGGCGTACAACTGTTCGCCGCACCAGCCAGATTAATCATTCCTTTTTTTGCAGCTTCTTCAACGCCGCAAGCTTCCTTTGCAAGACAGGCAGTCTGCTTGGCAATCAGCAGAAAGTTCGTTCCATCAAAGCCAAGGTCATATTTTCCAATGGTAGCCAATTGGTATTCCACCTCTATTTCAAGGTCTTCCATACCCAATACCTTTTCGGAAAGGGAAATGATATTCAACAGTTTGCCTGCTTTCAGGCGATGTTCGTAGTCATCGGCATCCCATAATTGGAAGTTTGCTACTTTCTCATGGCGCACCTTTCCACCGCAGTCAATAAAATCTTTAGTGATGATACCCACTTCTGTTACGTGGAAATGTTCCGGTACGGCTTCTCCGTTTTCAACCCTAAAATTAACGGCTTCAGCTTTTGCCAGGATGGTCTTGATTTCTGATAGTTTCATATATTTTCTATTTTATTTATCGTAATTTTGCGATTGATTTATTCAAAAAAAAGGCTTAACAACAGCCTTTTGGATCTATATAAGAACCCATAAAATTTCCAAAAAGCTTTTGCAGATGGCTCCATGTTGTTGGCTCTATGCAATAGCAGACTTTCACCCCATCGATAGTGCCCTGGATGATGCCCGCATTTTTGAGCTCTTTCAAATGCTGTGAGATCGTTGCCTGCGCCAGTCCAAGTTCTTCTACAAGGTCGCCACAGATACACGCATTAGCTGAGATAATCTGTTGCAAGATTGCAATTCGAGCGGGATGTGCGATTGCTTTCAAAAGCGTTGAAAGCTCGTTCTGTTCCTTGTTGAAAATTTCAGTCTTAGTAAGTCCCATAATTTTATATCGCAATATTACGATATATTTTTCAAATAAAAAAATATTAAAAAAAGCACATGAGGCGATTTCTGAAAAAAAAATCCCGACCAGTGGCCGGGATTTTCAGATTCCCCAAAACAGCGATGTTCTTATTTTGCGCTATTTTTCTTTTCTGTTACCTCTGCTCTGATTTCCTGAGCTAAAACCTTTAGGTCTTGCATCGCTTTACGCACCCGTGTACCTGCCGCAGCGTTGCCGCCATCATAAAATTTAGCAGCGTCTGCCTCAATTGCCGACACCAGTTCTTTTACCTTTTCAAACTTTTCCATAATTGTTTCTTTTGCCGACCAAACCGTCAGCGATTATTAAATTAAATATTTGTTTACAAAAAATGAGCCACTAAAGTACAAAAACGACTTAAATGCCCAAGCCCTGACCGGCAGAAACCTCTTTTCCCTTTGATTTTGTTACAGCCTTATTTAAGGAAGGCTCTTTGAGAAACTGCTCTCTTTTTTCTGCCCTGCCATTGGCTGCAAACATGTTCAGCTGGGAATAACGGGGTACCGCTTCCACCTGCAGCTTAACCTGCTCGCCATTTTTTTCTACGGTGATAGACGGGCGGTCACCATTTTTAAGCTGCGCTTCCAGTTTTTCCCGCTCCTTTGGATTCTCCAGTTCTTTGATATTGAATTTATCAAGCACTTCTTTTAAATTAAATCCATAAGAAGGATCATGGTACTGGTTCATGTTGAAGTTCATATGCCTGTCACGCGGTCCATCCAGATCCAGCTTCATCCAGGCTTTATACGGCAACCCGCCTTGGGTCAGCATATCCTCACGATAAACCGCTCTTCCCTCGATTAAATTCACGGACTGGGAAGCCGTAAAGCCTTTGCCTCTTTCTACCCAGATGGTCTGTGGCAATGGCGGATTTCGGAAAGTCCTGCCGAATTCCTTGTCGACATAATTGATCTTTCCTTCTTCCATGGTGGCAAGCTTTGTTTTGTGGGCGGCATCTTTTCCAACAGCAAGTTCGGCATTTCCAGTATGTTTTTTAAATACCTGGATAGCTTCAGATAGATTTTCTCGTTTGAAGACATTATTTTTTCCGGGGGTTTCACTGGGAGAAATGACCAGGTACTTTTGGCCCGCCTCTAATGGCTTGCCTTCATTGAGCGCCACATCATACTTGTTGAGGTAGTAATTTTCGGACTGGCCGGATTGTTTGAAGTAAAGATTAAGATCAATCTGTCCCTTATGTCCATTGATCTGGTCCTTTAAAATAAACTCGGGAAGATTGGATTTCATGTTCTCTTCCATTTTTTCCTGGAGCGCCGTGCTGAAGCCCAGCGCTTTCATCTCAGACTTGAGATTTTCTAAATTGTTTAAGTTCATACTATTTATGTTAATGGTTAACTGATTAGCTGTTTTTAATTCTTGAATTAACTGGTCGGCTTCCCGATAAAAAACGGGAAGATCTTCTTCCCGACCAGGCAGATAGCCAAGACCTTCCTTTTTTTCGAACTCATCTATTGCCTCGTCCAGGGTCTTAAATGTTGATATCTGGAAAGGCTGCAGCCCCATATTTGCAGGCTGCATTTCAAATACTACATGTATTTCCCCTACACGTTTTGCATTTTCCAAAAGACGGATGATTGCTGCCGCATGATTGGTCTCCAGCCACATAGATTAATTTTTAGTGATTTTCTTATCTGCCCAATCCCTGATTTTTGTCCTTCCTATTGTTCAGATCAAGTTTTTTGATGCTGAGCTGCTGATGGTGTGGATCTTTTGACCTTTTAAAAGATTTTCTTTCAGTTCATATAGCGGAATGACCTCTTGATTCTCATTGCGAAAAATGACGCCCTTATCTCCGGGATTTGCTTCGAGATAAAACGGATCAACATTTTCCGGACTGAAAACCGCCTGAGCCCCGCTTTTGATAATTTCCAATACTTCCTGAGCATGGATTGCGGGGTATTCTAGCTCTTTGGCCCTTTCAGCAAGGACCTTATCCAGGGAAAAGCGTTCATTCAGCACATGTTCCCGCAACGGGAATTGGCCATTATCATCGGTATGCTCAAAATCCAGCTGAATCCATTTTTCGCCGATAATACCAGCCTCCTGGTCTATCCTGACTGCACCCCCTTTCAGTAAATAAATCGCATGGTTGACATGCAATTGGAAAAACCAGAGTAGATTGACCCCGTCTCACCGGAAATAAATTTGCTATAAATAATTGGTTGCCATTTTAATATTGAATTGGCGGAAAGGGGTCAAATTAATTGGTTTGTCCAAATAAACGTTAACAAACCAAATCCATGGTATTGGTTTCACATGGATTTGGCTTTGTGTAGTTAAAAAACGATAGGCTGACTTCTTGCTGTATTCAACTGAAATGAGTTGTTTAGTTGCACTAATTGAGCACTTTTTCCATAGCCTCGAGAGCTCTTACCCTGATGGAAGGTATACTGAGCATGCGGTCAAACTGATCGAGCGCAATTTGTTGTTCCGCGGCATATTTGAACTTTAAGTTGCACAGTTTGGAATAAATGGCCAGTACCAATATCAAGGGCTCATCGCCCATGTATGCTGTCTGGGTGATGTCTACCTTAAAGGGAAGATTCATTTTGCAAAGGAGTTTGAGGCATTCACTGGGATACAGCGCAGCACATTCGGTCAGGTATTCAAAAAGGTACCTTGGGTCTTTGGCAAAATGAACCGTCGTAACATATTTTTCCATAAAGTTATACAGTGGCAAAAAATGCTCGGTGGTAAATTTTCTCAACACCAGGCCTGAAAATTCATGGGAGAGATCTTCCTGGCTCTGCCCCAGACATCGTTCCAGAACCTGGAGACACCGGTCTCCTACTCCGTGTTCACCAATCAAAAGATCTTCCGCCACTTTCATAGCACAGTGTAAGGCCTGCCCTCCTAGGTTCATAAAATGATCATACATCTCATAATCATCGATGCGGTCAAAAACCCAACTGGTCACAAAAAAATAACTGGTTGAGTAGAGTTCGGGATAACGAAGTACCTGCTGGAAATAAAATCCCATTTCATCGTGCCGGGTATTGTTGTAATACTGGGCTGAATTCATCGAATGTTTGAGGATTTCCAGTTCATCATAGCTTACCAGTATTTTAAAGATTTCAAAAGCCCTATCATTGTTCAGTCTATTTAGGTAGGCGATATGGGCCATGATGCCGCAGGATAAGGTTAGCGTTGGAACCTGACCAGGTCTTATGATATACTCTATGGTTTCAAAGACGCTTTGTTCGTACTGGGGGTATTCGCCAAGATCCATTAGGTTATCAATTGCAGTGCCACGTGGGGTATTGATGAAGTCACTCATCTCCTGCCCTGGATTTAGCCGGTCGTGCTCATGGGGTTCCCAGCGGGCTATTCTGATCCAGAAGTCTACTACATTCTTGGTCACCATTTTCTGATCTATCAGAAAACGGCTATGCCATATGGCGTACTGGGTGTATTCCCTGTCCAAGGAGAGTTCTATTTCCTTGTAAATCAGTTGTGCGGTTTTCTCGACGTTATCTTTTACTTTGATCAGTGCAGAAATACCATGGGAAATGTAGCGTGGCGAGACGCCTTTATAGTCAAATAATGAGTCAATAAATTCGTAGAAATAGGATGGATCTTTTTCCACTGCGGCCTCAAAAGATCTCCCGTGTTCCAGAATGTCTCCCCGCATAAAGTCTTCATGTTTATAACCTTCATTTATCTTGATCATACTGGAAAGCCAGGCGTCATGGTCAAATTTATCAAAATTGGGATTGTTTAAAGCGGACTGGCCACCGCCCCACTTCATTCCGCTACTGAGTTGTGCGGTATTGTGGTCCAGCTCCCCGTAGCGGCGCTGTAACATCTGATATTCGCTTCTTATGTCCATATCATTTTTGAGGATATCCTCGGGCAGAGCTTTTAAAAAGAGGTATTTCTTTTGCCCGAAGCGCAATTGATATCTCTTTTTACCCTTATCGTCGCTCCATTTATAAACCTGGTAGGGAAGGGTAAGTGCAAGCAAAATCTTTTTGATTTCTGCATACTGCGCCGGATCAAACAAGGTCATAGAAGCCGCGATCAGTCGTCGGACCTGTAGTGAGAAAAAGTCGTCGCTTCCTTTAAGTCCGTTTTTTTTATGGATGGTGATAACCAGTAGGTAGATCTCATCTGCAAATTCATTTGCCCTGTCCCGCAGGAGTTTCATCAGCAGAGAAAGAAGCGGTACAAAGTTGGATTGGTAATGCTGCTGAAAAAGTAATGCCAGTTCTGTCCTCTGGCATGACCGGTAATATTTAACCAGAAAGAACTCTATGGATTTTTCATCTGGGCTGTCTTTATAATAAATGTCGCTTTCGTAATGTCTGGATCCTAAGAGCGGAGAGGAAATCTTCTCGTAAGGTCCATAGTATGGGTGATCGGTGCTGGCTAGAATTTCCAGATGGATGCCGAAAAGAAATTCAGCGGTAGCTTTCGGGTTAACTTTATAAAGATGCTCCACGATCCGGTCATACCGGTAATCAAATTTCATCCGCTGCCCACTGCTTCGTTTGGCAAGAAAAATAGGCCTGAGGTTATCCAGCACAATTTCGATGTCCAGGAAAGAGATCTTTTTGAGTATTTCAAAATACCAAAGTTCGTTGTTCTCGCTATAGGGATAATGCCTTTGAAAAAAGGGCATTAGTTCCAAAGTCCAGACTTTAAGGCCCGGCAATAAGTTCGAGAACAGTTCATGCTTATTTTCAAGCTCGGAATTTTCAATATATTCTAGGATCATTTTGGGCTGTAAGGCTAGATTACGATAAAAAATACCATAAATGGTTTTTGGATCCTGCGGTAAACATTCGTTCTCCAGAATAAATTTGAGCCAGCCTGAAGAGCTGAATACTTCCATGAAAAGCTTTCCATGGCCGCTCTGCAGGAGCCCGTAAACCATTTCCTGCTCTTTTTCGGTCGGCTGATCAATCAGCCCCAGGGTGGTGATGAATAGATATTGGATATGGAAACGTATTTTTTCATTTTCAAGCACGCCATGATATAACTGGATGTATTTTGGGTGATCGGCGATGCGGAGGTAATCTATGACGTTTTTGACCAGGGAACGGATATACAGGTTCTGTTGCTGCTCAAACATATAGCTGATCAGGTCCTTTTTTGAGTCGACAAACCAGCGGGCCAGATAATATTCATAAAAGGACTGATGAAAAAAGGACAGTTTTACCCCGTGACGGACCAGAATACCCTGGGAGATCAGATAGTCGATTTCTTTTCCGAAGGATTCCAGGTATTGCTGCTCTATCATATTGGGATGAGCGGAGTACATCCTTTGTACTATCTCGTCAAGGCAACCAGCAACGTAAATACGGCTTCCTTTGAGCAGCTGCCGGTACAGTTCGGTATGTAACTTTGCGATATCAATCTCTGTATTTTTTTCCAGCAGGGCGCTCAGGTCCGGTATCTTGGAAAACAGTTCCAGATTGTAGGGCACTCTTAGCAGCTCAAGGAGTTGGCTATATTTGACATCAATCTTTAAAATCTTCAGCACAGATGCTACTTCGCTCGGGGAGAGTATTTCTACCTCGATGTGTTTGGTTTTTTGCTGGTCGTTGAAGCGGATCAAATCGGCATCATATTCAAGGTCAAAGCTTCGACTGGAAATAATTACCCGGGTGTTTCGTTTCTGCAATAGGTAATCGATTAGCGACATATAAGTTTTGATCCAGCGGCGGTCAGTTGACAGGGTTTGTGACAAGGCATCCAGCTGGTCGAGTAAAACGATGATGGGCTTTTCCGAATTCTGAGCTTTGGAAAAGATATCTTCGAATGATATACCTGCCGAAAAGAGCTGTTTGGCCAGATCCTGGGTATTGTTATCGTAATACTGGTCACATTTTAGGGCCAAAACATAATATTCACTGCTTTTAATCAGTTTCCTATATGCATCTGCAATTACTGTGGATTTGCCTACCCCTTTTTTTCCTTTAATGACGAGCACTTTTTCCAAATTGTCTTTGCCCTTTCGCTCGGTTTTGACCCATTCCAAAATTTGTGCGGTCTGTATCCTGGGCAGATGGGTATTCCTGTCGGCTGAAAAATAGTTTTTCAGGGTGCCAATATGGTTCGAACCCCTGCTGAATTCGGTTTCCAGCCCGTATGGGTTTGGTGCGGTTCTTTGCAGCAGCAGGGCTATATCTTTTTTGAGATCTTTATCGAATGTCTGGTCATAAAGGCAATGCTGTTTCAAATCTTCGATGAGATCCAGTCCATCCTGCAGCTGAATGAAATCTTTATCCAGATGGTATTGCTCTTCCTGCTCGGTCTTCCATTTAAACCACCACAGGTGTTCCTCTTTGCTCAACCGGATGGGAAGGCATAGCGTCCAGTTGAAGGCTTTATAATCCTCAGCTGTTATGACCCTTTGGAAGGATGCTTTGATTTGTTGTTTCTGGCTTGCGGCAATCCCATCCAGAAAGAATTTGCATTGATATACTCTTACAGGAGAAATGCCGAGCTCCCCTACAAAAACATCTATTCCGCCGTCACCCGCACTTACCCTAGGGCTTTTGACATGATAACCGATGAATTTCTTTCTTAGTAAGCTGGTGCAAATCTCTTCAAATCTGGCTCTGGCACCTTCAATTTTGTATTTTTTTGCCAGGTAATCCCATTCTGTCATCATGATTAGTTTATTATTGGTCTGACTGGCGCAGATCGAGAGCGCGTAATCAAATCTTTTTTAACAGTGTTGTTATTTTTGGTTCCGGTCGCTGTATCCTATCAATTTTTTGTGATCAGCGCAGCGATCTGGTTATGCTGGTAACTGATGCCCAATTACCTGCAACCAGGCATTTCCTAATCAGTTTTCAGACGTCCAAATTACATCAAAAGAAAGATAATTTCAAGATGGTGTGCAAAACTTGCAGATGCTGGGTGTACAGGCATTGGCAGTTCTCTGCAACAAGGGTTTAGAAAGTTGGGAATAAATTGCGCTTGTTGGCCTAGTAACATCTTCCTTCACTCCCATCGGTCTGCCGACTTTGTTGGGGAAGGTGAGTCCTTAGAGATATGTTTAAAGAGCAGTAGCTAACTCTTTATGAAATGTTTCAGTTATCTCCGACATTGCTGCTCCATCAATTTGAATCATGTGATGCAAGTTTACCGATTTCCCATCAATTTCAATAGAAGCTTTCCAGTTGCCATACGTTCCAATTTGTGCCAGTTACTTTTTTGCCTTTTTCTATCCAGCTTGAAATTGCTTTGGAGTTAAAAATATTCTTTCTTGTCCCACTCTTCCAAAATTTTTGAATGTGTGATCAATTTAATGTTACCCAAATTAACGTAATCAGTTAGTTTTTGTAGGAATATACTCTAGGCATTCGCATGGATAAGCCTGATGAGCGAGTAATTATCGATTAAATGAACCATAGAATTATTTCAACCAACATAGTAAAATATCTGGGAATGAGTTTTCCACCTTCAGCGGTTATGCCTTGTCCTTAGATAGTTTGTTATCAAATTTCCTATAAAAGCAAATTAATTCGTCTTGAATTTACTTTTTAAAACGAGTTAACGAGCAAGGCTTGCTTCGAAATTTTCAAATTAGCAATTCTCTTTAAATCTCAATAAAAAAGTTCGTTAATGGTCTTTGTCCTAGCACACAATTTTAATTGCGAGAAAGTGTTCCAAAAATCTCCCCAACCATGAGAGAGAAAGATTTTTAGAACACCAAAAATTTTACATTTCCTTAAAGTTTTAAACCTCATTTTGCAACTTTTTTTTCTCTAAAATCCTTTCTAAAACCTCCAAGAAGCCAGAAAGGTGTTCTAAAAATTCAGCATTCCCTGTACGAACGGGAACTGTACTCATTTCTGAAGGTTTGCTTCAAAAAGAGCAATCCTCTTTCTTTGCATTTCAATACGTTTTGCCTAAATATCTAATTTATCTACATCGCTAGTCACGCAAATTTTGGATAGATAAATATATGTGAACGTTCCTTATAATGAATGATAGTCAATATTGCCTTTTCAAAGATTCCGTAATACTTGCCAACTCAGGGAAAAGCTTTAATATATAAGTAAGTTAAATTGTTCTTCTAACTTAAAATGTAGGCAACTTTTACCTATCCGATCATTTAACCCGTTTGCTCATAATAAAATATTAACTGCTCTTATCTAGCCAGGCTCTATAAAAAACAGCCAATGTTGCCAATACTCCAAAAGAGACTCCAACCCAAGGAGTGATTGAAATCCCATAATGATTGATAAACCACCCCCCTATTGCTGCACCTAATGAAACTCCCAGATTCCCGAAGGAGGTTTGCAAGCTATTTGCAAATTCCTTAGCATCCTCTGCAGCCGACACCATATAACCCACACCTATCAGAAAACAAGGCCCATACATCATTCCCCAAAATCCGATAACCAGTGCTATACTGAATATTGAACCACTAATATAGTGGAAAGCTAAAGGAACCAAAATAGTCCCTACAAGGAAAAATAAGGTCGTTTTAACCATATATTTCCCCAATAAACGACCTGCCAGAAAATTTGAAATCACCCCCATCACTCCAAATAACAGTAATGCATAGCTAATTTGCCCAGCACTCAAACCTTTAGCTTTGGAAAGATAATCGGCAAAGTAGCTATAGGAACAAAACCAGGCGGTGATCAAAAATAGGTTTACTGCTGTTCCAGCAATGAATCTGGGACGTTTAAGTATACTCAATTGATTTTTAAAAGATTTAACTTCAGTATTTGGCATGGATGGGAGATACCTGTAAATAATAATTAGTGTTACCAGAATAATCAGCCCCTGAATAACGTAACTCAGTTGCCACGCATAAATACTTGCAATAAATGTGGTGAATGGAATCAGTGTAAACTGTGCAATTGCTATACCTCCAATGATAATACTGGTTAACCGCATTTGCAATTGAGGAGAGGTTTCCTTCGTAGCCGCAGCAATAGCCATAGAAAAAAAAGCAGGATGTAAAATGGAGGGCAGTATCCGGAAGATCATTAGCAACCAAAAAGGGGGAGTAAAAAAGGAGAAAAAATTAGAGATCAGAAATAGTCCAAGTGCATTCATCATGATTTTCTTTTTATCGAATCTGGATGCATATAAAACCATAAAAGGTCCAGTAAGCGCAATCGTTAAGGCAAACATGCTCAATAAATATCCTGCCGTTCCAATATTGATATCATATTGTTTTGCTATCTGCGGCAAAATGCCAATCACACCAAATTCAGTGCTAATAATTCCGACCACGCCCAAACATCCTATGTAGGCTACTTTTTTGTTGACAATTAAATTCATATTAAACTGAACGGTTTAAAAAAGACTAAAAAAATATTTATTGTTATTTAATACTATTAAGAACTTTAAGCGAAACTAGGCTTTGACTAAGCCAATCAGATTTTCTATCATTTTATGGACGGTCATGCGATTTTTATTCAGCGCATAATTTTTGAATAAGGCACTCGAGGAGGAAGTAAAGAAATCGGCAGTTAGCTTCGTATCCAAATCAGCTTTAATACTACCTTTCTCCTGACCGTCTTTTAATATTTTAAAATAAATCTCTTCGATTTTTTTCTCATTAATAACCAACACACTCCGTACTTCTTCATCAGTAAGGGCAATTTCAAATGCCATCTTTACAGCCAGACAGGTCCTACCTTCCTTAATACTCTGGTCGACTCCCAAGTGAAAAATTTTTCTTAGGGCTTCGATTGCATCAGCGTGAGGTTCGCGTAAGATACCTGCGTATTCAGATACTTTAGCTTTCATATACTTAGTTAAAGACTTGATCAATAACTCTTTTTTATCTCCATAGGTGGGATAAATACTACTTCTGTTAATTCCCATTCTGCTCTCTAAGTCAGTAATAGAAGTTACGTGATACCCCTGCGTCCAGAAAAGTTCTAGCGCAATATCCAGTTTCTGGTCATAATCAAATTCCTTATTTCTTCCCATATGCTGCAAATATAAATTTTAAACTGTTCAGTTTAAAATAAAACTTGAAATAATTCATAATCACGTATTATCAGCCCTAACCATTAGATCGAAAAATTTAAGAACACCAAAATTTTATTTTTCTAAAATTTTAAAACTATTCTGAAAATTTTTCTCCAAAATCAATGTTATGACCTCAAAGAAGTCAACATGGTGCTCTAGTAATTTCTTTAGGTAAGGCGATTCCCATATTGAAAGTATGATTTACGTTGTACCTAAGGTAAGGGATAAAGATTATGGTTTAAGTAATTTAAATTTATGCTTTAATGCGTAATTTATGGAAATATATAAAGAAAGTGCTGAAACTCCACAACTGAACAATCAGGAACTTTATGAAATTGTATTGGATCTATCCAGAAAGATCAACGACATTCATCGCTTACATTTTTCGGAAAATCAATTAAAAAAGCGTAAAAATCAAAAACAAAGGTTTCTTGCAGAGATCTTGACAAGTCCTGCAAGAAACCCTAAGAAAATTTAAATGGCTGGAATTGCTTTATCCGACCTAACGAATTTCAGCAGCTCTTTCAGATAGGTTTCCGTTTCCGAAAGACTTCCATGCCTATTGGCCGAACAGATTTCTGCGAGGGTCCATCCTGCCCTGAATTTTCTTACGTTTGACAGGTGTTTAAACGAGTAGAGTGTATAGTTTTTATCCAACAAACCTGTTGCCTCCAAACATTTCTTGAATCTATTATAGGCGTAATTTTCTGAGCACATACTCCGTGAGATAAATGTTTGGGCAGAACCAAGCAGAAAATATTCCTTACCGAATTTTTCTATCTGTAGTTTATCCAGTTCAACTCTTAAGCTCACATCAATATTTACAGGGATTGATTTTTTATTCTTCGACACGGTACCGGGCACTGTAATGGTATTTTCCTCCAGATCAATATACTTCAACTGAAGAAATCTAAGCTCCTTCGGACGGATGCAGGTGTAATAAATCATCCGCACAAATAGCTGACAATATTTATCATGCTTATCAAGCCAGTCCATGATAACCTTAAAATCACGTTCCGTAAAAACCTGATGGGACTGTGTCGGCATTTTTTTTCGCGTCTCACAATCAGTTACAGGATTCTCTGGAATATATTTATTGACCTTTAAGTACCGAAAGAAATTATTGAGGCCGATCCTGCAGTTATTATAAGTTACCCCCGCCCACTTTTCCTCCCTTTCCTTGAAATTGAGAAAATCGGTTATCTCAAAATCACTGATCGTATTCACCTTTTTACTACCGCCATGGTACTTGATGAAGGAGTTTACTGTTGAACGGTAAGTACTGATTGATTTTGGCCTGGTTCCCTTTGCTTTGTGATAGGATTCAAAAAGAACCAATGCTTCATCAAGATCAATGCCTATTAGCTCCTTTTTTAGCCTGGCATTTGCCTGCTCATCCAATGGATTCCAACCGCCCTCGAGTGCAATCCGGTAAGCTTCACACAGATTGTTAAAGTTTTTAAGTTTTTGCCGTGGATCTTTAATCCGGTTAAGCTTCCTGGTCACCCTGATTCGCTCCATACGCTCCTCTGATGCATTGTGAAAAAAGAACTCCACATACCAACTTTGCTTAGCCACTTCTTTCTCCAAGGTGCTTCCTACAGGAATCCTGGTTATATTTCTTCCCTTTACGACACGGGGAACAGTATATGGCAACTCAGGAATCTCAATGAGGTCAAAATTAGGACCACGAGGAGTTCTTCCCTGGAACTTACTTTCGGAATACCCAATGTTTTTTTCATTTTCTTCAGAAGGATTTTGATTTTTTCGCCGTGCCGCACGGGGTGAATTTTTGGTTCCCGAGCCGTCTAGTGGCAGACTTGTGTCAGAGTTACGAGGCAAAAAATCTTCTAAGTCTTTGTTTTTCAATGACTTAGAAGAACCGGTGGAGAATATCGGATTCGAACCGATCACCTCTTCACTGCCAGCGAAGAATTCAACCTAACGTAGATGATTGATATTCATATGTTTACAATAACATTAATAAACCAACTGTAAAACATATGTGTGGTTCGTTCGTTTAGTATGCCTACATGGATAATTTTATCCTGTGAATTAAAATATGCTACTAATTGACATTAGTAACTTTTTAGACGATTATTTGTTGTAATTAATCCTATTTGGATATATAAATTGAAATTACTAATTATATTTGTATTATTGTTCTCGCATGCTAAATCAAAAATACCCAACTCTCTCCAAGCCTCCAATTCAGACAGCTGTATTTCAGATAGGCTTTGATAGCATTAGTTCGTTTCCATTTAAGGATGAACTGATAAATGCATTTGCTAAGAAAATTTCTAATGTTTTTACGGTATTTAATAGGAACTACAATAGAACATTAGAACTTGGTAAGGTAAGACACGAGGATAAAAAGGTAAAAATATCCGAGCCAATAATTGATACTTATATTTTTGCTTCGAGTGATAATTCATTGGTAATTAACATTACGAAAAGCTCGTTTATATTCGAAACACGTAAATATACAACTTGGGAAAAACAGATTGATCAATTGAGAGAAATCTGGTCTATCTACTCAGACATGATTCTTGCAGGCGGGTATAAAGTTAATAGAGCATCCACTAGATTTATTAATAGAATTGAAATCCCAGAAATGGTAGATCCAACACAATACTTTAATACAACTCTATATGCTGCATCTAATGTAATACAGGGAGAAGTAGATTCATTTTTAATACGATACACCACCAAACTCAAAGATATTGATATCCAAACCCATGTTACACAAGGATTCGAGCCTGCAATTGGGAAAATCTTCCCATTCGTTTTTGATATTGACGTTATTTCACTGAAAGAATTAACTTATAATAACCTTTGGGATGAGTTTGATATTCTGAGAAAAGTCAAAAATAAAACTTTCTTTTCAAATTTAACTGAAAAAACTCTTAATTTACTTCTATGATATTGAAGAAAACTGTTACTATGGCACCTGTTCTGTTAGCATTAACTGCAGGAGTTTATAATTTTCAGAGTACAAATATGTTGTTTAATGAAGCAAATTTACCGATAGGATCTCATGCTATTGAGCAATCAGGTTCAATAAGTAAAATATTTGGTGATTATTTTCAGCTAGATGAAAAATATCTTGAAAGCAGGATTAAATTTCTTACGTCTAAGTGGCTTAAACAAACTATAATTTTATCTGACGTTCATGCAATAATAGCAAATGAGAATTTTCAGCAAATTTTAAGTCTCGGAGAGTTAGCAATTCCTTCAATATTAAACGAACTTCGTATAAAACCATCAATATTAGTATGGGCGATGAATTTGATTACAGGTAAGAAAATCTCAGCTACTAATCTCACTATCGATGAAGCTTGCAAGGCATGGGTTAAGTGGGGAATTGCTAATCAAAAAATACATCAATAATTTTAATGACTCTCAATACTGACGAAAATAAATCTCTATTGTTCGATCTTTTTCCTGGCCTAACAGATGACAGCGGGTTCGAAATCACAAGCCCAATTGACCATGTTTATAATTGTATTGCCTGGGCAAATAATGTGTCGAACATTTGGTATTGGCCGTATCCAAAACTCGACGGGGTTAGCACTTGGCCTAGTGATAACGAGAGTCTACATTATTCGAACATTGTCGAGGTGTTTCGAAAAAAAGGCTTCGAGCTTTGTGAAAATGGCGATTTTGAAGAAAATCGTATAAAGATTGCAATATATGTTGACGAAAATGATCAGCTTACACACGCGGCTCGACAAGATAGCAAAGGCCGTTGGAAAAGCAAACTAGGCCGCTTATTTGATATTTTTCATGGGACACCTCACACAATCGAAAACGAGACCTATGGTAAAGCCAAATATTTTATGTCAACTAAATATCGTTAATAAGATTTACACTTGTTAACTTTATTTTCGACTACCAGAAATTGTTCATTGGCTTAAACAATTTTGAATTTAAAAACGGGAATTTCAGCCGCTATCACTTTGCGATAGAACCTGTAAGCACAAACCCCTAAACTTTCGTAAACGGATAATCTGGAAACTCTCCACCTAAAGATTCAAACTTGGCTGCCCAACCTTTCTTAAGCTCTTCGTATCGATTAATGGTTTTATCTTTTACCAGTTCTGACCAAACGAAGTCTTGAGCGGCGTAGAGAATTTCATTGGCTGGCCTTTTCATTGTGTCGCGTTTTTTGTATTCAGAATAAAGATCGGTTTTACCTGCAACCTTAATGTAGTCTTTGATGGTACTAACATTGCTTGCCATTACAAAGAAAACGATTAGAGCTATCACGCTTACTAAGCCTGATATGGTGAGTATTATTTCATTCATGAGCGTAAATTTTAATAAATATAAAAATTAAAATAACTTATTTCTTTAACCACTCCCCTTTTCCAGTCAAAATCCAATCTGCATTAACTCCATACTTTTCGCTCAAAAGATTAATCACATAAAAGCTAGGAGTTCTATTAGGTTCCTTCTTTAATCGATGATAATTAGGATAAAGCAAATCATGGTTAGCGCAGAAGTTGAACATGTTTTTGATTTTGCCTAATTGCTGCAGTCTATCCATGACGATAAAGAATCGCTTGTTCACTTCGATATCGTAGGCTTTAGACCTTGCTCCTTCTGTTTGCTTCTCTTTATTTTCCATGTTGCTCTGCGAGTTTAGACCAGCGATCGAGTTGTTTTTGTTCGTAGTTGTAAGCGGTGAAAGTTGTTGCAGCATTTTTATATTGTTTTAGTTCATCATCGGTCATGTACGGAAGATATTGCTCTATCTTGAGCATCTCTTGTATATTTTGGTGCAAGAAAAATTTAACTTCATTGAAATGGCCAGGCGTAATCATCTCACCATCACCCAAGATTAACCACCTTGCATCAACATCAGGATAGAGCTTTAATATCTTAATTACTGGCTCAAGTCCTACACTCCCACCCTCAGCAATCAATCTAGCTACATATTGAGGTGTAGCTTCAATTAAAGCCGCGAATGCTTTTTGGCTTCCACCCAACTTGATATCTATAACCTGCTTAATTCTTTTGTTGATTGACATTATGTTCTGCTTAATGGGTTAAAGTGAATCGTTGTTCAAACTCCTCTTTATTCATGGCGAACTCGAACCTTATATTATTATAGAATAGTGAATGTCCCTGTTTAAACATCCTTGAAAATTCTTTTGTAAATAGAAACCCTTCAACGTAAGCATCTTCCAATATCCGCTCTACCATTTGAGTTAACTCAGCAACTCTATTTAAGTCAGTGTGAAAAACATTTACATTGATAACCCCATCGACATAACGTTCCGCATTTTCATCATAATCCTCAGTCGCCTCAAATACCTGGCAGCAGAGTAAATTCAATTCAACAGCATCAACCTTACATTCCATTGGCCTGGGCATAAGATGAAAACCACTTTCCGGATACAACTCATCTGACCATAGCTCATTATCTCTGATGTGTTCCAATGCAACATCCAGAACAGCTTGCTCCCAGGGTAAAAGTGTTTTTTCCATGGTTATTTTATTTATCGATTGTAGCCTGAGTTATTTGTTGCTGAGTAAGTGTTTTCGACGTACCGTCGAAATACAAAACTTTCAGAACGCTAATTTTTACACGCTCGGCTACTCTTGAAAAAAATAGATTATCAAACGAATATGAGGCGCTTTCGCCGGCCAAAATGGGACCTACACCAGTCGCTACCTTCTTACTAACTAAATCCCCAACTGGATTTATTGCGGAAACGGTCGCGTACACATACTTGATCTTCTTTTTCGAGAAATTAAATACAGAAAATCTAATTCCTGTAACGTAGTCATCATCGGAATCCGATAGATTGATAGCTATGCCAGCAATACCTAGCCCCAATAATCGGGCTTTTGTAGCATCGACCCGTGTATAATCTTCTAGGTAAGTTTTTGAAAAAGATGTACCTTTTATAAATGTCAGATAAAATCCTGCATAATGATATTGAACATAATTATCATCATCTTCATTTATTGTAACGGGTGCTCCAACATATTTTATTATATCAGCAGTGTCTAAAGTTGCTTTTGTTAAATTTCTAAAGTCATAATCAAAAATACTAGATGAATATTGAGTTTTTTTATACTCAGCTAAGCACAGCTGGGCTTCAGCTTTATTTTTTGCGAGTATTGCAACTGGCATGTTCACCAAAGGCTTGTAGACTACAAGACCATGTTTTGGCTCACTATTAATTGCTAAATATGGATTTTCAAAATAATCGTGTATAGACCCGATAGTTTTATATTTGGACCTATCGACGCCTAACAAATCGGAGGCATCTGGCTTATACCATTCTTCCTGACCCAGGGATACAAATGGCAACAAAACAAAAAAGAATAAGAGAGATTTAAAATTTAGATATTTCATTTTATCTAGTTTTTTTAATTATTTGTACAACACTAAATATTTGCTCAACCTCATCAAGGTAAAGTTCCTCATCTTCATAATTAGGATTTAACGAATGTATTTTGATTATACCATCTTCTACGTCATGATTGATTATTTGTTTAATAAGAATACCTTCAGTCTTGTGAACTATAATCCAATTATCATAATTGTGAGTATGTAACTTGTAGACCCATTGGTGTCTGGGTAAATCACGACCTATTGCAATTCTTCCTGGAAATATGCTCTGTTCGGCAAGTTCTTCAGAGTCTAGGCAAACCATACTATCACCTCTAACTTCGAAGCCTAAATACGTACCTCGATGTTCCTGCTCGACTGCGATCACTACATATTCAAAATCGTCATAATACTCTGCGTCAGCAAAACCTCTCAAGTAGCCCGCGTAAGCTTTTGCTGGCACGACCTTGACTTTCATTCCCATGGTGCCATCAGCAGCATAAAGAAACTTTTTATCTGTCTCATCTTCATCCTCTTTATTTGGATGAAGTCTGATAGGCATAGCCTCATGCCTAGGATTTTTGAATTCATCATTAGGTTTTAGCATCGCACCGAAACCATCAATTAAAAAGGGCCCATTTAAATCTGGGAATGTATTTAGAATTTTCTCCAGAAAGGAGGGTTTAATAGCAGTTGAGTTTTGAGCCATTTTTCCTAACCTTCCGTTACCAACCATTAACATTTGCTCGGCCTCTCTAAGGCTTAATCCTCTATATTTCAGAAACAATGCTAGCCGTTCGTGCTGTCCTTTTATTTTTTCAAGCTGAGATTCAGACATTTAGAAATTTCTAATGATTTTTCTACACTTTTCTATATAAGTGTAGAAATTTCTATTTACATTTGTATTATATAACAAAAACAAATGTAGTTAAACGCGATTAATCGCACAATCCCAAATAGTAACTAAATGTACAATGCAACTAAAAATAGCAGATTAATAGCGGGGCTGATTGATAAGTCGGTAGAATTCTTTGTGCATAAAAACGAAGTGTACTGCTTACATGATGGCTTACGATTCACATTTGAAGAGATTCCATCATGGATACTTGATATCGTCGAGGCGGACATGCTTAAACATCCTGAGGCATTAAAAGCACTGGCCACATGGGAGAACCTTGATAATGAAGAGCATATCAGACAATATATCATTTGCAGATTCGGAGGTATTGATGATGAACCCGATATCGATACTAAAGGCCAGGTTCACGAAGCTGAATATTTCGACTGCGGCTTAAGAGGTACTTGCAAATATGAAGGAAAGCTATGTACAGCACTTAAAGTTGAAAATGGTTATCTGACTAAAATGGAGCTGGAAATATTGAAGCATTTAAGCTTGACCGATAAAGAAATAGCATGCAAGCTTAACATTTCACCCGACACTGTAATATCTCATCAACAAAACATAAGAACAAAAACTGGCTTAAAATCAAAAGTTGAGCTAGCAATTTTCGCTCAAAAGAAAGGCATCATATGACAATCGTAAACATTGAAAAATCACCGACTTGGACCGACATGCTAACTGGCCTTGCAGTAGGGGAAGAACTAAACGCTCCTTATGATAAAATGAGATCAATCACATCTCTCATCTCGGGAACACTAAAATACAAATACACCGGAATGTCCTTCGCAACCAGCAAAGCAATCATCAAGGTGAAAGAAAAAGAAGTTCAAGTATTAAACATTAAAAGAATAGCGTAATGGAAAAAATTTCACAAAGTCAATTGGAAGATGAGTTAAATAGAATAGCTCAAATGGAAGTAATTGAGCAGAGGTTATCTGACGGAAAAGACACTGAACTTGGCAAGTACTTATTTGAGAGAAAAATTAAGGTCTCCAAAATGCTAATAGAGACCTTAATGAGTGATGATGAAAAAATGAAATTTTTAAATCGGGAACACACCTAAATTTCCACTTTTCTCTGAGTCTTTCAACACAAGTTCGAATGGTTGAAATTCATGATAGTGGAAGATATATTCAGATGTTTTGTTAGCATTCTCATTAATTGAGCGGTATCTACAACCAACTGAACCATCACCAAGAATTTTCACCACCAGCATTTTAGGGTATTTCCACTCAAAATGAGATACAAAGTCCCCGGGTTTAAAATTTGAATCTGACATAAATAAAGAGATTAAAATAAATGAATCGGCCAGCACAGACAGCAAATCAACTGGCATCTATTCAAACTTAACTAAAATATAATTCATCAGCAAAATCGCAACAACAATGAATTTATTCAATCGCAACAACAAGAAAACTATCGGATTGCAGCAACAATCCGATATTAAAGCCCGGACGGTACCGGTAATATGCCGCTACCCTCACCGGGCAGATGCCAGCGGGAATGTCCCTACGAAAATCGTTTTCGTAAAATCAACCGCCGAGCCTCATTTCAGATATGTGAGCTTCCTTGCATGGTCACTTCACATCCATCTTTTAAATGGCCATAGGTTTTTATTCTACATCATGAGAGGGGGCAGAATATGAACATGGAAATGACACTCGATGCCCGCCAGATTAGAATACTAATGCAAGACAGTATGGAACTGGGCGTTAAAAAAACCCTCGTTGAACTTGGCTTACTTACACCATACTTAAGCAAACAGCAGGCTTACAAAATGTATGGCAGAGCACAGGTTGATAGGTGGCTTAAAGAAAAACTCATCGGAAAAATCAAGGACGGTACTAATACCAGCAGCATGAGGCTTTCAAGAATGGAACTTGAAATGGTTGCAAAAACCAGTAACAGAATGAGCTGGTACACTAATTATGTGAGGGAGGAAGACTAATGGAACTTATCACAATAAAACTATCAAAGCCAGTTACTAAGGCAAGCTTAATTGCCGATAGGTTCAAAAAGAAAAAAGTTGAGGTTTTAGGTTTCATTAACCGCGCCGGATTTTCAGAAGCTTTCTACAACAAGAACTTTTTCCTAATAGAAAAAGCAAATAAAGAAACCACCGAAAACAATTTTGACTACTACATCACTTACGACGGCTTTACAGCAATAACAGCTGCGCTAAGTGGAACAATAGCCGATAAAGCGAGATCGGAATTTATTCACGCTTTCGGAAAATATCCAGTAGATGATGAGAATTCCAAAATGAGCCTTGTAAATAAAAACATAGCACAAATTGAATCAATCCTAAATCAACTGAAAAATGAAGTCAAGTTCTAACTACAGCGAGCCTTCCAAATCAAGAAGGTACCGCAAGCCAAGTGAGGAAGAAATGGTAAAGGGAGATAGAATAACATTGGCATTAATATTCATGGCAGCAACAGCCCTGGCAATCATATCAGCAATTTAATTATCACAACAACAAACCCACAACAGCAATGAAAAGTATTATTCTTAAACAATTATCACTTCGGAATTTCAAAGGGATAAAAGAACTTACGTTACAATTTACGAAACAAACAGACATCCTCGGAGCAAACGAGGCTGGAAAAACTACAATCTTCGATGCATTCAACTGGTTGCTTTTCGGCAAGGATAGTTTCGACAGAAAAGATTTCGCCATTAAAAATACAGTGTTTCCCGAACTGAATAGACAGGAGCACGAGGTTGAAGGGCTGCTAGTCATTAACGATGAACCTGTTTCCATTAAAAGAATCTATAAAGAAAAGTGGACCAAAAAGAAAGGTGCAACCCGTTCAGAACATACCGGCAATGAGCAGGAGTTCTATTGGAATGATGTTCCAATGCAGGCAGGGCAGTTCGCGAATAAGATTGCTGAAGTTGTTGACGAGACTGTCTTCAAACTAATCACCAATGCTCTATACTTCAATCTTCTACCATGGAAAAAAAGAAGAGAATTTCTTTTCAAACTCGCAGGCGAGATTTCTGACAATGATGTTGCTGCAACGAACAACAAATTTAAAGACCTAGTTGCAATCATATCAAGCAAAAGCCTTGATGGCTATAAAGCTGAAATCAATGCCAAAAAGAAAAAGTTTAAAGATGATTTGGAAGCTATTCCTTTCCGAATTGATGAAGTAAGCAGGTCTTTACCTGAGCAAAGAGATTTCGCTGCATTAAAAGTAAAGAAGTCAAAACTGGAAAGCAGCATTGCAGATATTGACACTTTGATTTCTGATAAAAATAAAGCAAGCCAGAACCACTTGAACAATGTTCAGGAGAAGCAACATAGCATCCATAAACTTAAAACAGAGATTAATGATTTAAGATTTACAGCAGAATCAACCTTTAAAAAATCATTAAATACACTGTCAACCAGACGCTCAGAGATTGCTGATGCTGTTTCTAATATTGAGCGTAACCTAAGGAGCAAATCCATTCTTATGGATAGCCAAAGGGATACGAAAAAAGGCCTTGATTTAAGAAGAAACAATCTTCGCGAACTATTCGAAACTACAAACAGCAAAGAAATAGAATTTGATGCAAATCAATTCGCCTGCCCAACCTGTAAACGTGCATTTGAGGCTCAGGTAATAGAGGAAGGCAAAGTCCAGTTGCGAAAAAACTTCATGGCCGATAAAAACAAGGCCCTGGATGAAATTGAGGCAAAAGGTATTGCTTTGAAGAAAGAATCTGAAGAGTGCGAGAAAATGATTTCTCAATTAGCTACAATGATTGACGGCCTTCATGAGGAGCTTAAAGATGCTAAAGCGAGCCTTGAAAAATTTGAAGCTGAAAACACTAATGTAAATACAGTTTTTGATGCGAATGTATTCTTCAGTTCTGAAAACTACATCGCTTTAAATACAAAGCTAACGAATGCTCAGTCTGAACTGGATAACATGCAACAACCAGCAGAAAATAACACCTCAGAGCTTAAAGACAGGAAACTTCTGGTTTCATCCGAGCTCGATTTAATTAAACGTGAGATTAATCTTGAAGAGCAAATCAAGAGTGGCCATCAACGTATCGAAGATTTAAAAGCACAGGAAACAAATCTTTCAGGTCAGCTTGCTGAACTTGAAGGAGAGGAGCACAACATCGAAGAATTCACTAAAGCAAAGATTGAGCTAATCGAAAAACGCATAAACGGAAAATTCCAGTTCGTAAAGTTCAAAATGTATGACTATACCATAGACAATAACCCTATTGAAACGTGTGAAACAATGTACAAGGATGTGCCTTTTAGCGACCTTAACACAGCGGGTAAGATTTGGGCTGGTATTGATATCATCAATACGCTTTCTACCCACTACCAGGTCTTTGCTCCCATCTTTTTAGATAACCGTGAAAGTATCAGCATGATTCCGGCCACAGACAGCCAGGTAGTAAATCTAATCGTTTCACCGGAAGATAAACAGTTGAGGGTAGCGTAATGAAATCCTTAAAGGATACAAGGTATCCATTGGTAAAGTGCGATGACTGTAAGTTTTACGAACCTTCCAGTCATCCGTCCATAAAATACTGCTCAAAAATCAGAATGATGCAGCCAGCAGTAGAATTTAGAACATGCTTAGTTAAACAGAAAATCAGCAAATAAAATGTCAACAGAAAATCAACAACAACAAACAGCAGCAAAATTACCAGCGAAATTCCAGGAAGGAACAGTAGACTCCATTTTAAAAAGGGTTTCTGATTTCCAAAGTACTGGTGAATTGGTACTCCCAACTAATTATGTACCAGAAAATGCAGTAAGAGCTGCATGGCTAATGCTTCAGGAAACAGTCGACCGTAACGACAAACCGGCACTTGAGGTTTGCACTAAAGAAAGTATTGCAAATGCTTTTCTTGAAATGGTAACGAAAGGCTTAAGCGTGGTAAAGAAACAGTGTTACTTTGTTGTGTATGGCAATAAGTTAAGCCTTGAAGATAGCTACATCGGTAAAATTGCTATTGCGAAACGCGAAGCTGGTGTAAAAGAAGTAAATGCTGTAACCATTTACGAAGGCGATGTTTTCGAGTATGAGAACGACGTAGAGACTGGCAGAAAAAAAATCATTTCACACAAACAGTCTTTAAAAAATATCAATCCTGACAAGATTGTCGGTGCATACGCTATCGTGTGCTATGTTGACGGCACAAGAGATTGTGAAATCATGACCTTGCCACAGATACAAAAAGCATGGGCACAGGGTGGCGCTAAAGGTAATTCACCAGCTCACAAAAATTTCCCGGACCAGATGGCTGAGAAGACAGTCATCAACCGAGCGTTAAAAATCGACGTAGGCTCAACCGACGATAGCACGTTAGTAAAGGACAGGGTATACGAAAATGTAAGCCATGAAATAAGAAACCAGGCCAACACCAAGGAAATTGATTTCGAAGATGCTACTGTAGTAGATGATAAGCAAACTGAAGCCCTGCAGGAAAAAGAGCCATCGGTTCTACAACAAGTGGGTCAGCAGTTAGCAGAGGAGGAAGAGTCAACCACTACTGAAAGGAGAGCAAACTTCTAATGAACCTCCATGTCATAGGAACCGGCAGCAAAGGCAATGCTTACATCATCCAAAACGATGATGAGGCATTGCTAATTGAATGCGGAGTAAAGTTTTCTGAGTCATTGAAAGCATTAAACTTCAATACCAGAAAAGTAGCAGGAATGCTAATCAGCCATAGCCATCTTGACCATTGTAAGCATGTAAAGGATGTTATAAAAGCTGGGATCGATGTCTTTTGCTTAAAAGAAACCAGTGACACTTTTGGGATTAGCAACCACAGAATCAACCACGTTTTGCCGGGCAAAACATTTATGGTGGGAAGTTTCAAAGTGGCCGCGTTCGATTTAAAGCACGACGTTCCATGCCTTGGATTTATCGTAGAGCATTCTTCAACCGGAAGGTTTTGCTTCATAACAGATAGTTACTATTGCGAATACAAGCTACCAGCAATGAATAACATGATAGTTGAGGCTAACTATTGCGATACAATCTTAAAGGCGAGGCTTGATGCAGGCGAAGAGCCTAGTTTTTTGAGAGATAGAGTTATCAGAAGCCACATGAGCCTTCAGACCTGTAAACAGCTGTTGCAAGCTAACGATTTAAAAAATGTATTCAATATCGTGTTGATTCATTTAAGCGACAGGAATAGCCACGCACTCAGGTTCCAAAAAGAAATAAAAGATTTAACAGCCAAAAAAGTGACCGTCGCAGAAAACGGTACAGTGATAGCATTTGGCAAAACACCATTTTAAAGAAATAACTAACAGCCGGAATAATGATGCAGCAACATCCCCTGGTTTTAATCACAACAACAATGACGGAACAGGAATACGATAACTTTTTAAAAAGTAAAGTTCGCCTTGCTCAATCTAATGGTT
Organism: Pedobacter sp. Leaf132; assembly: GCF_920984695.1. NCBI lineage: Bacteria > Pseudomonadati > Bacteroidota > Sphingobacteriia > Sphingobacteriales > Sphingobacteriaceae > Pedobacter > Pedobacter sp. Leaf132. Next base: position 100,396 of record NZ_CAKLBO010000010.1, on the reverse strand, counting down.
TTGAATGCGACATCGAAGAAATCAATCCAGCATTGAAACTTCACAATAAGCTCATGGTAAAGTGGCTCGTTGAAGGCGGTAGAAGAGCGTGCTTTGCATCCTTTGGACTACACAAGACAGTAACTCAACTTGAAGCAATAAGAGTAACCATTAAAAAAACAGGAGGCAGAGGGCTAATTATTGCACCACTTGGAGTGAGAGCCGAGTTTAGTAAAGATGCGATTAATATTTTAGGCTGGAACGAGGGTCCGAGATTTATCAGGCGAATCGAAGAAGCAGATGAAACCGGTATTTATATCACCAATTATGAAACTGTACGAGATGGAAAGTTAGACCCACGACTTTTTGAAGTAGCGAGCCTTGATGAAGCTTCAATATTGCGTGGTCTTGGAGGCTCTAAAACATTCCGGGAGTTCATGCGGCTATTCACCGGCGATGGTGGACCAAATGGAGAACGTCGCGGAACTGATATTGTTAAATATAGGTTTGTAGCTACAGCGACTCCTTCACCAAACGACTACATTGAACTTCTAGCGTATGCTGACTTTTTAGGTGTGATGGATGTTAGCCAAGCGAAAACTAGATTCTTTAAACGTGACAGTACCAAAGCAGACAAGCTAACCATTCATTCTCACAAAGAAGAAGAGTTTTGGCTTTGGGTAGCAAGTTGGGCTCTTTTCGTATCTAAACCTTCAGACCTTACTGGAGACGAGTCAGATGATATTGGCTATAACTTACCTCCACTTGATATTAGGTGGCAGGAAATTCCAAGTGATCATAGTAAAGCTGGAACCGAATGGAATGGACAATATAAAATGTATGCTGAAACAGCTATTGGATTATCAGGGTCATCCAGAGAAAAACGCCAAAGTCTAGCAGCTCGTGTCGAACGAATGATGCAAATAAGAGAAGAAGATATAAGTGCGCATAGATTAATCTGGCATGACTTAGAAGATGAGCGAAGATTGATTGAGAAGCTCGTTCCTAACAGTAAAAGTGTTTTTGGTAGCCAGAAACTTGAACTACGAGAAGAAATAGTACTTGACTTCTCTAATGGAAAATTACAAGAATTAGCTGCAAAACCTTCAATGCTAGGCTCTGGCACCAACCTTCAGAAATATTGTTCGTGGGCAATTTATCTAGGTATTGGTTTCAAGTTCAATGACTTCATACAATCAATCCATAGAGTATTAAGATTTGGTCAGCCAAAACAAGTTCGAATTGATTTAATCTATACCGAAGCGGAGAGGCAAATTAGAAAGCAACTTGAAAAAAAATGGCAACAGCATAATTTAATGGTTAAGAAAATGACTGAAATAATAAAAAAATTTGGCTTATCTCAAGCCGCAATGGCTCAAGTACTCACCAGAAAAATGGGAGTAGATAGAATTCAAGTCCAAGGTAAAAACTTTACAGTTGTCCAAAATGATAATGTTAAAGAGCTTCCGCGCATTTTAAGCAACTCTGTTGGATTAATTCTTACTTCAATTCCATTCTCATCACAGTATGAATACTCCCCTAATTATGCAGATTACGGACACTCCGAGAGCAATGAAGAGTTTTTCAAACAAATGGATTATTCAACACCAGAAGCTTTTCGCGTGTTACAGCCAGGCAGAATTGCCGCGATACACGTTAAAGATAGAATCATACCTGGTGGACTTTCCGGATTAGGTTTCCAAACAGTCTATCCATTCCACATGGACACTATAAATCATTACACAAAACATGGCTTTGCATATATAGGCATGAAGACTATAGTCACGGATGTTGTAAGAGAGAATAATCAAACGTACCGTTTAGGCTGGACTGAGCAATGTAAAGATGGCTCTAAAATGGGCGTAGGAATGCCTGAATATCTTCTACTTTTTCGCAAACCACCAAGTGATACTAGCAATGCTTATGCGGATATCCCTGTAGTAAAAGAAAAACGCGAATATGATAAGTCGGAAGGACGGTATAATAACAAAGGATATTCGAGAGCCAGGTGGCAAATGGATGCACATGGCTTTACCAGAAGTTCGGGACAAAGGTTATTAGATCCTGCAGAGGTTGCTACCCTTGAGGCAGATGCAATTTTCAAAATATTCAAGACGCACAGTCTCAACGAAGTTTGGAACTTCGAACAAATAGTGAGCATTGCCGAGAACTTAGAGATTCAAGGTAAACTTCCATCAGGATTTATGCTTTTGCAACCACAAAGCTGGACAGACGACGTTTGGACTGACATAACCAGGATGCTTACTCTTAATGGTTCTCAGTGGAGTTTGGGCAAAGAGATGCATATATGTCCAATGCAGTTTGATATTGCGGATAGAGTTATAGAACAAATGAGCAATCCAGGTGACGTGGTTTTAGATTATTTCGGTGGATTAATGACTGTTCCATTAAGAGCTATTAAGAAAGGCCGGTATGGATATGGCATTGAGCTAAATCCAACGTACTTTCTCGATGGAGCAAATTACATGAAAGCAGAAGAGCTTAAGATGAATGTACCAACGTTATTTGATTTAGTAGAAGAAGCATCATAAAAGTATAATATGAAAGTAGCATATATAGCTCACCCGATTGGTGGCAACGTAAATTTTAACATTAGAGAAGTAATCAAACATGTAGGTGATATTAATAGGTCCGAACCAGACATAGTTCCATTCGCGCCTTATATTGTGGATTGCATGGCCTTAAACGATGACAAACCCGAAGAAAGGGAACGTGGATTCAAAAACAATTACCATTACTTCGAATCCGGTTTCGTTCAGGAACTAAGGCTTTACGGTACTCATGTAAGCGCAGGCATGCTCGAAGAGATTGCATGGGCAGGTAAGTTCGGAATTGAGGTAAAGAGTTTTATCAACAACCCAAATTACGAAAATGATTTGTTCGGCGATATCGTAAAAGCTGTAGCACAATCAACCGGACTGCACGAAATGGATATCTTATCCAAAGCAAGGAAGCGAGAGTTCGTTGATGCCCGTAAAATGGTCATCGGTCTTCATTTCGAAATGAATGGTCGAACGAAATTAACATCGCTGGCGCAAAAGCTGGGAATAGACCACTCCACAGTGATTTATAACCACAAAACCTGCGAGGGATTATTATTTTCAAACCCAAAATTTAAAGCTATATACAACTCCGCAAAGAGCTTATTGTAGCTACTTAACATATCTTTTGGATATGTAACGAATTATCACTAAAATTGATGCATTAATGGCAAGGAAAGAAATTAATAATGTAGACTACTTCCCGTTCCTATGTAAGGAAGGCAAAGCTATGTTCTACATAGAAGAGAAATATGGCAATGACGGCTATGCAACTTGGGTGAAAATACTCAGGCAATTAGCGGTCACGAACTACCATTATTTAGACCTTTCGGACAAGGTTGAGTTTATGTTTTTAGCTTCAAAATGCAAGGTTACAGAGGAGATTTTACGTAATATAATTGAAGATTTAGTAACCCTTGGAGAGTTCGATCGGGAACTTTTAGAGGAATGCAATATCCTTTTCAATCAAAAATTTGTCGATGAAATCGCGGATGCTTACCGGAAGAGAAGCAACAAAGTAGTAGACAAAGCGTCAATCATCCGCCAACTCGCGGGAAAAGGTCGGAATGTTCCGCCTAAACTCCGGAACATTCTCACAATAAGCGACGAAAACTCCGGAGAATTAACTGAAAACTCCGCCATTTGCACACAGAGAAGAGAAGAAAAGAAAAGAGAAGAAGAGATAAGAGGAGAAAAGAAAGGTGATTTTATTCCCCCGGAAAGAGATGATGAACTCGAAGATTCAATTTTAAAATTTTTCGGCTTCACCGTTCACACAAATTTTGATAAAGCTAGGACCGTAAATGAATTCGTTTTTTCTTTAAAAAATTCTGGCCGTTTGGATTTTTTCAGAAACCAGTTTGACGCTTACCGGGATTTCAAGGAACTCTCCCAGGGATACATCCACTCATTTCAAAATTTTGTGGGCCAACAATCCCAGGAATTTAATGACGGAGCCTGGAATGCAGAAAATTGGAGCTTCCGGCTAAACGAAGAAAAAGAAAAAAGTTCCGCGAAAAAAGAAAAACTTAACGGTGGGCAGCAAACCACCAGGGGAGTTGAAGCAGGATTAGCTTTCGCAGAAGTGCAAAGGCGACAAAAAGTTTAAACATTATGCAAATCACAACAACACAAACCGGATTGGCTGTTCAGCAAAACACCCATCCCCTGCTCGCCAAGCAGGTAAAATACGAAGATGAAAATGTCGTGTTCGAAGCGATAAAAGCTGCATTGGCGATATCATTCGCTCATCTGAACGCAAAGAAACTCGACGCTAAGGACATGGATTTTTTAGCAAACGAAGTAACTGACGCAATCATCGAAAAATACCCTGGCATCAGAATTTCAGAAATTAAAACAGCATTCGCCAAGGGTATCCGTGGCGAGTATGGTGAGTACTTTGGGCTAAGCGTGGTTACCTTCGACAACTTCGTCAAATCGTACATCTTCAGTCCAGAGCGTGCAAATCTCGGGAAAACTGTTCCCGCACTGGAAGCGCCAACAATGCCAACCTCCCACGTTATGTTCGAAACCGCAAAATCGAATGTGGTGGAAGCGTTCAGGTCGTTCCAAAATAAAACTAAAACGTTTGAAAGGATTGCGCTAACAGCCTACAATTTTCTCGACAGCATCAAGCTCATCACATTCTCAAATCAAGAGAAATGGGATTTCGTAGATGAGGCAAAAGTGGAGTTAAAAGGAATGCTTGACAACCAAAAAGTAATCGAAACAAGACCTGCAGAACGAAAAAAACTATCATCCACAATCAATGAGCTTGCCAACAATGGATGCAAAGATCAGGTCATCAATGTCTCGAAAGCTCTTGCCTTAAAATCCTTATTCGAATGTATCCTATTGGAAGAAAGAGATTTAGCAAACGAAATTGAGCAACAAAGAAGCCTTTTCATCAAGCTTCTGAAAGAAAGTATGGAGGACAGAAAAGATGCCTAAAGCTCTCAAAACGAACACTAAAAGCCCGAACCGTAAGCCGGTAAAGAAAAAAAAGGGTGCTCCCGACTTCTTTTGCGCTTTGGTTCGTTCTGACTTGAAGCTTGATATCGTAACTGAGTATCGCTTCCATCCTACCCGACGTTGGCGCTTTGATTATGCCATCCTTGAACACAAAATTGCAATAGAAAAAGACGGTGGCGTCTGGATGAAAGGTGGTGGTGCTCACTCACGACCTCAAAACATTTTACGTGATATGGAAAAGCTTACGCAAGCGAGTGTTTTAGGCTGGACTGTAATACGAAGAACACCCGAGCAACTAAACACGGTTGAAACATTGGAATTGATAAGGCAAACTATTTTAAATCGCAAGCCATGAAAGACTTATTCGGAAATGATGTTTCATTCGATGCAGTCAATCGTAAGAACAAATCGGGTGCGCTTAAAATCAATCCCTGTGTTGGCGCATATGGAAAGGGACCAGAAGGAACCAGGTGCAAAACCTGCACTCACCTTTACTGCAAGTCTTTTGGCAAACGGTATTACAAATGTGAATTAAGAAAAGACACTAACGGACCTGCAACCGACCACAAAGTAAACTGGCCGAGCTGTAGAAAATACGAGAAAAATGAAAATAAATAGCAAATTTATTCAGGAATCAGTCCAGAAGCATCTTTACGAGCGCTCACACGTTTACCAGGCCTGCAACTACTCTCGGTCTGGCTATCATGAATCGGATGTTCTCGCTGTAACAAAAAGCCTGATTGTAACAGAGGTTGAAATTAAGATTTCAAGAGGTGATTTTAAAGCAGACTTCAGAAAAGGACACAAGCACCATCGTATGCAGAATCCGACAGAGGATAGAAATTCGAAAGTACCTAACCGATTCTATTATGCCTGCCCAAAAGGTTTAATTAATGCATCAGAAATCCCTGCTTACGCTGGTCTAATGTATGTCGACGAATTTGGCAAGCTAGAAGTAATTTCTAGCGCCCCGATGCTGCATAAGGTTAAAGCTGAAGAAAAGTTAATTATTGGTATGCTAGAGAATCTGACGGCGAAAACCGTGTTCGGATGCCAATACATGACCTACAAGAATAGAGAATCTGCAGCACTATACGCAAAACAGGAATTTGAACGGAAGGAACAAACCAGGCTGTTCATTGAGCATGCCAAGTCTTTAAAAACTCAGAAAATAACCTAACAGATTTAGAAGCAACTTAAAATAAGATATGAAAACACAAGAAAAAATAAATGTAGCGTTGTTTTTTTGTTAAGATGTTAATAGATAGTTAATTGCAGCAAGTTTAATATTTTAATCAACACACCAGCTAAATAATTATCAACATTGCTGCTTAGAGAAAACAGTTTAATCCATAAAAGAATTTATGCATACAGAAATAATGCCCATGAAGTAGATTGGGCTAGTTATGAGATATACAAATACTTAAATGAAATTAAATGGGAATGAACTTATTTTTTCTTGCATTAATTATTGCATGATACAAAATGTAATATGGGTTTATTCGATTTGGTACGTTATTCTGAAGGAATTGCTCACCATTCGAAAATTTCAACAAATCCAATCCTCCCCATGCGTTGAAACCAAAGCATAAATATAAGTTATCTCCATATTCATTTTTAATTATTGTGTCCGCTTCCGCACTCGCCGTGTTTAATAGAAGAATTGCTCTATCTTCCACTATAAATGGAACACACCAGGCAATTATATGTAATTCGAAATCCTTATTGTTGTTTCCGTTATTAGCAGGTTTATAGTCTGCAGGAAATTTCTCTGACAAAGATATAATTGATTTAAGGAGGTCATCAGTTCTCGAATATAGTTGTCTCAATCCCAAGATAAAGGAAATCATATGAAAAGATGTTGAAGATCGAGAAGCACCAGTAGACAGACGTAAAATGTAATGTTCAAATTCAAAAGGATAAACTTTAGTAAGTGCTCTAATATTTATCACTCTAGAATCAATCATTTCTGACAATATTTCGGAAAACACCATATATTGAATCGTAGATTTATCATATATAGAATTATTTGATGCTAGCGGTCCACCTGAATTCAATTCTAAACTAGTTCTGTAAAAGCTGGATAATTTATCTATAAGAGATCTCCGTAAGTCAAAAGTGAAAATCTCGTGTGAGTAGAATTTAGAAATATATCCGTTAAAATCAACATTTGCACCATACTTATGAATAAATATGTTATGGATGTTATCTAAGTCACAAACAAATACCAATTTATCAAACCCAAATTTATTTTGATTGGTTCTACTATCATGGTGAGATGTAAACACGTTAAATAGTCTAAAAATATGTTCAGGGTCTAATCTGTCCAAATCGTCCAGTGTAAGCACAATATGTTTTTGAGGGTGTTTGACTTTTATTCTTTGAATAAAATCTTTAATCATGCTTGTCATCCCATCCATTTCGCGGATTGAACCACTTTTCATTTTTTCGTTCGTTAAATACTTAATGATAGTGTCTTCATCATCTATCGAAAGTTCTTTCTGGTGAGATTTTATATTTTTAAATACAGATCTTAATGACTGAGCGATAGATACTGCACTCTCACCCTGCTGATTTGATTTAGAAAGTGCACCAGCAAACTGCAAAATATCGAATTTCGAATCTATCCAAAATTTGGCAGCCACTAAGAGGTTGACATCTTCTTTCTCTAAATCAATATCATCAGAATGGCTTTCCATCAATTCCATTAAAATATCATGCTTAACCAGTTCGAAAATATCTTTGTTATTGGCTACGCTATAATCAACTGGATAAAGCTTGATTGATATGAATTGTTGTTGGTAGGTTTCAAAAAAAGTATCAAGAAAAAAAGTCTTTCCGCTGCCAAAAGGTGATGAAAGAAGAATCCTCGAGTTCGCCTCCTTAGTAATATGAGATAAAAAATTATGACTTATTTCTTGTAGTGGTATCGTATTTTGCATGAGAGATTAATTTCTACTAATATAAAAAACTAATCTGATTAGCAGTTGGGTCTTTTACGAACTATTGATATATTTAAAATCTAAATTAATGCTATGTCAACATTTTCTCAAAGGATGGGTATTGAGCCCATTGAATTGCCCTTTCAAATCAAAAGCATAGATGGTCCATTACGTAATGGCTTATGGAATTCATTCTATAATTGTGTTTTAACCCCTATTAGACCAAGTCATGACTATTTTAAACTTACAAAATTTACCATTGATTATGTAGAAGACATAAAAAAAGACCTAATTAATCGATATCCCATAAATTTCCAGATGATTGTTAAAGATTGTGAGAACTACTTTTTTTCATTGTCTTGGAATAAAACTTATGACTTTTTAGAGTTTTTTTTAAAAAAGCCATATATAGCCTCGAAGAATTATATCTCAGAATTAAATTTTATTCTTGAACGTGAAAACAGCGCATATAGAGTTGTCGGCAATTTAATTGCTCCAATTGTCGAAGAAATTGAGCTAGAAGAAATAAAAATATCTATTCAACAGAATGTTTCGACCGGTGCAAAAATCCACATTCAAAGCGCTATCAAATTACTAAGCGCAAAAGAAAACTCTAATTATGCTAATGTAATAAAAGAAAGTATTTCTGCCGTTGAATCTGTAGCTAGAGAGTTGACAGGCGAGAACACTCTTGGTAGAGCTTTGGCAAAATTTGAAAAAACGGGTCTTCCGATAAACAATCAATTAAAGGAGGGTTTTAATAAATTTTACAATTACACCAACGACCCTAAATCGGGGATTAGACACGCAATAGTTGATGAGCATAATCCTGCAACATTCGAAACAGCAAAATTTATGCTTGTTGCATCAAGTGCATTTGTGAATTATCTAATAGGAATATCAAACAACAAATAAAAGCTAAACACCTCTCATGGATTTTCTAAACTCTTTTTTTCAAAACATAAAGGATAAGCTGACCAGTCCTTTTTTTGGTACATTAACATTTATATTAATTATTCACCATTGGGAATTTTGGTATACGATATTTAATTTCGACAAAGACTTGCTTTTACATGAAAAACTCTACAATCTAAGAGTTTTAGCTCAAAAAGAGTTTTCGATTGGCAATATTGCCAAGGACGTACTATGGGCTCTGATTATTGTGGTGATCGGATACATAGTAGTTGTAACCACTAGAACTCTTTCTATTTTTATAGAGTTTCGAGCTATGCCATGGATAACCGGAAAAGTAACAAGCAAGTTAGTAATAGACAAGAAAACTTACGATGATGTTTTGCAAGAAAAGAATCTTTACTCTGAGAAATATGAAGAGCAAAGACAGTTAGTTAGGCAATATTCCAGAGATTATGACAGCCAAGAGGAACAAGTCCAAAATAAAAATAAGCAACTTAACGAGTTAAACTCTAACATCACTGAATTCAACAACCAAATAAGTCATCTAAATAATAATGCTTCTAACGATAGCAGAATCATAGATGATTTAAGAAAGGAAGTTAATGAAAAGCAATCTAGGATTGAAAATATGGATTCTGAAGTTATAGGTTATAATCAACGATTGGGTTTCACTACTATCGATGTACAACAATATCGCGAAATATTTTTTAGTCAAACCAATAGACCTTTTTGGAATTCAAAAGAGAAATTTCCACCATCAATTCATGAACTTGTCTTAAAATTAAAGCAAGACAACATCTGGAAAGATTTTATTGCTGTAGCAAATTTCGAAAGACATGCCGGATCAATATCAACTGGGGTTTACGCTAAATTAGAGCCATACGCTTTAATTATCCCTGGCACTGAGAGATTAACCGCTGTTGGCTCAATCCTAGCGGCAAACTATGAGTTATTCGCTTAAAAAGTGAGGAAACTTAAAAAAAGATAAACAAAGGCTAAACATATCCTTTGGATATGTTTTTTATTTATCTTTGCGTACATGGAAATCGTTACGCAATCAATTCCTACCATTAAAATTTGGCCAAACACTGGTCAGATTGCTGGCATTCCACAGAATCCGAGAGGGATTCGGGATGACCGTTTTGTCAAGTTGGTCAAATCCATTATTGACCATCCAGAAATGCTTGAACTTCGAGAATGCCTCGTTGTCGAGTATGCTGATGAATATGTAGCGATTGCCGGAAACATGAGATTGAGAGCTGTTGTTGAAGCAGCCTCAATTTCTGATGAAGAGTTCGCCAAAGTCATCGAGCAAAAACAATCACTAGATAATTTTAATGAATGGTTAACCGCTTTTTCTCAATTACGAGAAAGCAAAACTATCCCATGCAAGATTATCCCACGAACTGCTACTGTCGAGCAAATTAAAGCCTATATCATTAAAGACAATGTTGGATTCGGTAATGATGACTATGATTTATTGGCTAACGAATGGGATGAGCAAGACCTATCTGATTGGGGTATGGAGCTTCCAAACTTTATGGATCCTGAAGATGAAGAAGAGGAGAAAGATAAAAAGTCCATTGTGAGACTGGTTGTAGAATTTGATGGTGATTTGAGCGATTACGACGAGATTAAGCGCAGGGTCAGCGACATTGTCGAAGAGTTTCCATCAGCAAAATTAAGAGATTAAGATGGGAAGTATCGATCCAAATAAAACCGCCAAACAAAAGAAAGAAGCAAGGCTAATTCATGTAGCTGAATTGTATGCCAAAGGTTATGCTTTAAGGCAAATCGTTCAAGAGGTCAAAAATCGACTTCGCCTCGAAACCTATTCCTTATCTACCGTTAAAAAGGATGTTGACAGCCTAAAAGCTGAATGGAAGGAAGCAAGAATTGCCGAAATGGATGATGCTATTAACCATGAGCTATACAAAATAAATCTACAAGAGCGTGAATTGTGGGACGCATGGGAAAAATCGAAATCTGACCAGAAATTAACCAGCAAAAAACAGAAAGGTATTACAGGCAAAACAAAGGCGGTTGGTCCAAATGGATTGGTTGATACTGATAAAATCGTAACAACCGGCATTGAGAAGACCGAAAAGGACGAGATAAATTACGGTGACCCTAGGTATCAGGCTGAAATTACAAAGTTAGGCCAAGAACGCAGAAAGCTGACTGGAATGTATGCTGCTGAGAAAAAAGAGCTTACCGGTAAAGATGGTGCTCCCCTTTTCAATGGCTTTGATGCTTTCATGGCTGATTGCCTCGATAAAGCAGATTTTGATAAGGAAGTAAATGAAGCAACTCAGCAAGAAACAATTAATAGCGCTAGGTAAACTGCATTGGCTGTGCCTGGTAAAGTTTGTTTTTTATGGAGGAGCGGCAGGTGGAGGTAAAAGCTGGCTAGGATGTTTTTGGTTAATGACAATGTGTTGGCGTTTCCCGGGCACCAGATGGTTTATTGGCCGGGATAGTTTAAAAGATACCAGAGAATCTGTATTGATTACCTGGGGAAAAGTTGCAAAAGAATATGGCTTTACTGAATGGAAGTATGCCGACAATGAAATAAAATTTGCTAATGGATCGGCCGTTGTGTTCCTTGACTTATCGTTTTATCCACAAAAAGACCCAATGTTTGAAAGGCTTGGTTCAAAAGAATATACTGGTGGTTGGATTGAAGAAGCCGGAGAGGTTCATTTTGCTGCATTCGATACATTGAAATCGAGGGTTGGAAGGCACATGAATACTGAGTACGGAATTGTACCGAAAATTTTGGTTACTGCAAATCCAAAAAAGAACTGGTTATATACAACATTCTGGAAACCATTTAGAAATAAGTGCCTTGACAAAGCTTATGCTTTCATTAGAGCATTATACCAGGATAACCCCTTCCTATCTGCTGACTATATCGATAACATGCGCCAGATTACTGATAAGGTAAAAAGAGAAAGGCTGTTGCATGGTAATTTCGATTACGATGATAACCCAAATGCATTATGTGATTATGATTCGATTGTAAGCATGTTCGGCGGAAACATTGTAAAGCCAACTGGCAAGTACTATTTAACTGCAGATATCGCAAGGTTAGGTTCAGATAAAGCAGTGATTATGGTCTGGGATGGATTCAGAGTAGTTGACATGGTTGAGTTCGATGTATCAAAAACAACAGAATTGCAACATGCAATCAACACATTAAGATACAAATACACAATACCTTCAGATAGATGCATTGCTGATGAGGATGGAGTTGGTGGTGGCGTAGTAGATAACTGTGGAATATTGGGTTTTGTAAACAACAGTAGCGCATTGCCTCATCCAGATAGTGGAGTTGAAGAACCTTATGCAAACTTACAGGCCCAGTGTGCTTACAAGCTTGCAGATATGGTCAATAAACGATTGATATCAATTGACGACTGCGTCGACATTCCGGCTGATACAAAAGATGATATTATCACTGAGATAGAGCAGATTCAAACATGGAAAATGGATGATGATAATGCAAAAATTAGAATAAAACCTAAAAGCGAAGTTAAAGCTGACATTGGACGTTCACCCGATTATAGGGATACACTGCTGATGAGAATGTACTTCGTTTACAGAGAACATGAACCACAAGACTTAGAAGGAGTTTTTTAATATGAAAGTTGAAGAAATAGCACCTGGTGCAGGCATTGATACCATTATCAATAATCTAAAGCTCAGACCCTATCCCCTGCCAGATGTATCCAAATTCGAGAAGAGATTGGACGTACTTGGTCATGATGTTTTTAATACTGCAAAGCGTGAGGATAAAACTATTTATCCTGACCCTGTTAAAGATGCAGCCGGTAATATAACTAGCAAGGGAGAAGGAAAAACAGAAAAGGTAAATAGAATTGGTTTCGCATTGCAGAAGCTTGTTATCAAACGTGCAGTGTCATTTCTATTCGGTAATAGAGTTGTTCTGGACTATAATGCTGAAACTGATGAAGAGAAAGCTCTTATTGAATGTCTTGAAGAGATGTTAGAGGATAACAAAGAGGAGTTTTTGAACAAACAGATTGCCCGTAAGATATTTTCTTTTACCGAGGCTGCCGAATATTGGTTTCCTGTGCAAGGAGAAGAATCCCACGAGGAATATGGGTTTTCAACTAAATTTAAACTGCGCTGTAAAATCTTTAGCCCGGATAAAGGAGATAAGCTTTACCCATATTTTGATGAGCATGAGAATCTGGTTGCCTTTAGCCGCGAGTTTAAAATTAAAAAACCTAATCTTGAAACAATTTACTTCGAAACTTATACAGATGAGGAGCTTGTTAGATGGAAGCAATCAAGCCTTTCTATTACTGGTGGCTGGATTGAGGACCACCGCGAACCTATCGCTATTAAAAAGATTCCCATCGTTTATGGCAGACAGGATGAAATGGAAACGGAAGATATCGAGAGCATCATCAATCGATTGGAAAAAATGTTCTCTAATCTTGGCGATACAAACGACTACCATTCTGCACCAAAAATATTCGTTAATGGCCGAATCCTAAGCTTCGGCTCAAAAGGCTCGAGCAATACAGTAATCCAGGGTGAGAAAGATGCCAAAGCTGAATATCTATCATGGGACCACGCACCAGAGTCATTTTTGGTGGAGGCAAATAACCTTATTAAAATGGCTTACACCATTACACAAACTCCTGATATCAGTTTTGACAGCGTAAAAGGTATTGGTGCACTTTCTGGAATTGCCCTGAAATTAATGTTCCTGGATGCTCACTTAAAAGTTAAGGATAAGGAAGAGATATTCATACCATACTTGCAGCGCCGGTACAAAATCATGAGAGCTTATGCAACCGAAATGAAAAACGGCTTCAAGACTGTAGCCAAAATGAAAATCAAACCAGTTATTGAGCCTTACATGATTGCTGATGAGTTAATGCAGGCCCAGGTGCTACAGACAGCTAACGGTGGTAAGCCATTTATGTCACAGCTCGAATCTGTAAAAGCTTATGGTGGAAACCAGGAAGATTACGACAAAATCAAGGAAGAAAAAAAAGAAGATAGCCTTGTTAACACCTTTGAAACTACATACTAATACCTTTTGGCTAAGCGCAGGCTAATAAATATAAATGACTCTGTTTTTGAGAGAGCACACCTGTCTCGGATTGAAAACTATGCCGAACAGGTAAAGTCTGTTTATACAACTGCAATCAATGAATATGTAAAGCTGGGAGTTACAGTCAAAGACTTCAATCCAGATAAGCTATTTAGCTTCAAAGATTACCCACAAACTAGGGAAAAGGTTGACAGGATATTGAAATCAACTTATCAAAACGTATTAGGGATTGTCCGCAATGGAATTGATAAAGAGTGGAAACATGCTGGAACCAAGAATGATAAGCTAGTTGAATCACTGCTTTCAACATCGAAGCTAAGCCTAAAGCAAATCAATAAATACAGCAATAGAAATCTTGACGCATTGTCCGAGTTTCAGAAACGCAAAGATGGTAAAGATAGATTGGGTTTGTCAGAACGGATATGGAAGATAGCAAAGGATCATAAGCAAGAAATAGAACTCGGCTTAGATATTGGCTTAGGTGAAGGAAAATCAGCTGCAGCGATTTCGCAGATTATTAGAAAAAATCTGGAGCAACCCGATAATCTTTTTAGAAGAGTTAGGAACAAGCGAGGAACACTAATCCCTTCAAGCGTTGCAGAATCTTTCAACCCTGGTAGCGGAGTTTACCGCTCTTCATTTAAAAATGCGATGAGGGTAACAAGGACGGAAACCAATATGGCCTATCGCGCTAGCGACCATGAACGCTGGGGGCAATTAGATTTTGTAGTGGGCATAGAAATTCGGTTATCTAATAATCCGAATCATTGTCCAATGTGTGAGGCATTGGCGGGCAAATACCCAAAAGACTTTAAGTTTGTGGGTTGGCATCCACAATGTCGTTGCCATGCTATCTCTATTTTGAAAACCGCAGAAGAGTTTGACAGAGATGAAAAAGTTATGCTGGATGGTGAAACTCCCGATGGCAAATCAAAAAATACTGTTTCCGATGTTCCCGATAAATTCAAGGAATGGGTAAATACTAATAAAGGCAGAGCAACAAATGCTAAAAGTACACCATTCTGGATAAAAGACAATTTCAAAAATGGTGACATTAATAAGGGTTTAGCTTTTAGCACAAAGAAACAGACGTCAGCTGCCGCAAAGGTTACAAAGACCAAAACAGCCAAGCCTGAAACAAAGACTAAAGGCATACTTAATCTAGCAGATTTCATAAAAGGTAATGTTCCGACCAATAAAGAAGCTGAAAATATTATGCTGGCATTTGCGGCCAATACTCCTGAAAATTTCAGGACTGGGCTAGGAAGTTTGCGATTCCGACAGTCGAGATCTTATATGATGCAGCATTCCGCCAGTTATAAGACTTCAACAAATCAGTGGGTCGGGAAAGCAGATATCACAATCAGCAAAAATAATTTCCTTTCCATTGGATTCAATCCAGAATCAGAATTTAAAGGGGCTTTATCTGCAATTAAAAATGGTCAGGAACTTACGTTTAACCAAGAATACTCATTAGAGTCAATGTGGCACGAGATTTTGCATGCTAAGACTTTGTCTCCTCCACAACACCTCACAGTTGGACAAACTAAAGCAATGGAAACCGTTAACCAATTTGTAGCCAGACATACGTATGATGAATTTGTTAACGCTTTGGGTGGAAAAGTTAGCCATAAAAACCAAATTTTAGAAAAGGGTTACGGTTATTCGAACTGGATAACAGATTTTAGAAATAAGCTAAAGCTTGCGGGAATAAGTGAACAAACTGCTTTAGCAGAACTACAGCCTGTACTTATGAAAAACTATAAAAATATCGAGTTCGAGCTCATAAAGTTCTTTGCCAAAAACAAAAAACCTTAAACTGGGCGAATGTTATTGTCGAAACCTGCACGATATTGTTTTTCTATCTCCGGAATCTGCTTCCATATCTTCCGAGCCTCAACACTATCACTCCTTAACTCAAGTAATTGCGCGATGTCAAAGAGAGCTTCCTCAGCATTAACTATTGATATGTAATGATGCTTGTCAATAGGAATTATTGAAAATCCGTAAGTCATAGTCCTCTCGGTTTCATTGTATGAGAAAAGCTCTTTTAATTCTTCCTGAGTTGGCTTATAATCGAATATGGTTTTCATTTAAGTAAAGTTACGACTTTAACCATTCACCGTTTAAGTATTTATCGAAGGGATTTCCAAACAAATTACATTTTTCCAAATAAATACGGGAAATTATATTTCTATTGACATTTGTCAATACGGTTTACTATAATTGTACTCGAGAGCGTTAAATTAGATGGAAGGCAGGTTACATTTATGTACCTGCTTTCTTTTTTGCCTTTTGGGAAGCAATAATTTTATATTTTTGGCATGGCCATCTGGAATTAACTGGTGGCTAGTTTAGATTAACTCTTTCTACCTTTGACTAATCTGATTTTTTTTTAAACACCTTCATTAATTTGTAGGTGTTTTTTTTGTTAGTAAGATTTTTTGCTAAAATATTTAGTAAAATCAATCTTTGTGTTATGAATGTCGATGATTTAATTTTTAGTGGTGCATTTGGTAGCAAAACTTGTACAGTAAGATTAACAGCGCCGCATGGTGGTGGCTATCAATACCATATAATGATTGATGATTATTATGTTGGTGCATTACAGAAAAGAAGCGGTAAATGGTGCTGGTTGAATATGCCTTCATCGTTCACTTCTGCTGATAGAGATTTGTTAATTGCAAGATTTCAAACTAAATTGGATAAATAAAGGTTCTTGAAATATGAATACTACAGAATTTGAGATGTACATCAATGATACTAAAAGACCATCTAAAATTAGGATAGAAGAAAAAGATGAACTTTTCTATGTTTCGATAGATGATGACTTTAAGGGTTCTATGAAAATTGATAAAAGTACTGAATCTGGTTTTGTAACCGATGATGCAGAACTTAAGCAACACTTATACTCAATAGCTTCACATTTGGATGCCGATAGGAAAATTAGTGAATTACCTGAAAAACTTCTTGAGAGGTATGGTGATAACTTAGTTAGCTTTAGATTTATTGAAGATGATACTTTAGAACTTACAGCGCACGAAGATACAGACATTGAAGAATTTGGTAACGTAATGGAAGACCTTATTTATGATGATGTAGAATTTGAGAAAAAGCTGATTGTTATCGTAAGAAAAGAAAATGATGAACACACCTATACTTTTGATATTAACTAATGCTTCAATTACTCTATAAATATATTAACCATCCAGATTACCCTTATACTATCGTACAGCATAATATTGGTCAGCCTTATTACTTTTATTCTAAAACTACTCTCATTGGTTCTATAGAAAAAATAGATGGAGTTTGGAAACAGGTATCTGGCCGGCAAACACTTGATGAGGTAGTTGCTGGGATGGGTGCATATATTGAGCAAAATTCTTAACTTAGATAAATGTGCTATACAGCTACACAAGTTACTAAAGCTTATGATTTGCAGAGCCACTTCCCTGCAAAGGCAGTAGATCCCACAGTTGAAGTCAATCTATATAAAGCATCAGGGTTTGACCATCCATCTTTATTGGTGCTACTCAACGATAATGGGGAAAACATCATTGACCTCTATCAATGGGGACTAATGCCAACCTGGAATAAACCCCTAACTGATATGCTTGCATTAGCTAAGCGAACGCTTAACGCCAGAAGTGAGGATATCAGAACGACCACTTCTTTTAAAAATGCTATCAAAAAACAGCGCTGCATAATCCCGGTAAATTCTTTCTTTGAGTATAAGCACATTTTTAATGAGAAAGGAAAGAAAATCGATACGCTGCCATATCTGATTCATCCAAAAGAGCAACCTTACTTTTACCTTGCTGGTTTGTATAGCTACTATAAAGAGCCAGTTTCAAATGAATGGTATAAAACATTTACGATTGTTACTGAGCCTGCTAATATTTTTATGGCGGATATACACAACTCCGCTAAACGAATGCCTTTGATGCTAAGCAAATCCCTTATTGATGACTGGATAAATCCTGATAGTCCAGATGGATTGATTGATGATATTATGCAATTTGCCTGTTCTGACGATGACCTCGCTGCTTATCGCGTAATCAGGGAATTAAAGAGCGCTCCAAATGACAAAAATGTACTGCGTGAAGTGAGTGACAACACACAAAGTAATTTATATAGTTAGATATGGAAAATTTACAAGACCAAATTAGAGGTGGTGCCAATCTATACGGCGTGACTTTAGCAGATAACATTAACAAAGCTTTTCCTCAGGTTAAATGTATATACGGTGGTGGAAACTTATATCTCCATCTACCCGATAGTCCAGGCTATAGTGCACGTAGTAAAGGGTGGCTATATACCATGTTAAAAAGTTTGCCCGAGATAGATGCACCACTACAAAGATTACAGGTGATTGTCTATGTTAATGAATCAATTCAATGCGTTACTATTATCAATCCATCAAAATTTGACGTAACTGCTTTAGATAATGCGAAGGAAAATGGATTGAGCTTTTCGCAACCACCACCATCTCGAGAGCAGTTAGAGCCTTTGCCACTTGACCATCCTTGGTATAGAGATAAGGATTATTTCAAAAAGCAACCTAGATTAAATAAAGGCCCGGTAACGTTTGATGACGTCAAGGATTTACCAAATGTCAAGCCGATATTGGACCAAATGCGTAGGGAAGGAATTAAAATTTAACTTTCAGTACATTCAATATCGGGTGAAAAGCCGATAAATTTGAATATCGGGTAATTAGCCGATAATACCGTACACCCAACCCTAAACATCTGATTACATATTACTTTCAATAACCAACTTCATTGCCTGCAATCGCCAGAGTAAAGGTTGGTTAACTTTTGATTCGGGTTTAAGGCGTAATGGTGCAAAGTGTGATTCAAGAAAATGATTGTAATCATTCACTTTGGTTGCATTATTTAAAAATACTGGCATATCCGGCTTAGGTGCATTTCTAAACCAATCTTCAAGTTCAGGGATAGTCATTTGGTTTATTTATAAACTATTTGGCTGGATGTATAGTATGTTTTGCGAGAACCTTTTTTATCAATCAATATTTCTTCTCCCTTAGCTGTCGATTTTGTCTTAGGCAAATGAATTTTAAGGAATTCTTTATTCTCACCGGTTATCCTTTCCGGATCTTTAGTTGATATGTTTTCTATCTCATTAGTTAGTACCTGATGAATTGAATTAACCAATTTGCCCACCACATCAGCTGGTATTGCACTGGCGATTGAAAGTGGTGAAATACCCGCATGATAGAATATTTCATCGGCATAAGTATTTCCAATGCCTCTAATAACTTTTTGGTCAAGAAAAACAGATTTTACATCACCCTTCTTCTTAGCCAAAACTCCCTTCAAATAGCTTGGCTCAAAATCCAGTGCATCGGGAACTTCTGAAGGTTCAGGGTTTAATGTTGGCGTAGCTGATTTTTGCCAGTCGGTTAAGAATAAAGATTGAGTTGGAAAATCAATCTGCAGTATTGGAAATTTAACTTCCTCCCCTTTTCCTACTAATCTAATTTCACCATGCAGCATTAGATGGAAGCCTAATATGCTACTTCCTATTTCTAAATGTAATTCCTTGCCCTCACGATATATTGATTTAACCTTGTGGTTGCCTAGGGCATTGTTAAGTTGCTCCTGAGTTGCGTTCGCTTTTCTGTCAACATGCAAGGTAACTTCCTGTACTGTATGGTTAGTAAGCTGCTTAGATAAATGCTTCGCCATTACGGCTAAATCTGGAAGTTCCGGCATGTTCAATAATTTTGAACGAAGATAAGGCAAAACTATTTGGACTTAAGGGATGTTTTATCAACACCTTAAAACATTAATACTATGGATGATAAATTAAAACAAGATGGTCGTGACGATTCTAAAGTAGATTTAAACGACCCTAATGAAGTTGCTTATGCAGCAAAACAAGCTGGAGTAAGTTCATCTGAATACAAAGAATTTGCTAAAGCTTCGGGAAGTTCATCTCGCAAAGTTATTGCGGATTACATCGCAAAACAGAAAGGTTAGTAATGCCACGCAGAAAAAAACATGAAGTTGAGCTAAATGGAATCGCTAAAAAACTTGGAGCGGAAATTTACGCTGAATCGCCTGGGTTCGTATGCTTATTGCCTGCGGATGTGCATAACTCAGTTACTGCTAAAGGCGGTAGCGTGGCGGAAGCCGTAGAAAATTGGGATAGCAAACTGCAAGCTCATTTAAGAAATGCAGGGAACGATGATCCTGTTGTTATTTATGTTAAAAAGATGCTTGCTTTAGCCAACACTCCAACACGTTCAAGTGAAAGAAAACATTGGACGGAAAAGCCTCAGCATGTAATTGATTTTGAGAATCAGTTTTATGTGAGCAGGAAAAGATAAAACTTAATGCCTAATTTAATGTTCTTTTAACGGTATAAACATTAAGCAGTTTATAGTTTTAAGAGGAGAAGCCACCAGAGAAATTTGGTGGTTTTCTTTTTTCAAAAACAATCCATGAATTAATTGGTTTATTAAATATCATCCACCTATGATGATTCATACTTTGGTTAGTTAGCAAAAAAAGCCTTCAAATTATTGAGGGCTTTTCTGTTTCTTTCTTTTTCTAATCACCAAAATACCTACTAAGCCAATTGAAGCTAACAATGCAGGGGTGTAATCGTCCAAATCGCAACCAATATTGGTGAAATTGTAAATGTAGTTATTTGAGCAATCAGTAGCGCCAATACAACATGCTGTTTGTGGTGATGCAAGGGAATAAGTCGTAAATCTGGGACAAACGGTAGTGCTCGAGGTGAAGGTAGAAAAAGGAGCATCATAGCGCGGAATGAGAAAATTCAGGCCACTACCGAAACCGTTACGCATATAATAGATTTGTGATCCTCCAACTTTACCGCAACCCTGTAAGTTTTGGGCTTGTGAAAATTTAGGTGCGATGAATGCAAAGATCATCACTATAATTAAGAACAGGTAACTATCAGACAATTTGCGCATTATCTAATTTACCGGAGGTTAGGCTTTCAACCTACGTTCATTTTGTTCAATAAGTTTAAACAATAGATCAGCTTATTCGTTAATAAAATACATTACTCAACAACATTTATATTTTACCCTAATCCTTTGAGAAAACAGAGGCTTTTTTTTCTCGTTTAAATTGATTATTTTTAATTAACTTTTTCATTCAGTCTGGATAGATAATTGAAAATTGTTTGTTCAAAAACCACCTGAAATAAATTCAAGTGGTTTTTGTTTTTACTAAAACCAGGTATTTTTTAACTTGTTGTTGGGTTTAACTAAAATTTGTCTTTAAGTGAAAGGATTGCATACTTACTTACCTCACTGTAAATCACTTCTTCTCGAATACCCATCTGCTCTAAACCGTCATCGTCAAATTGCTTCTTAATCCAATTACACAATTCAGATAGCTCAACTGGTGGCTGTATAACCACGCAAGCATGAAATGATAATTGATGAGTGTTGAGAACATCTCCACAGTCTTTGTAACTTAATCCAAAAGCTTCCTCCTGCGTTTCGGCATCAACGATTCGAAGGCAGTTGTGAATATTTAGACCTTCTGGATTTTGCTTTGTAAATACTAATGACACTGCATATTTATTTTTCATAATTTTTCCCTATCTTGTTGTATGTCAGATAATTTTAAAGAGTTTTTAAAGCATGCGGCAGAAGTTCTGTTTTACATTGTTGCCATTTTAATTCTTGGTTGGATTTTTGGCCCGGAGAATTTACTATATAGGACTTAATAAAATTTATTCTAACCATCAAAATCACAAACCAGTGAATCTTACCTAAATCGGCAAAATGTAATTTTATACCCCACGGGCCTGCATCACCTTTTTATCCTTCAAAGTTTTATTGTCAATTGGCGGCTTAGGCTTAATTATCTTCTTTTCGCAGCTTCCGATAAAAACTGAGCCAGCCAAGGCGATAGCTAGCACTATTGTTGAAATCTTTACAGACCGAATGCCTACTATAGGCTTACGACCGAGATTGTTATAATTCATATTATTTGTATTTAGATGATTTATTGTCCTTTGAAGCTTGCTTTTCCAAAACTTCAAAATTTTCCAAGATGTATTTTTTAAGTCTACCTGCTCTTTCATTCCTATATAGCCAAAGCAAGTGACTTGCTGGAACGTTTACTAGCGCCTGTCCTTTGTATTTACCAAAAGGCATTGGCGTTAAGTCCGTAAAAATTTCTGTTTCCATGCTTATTGTTGTGATTACATTATCCAATCAGAAATGATTGATGGTGTGTAGTTATTTAAGATTGCGTCTTTGACTGAACTTATAGCAAATCCGTTTCTAAATTTGTGGCCAATTTTCTTCTCCGTTTCTACATATCTATCTAGCAGTTCCGGATTATGCTGACCTGCAATTACCAAAGCATCAAACGGGCTAAAAATGCAGAAACAACAGGATAGACGTGGCATGCCTAAATCATAGGCTGGATGGTACGGAAGGTTATTTGATTTGATTACATTCCAGACTTTTTCTAGTGACCAATCATGAACCGGTAACCAGTCATGAACCAATCGCCTTTTTGTAGTAAGTTGTTTATTTACTTTAAGAACCTCCTTCTTGGCTCGGGCGGGACTTTCGTCTTTTCGGAAGCCGAAAACGTGAAGAACTTTGCAATTCCCCAATTCTTTTGTAAGCATTGTCACGACACGGGCACCCGGTCCGCGTTTGAAGTCACTGGTGCAATATCGATTCTTGTTGTCAGGCCATTTCTTTCGACGTTCAACAAATTCGAGTAGCGTTTCCTCGTAACCCTTGCTATTTCTACGTTTCGAATAGTAGGTTCGTAGTCCAAAAAAATCAGCCTGAGTTTTAACCAGTCTATGTGTTCCCTTCCACTCCATCTCTCCGAGGTCTTGATGGCTCACAACTATCCTGTCCAAAGAATAGCCCTGCTCCATCGCCAGCCTGCAAACATCAAACTTTGCTACAAGAGAATCCTTCCCAGCACTACTGTTTATGATTATTAGATCGTATAAATGCAAATCCATTACTGAACCTCCCATACTTCGAAAGCGCTGTATGATGCCATATCAGCATCTGAGACTACTTTCAAGTTGAACTTCATATCTACAATAAGTTTTCTGGCTGAGGCGACTTGCTTATCCAGATTCTTGGCTTTGAACATCACCCTACCCTTTTTGAGGTTCTTGACGTTACTAGAAAACATATCGATAAACTTTTCTAAATCAGTTTTTTTCTTAGTCATTGTGAACCTCCTCTCCTAGTTTATCTTCCAAAAGAGTATTGATATCAATACCTGTGAGATTTGAAATAATTATTACGACTGCCAAAGATGGCAATGCCCTTTGTTCTTCATAGGAAGCGTAAGCAGGTCTTGAAATGGATAGTTGCGAAGAAAATTCCTCTTGAGTAAATCCTTTTTGCTTTCTGATGAGCTTTAGATTGTGGCTTAAATTCTCGCCGACATTTTGGGAATCGAAAGCACTTGATATGGCTTCGCCATTACACTGTTTTGATGTGTTCATGTTTGCTGTTTTTGTTAATCAATGTTGTTGTTCGCCTTAGCCAGAAGTTGCTGCTCCTATCGGCTAAGACATTGCAATTATAATTAGCATTCTTTACAATTCCAAGAAATTTTCAAATTAAATCAACTATTTGGTTAATTGTTTAAAACTATTTATAAACAATTTAAGACATGTTAAACATATCTTTTGGATATATTAAAGCAATTAACATATCTTTGATTAAACAAATTAGTTAACGTTAATTTAAAAGCATGGCATTTAGAAAAGAAATCTTTCAAAAGCTGAGAGTAAAGCACAAAAACGTCTCTAAAAGTATCCTAGACAAGGCTGCTGACTATATTGAAAAAGGCGTAAACGAAGAAACCGAAGTAGACGATGCTGTAGAAGATGCAGAAGGTTTAGTAACGGGCTTCTTTTCTATCTTTCAATCGGAAGGTGATAGACGTGCATCCGAGGCTGCGAAAGGGGTTAATCCAGATGGCAAAAAAGATGAGGGGAAAAAGGATGATGACGATCCGGCCAATCCTCAACCTGGTAAGGATGATAAGGAAACACCAGCTTGGGCTAAACAATTAATCGAGTCAAATAAAACATTGACGGATAGATTAGCTGCAATAGAACAAGGAAAAACCGTCGATTCAAGGAAACAAGCTTTGGAAACGAAGTTGAAAGGGGTTGATGAGAAGTTCAGCGCACAGACACTTAAAAATTTTGGAAGAATGAAGTTCGATACCGATGAGGAATTCGAAAGATTTTTAGAAGAAATTGAAACTGACGCTGCAGAATTCACACAAAATCTTTCAGACAAAAGCTTGAGCCAGCAAACCAAGCCGAAATCTGCCAACGCAAAGGTAGGTAAGGAGGCGTCCGATGCGGATATTAATGCTGCAATCGGCAATATGAATATTTAACCTAAAATTTTTTATGTCAACGACAGTCGATTTAAACGAGGACGGAAATATCATTGACACCGGTAACGATTCGATCGTTATCGTTCGTCATCTTGATTCTATCCGTGGTGGCAAATCCCTAAATGTAACCGGATTTGCACCAAAGGTGATTAATGCAGGGCATATAATCATTCAAGATCCTGTAAGCAAGGATTACAAACCCATGCCAGTAAATGGTGGTGCTACAGCTTATGCAGCTTTACCAGCCGACCACATTTATGTAGGTGTGCTTATCGCATCAATATTAACTAAACGCCCGTTTGCAGCAATCTTGACAAATGGAACAGTAAATCCGGTGGCTTCACCATTTACTCCTCCGGCTGGTGCAATTACGGCTTTAAATCAAATTCAATTTAGAGCAGACTAATGGAAGTTACAAAGTATTTAGAACTGGTTGAAGGATACTTCCCAGGGTTAGTCTTAAAAATTGTTGAGACTATTAACGGCACTAATAGCCAAAGAACCTATCTTTTCCGTAGATTTTTAAAGAAAACTTATTCGGTTGATGGTAAATGGGAAGCCATTACTGTTAATGGACAGGTTATCACGGCGGATTATGTAGCAATGGATTCGCCACTTCCATTGAAGAGACGACCGTCACAAAGTTCTGCGAGCGGTACGATTCCGAAATCAGGTCTTGAGATGCAGTTAAATGAGTCTCAAATGGATGCAATTGACACTATGATTGCTTTACAAAAACCTCAGGCGTTAATCGCTGCAAAATTACTAGAGCATTTACCAATCGTAATTCTTGCTGTGTATGAGACAATCGAGTCAACGTTTTTGCAATCATTGTCAACTGGTGTTGGTTTAATTCAGGATGATAAAAACACTGGTGTTGGTATCAGAATGGATTTCAAATACCGCAATGATCACAAGTTTGGTGTAACCAAATTATGGTCAGATCCAACATCTAAGCCATTTGATGATTTAAATCGTGCTCGTGCAAAAGCAAAAGCAGAAGGTGGTAAAACAATCACAAAATGGTTGATAACTGAAAGTGATTTGATGAATATTGCATCAACAAATCAAGCAAAACAACTATTCGCTTTCAGTCAAAATTTTGTTGGAGAAAATATCCCTGAACCTGACTTCGACCAATTAAACGCTACAGCCAAAAAACGTTTCAAATACGACTTTGAAGTTGTAGACCGTTCAATGGTATCTCAAAAGAACGGTGTAAACACAACTTACCAGCCATGGGCTGAACACGCGGTTGTTGGCATTTGCACAGAGCAATTGGGTGATTTGGTATGGAAAGAACCAGCTGAGAAAAACCGTCCAGTTGACGGTGTGAAATACGAATCTCCTGAAGATTTCTTACTTGTTTCACAATTCAGAGTAAATCGTCCTACCCTTGCTGAAGTAGTCAACTCACAGGCGCGAATCGTTCCTGTAATCAGCGCAATCAACGATATTTTCTTACTTGACTCAAACACTATTCAAGGTTAATGGAAAACTTTAATAAACAATCTTTAAAAGCGGCCGTAAAAGTTTACGGTCCGCTTCATTCAGTTGACAAAAAAACTGATGCGGAGGTAAAAGACGCAATTTCTAAAGATGAACGTAAGTTCACTTCTGAACAAATTGACCAAATCTATTCTGCGATTCTTAACCCTGAGACTCTTGAGCCAGAGAAACCAAAACTTTTTAAACATATCGTGAAAGCGAAGTTTAGGGATGCTGCTGATTTTTCTAAAGAACACAAAGTAGGTGATGACGTAAGCAGTTTTGATGCGGGTAGACTGGCCGCGCTGGTTCAAAACGGTTTAGTTGAGAAAGTAGAACAGGATTAATAAATCGTGACTATCGGGAATTACATAAGGGCAAAATTTTCGAGGTTCCAATTCAGTGTAACTGATGAGGAGCTTGAAGCAATGTTGATTGATTTGGAACTTACTCCTGAAACAGAGTATAATATCCAATTGAGTGACAAAGTTAAGAAAGTTATGATTTCTGTAATTCCCGAATTATTGCTTGCACCGGACATCAGCCAGGGAGATTACTCAATAAAATTCAAGGTTGACGGAATCAAAGCCTATTACTCTATTCTGTGTGGTGAATTGGGATTACCAGACATTTACAATCCGGTTCAGGATAACATTGTTGACAGGACGGATTCATGGTAGCATCAATTCAATATCCGCATATTATGAATGTGAGCTTTGCAGCTCAGGCATCCATTAAGAATGAAAATGGAGATTGGCTAAAACCAAATGGCACCTCAGAATTGAATAATCTGAGATGCAGGGTTGAACCGAATTCAAAAGGTTCATACACTAATGGCCAGGATGGAAAAAAAATTGAGTTCAGTTCATTAATCTTTATTGAAGGACGGATTGAAACGATTCCAATTGGATCGGAGATAAAGGTTCTTGAGGGTGAAGAGGTAATTCTCGAAACAAGTTCTTTAAAATTTTCCAGAGATTTTTTTCATTCAAGGTTATGGGTTTAGTTCCTCAATTTACTAAGGCAGATATCGCTAAAGCAATTAAATCAAAAGTTGAGGCATATCAGTCAGCGATAAAAAACAGGTTTCAATACGTTGGCGAGCAATTCATAAACCTTGCCCGGAAGAACAACACTTATGTTGACCAGACAGGTAATTTAAGAAGTTCAATTGGCTACATGGTTTTCTATAATGGCCAAGTGATATCTCAAAACTTTGACGGTAAAGATAAAGGTAAAGTTGAAGGCAAACGGATAGCGAACCTGATTGCTGAAGGACATCCAAAAGGATTTATACTGGTTGCAGTTGCAGGAATGGATTATGCTGTTGCTGTTGAGGCAAGAGGAAAAGATGTAATTACAAACTCTTCCAAGACCACTAGGGAATTACTCATTCGAGCATTGGATAAGTTAAACAGACAATATCGTGGCAAGTAAATTATCAATAGAAGCGATTGAAATTGTCTATAAGCTTTTGAAAGACGGAGGCATCACTCTCGAGATGTTTAAAGGCAATAAACCTGACGGTTTTTCGGGTGAATGCATAGTGATAAACTCATTAGGCATGACTAACGAGCAATTGCAGGAAAGCTTAATAAATGTAAATGTGTTTGTTCCTAACCTATCTCAGAAAATAGGCACTAGCCAAGACAATAGCCAGGCGAATTATCCACGGATTAAAGAACTAAGCAAACAAGTTTATGAGTTGTTAGATGAAGTTGACCAGGATGAATGGAGCTTAAATATTGAACAAGATTACATTATTGCAAACGAAGGCTTTAACGAGCATTTCAACAATTTCAGAATCGAATTTAGAAACGAAAACATTTAAAAAATTAAAATTATGGCAAAGTCATTAAAAGGATATAAAGCCTTCCGCTTTGGAGCAATTGCTGCCGATGGAGGAATGGGCCAGGTGCTTACAGCAATTGGCGCTACAGTTAAAGGTTCGGTAACGGCTACAACATCCGAAGCTACTACTCAGGATTTCAATATTGAAGAGCAGTCTCAAGCATTTGAATCTGTAGTAACTGAAGAACCACAATTATCGGGTGTGTTGGAAATTTATGATGTACATCCAGATACTGCTATTAAAATAGCAGGTGGAACTAGTGCTTCTGTAGGCAGCGGGGCAAATAAGAAAAAAGTTTATACTCCGCCAGCGGTATACAATCCAATTGAAGTTTCAGGTGAATTGGAAAGTAAAAATGGAGCAATCTTGGGTGTAGTCAGAATGCAACTCCTACCGGTGTGGCAATTCAACTTCCAGGATAGTGAATTAGGTAAACTAATCATTAATTGGAAGGCATTAGCTCCAACCAAAGCAGATACAGGAGCTTGGTCATTATCTGTACCAGATCCAGCTTAATCTAACTGGCCCCGAGCAATCGGGGCTTAAACAAACTTTATGGATGAAATACAAAATCTGAAGCGAACTGGTGATGTTATCCTCAACAAAACAATTGACGTCGAGTTTGATATCGTTAAGCCTACGCTGATTGAAAAAATCAGAAACAAGAAAGTTAGAGTATTTAAAGTTAGAAGGGCATGCTTAGACACATTACTTCTCTTCTCCAACTTGACTCTCGATATCATCACTGAAAGTTCAACAGAAAAAAAAACATTGGCTGAACATTTAAAAGCCATATCATGTGACGTGAAACTCACTGTAACACTAATTGCAATTCTACTGCTTAACACAAATGAATTACCAGTCAAAAAACTTGAAAAGTGGCTACTAAGGAATCTTGACAACGAGGACTTCTATAAAACATTGGTCATCCTGGTTGATCACTCGCGAATAGAAAATTTTTTGAATTCTATCATCTTACTAAAAGGGATGAGTCTACTGAAAACGGAGGAGATGATAGCCTTCGAAAACATAGTATCTGGGATGCTATCGGAGGATTAATAAAATATTATCCATCGATGAATTGGGAATTTTGCTTGAGAGGCACGAGTTGGGCCAATCTCAAAATGATGATGGCCGTAATCCCAGATATCAAAACGAAAGATGATGATGACAACGAGAAAAGACCATTATCATCGAAAAGTATAAAATCAGAAGTACAAAATAATTTAGAAGAAGCAGGGTTTTAAATGGGTGTTAGAGTTACAGATGGAGCATTAGGCTGGAAAGCAACTATTGATGATAGTGAAATCGATCGTGTAGCTGCCCGTGTAGAAGCTAGAATTTCTGGCCTAACTAAGAAAATTAAAGATGAAGGTAACGAGTTAGAAAACTGGGCCAAAAGCGTTGCTGCATTGGCCGCTGGTTATGCTTCTTTCTCTGGTGCTAAAGATTTAATTGACAACATCATTCGTGTTAGAGGCGAATTCCAGCAATTGGAAATTGCCTTTACTACCATGTTAAAAAGCAAGGATGAAGCTGATAAATTAATGGCTCAGGCTGTTAAGCTAGCTGCGACAACTCCTTTCGCACTTTCTGATGTTGCTAGTGGTGCTAAACAATTACTTGCTTATGGAACCGCTGCAAAGGATATTTTCCCAACATTAACTATGCTGGGCAACGTGGCCAGTGGTGTCGGTGCTCCACTAAACGACATTGTTTATTTGTACGGCACTCTACAAACCCAAGGACGTGCATATTCGAAGGATATCCAACAATTTACTGGACGAGGTATTCCAATCATAAAGGAATTAGCAGCACAATTTAAAGTTGCAGAGGGTGAAGTGATGGGCTTAGTGGAAGCTGGCAAGGTTGGATTCCCAGAAGTACAAAAGGCATTCCAGGCCATGACATCATCATCAGGATTATTCTTTAACCTAATGGCTGAACAATCGAAATCATTAACTGGCCAGTTATCCAATCTCGAGGATAGTTTCGATGGGATGCTTAATGCAATAGGAAAAAGTAACGAAGGAATACTAAATGATGGTATTGCAGGATTGAATCTGTTGGTAGAGAACTATGAAAAAGTTCTTACTGTTGTCGGATTATTAGTTACAACATATGGCTCATACCGAGCAGCATTGGTTATAGAAGCTGCTTTGGCTCAAATTTCTGCCGCCAGAGCTGTCGGCATGACTACGGCAGAGTTACTTCACTTAGGAGCAATAACAGCTAAAACGGCTGCAATGAGAATTCTAAATTCTGTAATGGCAGCATCACCAGTAATAGCTTATACGGCTTTAATCACTGCATTGACAGTAGCTATTTATGCTTTAAGTCAGACTACAACTGCAGCAGCGGTTGCTACGAAAGCTCTCGGTCAAATAGCAGGGGATTACTCTGGAAAATTAGCAGAGCAAAAGCTTGCCCTGACTGAAATTGTCAGGGTTGCCAGGGATAGAAATATAACTGAAGACGAAAGGATTGCCGCTGTTAAAAAGCTCAATGAATTAAATCCACAATTTCTTGGCGGACTAAACGCTCAAAATATTTCCACCCGTGATGGTAGTAAAGCTATTGAGGAATATTTGAAATGGCTTAAAGCAAAACTGCAAGGTGAAGCAGCATATGCTGTTAAATCGGAAGCAGTAAAGCGGATAGCTGAGAGAAATGCAAAAGCTATTGTTGATCCAAGAGAGAAGGGACTAAGCACTATGGACTTTCTCGGCTATCAATTGAAAAATATTTTTAAAGGTAGATTTGTTACTGGTGACGTTCAGAATGTGGCGACCGACATCGTTAAGCAGTTGAATCAACAAGATGAAGCAATAATTAAAGCAGTTGACTCAAACTATAAAAATCAACTCAAGAATCGGGTAACAGGCCTTGTTACTAATGATACTGGTGGACCGAAAACTACCTCGCAAAACAAAGCCTTCTACGAAGCAATAATTAAAAACAACACTGACCAATTAGAAGCTCTAGATACAGCTGACAAAGATTTTAATACAAAAGCAGCACCATTAAAAAAACGAATCCGTGAAGCAAAACAGGCATTATTAGCATTCGATCCAGAAGGAAAAGCTGCAAAGAAATCGAATGATGAATTTCAGCAATGGACCGACAGAAGAGTGGAACTAATAGGGAAAATCTCAGATGCTTATCAAAGTGCAATCTCTAATCAGAAAAGTCAAAACGAACAGGAGATTGATGACAATAAAGCTAATTATAAAGCATTGCGAGATGAAATTGAAAAATATAACAAAGAGGCTAAGCAAGAAAACAAACCATTGATAGGTCGAGCTACCTATCAGATGATTGATAACGCCCAATCTAAAGAGCAATACGAAATAGAAACTAAGCAGCGAACTAATTTAATATTATCCGAGCTTCAGAAAGAGAAATCTGCCTACGAAGAATTTGAACAATACAAAGTTGATTTTGGAGAGAAGAAAGCCAAAGAAAGATTTAAGAATGAAATCGATTTAAATAAAACTTATCAGCAAATCGTAGAGCAAAGACTTGGAGAATTATTGACGAAAGACCCCACGGAAATGACTGGTTCAGAAAAGTCGGCTCTGGAAGCAGTGAAGAAATTAAATGATGAAGCGATTAAAGCTGAATCAGATAAGAACGATGCCCTATTAAAACAATTTCAAACTTACGCCACAAAAAGACAACTCTTACAAGAGACCGCGTTGAACGAAGCTGCCCGCCTCAGAAAACTTGGCAGAGAGCAGGAAGCTCAAGAAGCAATCAATGCTGGAATCGAAGATGTACGAGCGCTAGATGCTACACAAATTAAGAAAATGTCTTCGTACAGAAACTTATTTGAGTATGTAGGTAAGCGAACCAAAAAACAGATTCTAGATGCAATTGACCTTTACCAGAAAGAACTTAATGAATTTACAGGTGTAGCAGATGAGAAAGCGAAGGCACAGAAAGAACTTGATGACTTAAAAAAATCTGTTAAAGACGATGGCGGGAAAACTTTGGAGACTGTTGTTTATCAGCTTGAGAGAATAGGAAGTGAGTTTGCAAGCATTAATGGAGATATCGGGAATATTGCCACTGTACTTTTAAGTGCGGCGCGGTCTTATGTTGAAATACAAAAGAATTTAAAAACTGTAAAGGATCCAAAGGCATCGACAACAGACAAGATTGGAGCTGGACTTGGTATTGCAGGTGCTGCAATAAGTGTTGCTACAACTGTATTCGGATATTTTAAAGGTTTGAAGGAAGCAAAAGAAGCTGCTTGGAAAGCAATGGATGATTATCAAGCTGCAGCTATTAAGGGTGAACTAGAATACCAGGCATTAATCCGCAAAAGGGAGCAAGACGACATCAAACGGGGAAAGAATAGCTATCAGGCCATTATCGACCAGTTGGAGTTACTCAAAAAGCAATCTCCTGAAATTGAAAAAGCCTACAATAAAATATTTGCTGCAATCCAGGGCGAGAGTTTTACCAGTGGAGTTGGATACCAGCATGGAACATGGTTGAGAAAAGCAAAGACTTGGGATATCATGGCCAGTCTTGCTGGCTCCCAATATGCTGATTTAGAAAAGCTTTATACTCAGGGCAAGCTTAAAGACCAGGCGAAAGCAGATTTTGAAAGTCTAAAAGCTTTAAAAGAAGAGCTTAAGTCTGCCGGTATAGAAGTTGAGCAATTGCAAGGCCAATTGAATGAAATGCTTACAGGCACATCTGTTGGAGGATTAGCCGACTCGTTATCTCAATTATTTGAGAACGGAAAGTTCGCGGCAAAAGACTTTGGAGATTCTTTTGAACAAATAATGAAGAAAGCAATTACCAACAGCTTTAAGTATAAGTTATTGGAAGATGGGTTGCAACCATTCTATGATGAGTTTTCTTCTCTATTTACTAAAGGCACACCAACTAAAGACCAGCTTGATGCTCTGAAAGCACAATACGTTTCCCTTGGTCAGGGTTTTGCTGATAAATTCAAAGAATTGGAAAACATAACTGGTGTTAGCTTAACTGATAAAGATGGTAAAGCAAATCCTGTTTCAGGCAGCATTACCGCTGCAGGATTGACGGAAGACACTGCAAATAAATCAATGGGCATATGGAGAGCTCAATTTGATTTAACAAAAACTTTAGTCCGCCACTCTGAAGAGAATTTAAGAAATCTGGTTCTTTTAGGAAAGAATGCAACTGACCAATTAAATGCGGCCACCGCTAACTTACGTGAACTGCAACAGATTAATGCGAATACTTATAGAATGGCAAACAATACTGACAATTTGGACAGTAAGCTTGATAAAATTATAGCAAACACTTCTTCAGGTAGCTCTTATCAGAATTTGCTTAATAACGGATTTAAACCATAGTATGTACAACTTAGGAGGCGTAGATTTAAGCGATATCCCTTTCATTGCAGGAGTTCAAAATAATTCAGACATAGCGTTGTCTGGACTGTTTGATATGCCCGCTCGTCTTGGAAAAACCTTTCATGATTGGGGCGATGAGGATGGTATCGAGCCTTACGTTAGTGCATCCGAAATATTTTTTGGGGGTAGAGATTTATCGTTGACTGGTTTTATAAAAGGAAACAACAAGTCTGACTGCAATGATAAGCTTGGAGTGCTCTATAATTTAATAAACTCGTTTACTGATACTGTTCCTCTTCAAAGCGACTGGGGTTCTTTTAATGTTTACGTTAACGCGCCAATAGTAGGCAACCGATTATCGGATACAATTTTGTCGGTTACTATCCCATTTAGAGAGCCCGTAGTTGATATGACTCCGTTGATACCAATTGGTGATTCCTCACAATATGGCATAGATGGAAATTCATTTGCCCTCTTAGGTGGCGAAGCACTTAAATTATCAGGGGATAGTTGGAATAGAACAAATCCGAAAACTGAGAACATATCTTTCTTCGGAAAAGAAAAAGCTTTTATTGGAAGATTGACAGCGCCAGAGCACACGCTTACTATTGGATTGCGGGATGAATCATTCATTGGACTAAGATATAAAGTGAAAGAATTCATGGCACTTCTTGCATCCCCTGGTGTAAGGAAATTAGTCTATCCAAACGATAAGCTGAGAGCCTTTTTTGTGAAAGATGGTTTCAAAACAACTGCTCTATATGCAAAACGAACTAAAAAATTTTGTGTGATAGACATCAAAATCACAGAGGTAAACGTGACCTCAGTAATTACCCTAGAAAACTTGATTGATTACCAAAAATTCAATGTTACCGATAGTGATGGTAACAATATAAAATTAATAATCTAATGGCAGATAAAGAATTCCCCAAAGACTATAGCCGACTCTCACCTGTTTCAGGTACAGAGAAAATAATGGCTGCTAGAGCTAGCGATGGAAAAATGTTTTGGGTCACGCTGGCTGACATAACTGCGGGCTTTCAGGCAGCCCTAGTTAGTGGCACAACAATAAAAACTATCAACGGTATCTCAATCCTTGGTCCAGGTAATATCGCTATTACTGGGGGTGGAAGTCCTACTACTAATGCGAGTGCTTTAACTTCTGGCACTTTGGATGATGCGAGGTTGTCAGCCAATGTTGCTAAGCTAGAAACGGTCGGAACAGAAAAGGTAATTGCAAAAAATAATTTACGTGCTGTCATTCTTGGTCCAGGTGTGAAAGAATATACAGATAACAATAGTGAAAGTAGCATTCAAATTGATACTGCATGGCTTGATTCCTATGCAAGCTCTAAAGGTTGGGGTTCGGGTGGTGGAAACACTACGCCCGCACCTCCAACTTTGACAGCAAATGACTCTACAGATACTTTAACTGCAAGTCATGCGCTTGGCACATCGGAGATTGTTATGAGTATCAATGATGCGGCTTACGTTGCCTATTCTCCAATTAGTGTTGGAAACGTAGCACGTGCAGCTGGTTACTGGAAATTCAAAATTAAGTCTGCAACTGGAAGGAATGAAAGTTCGGTTGTTAGCAGTCCGGCTTTTACAGTAGCGAGCGGTGGTGGTGCTTTTACACCTAAAACAATCTTCATAAATCTATGCAGCGAGTATGCTGATGGTAGTGTTACCAATCCGCCAAATGCTAATGTTTTAAATGCAACCAACTCGGCTCTAGGAACTGTTAACGGGTTTACTTCACCTAATTTAAAAGATATAACTGGTGCGCTAACTGGTATCACATTAACGAATAGCGGTGCGTTTTCAGGTGGTAACTCTCAAATATCAACAGCTCAAGATTCTGCAGGGAATACCGGAGTATATGAAAATGCTGCCGTAAACACTGGCTGGTCTGTAAATGGTGGAACATCGGCCAAAATAAATTTCTTAGGGCTTACAGCGGGTAAGTATTATCAATTATACTTTTTGATGCCTATGGATAATACCGTTGTGCGAGGTGTAACCATTAACGGAACTACAAAAAACAGAACTTCCACAAGTTCGGCTGCCTCGTTTGGTGCTGCTGCTAATGGACTGAATGATCCTGAGCTTATAGTTTTCAATAACCTTACAAGTGTGACGAGCATCGAGGCTGCTATTAACAGGGTGAGCGGTGACTACGGTGCGACACTAGCATTAATTGTACTTCAAGAATCTGATACAGCGAAACCATAATGTTAACAGCTAAAAAATATATTACCGGAACGGCAGTGTTTGACAAGATCATTGCGACCATTACTTTTAGCAGTGCTCCAAGCGATTTGGTCGTATCAATACCTCCTTTAAAATACGACAAGAAGAATTGGTTCAGCTTTGAAATGGATGACCACAGTTCGTCAATTCCATTTGCTCTGAGTGTGCTTGCGAATAAGTTCTACACCGATGGTTGCGGTAATAACAAGCCGTATACAATGGCCGCTTCTGTAAATGGAGCTCAGGAAATGACCGGAGAGGAGTATGACTTTAGCAATGAAGTTGGTGATAGATTAAGAGCGGTAATAGCTGCTAATGGTGATTTATCCGATCATGGCTATTATCATGATCCTGTAGGATTCGGAGCGAACATGACTGCTTTGCAAAGCACAATAGCAATGCAGGATTTTATACAAAGAAAATTTAACGGTTTTCAAACTCGTAGTAAAATTGTGCCGACCAACTATGCAGGACATGCACAAGCTGCATTTGATCAAGGTTATTTATATTCAACTTCACAAAGTCAGTCAGATGGATTTACCGCTGAATGGCAATATGCTCCACCAGGTAATAACGCTGTAGTTGGCCCTTTTGCAGCACTTCGAAGGGATTTTACAGACCAATGGGCTAACGATTTCAACTTCATTAAAGGTAGTATAACCAATCTGGTTGCCGCCACTGATAAGTTTTATAGGATTGGTTCTCACACAATTGATAATCAAGCTGCCTTTCAATCATTTTTTGACTTTGTACAATCATCATCAAATGACCAGCTTTGGGTTACCACAACCCGTGAGGTATTCGAATACAAAGAAGTTAGCGCTTTGCCAATCATCCAAAGCTTGGTAGGCAATACATTAAACATCGAAGTTGACTTAAGCACATTATCAGCCAAAAACATGTGGAAGGATATTTCTTTCCTGCTCAACACTACTGCAAACATTCAATCAGTCACTACAAACGCAAATAGCTTTTCATTTAATAATTCATCAAAACTTTTAAACCTTTTCAAAAAAACATCATGAAGTTCAAACTAACACTCGTAGCCTTATTCATTTGTCTAAGTTCAATGGCTCAGACAACAAATGCCATTAATGGAGTAAAGTATAATTATAAAAAAGAGGAAAAAAAACTCACGAAAGTCAGTTTCTCTAATGGCGTGGTTCTGGATCTAGAAGGAAGTAATTCTGTTGCTACGGTGACAGCGGCTTTAAAAAAGTATTTAGAAAATACCGCTAACCTCCCACTTACAACTACCCCGGCATATCCAAACCCAATGCCTTCAACTGGCACGAAGCCGACGTTTTCTTTGCCAGAAGGAAATTACATTGAAATATCCTTAACTAGTGGTAAAACCTTGGATTTATCCAACTATTCAAATCAAAAGATAAAGCTAAAGCCTGGCAATTATAACAGCGTTTATATTACTGGTAATAAGTTAAAGAATATTATTATCGATGCCAATGGTGTAAATCTTGAAAAGTCGGTAATTGAATTAGGGTCAGGCGATATGGTAGAGATTTATGGTATTAAAATGTACAATAACGATTCGCGAGTTCTACGATTCGATTTCGGACTGAATAACTTTCATTTATACAATTCTACATTTATTAATTGCGGTGATTATGCATTCTATTGCAACCGCGCAAAAGAAGTAGATTATAATGGCAAAGATGCAACAGCGAATTTAGGACTTAAAATTATTAACAACGTTTTCGACAATTTTGGAAACATTCAGATGGAAGGAAAGCTGGATAAAGACATTAATGCCGATAGAGGTTTATTTAAAAATCCAGAAATAGCTTTTAATACATTCAAAAACAATCCTTCAATCGGTTCGGCAGTTGTTTTTGAGAATGTAGAAAATTACGATATTCATCATAATATTGTTGAGAATCTTAATAGCAAAAATGATAACCACAATGGTATTTTCTACATGCAAGGAAGTGGTAAGTTTCATGATAATAAATTAAATAACTATCAAGGTAATGCGATCAGGATGTGGCTTTACACCCGCGGAAGTACACCATATACCAACGAAATATTTAATAACTTCTGCTTCAACACTCGAAAATACGGAGGTTTCGAGCTCCAAGGTTTCGATAGATATATAATTCCTGGCAAAACAACATTTGCCAATGCAAAAGTTTATAATAATACTGTTGGCAGAATGAATACTTCCAAAGACTGGGAGGGTCAGATGCTCGATTTATACAATTACGGCGGAACACTTGAATACTACAACAATCTAGGTTTTGAGCTCAACTATTCCGGTAGAGCAATAGGTAATATGATTAACAATATGAGTGATGTTAAAATATCAGGAGCTGGAAACATTTATAAGTTAAACATTGGAGATGCTTTAGATTCAGAATTCAATTCAAAATTCCCTGGGATTGGTGCGCGTCAATAGTTAACAATTTTTATTTACTCAAAAACATATCCTTTGGATATGTTTTTCTATTTTTGTGATAGTTACTTTATATGATTAATTCACTTGATATTTACAGACAGGGTACAATTATCGCAAAAATCGATATTGATATCAACACTATCTTCAGTAGTAAACTCCCTGGAACTGAATTAATCTCCTGCCCTATTGAGACTCTTCAAGTATTAAAACTCCAGGAAGAAGATTATATCATTCATAGGGGAGCTGCATACAAAATCAGAATACTTCCTCAAATTTCAAAAGATAGCAGTAAGCGGTCAAAATCCTACAGGATTGACTTTTTAGCTAGATTTTATGACTTGCATGATACCTTTATTCAGCATGAGGGTAGCAAAGTATTCCCCTATTTTCAAGATGCTACTGGTCATTTGCAATTATTGATAAACAGTGCAAACTTAAATGATTCGGGATGGAATATAGGACAAGTTGATGCTACGGAAGAAAAGCTGATTAATTACGACTGGACGTATATCCGACCAGGACTTGACCAAATAGCGCAAGCATTTGGGCTGGAATGGAACGCTGTTGGTACAAAAATAAACTTGATTTCGACAGTCGGCAACAATACAGGCATTGTATTTGAGATGGGCAGAGGTAAGGGCCTACACGAAATTACGAGGTCATCTGATACTTCAAAAGAAAAAATAAACCGCGTTTATGGCATTGGCGGAACACGGAACATTGACAGCACATATCGAGGTGGGACGGAACCAAATTTAGTATTTGAAGAAAGATATCTAGAAACATCGGGAGTTACTAATGGCTCTGAGAGAGTAAAGGAAGGAAAGTATGAAAACCTTGATATTTATCCTAGGTATAATGGTTCAGTGGCAGAAGTCACCATTGTAAAGGAGGCATTAATCATTAAATCAGTTACCATTAAAGACAATGGGATTGATTTCGATTTAATGTCGAGTTTACAAGAAGGTGTAAAACCGAAAATCTCCTTTAGAACGGGTTCGCTTACAGGAATTGATTTTGAAATAAGCGATTTCAGTTTGGCTAATAAATCTGTAACTCTAATTCCGTTCACCGACACATCTGGATATTACTTTCCCTCCGATACAAGTAAACCAGAAGTTGGGGATAAATATACCTTCATTGATGTGAGGATGCCCGAATCTTATAAGATTGCGGCCGAGGTTGAGTTAAAGCAAGAAACCCAAAAATTTCTTAATGAAAATAAAGGAAGCAGGCAAATCTTTGCTGTCAAGCCCGATGAAAAGTTTCTACGCGACAATAATATCAAGTTAAACTGCGGTGACCGAGCTACAGCGATTGATGGCGATCTAGGTTTAGATGAAGTGTTACGCTTCATAGAAATCAGTTACCCTATAGTAAATGAGTTTGACGTTACTGGTGTCATTGGAAATGAAATCATCTTTGATACTGCGGCAAAGCAATACGCCGCTGTTTTAAACAATACAAAACAGATTGCAGAAATTACAGCCCGTGGAATCATCCAATACAAAAGAGCAGCACAAGCGCTACGCCAACTAGAATCAAGCGTTTTTGATACTGATGGTAATTTCGATATTGACAAATTTAATGTTGGTGTGCTAACAGCTGCACTTGGAATTTTTGGCGTAAAGTCTCAAAACTTCGTGCTTAGTGCCGTTCGGCTAACTGATAATGTTGGTGGTGATGCTAATGCAGTAAATATATCCGGCGGTCAGCTTATCCACTTGGAAATTTCAAATACCGGCACAAATGGTGACACCTGGACTATCACATCTTTCAGTCAGAGCGGTCTGAATCCTTCGAGCCTTTATTACATCTATGTTAAGTGTAGCAAAACTTCTCAGGTTGGTAGCTGGGTTGTTACTACCGACAAAATCAAACCTGAAGATGTTGCAGGATTTTACCACTTCCTTGCAGGCAGAATTTATCCGGTAAACAATGGCTTTAGAGATTCTGAATTTACTTACGGCATAACAGATATCACAGGTAACAGAATTAAAACCGGTACGATTGCCGGAAGAAATAATGCGCTCGAAATAAACCTCGAGACAGGAACCATTAAAGGTGATGTGACTTTTGTCGGCAACTCATTATCGGCAATAAACAACATTTCAAACAACGCCAGTTCTGCATTAAGCAATGCCGCAACAGCTCAAGGTGTTGCCAATACTGCTATAACTAACGCATCGGGTGCTTTGACTGCTGCCAATAACGCACAGAATTCTGCAAATCTTGCCAATCAGGTAATTGCCAATATTGCTAACGATAATATTCTTGCTGCTTCTGAAAAATCAGATGTATTAAAAGAATATAATATCATCGTTGGAGAGCGGCCAATTATTATTGCTCAAGCTGGTCAATACTCTGTTAATGCCACAAACTACGACAATAATTATGCAGCGCTGATTAACTATCTAAACCCCCTGCTTTCTGCAATGGGTTCGGATGACGTTATCAATGGAGTTACTTTCAGACAATACTTCACTAACTACTACAATGAGAAAGTTAGTTTATTAAGTGCTATTGCCATCAAAGCAAAACAACTTGCTGATGCTGCGCAATCTGCCGCAAACACAGCGATTAACAATGCTGCAATAGTTCAAAATAACTTAACAAACATCCAGAATGCATTAGGTGGCTTGGCTTATCAATCGGCAGTTGAGTTGGCTCAATTAGGTAGTACCATAATTCAAGGTGGATATATTAAAACCTCATTAATTGAAACCAATGCTTTAATCATTTCGGGTGGATTGGCAACGCAAAGCTACGCAGTAAATCAGGCTTCAAGTTATTCAAGTACAGCACAATCAAATGCTCAAAATTTTGCCTCAAATGCAATTAACGGTATTAAAATAGGCGGTGCAAACTTATTAGCTAATTCAGATAAAATTTACACAAATCCGAATGCAGTTGGTTTAGGCGCTGTTACTTATCAACCTGCAGGAATTCCACGCCCTTATTTTTCAGTTGTTTCTGATAGTGATAAACAAGTTTCTCAATATGCAGGAATTGGTAGTATAAATTTTGATTTAAATACTGATTATACTATTTCTGTTTGGGTTAATTCGCCACAAGCCGCAAATATACAGCTGTATGTTTCAGGGCCAAATATGAATTTTGTTGAAACAGGTAATTTGAGCCTTGAAGCTTTTCAATGGAGGCAAATAAGCTGTAAATTCAGCACATCATCAAATAACGTCAGTTACTTAATTCTTGTTTCAGATAAAACGACTTTAAATTATCGTGATTTTAAAATTGAGAAAGGCAACAATGCTACGGATTGGACCCCATCAAATTTAGATGTTGATTTAAATGCGCAAATAAAAGCAGATTTAGCAAAAGATGCAGCGGCAATTGATGCCACTACCAAAGCGTTGGCCGCTCAAAATACAGCCATAAATCAGGCCTTAACCTATGCCAATAACGCACAAACAACAGCAAGCTTAAATGGCCAGAACTATGCAAACGCCGCTCTTTCAGCCGCTCAAATTTATGCGCAAAACCAGGCAACACAAGCCAAAGCCGACGCAATAAGTAACGCAGCTTCAGATGCTTTTGCTCGTAGTTACGCCGCGGGTAAAATGCTAAATCGTGATCCGGAATTTGCAAACGGATTTAATGGTTTGACTGTTTATAATAATTTAGAGAACGGTAAAGTAAGTTTTGGAGCAGGCGAAAATGGGGCGGCTGATTTTGGTGCCGCTATTCCCAACGGTTCAAACAAATATATGGCGGTAAGTTATGCGGGCGGCGGTGCTTCACCGGGTTTGGGCGGCTTTACTTTTTCTACAGCTGCAAGAGCAAATGCTATTTTTATTATTAGGTTAATGGCTTACATCCCCGTTGGATTTAACATTAACTGGACCACTAATCCGGGAACATCAATAATATATCAAACAGATAATACCGGAATAGGCGCATGGAAAGAATATTTATTTACCGTCAAATGTAATACAAGCGGATCTTTTGGTGCTACTAATTATTTTTTTATAACGGGGCCAGATGTTAGCATGGCATTTTGGTTGGCGAGCGCTACGGTTTACGACATGACTGCAAAGGAAATAGATGCAATTGCTTATGCCGATACAAAAGCAACCGCAACTATTAACGCCGCTCAAAGTTATGCAGATAGCATTGCAACATCTAAAGCAAACGTTGCTCAGTTAAGTGCAATTTCGGCCGCTTCAAGTGATGCAACTGCAAAAGCTAATTCCGCTCGATCTGATGCAGTCGGTTATTCCCAATCTTTAGTAAACAGCATTCAATTAGGGGGTGTTAATTTAATTTTAAACAGTAAAAACGCTTATCCTACAGGTGGTTATTTGTTTTTTCAATCAACTTTAACAGAGCCATTTATTACAGGTCAACAATATACTATTTCGGGGCGTTATGATAGTTTTTACGGTAGTTTCGGGGCGTGGATTTCTTCAGGATCTATACATTTAGGGTTTTTTACGTATTTAGGTAATGGCTATTATTCTTTAACGTTTACGGCACCTGAAACAAATGGAAACCTTGTTATTTCTGTTTATAATATTGCAAATCAATCTGGCTCAATCGAAACCGCTTCGCATTACTGGACTAAATTAGAACGTGGATCAAAGCGCACAGATTGGAGCCCTGCAATTCAAGATGTTGATGCGGTTATCGCAAACGCCCAAACAGCTGCGAATAACGCAATCAATGCATACAACAATTTAACAACATCTTTGAAAGGAATGGCTTATCAGGACGTTGTGGAATATTCAAAATTAGGTTCAACAATTATTCAAGGTGGCTACATACGTTCCAACCTAATTGATGCTGATTATATAAAGGCAAATGTCATTAATGCTGGCTACATCCAAGGTTTGGATATCGTTGGTAAAAGCATTCGTACACCGGGCACAGATAAGTTTTTCGAAGTAAGTGCAGCACTTAACAATTTTAGACTTTACTCAGGTGGAAATGTCTTACTTGAAGGTGATGACGACTCTGCAGTTGAAAGCATCACAATACAAGCCAATGATTTTCCTTTACCTCCAACAATTATCATCACTTATGGCCCTGGCTTTAGAGTTGGTGACTTTTCGACTTCGGATGGAGCATCCAGTATTGGTAGAAAAGGTTTCATAACCAACGGTTTCTATAAAAAAATAAATCAGGTTTCGGGAGCTACAGAATTCGAGGTGACGCCAGACGGTGTTGTGAAAGCGAATACTGGATTAAGCGTAACAGGAAATACAGTTCTTGATACCATAAAGGTGAAAGATGGAAACACCGAATTAACCGGATGGACTGGCTACGTCTTTCAGGTTGCCGGTGGTAGCTCAAATCAAGTTCGTATAAATCAAACGCCATCTATTCCACCTGGCGCTACATGGGCAAAAACAACTTACAAAAACGGAATCGTCGTCAATGTTGATGGCGGTCAAAATTAAATAACGTAAACTATATCAAAATGGAAATTACAGCAACAACAACAAAATCGTACGGCTCAGCCAAAGTTGGCAAATGGGATTTAAAGTACGAGTGGGAATCTCAGAATGGGGCTAAACCTACAGGCGTGAAGATTACCGGCAATGACGGTAAGAGTGGATTTATCAATTGTGATTTCTCCGAAAATAACAAGAACATTAGTTTCGGTGGTGCAGCTGACTTTGATTTAGAAGTTGCGGCCAGCATCGTAGAAAGTGTAACAACAATTAATAGTTCTTTCGACCAACAAGTTGAAAAAAAATAATTGTTAATCTTTTTGTATTCAAAAACATAACCTTTGGATATGTTTTTGAATACCTTTGGCTGAGAACAATTTATCATGGCAAAATTTGAAATAGCAGAAAAAATTACAGGAATCAATGAAGGGGGTTATGCCGACAATTTAGCTGATAGAGGTGGCGAAACCTATGCTGGTATTGCTAGAAACTTTTGGAAAGAGTGGCCAGGATGGAAATACATCGATAAATATAAATCAGATTATTACAAAGCCAAAGAACAAAATAGAACTAAGCTTTCCCTAGCAGCCTGGATAAATGCATCTGCAAAAGTAAAGGATGAACCAGTTAGAGAGTTAGTAGTCAAATTCTATAAAGACAATTTTTGGACTATAAATAGATTAGACCAGATTAATGACCAGCAATTGGCAAATTCAATTTATGATTTTGGAGTAAATTCTGGTAAAGGAAGAGCTATCAAATTTCTTGAAGAAATATTTGGATTGAAAAAAGACGGTCTTATGGATACTGCAGTAATTGCTGCCGTTAACAAATCAAATCCTAAACAACTGTTGCAAGCATATAATGCCAAACGAGAATCAGCTTACAGGTCTTGGGCTGTTGGAAACCAGGCCCAGTTTCTAAAGAGCTGGTTGAACAGATTGAAACCATATAAAGATTAATATTAAAGCAATGGGGTTAGCGCCAAAAGTGGGAATTAAGGATATTCATAAGATGCCATTGGCTTATGCGCTCCTAACGTTTGGTTTGTTCTTAGGCTGGTTGCTTCCAAAGGCTTTCAGCAGCAAGGACGAAACTATAGCAACTCAAGACAAACGAATTGACAAGCTTAATAAAACAATTGAATTCTATAGAACTAAAGATGCATTGAAAGATAGTCTTTTAAGGATAGAGCGCGACAATGATGGTGCAGAAAACACCAAGTTGAAGCGTAGTAATGACAGTTTACAAAAGCTATTATTTGATACCAAAACTGAAGGACTTGAGCGAGTAATAAAAATCATCGAGAACGGGAAGACTTCCGTTGTCATAAAACCTGGAAAAAAATGAAAAAGATAGCCATCGCCTTTTTGGCCGTGATTATGTTTCCTTACGGCTGTAAGGTACTTAAAACTAAGACAATTGATAAATCCTTTGAGCAGAGTAGAATAATAAATGAGGTTTATGCTTCGACTTTGAAGATTGACAGTCTAAAATCTGAACAGTCTACATCAAAGATTAAGTCGAATGAGTTTATGGATGAAGAAATCAGCCTTAAAAATAACAGTCCGTTAGAGAACATTACAATCTCTGCAAATTTTAAACTGGATAGTGGTGCGCTATTGAAAGACACTATAAAATTGGTTGATATCAAAAATAATGGAATAACGCTCT
Organism: Pedobacter sp. Leaf132; assembly: GCF_920984695.1. Taxonomy (NCBI): domain Bacteria; kingdom Pseudomonadati; phylum Bacteroidota; class Sphingobacteriia; order Sphingobacteriales; family Sphingobacteriaceae; genus Pedobacter; species Pedobacter sp. Leaf132. The sequence goes on along the minus strand of NZ_CAKLBO010000010.1, from coordinate 55,575 downwards.
CTATTTTCCAAAAGGGAAAAGAAGTAATGGCAACAGTTACGACGCCAACATCTACACATACAACACCATTTAGTGAAATTAATATTAAACGAAAATCCGGAAAATCTAATGTGCAGATTGATAGCTTGGCAACATTCGAAAATCATTCAGAATTAACGGTGGATACCGCAAATGTCACCTTGACCGATAAAAAATCAAAGTATACAACCATTGAAAAAATAAAGGAAAGTAAACCAAATGTGTGGATCTGGCTTTTTGGCCTAATCTTGCTATCAGCATTAATATATGCTGTGATTCGGAAGAGATAAAAAATTGTTTGTTGTTATGGGAACCAGCTGTCGCGAGATATCTGGTTTTTTTTGTGCTCAATAAATACTATTTTTACAGAGTTGTTGTGATTTTTCAGTTTGCTGACTGAAAGTTAATCAATACGAAGCCCGGTTTGCTGACCGGGCTTTATTCATCCTTCAAATAATTTAAGACCTTTCTATTTGCATCATCAATAATCGACCAGTCTGTTTCGATATATACGTCTGTAATTGTTCCAATTGCATCTACATGGTTGAGCGCCTTACCGATAATATCTTTATCAATATCACACTTGTTTCTTGCGATTGTAGCCCATGAATGCCTTAAAAATACTGACGTCAAATCTTTATCAATATTTGCTTTGTTAGCAACCTGTTTGAGACCTTCATTGACAGCCTTATTAAAACTTCGTTCATCGACATATCTTCTGTGAAATGAAAACACTCGTTCACCGTTTTCATCCATATATTTTTTTATCAACTCTTCCGCCTCTGGCTCAACTTTAATTGATATGTACGCATCATCTGCTCTTTCACCTCTTGTTTTGCGCCTGTTGTAGGAAATACGACCATCCTGTATTTTATTTATGTGAAAGATGTCTGTAGTATTCATCCCGATAAGATAAAAACACAGAAGTCCAACATCTCTTCCCATCTCTAATAAACTTCCTTTTTTCAATCCCTCCAAATCAAGATTAATGATTGAATTGATCTCGTCCTTGGTCAGATTCCTCTTCTTTGTTTTTGGAGCGTTCCCTATTTTATATTTCCTGAACGGATAATGTTTAATTTGAATTTCACCAGTATCCTCATCATTATACATTCGAATAGCTTCATTAAATAAGGTCCTCAAATCTTTCATGTAGTGATAGACACCAGAATCAGTAGCAGCACGTTTTGTGATTTCCTTCATTACACCATGTTGATTCTTGCGCTCCATTGTACGTTCTGATTTTAAAAAGGATTCCCAACCGATTAGAAACTTATAATTGATTTCTGATATATCTACGCTCGACTTCTTGAAATAATCTTCAATGGAGTTTACGATTGCATTATATGTCATTGCCTTACTATCTCTTCCAGCTTTTTTTATCTTGGCAATGTGGGTTCTGGCGAACTGAATGAAATCAACCTTTGAATCATTTTCAGATTGCTTAGTTTCAAATTTCTTTTCTAAGAAGGATTTCACCTCATCCGCAGTCATAGAAAAAATTTCCATCTTTAATGAGGCAACAGCTTCACGATAGTTTTTTACAATCTCATTAGTCAACTCTAAAACATAGTCGTCTTTAATTTCAAACTTCCTGTTCATTTGGCTTTTGACAATAAATATTGGAGTATCAAGATACCTTATAACCCTTTTATGCGTCAATCTAATTTTTACGTTCCAGGTATTATCCTGCTTTTTGTGATGTTCGAAGACTAAAGCTTTAAAGGTTGACATTTTAGAAAAAACTTTTGTAAAACATTTACGTTGAATTATACAAAAATGGTTGTTTTATTGGAAATAAAAAAGCCGCTTCATGTAAATGAAACGGCTTTTATTTGTGGAGAATGCCGGATTCGAACCGGCCGCCTCTTCACTGCCAGCGAAGCGCTCTAGCCAAATGAGCTAATCCCCCGTTGTATAAATCAGGTGAGCAAAAATAACAATTAGTTTCTCTAAAGCAAACGAAATTTAATCTTTAAACCGGAAAGCGAACAATGCAATAATGCAACATACAAAAAGCGCCGAAGGTAGTGGGTGATTAATGAATAAAAACATTAAAAAAGTAAGTATTAAAAGCATGACTAAAAACATCAAAGCTTTAAATACAGAATCCATAAAACACATTGCAATAATGGCGAGGATATAAATTGGAACAATAACAACAAACGAGAACATGCAACTAAATTAGTTGCTACATATTAAATAAAAATTAATCTGGCGTTAACTCAACTGTATTTAACAGGCTTTGGTAAATATCAACAAACTGAGATACGTGGAAACCATCTACCAAAGCATGGTGAACATGGATAGAAACTGGCATTATTTTCCTTCCGCTTTCATCCCTCACCTTTCCAAAAGAAATTTTCGGACAGCTATCCTGATGAGAAAAACTACGGGCATGAGATAGTGATTTAAAATTTAACCAGGGTAATGCAGAAAAGTGAATTACATTATCTCCAGCTGATGAAGGAATGAGTCCTGTTGTATTTTCAACTTTTTCAATTTCTTTAATAGCGCCGTCATGGAATTTGTAAAAATCTGCATGGAAATTTATATACCCAAAGCCAAAAGTCCCATTTGGGCGGTTTATGGTGGCGGATGCAAAGATTTCATCATACTTCCAAACCTCATCTCCGTTAATTCTGTATCTAAAATTTTCTACGCGGTTTGCTGCAACTAAAGATTTGTGCAAGTATAACAGAAAGAAAGATACCTCCATATTTTTTGCTTCATGGTAGGTTTCCGTACAATCTACATCTACGGTTACTCCAAAAAATGGTTCTTCAAAACGGTTAAAAAAACTGAAATGATCTTTTCTAATCCAGCTTCTTATGTCAATTTTCTCTTTCATACATTAATTTCTTTAAAACATCAGATAGGCTTTCCATCTCGTAAAAATTATCATGTTCTATTGTGTGTTCTATATGCTCGTGTACCCAGGTGGTGTGATAAGGAATGTGAACGGCGCTTCCTCCAATTTCTAAAACAGGCAATACATCCGATTTTAAAGAGTTTCCGAGCATTAAAAATTCTTCGGGTTTGCAATCTAAATGCTTCAAAAGCTTTTGATAATCCTTTGACTGCTTATCGCTCATAATCTCGATATGATGAAAGTAGTGATCGAGGCCTGATTTGGTGAGTTTTCTCTGCTGATCCAGCAAATCGCCTTTTGTGGCTACTACCAATTTATATTTACCATGCAAAGCCTTTAAAACTTCCTCAACACCATCTAATAATTCTACAGGTTTATTCAGCATCTGCTGCCCTAGTTGTATCGCTCTGCGAATAACTTCAGGGTTAACATTACCTTCTGTAATCCGCAATATGGTTTCAATCATACTCAGCATAAAGCCTTTAATACCATATCCATAAAGGGGTAAATTTGCTATTTCGGTTTTATATAATTCTGCAACTATGCTATGGTGAGGTAAAAAATCTTCGAGCAAACTGGCAAATTGTGATTCCGCTTCACGGAAATAGGGCTCATTTACCCAAAGCGTATCATCCGCGTCAAAAGCAATTACAGTAATATTATTATTCATGGTTATGCTTAAATTAGTTGCTCAAATTTAAACCAACGCACCAATAAAATAAAGGACATTTGTCCTGATGGAAATATGCTACGAACCAATCCTACATTTTTATCATTTGCCGAATCGCTATTAAATACAGCAGAAACACAAAAAAACATCATGTTAAAAGATTTTCCTGCCGGATATAAATTAATTGTGCAAGGCGATAAAATCAATAATATTTACATTATTAAAGATGGCATTACCAAATGTTTTATTACCGAAGAAAACGGCAAGGATTTCATTATTGAGTTTTTAGGAAAAGGTGAAGTTGTTGGCGAACTTGAAGCTTTAAAAAAAATAGATTGCCTGTGTAATGTAGAAACCATTAGCAAAATATCCGCATTTGTTATTCCTCATCATTATTTTTTATCGTTAATAGATACCAATGTTAACTTTACGAAAATACTGTTACAAGCGCTTTCAACCCGCATTATGCAAACAAGTAGCCGGGCATCTTTTCAGCAATTATATACTTTAGAATATGGATTAGCTAAGCTTTTAAAACTACAAACGGAGGCCGATTTAGAAATTTCTAAGGAAGATATGGCAGCTTATCTGGGTATTTCGGTGAGGAGCCTAAACCGAACATTAAAGCAAATTAAGATTAATGCTACTTTAAACACAACTGAGATTAAAACACTATTAGAGAAATTAATTTAAATAAAATTATCTCAACATTTAAGCATCAGCCTTGTTTAAAAAAATAGAATGAAAATATAGTGGGGAGAGTTAACCGAAAAGAAAAAATCTTTTTATAGTTTTATAAAAAATAACATCCTTACTAACATATTGTATCATAAAAAATATTAGAAGAATGAAAGTAGAAGAAGTTTTTAAAAATAACGAAGAGTGGATTGGCCGTAAATTAGCAAATAACCCTGATTATTTTACTGAATTAGCCAAAGGACAGACGCCTGAGTTTTTATATATCGGCTGCTCTGATAGTAGAGTTACCGCAGAAGATTTGATGGGCATACAGCCTGGTCAAGCCTTCATCCATAGAAATATTGCCAACTTGGTTAATAATGTGGATTTGAGCGTGATGACAGTATTAAATTATGCTGTTCGCCATTTAAAAGTGAAACACATTGTTGTTTGTGGGCACTACAATTGTGGTGGTGTAAAAGCGGCAATGCAGCCAGCAGACATGGGTATTTTGAACCCTTGGTTACGTAATATCCGCGATGTATACCGTACCCACAGGGATGAGTTAAATAAAATTGAAGACGAAGGCGTTAGATACAACAGATTAGTTGAGCTTAATGTACAAGAACAATGCGTTAATTTGCTAAAAACGGCTGCTGTACAAGAAGCAATAACGTTAAGAGGATTAACCGTACAAGGTTGGGTTTTCGATATCCACACAGGTCGATTAATTGATTTAAAAATTGATTTTGATGCGATTTTGAAGGATATTAAAGAGATTTACAATTTGTATTCATAGGTTTTTATAAGTCTATAGACCAAAGTCAGAAGATTTAGCATACAAAAAAGTCCGAAGTGTAAAAAACTTCGGACTTTTTTATGCTCAATAAGCAAATCGCAATATTAAAATCTCAATACTCAATTCTCAAATCGCAATACTCAATACTCAATACCCAAATCGCAATACCCAAATCGCAATGCTCAGTACGCAAATCGCAATACTCAATACTCAATACTCAATACCCAAATCGCAATACTCAATACTCAATACCCAAATCGCAGTACCCAATACCCAAATCTCAATACTATCTACCCATCCAGCCGCCATCAACCGTCAAGATAGTCCCATGAACATAATCACTTGCATTTGATGCAAGGAACAAGGTTGGGCCTTTAAAATCGTCTGGTGTTCCCCATCTTGCAGCTGGGATTCGGGATAGAATAGACGTGCTTCTATCTTCATCTTCTCTTAAAGCTGATGTATTATCTGTTGCTATATAACCTGGTGCAATAGCATTTACATTTACCCCTTTATTTGCCCATTCATTAGAAAATGCTTTGGTTAAAGATGCGATTGCGCCTTTACTTGCTGCATAGCCCGGAACGGTAATGCCACCTTGAAAAGATAATAATGATGCAGTAAAAATTACTTTACCGCTACCACGTGCAACCATATCCCGACCAATTTCTCTTGTTAAAATAAATGGTGCAGTTTGGTTTACAGCAATTACTTCATCCCAATATTCATCCGGATGTTCGGCAATTGGTTTACGTAATATTGTACCCGCATTATTGACTAAAATATCGATAACTGGATGTTCTGACTTAACTTTTGCAGCAAAACTTAAAGTAGCTTCTCTTTTACTGAAATCACATTGGTAAGCAAAAAATTTTCTGCCTAAGGCCGTAACTTCTCGTTCAATAGCGCTTCCAGAATTTTCAAGATTAGCAGAAACGCCAATAATATCTGCTCCAGCTTCGGCCAAGGCCAGCGCCATGGCTTTTCCAATACCGCGTTTGCAGCCTGTTACCAGTGCAGTTTTACCTGTTAAATTAAATAGGTTTGATACCATTTTTATTTATTTTTTAGCGTTTCGAATTATTTTAAATCGTTTATTGCACAATGGTCCATATCGCCGTAATCTAAATTTTCGCCAGCCATGCCCCAAATAAAAGTATAGTTGCTGGTTCCTGCACCAGAGTGAATAGACCAATTTGGAGAAATTACAGCCTGGTCGTTTTGCATCCAGATATGACGTGTTTCTTGTGGCTGCCCCATAAAATGACAAACACTTTGCCCTTGTGGTACTTCAAAATAGAAATAAGCTTCCATCCTTCTATCGTGTGTATGTGCAGGCATTGTGTTCCATACACTGCCCGATTTCAGCTCGGTCATACCCATTTGCAATTGGCAAGTTTGCAATACACTATTTACCAAAAGTTTATTTATAATTCTGTGATTTGCAGTTTCAGGCGTACCTAATTCTACAATTTCAGCATCAGCTTTGCTTATTTTTTTTGTTGGATAAGCATGATGTGCCGGTGCAGAATTGATGTATAATTTGGCTGGCTCTGCAGCATTTGCTGATGCAAAACTAACTTCTTTTGTGCCTTTACTAATGTATAGTGCTTCCTTGTATGCTAATTCAAACTGTACACCATCGGCTGTTACGATAGCCTTTCCACCAACGTTTATCATACCAATTTCTCTACGTTCTAAAAAATAATTCGCTTTTAAATCGTCTGGATTTGGTAAATCTATTGTTTTATCAACAGGCATTGCGCCACCAACAATATATCGGTCGAAATGAGATAAAGTAAGATTTACCTGGTTTGGCTCAAAAACATTTTCAATTAAAAAATTTTCCCGCAAAGCGATAGTATCCATTTGTTTAACTTCATTTGGACTCTGAGCGTAACGGCTTTCGAATTTATTCATTTTATCGATTTTATAATTTGATTAGCTAATAGGCTTATTGCCCTACCTCCACAAATATATTTAACCCAAAGGGATTAATGGAATTAATCGTAAAATTATTGGAAAAAAATTACTGTCGCCATAACGATTATCTTTTTCGTAGCACAATTTTCATTATAATATGGTGTAAAGCAAACCCTACCTGCTTAGCGTTGTTATCTTTTTAAACACCCAACATGAATCATCCTTTACGTTTAACCATACTTATTTGCAGCTTTTGTTTAGCGAGCTTTTTAAACGCATGTAAATCTGGCTCCGTTAGCATTTTCAAACCTGCCTCACCACACGAGCAATACCAGCGAAAATTAATTTCTGCAGGCTTAGATAAGACTGCCATGGGTGCTTTGTGGCTTACCTCCGCAACTTTAAGTTTAGATAAAGCATTAAACATTACCATCCCTTTTAAAGAGGCAGGATATTTTTCTGCAGAAAAGGCAAATGCCGCAGCCTATAAATTTAAAGCCCTTAAAGGACAGAAATTAACCATATCAATTATTAAAAAACCCGCTACAGGCGCATCAATTTATTTAGATGTATGGCAGATGAATACAGAAAATATGAAGTTGGTGGCTTCTGCAGATACGCTAAATAGCAATATTTTGTTTGATGTTGAAGATGAAGGAACTTTCTTAATCCGATTACAGCCAGAGCTGCTGCAAAGTGTAGAATACCGTTTGGAGATAACTTCCGGACCATCGCAAGGTTTCCCAACGCATAGCGGATTAAATAGTGTAAAAAGTTTTTTTGGCGATGGTAGAGATGCAAATACCAGAAAACATGAAGGTGTAGATATTTTCGGGAAGTTTAGAAGCCCGGTTATTGCTACTAATGATGGAACGGTTGAACGTGTAAATGAAAATAATTTAGGTGGCAGGGTGGTTTGGTTCAGGCCCGCAAATAAAGATTACACTTTATATTACGCCCATCTTGATGAGCAACTCGTAAATGCAGGACAACAAGTAAAAAAGGGCGATACTTTAGGGTTAATGGGCAATACCGGAAATGCAAAAACTACAGCGCCTCACCTGCATTTTGGGTTGTACACACGCGGTGGCGCGATAAATCCTTTACCATTTATTAACCCGTATATTCAGCAACCTGATAATATTGCCAGCCCGCTCGTAAATCTCAATAAAACCTTTAGAACAGCCCAAAATGTATTCTTGCATCATTCAACAGAAAAAAAAGACGAAAGCTACGCAAAACTGCAAAGTGGTACAATTTTAACAGTTAGTGCGGCAAACGCTAAATGGGTAAAAGCAGAACTGGCAGATGGCGGTACGGGATTTATTGAGTATAATGCTATTGCTAAAGTTGAAAAGCCTTTACTGAAAATAAAATTAAAAGCTTTTCAAACTACAGTTTACGATAAGCCAGATAGCTCGGCACTTGTAAAATTAATTTTAAAAGAATCTACGCTTGTTAATGTATTAGGTAACTTTGAAAACTATCATTTAATAAGCCATGATGATGAACAAATTGGTTGGATAAAAAAATAAAGATGAAAATTTTTCAGGAGGCATTAACATTAAGAGAAAGGAGACGTGGTTTTCACATCATAACCGAAGAAGTGGTTGCGGCCTTAGCTCAAATCAATCAAATCAATATAGGAATCTGTCAGGTTTTTATCCAACATACCTCTGCATCGTTAACGATAAATGAAAATGCAGATCCAACTGTTAGAGTAGATTTTGAGATGTTCTTTAATAAAACTGCTCCAGAAAACGATCCAAACTACAAGCATGATTACGAAGGTTCTGACGATATGCCTGCACACTTAAAAGCGGCTATGCTGGGCACATCAGTAACCATTCCAATTAGAAACGGAAGGCTTGCCCTTGGTACATGGCAAGGGATATATCTTGGTGAACACAGAAATTATGGTGGTGCCAGAAAATTGATAATTACTGCCTGGGGCGAATAAATCCTTATTCTTCTGTAATCTGTTTTTTCAATTCCGGATGATTATCCTGAATTGAATTACCTTCGGTTTCTACCTCAATTTCTTTAGTAGTTACTGCATAATGCGATGGATGAATTTCTGAACCATAAGCAATAGCATAGGCTTTGGTAAACTCAGCACCAAAGTATAAAATGATGGACGAATAGTATGTCCATAACAGGAGAATAACTAATGAGCCTGCAGCACCGTAAGTACTGCCAACATTACTTTTACCTATATAAACTGAAATGGCAAATTTACCTATCATAAACAGTATTGCAGTAACAATAGACCCTAAAATAACATCACGCCATTTAATTACAGCATCAGGAAGCACTTTAAAAATTACTCCAAAGATTAATGAAATAACGGAAAGTGTAATTATCTGATTAAGAATGTAAAATACAACAACAGAAATATCTTCAAAACGAGCTTGTAAACGACTACTAAAAGCATCTAATACAGATGTTACCGCTAAAGATACCAACAAAACAAAGCCCAGACTTATAATTACAGAAAAAGATAAAAATCTATTTTGCAATAATTTCAACCAGCCTCTTTTAGGTTTTGGCTTTAAACCCCAGATGGTATTGATAGAATCCTGTATATCGCCAAAAACCGTTGTTGCACCAACTAATAAAGTGGCTAAACCAACAGTAAATGCAATGGTGCTTTTTCCATTTAAGTAGGCTGTTTTAACAATTTGCTGCAATTGATAGGCGGTATCTTTTCCTAAAAAATCATCCAATTGGCGATAAATTTGTCCTTCTGCAGCCTCTCTGCCTAAAAAAATACCACAAAGTGAAATGATAACCACCAAAAGCGGTGCCATAGAAAACACAGTATAGTAGGCAAGTGAACCGCTTAACTTTGTAACCTTATGATCTCCAAACCCGGTGAATGATGCTTTAAGTACGCCCCAAATACCTTTTAATGTTATCTTCTTTTTTTCCATGTATCGGCTAAATATATCTTTATTAACAACCCGAAAAATTAAGATATTGTTTTCTGCAATTGATAAGATGGCATTTGCAATTACGCTCAAAAATAATTGCTAAAAAAAAATGCTCAATCTTATTCCGATTGAGCATTTACTTTAAATATCTTAAAACCTTACTTAATCTTTATCCAGGCTATAATATCATTAATCAGCGTTGCCGAAACACTCGAAAAAGTTTGGTATTGTGTTCCCGTACCTTTTTCAAGCTGCTGACTTAACAAGTGATTAATACCGGGATAAAACTTAAATTCTACATTTTGTTTTCCTGCCAAATTCGTTTTCCAAAGATTAAAATCCTCTTCTGTAACCTGATAATCGTTACCGCCCTGCAATACTAAAATACGTGGTTTGGTAATGTTTTTTGCCGCTGCAACCTGGTCATAATTATTCAAATCTACCCAGTAAGAAACAGGTAAACCTAAAATAACAGAATCGGGTTTCATGGTGCCGGCCTGTGTTATTTTACTTTTAGAAAACTCTGCAATCAACTTATCAAACTGTTCTTTTGATTTTTGAGTGGTATCATTCATTTTACTAAACAAATACTTGTTCTGGTCGATAATTAAATCGGTAAGCTTACGTGCAGGTGCAGCAGCCATAATAACGCCACTTAAATCTGGAAAAGAAGCAGCAATTTTAGTGGCAAGCATTCCGCCTAAACTGTGTCCAAATAAATATATGCCTTTTAAATCTACACCAGGAACAGTTTTCGCCATTAACAACGCTTGGTTTGCATCATCCAAAACTTCTTCTTTTACAGTAAAAGCTTTCTGAAATTCGTTGGCATATATTAATGTTCTTTTAACATATCTGATGGATGCAATTCCTTGCGCTGCAAAACCGGCTGCCAAATCTTTAAAGGGCTTATTAGGGCCTACGGTTTCATCCATATCATAAGAACCTGAACCATGAACAAATACAACAAGTGGGAAATTCTTTGCATTTTTTGGAACAGTAATTACTGCAGCAAGCTGATGCCCGGGAGTAGTAATATAAGCAGTTTTCTCTGTATATAAAGTAGTATCGGCGTATGCAGGCGACAGGTATTTAGGAGAATTTACTTTTGGAACCAGAAAAAAGCCGACAATTTTTTGAGCTTTATTAAAACCCAATATAAAATCTTGCGTGCCTCTTTCAAATTTGCCTTCTACGGTTACAGCAAAAAACTGACCTTGAACTTTACTTTGAACTGCATCAATTGATTCTGATTTACCTAAAGAAGTATGCAAATCCGTCCAAAGTTTTTTTAAATTCTCTTCCGAAATTTTCGTTTTTACCGTATCATCAAAAAGACTATAGGCATCTGTAAACTTTTGTTCTTCCATTAATTGAAAGAAATTATTTGCATTGTTGAAAAGCGCAACTACATTTTGAGAAAAAGATGCAGTTGTAAACATCAACATAACAAACATTAATAAAATACTTTTTTTCATGAATAATATAAGGGTGTTCTGTTTGGTTAAAATTTAAACAGCCTAAGTTAATAATATTTGAAGTGTATTTTACTATTAAACAACTAATTGATTAGTTTTTTGTTAGCCATCAGCAGCTTTACAAAATAATTTTTAAAAAAAATTAATTATTACACAATAAATAAATATTTGAGCGTTTATGTTACCGAGAGCGTTAATTTAGATGACGGGGATACTGCTTAGGTGGTATCCCCGTTTCTTTTTTAAATCAAAATATCACATCACCATAAATTCTTACAAAAAGAAAAAGGAACACTTTTATATGGTGTTCCTTCTTTTATATATGATGGAGTTAAGAATTTTAGTTTTTAAAATTTTGCTGCTCTGCAGAATTTTGAAAATTATTTAAAGGTTTGTATTGTTTGGGTTTTAAAATAACCCACAGCCCAAGACCAATTAAAACTAATGCGATTGAAATTTTTGACATTTCAAAATCGAAAAAAGTAATGTCACGTAGTGTAAAGAAACCTCCGATTAAGGTAAACGCCAACCAGCCACTACCTTGAAAATTTTTGCTGTATCCAATCCATAAACCAGCACCAAGCATAATGGTGTGCCAACTTAAAACCCAATGTGGAACATCTATGCCGCTATTTCTTAAAAGAAGTACAGCACCTATTACGATAATTAAAACACCAAATCCTAATTGTTTATCTGAGTGATTTTTGTTGGTTAAATTTTCCATGACCTTTGTTTTTATATATCAAAAGTAGCTCGAAAACTGATGCAGAGAAATGGCTTTTCTACGAGTAAACAGGAATAGTCGGTGAGTGAAATAAATTAGTCGGTAAAAATTTTTGATAAGGTTTTAGATTTGAAAAACCTCGGTGAAAATGTATTTAGGAATAGGTTATGATTTCGTTTCTCTTTGCCATAATCACTTTAGCCGTTAAACCTATAAATATGCCATGGGCTAATACACCGTCAATCTGATTTAGTTGAAAAGCAAGTGTTTCAGGTTCGTTAATCAAGCCGAAATCAGCATCAATTATGTAGTTCCCGTTATCGGTAATAAAGTTTTTATCTCCTTTTAGTCTGATTAAAGCTCTACCACCCATTTGTTCAATTTTATTTACAACATATTTATAGGCTAAAGGAACTACTTCAACAGGAACGGTAAAAGCACCAAGTTTGGCAACTTTTTTAGATGAATCGGTAATAATGATGGCATTTTTACTTAAAGATGCGATAATCTTTTCGCGAAATAATGCTCCGCCGCCGCCCTTAATTAAATCTAGTGATTCTGTAAATTCATCTGCACCATCAATGCTGATATCGATAACGCCCAGCGTTTCCAATTTTAAAATTTCGATACCAGCTTTAACCGCCAACTCTTCTGTTGCGAGGGAGCTTGCTGCAGCTTTTATCTTTAAGCCACCTTTAATCCGCTTAGCCAACTCGTTAATTGCAAAGGTTGCAGTGCTGCCCGTACCTAAGCCAACAATGTCCCCATCCTTAATAAATTTAACTGCTTCAATCGCAGCAGCTAGTTTTTCGGCGTTTTGCAGTTCTTTATTAATCGGATTCATGTCGTAAAATTAATCAATTTATTATATGCAAATCTATAGAACCGCTAAAGAAGAATTATCCGACATCACTATGTGAAAAAAAAATAAAACCTGATGCAATAAAATCTAATTACAGCGTTAATGTATATGAGAGCGTTAATTTAGATGATGGGGATTCTGCATAAGCGGAATCTCCATTTCTTTTTTCGGTCCATTACAAAAATTAAAATCGATTTGCTGGCTTTGGTAACACATTAATTTTAACGAGCTAAAATTTACTAATAGCTCTTAAACCAAAAAACGGCTGGCGTTTCCACCAACCGTTTACCAAACTTAACTAACTATCTTATTTATCCAAAGAATTAATCCAGGCTGCAATTTTTAAACCTTCGGCTTTGGTAACCTGAGGCATTGGCGGCATCTCTGTTGAGTAACCCGGCCAGTTTTGCGGTTGTGGATTGTGAATTAACTGAACAATTTTTTCTGGAGAATATTTACGTTTTGCAATTTCCACAAACGCCGGACCGATTTGTCTTTTGGTTGTGTTATGGCATGCTGTACAAGTTCTTCTGGTTAATAAGCCTTCAACTTCTTTAAAAGTTGGCGCCTTTACCGCAGCCGTAGTTAACGGTGTTGTGCTGGTTGCACCTTTAGCTTCTGGTTTAGCACCCGTACCCGCTTTAGGGCTAGCTGCTTTTTTCACCGGCGTAGCCGATGCTTTTGGACCATTTTCAGAGTTTTTTGTACTTACCCCGGTCATTGATAGTTTTTCACCATCAGCAATTTGGTTTAAAGTATAATAAGCCACCGGATGTACCAACGAATAAAAACCTTCTTTATCACGAACACCATCTAACGTTAAAGTATGGATATAATATTGGCGAAGGTTTGGAATGATTAATCTAACTTTCATACCATCTTCTGATACCTTAACGCCGTTTATTTTTAATGTTTCGGTATTTACCGGAGGCGAACCATAAACCGGATGATATTTATAAATAAAGCTTTCTGCTGCATAAGATGCTAAATCTTCTGCTGATTTACGATCAACTGGTTTAGTAAATTCTACTTCAAAACCATCGGGCATCGAACGTACAGCCTTCATTTCGAAAGGCACTTTATTGTTGTAAACCAAACGCTCTAAGCCTTCGTTTGCATCACCAGCAGAACCCCATCCACGATTTGTTTCACCAACAAACAATGAACCATCAGTTCCCCAAGCTAACCTTAAAACGCCAGAACGGAAGCCTTTTCTGAATAAGAAAGCAGCACCTTGTTCTTCGCCTTTAACGGTTTCAAGGAAAATTCTCGAGATGATACTCATGCCTTGATCGCCCACCAAAATTTGACCGGCAAAAGGTCCGAAAGTATTTTCAGGGATTTTTACTGGCTCAGCCGATGAAATACCTAAAATTCCGTAAGGCAACCAAACCGAAGGTAACTTTAACTCCGGAAAAACCTTCTTCATATCGAAAAGCGTTTTAAAAGTTTCATTTACACGATTTTCTGGCTTGATGTATCGTCCTTGCTCATTTTTAATTCTACGCTCATCAATACTAGAATAAAAAAATTCTGAAGTTAATTTAACTGGTGAATCAGATCTGCCTGCCCATCTTAAACTTGCAGGATGCCCCATAAAATCGCCTTTATTTACCTTCCACAAACCACCAGAACCAACCCAATCGCCTTGGTTTTCAGTATAATAGAATTGATTATCTATCATACCAATACCTGCCGGCGAACGGAAGCCCGCTGCATAAGGTGTCATTTTACCATCTTCGGTAATATTCATTGCCCAACCACGCATTGGTACCCGGCTTTCGCCTCTCCACCATTCTTCATCGCCAAAAGCTACGTTTGCAGTAACTAAAAATGTTCCATCCTGAGCTATTTTCGGACCAAAGCTATATTCGTGGTAGTGACCACTTAAAGGCCATGCGTAAACCGTTTCGTAAACATCGGCTTTGCCATCCATGTTCTTATCAACCAATTTGGTTAATTCGCCACGTTGAGCAACATAAAGCGCTCCATTTTTGTAAGCTAAACCTAATATTTCGTGTAAGCCGCTGGCAAATTTGCGGAAATATGGTTTCGTACTGGTTGGATTTTCAACAATATAAACTTCACCTCTACGGGTAGAAATTCCTAAATCGCCATTTGGCAAAGTAACCAAACCACCAACTTCTAAAATTGGCCCTTCGGGCACTCTTACTTTATTTATTCTGAAAAAATCTTCTTCCTTTGGTGTTTCCTGAGCAAACAGCGTTGAGAAACTTAAGCCCAAAGCTAATGTTGCAAGTGTTTTAAATGTATATCTCATCGTTTTTCAGATTAAAATAATATAGAATAATTTAATTTGCTTCCGATAGGAATAATCAGTTGTTTTTTGCCGTTCGCATCTCTAACAATTGGTTTTTCGCCATTTGGAAATTGCAAATAGTAAGCTTTATCATCAACCAGATATAAACCTTTAGAAACTTCGTTAATATCTTTTACCTCACCTAAAAGGAGATAAAGATCTTTTGATGGCTGCTCTAACGTTACCTCACGGCTTAAACCTTGGCCGTTTTCCATAACTTTTATAGCATCTGTAACTTTATTTTCGTATATATTGTACTTAAATTCAGGGCGTTCCTGATTATCCATAACATAACCTTTAGTACGAAATCCGGTACCTGCGGTATCGGTTGTCCAGGCGCTTTCTGGTGTTGCTAATTTTGAAATGGCCAAAACTGGTTTTGATGTAAAACGCGTTACGCTGCCTAAAGGACGAGAGGTTCCATTTCCACGACCATCCCACATTGGGGTTGCATCTAAGAAACCACCATGCCATCCATGCAACAATGTTCCATTATCCAAATCGTAGCTGTAAGCTGTTTGTTGTGGGCCACCAACTGAAATTGCATGTACCGAACGAACACCCGGTAATACATCAACAAAACTACGAATCATTGTATTTGTTGGCGCATCAACATAAATCGGGTCGCCACCACCGCCACCACGGCGAGCATTTTGTGTAGCCATAGCTGGCAAATCTGAAACTGTAATATTACGGAAAGCTACAGAACCATGGTCGCCTTGAAAACGAATTGGTCCCATTGTTCTTTCTGTACCAAAACCGCCTCTTGTTGCGCCATTAAGTTCAACATTTTCATGAATGGTTACTCCGTTTAAATCAACACTTAATAACCTTGCATTTTCAGTTTTCTTTCCAGCTGCATCAAATTTTGGTGCCTGAAAAACGATTTTTATATGTTGCCACAAACCTGGTGCTTTACTTGCATTTTGGCGTGGTGCAATACCTCCGAAACCCTTTTCACCTTCTGGCTTATCATTATCCCAACGCTCATAAAGACCACCGTTATTTGATGAAAGTGGATTTTTAACTGTCCACGAATCTTCTAATTGTATCTCATAATTATCTTGAATATAAATGCCAGAATTAGCACCTTTAGCCAATAGATAATCTAATTCCAAAATCATACTGCCATATTCCTTAATGGTTTTTAAATCGAAACCAGGCTTTTTTGGCAATGATGTATTTAATAATATGCCAGTACCTTTTGTACCTTTTATGGCATTTTCAACATTCATGTCTACAGTTACATCACTAACCAGAGACCAGGAGTTACCCGGTTCTTTAAATGCTGAAAGATCTGTAAGCGGAATATTTGGCTGCTGGCCAAACGCCAGGCATGTACCAACCAGCAAAAATAATGCTGTCGATCCTGCTTTTAAGACGCTAATCTTCATAATGTGTGTTTATTAGTTAATTATTAGTTAAATTTTAATTTATCGCAATTTAGAAACTAGTTAGGTTTTATATCACTAGTTTATTAACCACTTTTTATTATTTTTCTGTTGATAATGAATAAGGAAAATCTACAGGATTTGAACCTCTGGTTTTGTTTGGCGTTGCAGACATACCAAAATTTAACACTGCTCCATTCTGTAGTCCGCTATGGCTAATCCAGTTCTTAGAATATGGTTTAGCATTCATCTGTAAAGATTGTACATAACGGTTATCGGCACTATTTGCCGGTGCATTTATAACAACAGTTTTTCCGTTCTCTAATGTTAAAGTTATCTTTTTAAATAAAGGTGCTCCTAAAACATACTGATCTGTTGCCGGTGTTACCGGATAAAAACCCATTGCAGAGAATACATACCAGGCAGATGTTTGGCCGTTGTCTTCATCGCCACAATAACCATCTGGTGTAGCTTTATACATTCTATCCATTGTTTCGCGAACCCAATATTGTGTTTTATAAGGTGCGCCACCATAGTTGTAAAGGTAAATCATGTGTTGAATTGGCTGATTACCATGTGCATATTGGCCCATATTTGCAATTTGCATTTCACGGATTTCGTGTATTACACCGCCGTAAGCACTTTCATCAAAAACCGGCGGCATAGAGAAAACAGAATCTAATTTTGTTACAAACTTATCATGCCCACCCATCAGCTTTGCTAAACCATCAATATCTTGAAAAACAGACCAGGTATAATGCCAGCTGTTACCTTCGGTAAAAGCACCACCCCATTTAAACGGGCTAAATGGTGTTTGAAAAGTACCATCCTGATTTTTTCCACGCATTAAACCGGAAGCCGGATCGAAAAGATTTTTGTAATTCATTGCTCTTTTCTTATAGATTTCAATCTCCGATGCAGGTTTATTTAAAGCTCTGCCTAATTGATAGATTGTAAAATCATCATAAGAATATTCTAAAGTTTTGGCAGCATTTTCATTCTTCTTCACATCAAATGGAACGTAGCCTAATTCGTTATAATATTTAACCCCATCACGGCCAACTGCTTCCATTGGGCCTTCGTTATTAGCACCATGTTTTACAGCTTCCCATAACGTTTGGATATCGTAACCACGTAAACCTTTTATATAAGCATCAGACACCACAGAAGCAGAATTATTACCTACCATGATATTTGCGTAACCAGGACTGCTCCATTCCGGCAACCAGCCACCTTCTTTGTAATCGTTTATCAAACCTTCCTGCATTTCTTTATTTATTGATGGATAAACAAGATTTAGGAATGGATATAAAGCTCTGAAAGTATCCCAAAAGCCTGTTCCAGCGAACATGTAGCCTGGTTTGGTTTCACCTGTGTATGGGCTCCAGTGTACAATTTTGTTTTGAGCATCCAATTCATATAATTTATTCGGGAAGAATAGCGTACGATACAAACACGAGTAAAAAGTACGCATTTGGTCGATAGTTCCACCTTCAACTGCAATTTTACTTAAGGTTTTATTCCAGGTTGCTTTGGCTTTATTTTTCGTTGCATCGAAATTATCGCTGGCTAGCTCTCTTTTAAGGTTAAGTTCTGCCTGCTCAAAGCTGATGAAAGAAGATGCTGTTTTCGCATTAACTTTTTCGCCTTTAGCTGTTTTAAAACCTATAACAGCGCCAGTATGGTCGCTTGTTAGCTCCAAATCGTTATTTAATTGCTTCCCACTCCAGGTTTTAGCTATGCTGAAATCTTTATCAAAATAAATTACAAAATAGTTTTTAAAGTTTTTAGGCAGCGGACCACGGGCATACTTGCTTGTATAACCGATAATTTTACGCTCTTTAGGAAAAATTTTGATGTAAGAACCTTTGTTTTGCGCATCAACTACTACAAAAGAACTATCCGTTTTAGGGAAAGTAAATCTGAATTGAGCTGCTCTTTCTGTAGGTGTAATTTCGGTGGTAACATCAGCATCTGCTAAATAAACGCTATAGTAGTATGGTTTTGCAACCTCCGCTTTATGGCTAAACCAACTTGCACGTTCATCATCGCTAAATTTTAATTTTCCTGTAACAGGCATAATTGAAAAAGCACCGTAATCATTCATCCATGGAGAAGGC
Source organism: Pedobacter sp. Leaf132 (assembly GCF_920984695.1). NCBI lineage: Bacteria > Pseudomonadati > Bacteroidota > Sphingobacteriia > Sphingobacteriales > Sphingobacteriaceae > Pedobacter > Pedobacter sp. Leaf132. The sequence goes on along the minus strand of NZ_CAKLBO010000010.1, from coordinate 36,787 downwards.
TGATGTGTTTGTTTAAATCCGCGAATTTTATCTGCATCATAGGTATATGCCCAACCATCGCCCATTTTACCGGTTTGTGGTGTCCACATATTCATGCCCCAAGGCACACCTACCGCAGGATACGTATTACCATTTGATAAACTAGGTTTAGATTGAGAACCCATCAATGGGTTTATCCACTCAACCGGATCGCTAATTTTGCCTACCTGCTGTGCGAAACTTCCAGTAGCTGCAAAGCTTAATAAGGCGATAAATAATTTTTTCATTTTTATTATTCAGTTTATGTGTTTTCTTATCTTCTTTCGTTGTAAACCTGAAACTCTGCAAGTTCTACTTGCTTATCAAATTTATCAATCAGCATTCTAACTTTTTTACCCCAAACCCTATTAAAGCGATGAATTTTTATTCTTGAAACATCTGAGCCTGAAAGCAAAAGTTTCCAGATACCGTTTTCATTATACTCTAATCTATATGCTTTTATATTGGGTTTTTTCTCGGCGATTACGATGGTATTAAAAGATTTATCTCTATCAAAGGTAATTTCATACCATGGAGCTTTTACCGTTGGGTTAGACACCCACGTGGTAGAGAAGCTATCATCGTTGGCGAAATCCATAATATTCATGTCATCGCTCCAGCTGGAGTTTGATGCTTGCTTTTTAGCTAAATTGGATGAAATTATTGGATATTCGTTTTTTGGAAGCGGAGGTAAAGGCCCTTCGTTTTTCCACTTGCTTCCAATTTCCTTTAATGTTGATAAAGCATTATCATCAATCAAACCATCACGATTTGGCGCCACATTAAGTATAAAATTGCAATATGCAGCGTTTAATGGCTTTATCATATTTTCTACCAAAACATCAGCAGTTTTAGTACCAACCTTCGGGAAATCTGTTTTCCAGAACCATGCTGTATTTATTGGCAGGCAAGACAATGCAGGCAGCTTATTGCTTTCTTTTTGAATATGCTGACCAGCGCCTTGTTCATAAGATTTAATGTCTGTGTAGTATAAGGCTTCTGCCGGATATTTTGCAGCGTTTAAATCCATAACTAAACATTCTGGCTGGATAGATTTAATTAAAGTGTAAATTTCTTCGAAAGGTATATCATCATAAGATATTCTAGACCAAGGTGCATCCCAGCCATCAATTATTAAAGCATCTATTTTACCATAATTTGTGAGCAGTTCGCGGATCTGAGCTTTGATAAAATCAATCTTTTCAGGTGTAATTAGCCCTGGTCTGATTTTATGATGTGTATCTAAAATAGAATAATAGAGCATTACTTTTAATCCCGCTTTGCGGAAAGATTCTGTATAAGATTTTACAACATCCTTTTTGTATGGGCTGCTCATTACGCTGTAATCAGTTGTTTTGGTGTCCCAAATAGCAAAACCACTATGGTGTTTGGTTGTTAAACAGCCATAGCTCATATTGGCAGATTTTGCTGCTTTTGCCCATTGGTCGGAATTTAATTTTTTAGGATTGAAAATAGAAGGTGATGCCTCGGGATCTGCCCAATCCTGATCCATATAAGTTGGAATATTGTAATGGATGAACATACCAAAGCGCAAATCGACAAAATCTTGCTGACGTTTAATCAGATTAACATCCTGAGCGTTTGATATATTAAAGCTAAGCAGGGCAATAATGATTAACAGGAAGCCTTTATATTGGTATTTCATGGATCGTAAAAATTATAATTTTAATGATGATTGAGGCAAATCCTTAGTTCCCCATGTTTTGTTTGGCATATTTCCCATTACCAAACTTAGCGTTCCGCCAGTTGCTAATTCATCATGTGTAAACCACGACCGGTTTAAAGCTTTACCATTTAATGTAGCGCTTTGAATGTATTTGTTCTCCGCCGAATTATTTTTAGCATTTAGCGTAAAAGTTTTACCATTATCCAACTTAATGGTGATGTTATTAAAAACAGGGCTACCAATACTATATACCGGAACTCCAGGCGTAACCGGAAAAAATCCCATCATAGAAAATACAACAAAAGCCGTCATGCCACCACCATCTTCATCGCCCGGAATGCCGAATAAATTATCGGTATACCAGGTATCCATAAGCATTCTGATTCTTTTTTGGGTTTTCCAAGGCGAACCAGTGTAATTGTAGATGTAAGGAATGTGGAAGCTTGGCTCGTTACCCATTACAAACTGGCCAACTAAACCCGTAGCATCAGGAAAAGTAAACCATAAATTGTATTTACTACGACCTAAACTTGCTCTAAACAAATCATCTAGTTTCTGCTCTGCTTTAGCAGGGCCACCCATTAAGGTAAATAGGCCACTTAAATCATGTTTAACATCCCAATTATATGTGTAAGCATTATTTTCTGTAAAATACTCTCTTCCGCCTTGTCCACCAGAAAATTTAGGATCAAATGGTTCTATCCAATTACCATCGGCATCCTTTGGCCAAACAAAACCTTTATCTGCCCTGTAAACATTTTTATAGTTTTCGGCCCTTTTTAAAAATAATTTATAGTCGTTGGTTTTACCCATATCTTTTGCAAACTGCGCTATACACCAGTCATCAAAACTATTTTCTAAGGTTACCGAAACACTCTGTCTTTTTTCGAAGCCATGTACCTCTTTTACAAATTCCTTTTCGCCGGTTTTAAGCGCAGGCATATAACCTTTTCGGCTGTAAAAACTATCTAATGAGGTTGCCGGACCATTACGCCATGGAAGCAATGTCGCTTCGAGAGAGTTCTTTCTGATGCCTTCGTAAGCTTTTTCTAAATCGAAGTTCTTGACACCCTTATTGTAAGAATCTAAAAACCATGCTGCAGCATGGTTTCCTGTCATGCAAGGATTATCGCCAAAAACCAATGCAAAAGAAGGCATCCATCCACTTTGCTCATACATTTGAACATAAGATTGAATTTTTTCACCTTCAATTTTAGGATTTAAAATCGTTTGCAGCGGCTCTAAAGCAATATAGGTATCCCAAAGCCAGTTATCTACAAAGAAAGGCTTATCAGATATATGTATTTTCTTATCGTAAGCGCTATAATATTTTCCGTATTCATTAATATCAACCATTCTTTCGTAAGAGCGATATAATGAAGTATAGAAAACACGTTTTTGAGCATCAGTACCACCATCAACATTGATTTGGTTAAGTACTTTGTTCCAAACGTTTGTGGCCTTTGAGCGAAGTTTAAGAATATCCCAATCAGAAATTTCTTTAGATAAGTTTTCTTTTGCCTGCTCTATACTGATAAAAGAAATACCATACTTAAAAGAAACATTTTGAACACCATTCAACACTTTCAGTAAACTTCTCTTTTTCGCCTGACCATCCTGATAAATAATTTCGACAGGTGCATTCGTTTCGGCATAGAAATAAGCTTTCATACCTTGAAATTCCTCTACACCACTAATTTTTGTTTTACCATCGAGATTAATTTCACCAGAATTCAGAATATTAAGGCGAAGGTAATTATCGGTTTTACCGGCAAAATTAAATTTGAAAAAACCAGCTTTTGCAGAAGGAGCAAAATTTATGGTTGTTCCGTTGTCTTCTAAAACAGCACTGTAAAAATCGGGCGTTATTTTTTCGTTGTCGTAAGTAAATTTTTGATTCCAGCTTTGCGCATCTACTTTACCAGTAAAAGGCATCAAGCCGAAAAGCCAGTTTTGCCTGTGTGATGAAATTGTTAGCGGAAAATAAGCTATCTGGTCATCAATTTGATCAGCACGAACCGGGAAGGTTCTTAACATACTGTTTGGTAAATGAATGGCTGGTCTGGTTGGCTCTAAAATTAAACCAACACTACCAATTTTAGCATCAACATAAAAAATATTATTGGCTGTTTTTTGAGCTATCGTATTTTGCACATCTGCAAAAAAAACGACAATAAAAAAGGTCAATAATTTAATATTTAAAGCATTGAAATGTTTGCAAGAATTGAGGCTAATGAAAGCTCTTATAATCATTTTTATTATTACTAAATGGTTTTACTACTTTTAATAAAAAAAAGCCTGAGCTTTTAATGATGAATTTTTTTGTGTTCTATTACCTCAACCATTTCATTATGAAAATTAACATCGCAACAACTTGCTGCACCTATTAAAGCTGCGTTTTCTTTTAGTTTCGTAACCTTAATTGTTGCATGCACATCATTACCATTTAAAGTTGCGATTAATTCTGGAGAAAAGGAACTAAATGCACCGGAGATATTGCCTCCGATAATTACCATATCAGATTTATATTTTTTTATTACCGGCACTAAAAATTGCGCCAAATTGTATCCAAACTCCATAAATACACGAGTTGCAGCATGGTCTGTGGCTGTTAATTTAACCAGTTCTTTAACACCTGCAACAGTATTATTACTTAACTGGTTGTATCGTTTTACAAACCATCGGGTAGAAAGATAATCTTCGGCAATTCCGTTTAAAAATGGTGAATTCCATAAATCAGCATCCTGAGCAAAGCCACCTACGGCATAAGAAGAGCCCAAACCTGTACCTAAAGTTAAACCAATAACATTTGCATTTCCACGAGCGGCACCACCGAATACCTCACCCTGCAAAAAGCCTGCTGCATCGTTTATAAAATGAATGTTTTCTGGTAAAATATTTAATCTTGCAGAAAGTTCTTGCTTAATGTTTACCCCATAAAGTGCCTTAAATTTATCCTGATCCTTAATTAAGGATATACCGTTTTCATAATCAAAAGGACCCGGCATGGCTATACCTACAAGTTTATTTTGTACTGTTATTTTTTTAAACGCTTTGGTGATAACATCACACCAGGCTGTTAATATTATTTCTTTGCTTTCCTGAGAATCAACCGCACTTCTATGAATGGAATCACGAATAATTGTCCTGGTTTCTAAATCTACTAATGCCGCTGTAATGTGCGAGCCGCCTATATCTACACCTAATGCAACAGGTTTTTCCATTCTGTCTTTATCTTTCTTAAAAATTTACACCCTGTAAAAATGCTTTGCTTTCAATAGCATTTTATTTATTTACTTAACGAAAAAGGTTTATCTTCTTCGTTTAATCCTCTATTTAAATTCGGTTTGTTGCCCATTTCGAGTTTAAAAACACCACCTTTTGTAATATCACTGTGTGATAAAAAATTTCGGGTGTAACTATTTCCGTTTAAGGTTGCAGATTGAATATAAATGTTTTTATTATCGTTAGCCGGAGCTTCGATGATGAACTTTTTTGAGTTGCCTAAATTAATAGTAATTTTTTTAAACATAGGGCTTCCGATAACATATTCTGCTGAACCAGGTGTTACGCTATAAAGACCCATTGCGCTTAATACATACCACGATGAGGTTTGACCTTGATCTTCATCACCAGGATAACCATTTTCTGTAGCATCGTAAAGCTTTGCCATTACATTTCGGGCATGGTATTGTGCTTTCCAGGGTTCGTTTGCATAATTATACAAATAAACCATGTGCTGAATGGGTTGGTTGCCATGGGCGTACTGACCCAAATTAGCCATAACCATCTCTGTCATTTCATGAATCATACCGCCATAAGTACCAACTTTAACTTTATTAGGTTCTGAAAAAACAGAATCAAGTTTAGCAACAAAGTTTTTATTGCCACCCATCAGGTTAATTAAGCCTTTAGTATCCTGAAAAACAGACCATTGCCAATGCCATGCATTACCTTCGGTAAAAGGCCCTCCCCATTCAATAGGATCAAAGTTTGGCGACCATTTACCAGAAGCATCTTTACCTCTCATAAACCGGGTGGCTGGGTCGTAAACATTTTTATAATTAAACATTTGTCGCTCAAAAATATCCATGTAAAACTTATTGCCTATCATTTTGGCCAGTTGGTAAGCACAATAATCGTCGTAGGCATACTCCAAGGTTTTTGCAGTTGCTTCTCTGTATTTTGGATAAGGAACGTAGCCAAGTTCATAATATTCTTTCCATCCATCGCGGCCATTTGCCGGCCCCCACGGCCCCTTATTTGTAGCCTCGTGCAGATATGCTTTTAATGCTTCTTCCGGATTAAAAGTTCTGATTCCTTTGGCCCAGGCATCAGCAAAGAGCGAAATAGCATGGTTGCCAATCATACTTCCGGCCTCACTAGGGAAAGACCACGAAGGTAACCAACCACATTGTTTATAAGCATCAATCATAGCTTGCATGTATTGGCCATTCATTTCTGGTTGTATCAAAGTATTTAACGGAAATTGTGCCCTGAAGGTATCCCAAAAACCGGTATCGGTAAACATGTAGCCATCATGAACTTTACCATCATATGGACTAAAATAATAAGGTTTTCCAGCTTCATTTATTTCATAAAATTTTCTAGAAAATAAACTTGCCCTAAAGAAACATGAATAAAAAGTCTCCATATCTGCCTTAGAACCACCTTCGACTAAAATTTTGCCTAATGATTTATTCCACACAGCTGCAGCATTTGCTTTGGTTGCTTCCAAAGTTTTATCAACAGATAATTCTCTTTTAAGATTAAGTTCTGCCTGAGCCAAACTGATGTATGATGAAGCCGTTTTTACCTGAACAATTGCTCCGGCTTCGAATTCTACGTATGCACCTTTACCAGATCCTTCTGAAGAAGTAGAATCAGTATTAATTGTATTTTTCTTATTATCCCAGGTGCCAAAATTTTTAATTTTTTTATCAAACTGTATTACAAAGTAACTTTTCCAATCTTTATTAAAACCCTGCCCATTACTTACGTACCCGGTTATTTTATTTTCTTTAGGATAAATTTTTACACCGCTGGTACGGATATATCCATCTAAAACCAGAAAACTTTTTTTCCCTTTGGGATAAGAAAAACGAAGGTGTGCACCACGCTCGGATGGTGAAATTTCTGTAGTAATCTGGTTATCGAATTTAACTTTATAATAATTTGGCTTCGCGATTTCGTTATTGTGGCTAAATTTAGCTTCACGCTTATTTTCATCCACAACCAAATTGTCAATCATTGGCATTAGGGAAAAAACAGCATAATCGCGTGTCCATGAACTACACTGGTGAGCTTGCTGAAAACCTCTTATTGCTTCTTTAAAATATTGATATTTCCAGCCATCACCATTTTTACCGGTTTGGGGTGTCCAGGTATGCATACCAAATGGTAAAGCCGTGGTTGGATATGTATTGCCACGAGTTAATTCGTGTTTAGAGTTTGTGCCTTGAAGGGTATTAACATATTGCACCAAATCTTTCTTCTGGGCCAAGAGCTGACTAGCATACAGACATACAAATACAAATATGAAAAACCTAAATTTCATGTGATGGTAATTTATTTGCGCTTATTTGCTTATTGTTGAATCAATAGAACAACCACATACGCATCGAAAAATATTACAGGATTTATGCATGATAGAATTTGGCTAGTTCAAATGAATTAAATAGGTAAAATAATTGATAGATTATACATTTATAGGTCTTTTAGACTATAATTTTCTTGGCTCAAATGTAATTATTTGACAATAAAGTAAAACGTTTTAGTAGTTTCAATATTAACAAAAAATGGTTAATATTTTAATATACAGCTGTAATATATGAGTTACAAAATGTTTGGTTAAATTTTTGACAAAAAAAGGTGCTCAAACGTGAGCACCTTTTCTTAGGTAGACTATTAATAGCCTGGGTTTTGAGTTAAATTTGTGTTTAATTCTCTCTGTCTTTGAGGGATTGGATATAATGCCTTAGTAGCCGCTGTTGGCGTATGATCCCACCAAGCATTAGTGGTAAATTTACCGAAACGGATTAAATCATCTCTTCTCATACCTTCGAAGATAAATTCTCTACCTCTTTCAGCTAAAAGTTCATCCATAGTTAATGTTGCAGGCGTGTAAGCTCTGGTAGCCCAATTAGCAGCCGTATAAGCACGCTTTTTACAGTCGTTAATTAACTGTACCGCTTCTGCATTTGCAACCCCACCATTTTTACGCATAATTGCTTCTGCTTTAGCAAAATAAATCATGGTTAAACGATAGATATTCCAGTCACCGTTGTTATAGTTAGCATCAATTGCAGGTATTCCACCTGGGCCGGCAAATTGGTTTCCTAATTTATATTTATTGAAACGTACGCCAGAGTTTTCTTCACCTTCACTCATATTCGAAACTGTAGAGTTCGATTTATTTTTACGGATGTTATCTACAAAAACTAATGGTAAACCATTATATTCTTCTGAAGCTAAAACCGGAGCTGTAGGATTTGTAAACTGATACATTGTACCTTCTAATAACCATTCACGTTTTCTTAAATCCGCATCTTCGTAAGTTGTGAAAACACCCGGAATAACAACGATACCATCATTACCATTTCTACCGCCACCATAAATTTGTTGCTGTTTGAAATGATAAAATTCTGACGGCCATGATGGCTGGAAGTTTGCAACACTGTAGTTATATGCAATAGAGAAAATAACCTCTTTGGATAAATCATTAGTTGTTTTAAACGGATCTGTAATGTTGGGATCTAAAGCCATAGTACCATTTTGAGCACCACCATCGCCAGCAATTAATTTATTAGCTGCAGCAATACAATCATCCCAACGAGCTGTTCCCGTCCAAACTTCAGCGTTTAAATATAATTCTACAAGCATAGCATAGCCAGCTGCCTGAGAAATACGACCCAATTGGCTACGCGATAATTTTGGAGTTTTATCGATGTTAGCTTTAATCTCAGACTCAATAAAGTTAAAAACTTCTTTACGAGACTTGGTTTCAGGTTTAGCAGGTATACCAACCTGAGTTACGATTGGAATATTTCCGAACAAATCCATCAATTTAAGATAATGGAATGCTCTAAGCATTTTTAATTCTGCAACAAATGCATCTTTTTCTGCCTGAGAAATACCCATAGCTGCGATATCGCGTTTCTCGATGTTCTCGATTGGGTCGTTACATAAGCCCATACCCCAGAACATTAAAGACCATGCACTGTTAAATCCACCTTCGTCAGTAGTCCAGGTATGGTAATGAAATCTTTTCCATTTACCTCCATCTTCACCATGGCGACCTTTGGTTGGCCATGCTAATTGATCTCCTGAAAGCTCTGCCATACGCCACCAGCTATCTTGACCAGATGGTGTAACCCATGCATTAGCATGTGTATATGGACGTAAAACTGCTGATAAAACCTCAGTTCTGTTGTTATAGAAATTATCTGTTAACAACTCATTGTATGCATTTTCATCTAATTTAGTACATGCATTTGTGAGGCATAATACCCCGGCAAGTACGCTATATATGATTGATTTATTTTTCATTTTATTTTAATCTTTAAAATCCAACATTTAATCCGAAAAGGAACGAACGTGTACTTGGGTAAGAGCCACTATTATCAACACTTGGACCTAAGCCATTGTCATTAATAAAATCAGGATCACTACCTGTATAACCAGTAATTGTTGCTAAGTTTTGACCTGTTGCATAAATACGCATGTTTCTGATAAGCTTAGTCTTAAACTTGAAGTTATATCCTAATGTTACCTCATCCAATTTAACGTAGCTACCTCTTTCTAAATAATAATCAGAATACATGTAGGTATCGTTAATTTGGCTGTATTTATCAAAAGTGCTTGTTAACAAGTTACCAGACCAAGTTTTATTTGCGTAAGAAAGCGCATTTCTATTTAAGATATCATAATCGAATTTACCTCTTAAGAATACGCGTAAATCAAATTGTTTGTATCTAAAATTGTTATTTAATGAAGCATAGTATTTAGGTATTGCGTTACCAATCAATTGCAAATCAGTTACGTTTTTATCTCTAGAATTGTTGATTTGAGCGTTTGGAACGGCCTGACCGTTTCTATTGTAAAACAACCATTTGCCATCAGGAGTGAAGCCTGCAAACTTTTTACCCCAGAATTCACCTAAACGACCGCCTTCATAAGTTACAATTGCATCACCTAAAGCGCCTGCCCCACCAATACCACCGAAAGTTTTAAATGTGATTTTGTACTCATCGTTTGAGTATGCATCCAAATTATTTCTTAATGTACTAGCTGTTGCATCAATATCCCAGCTGAAATCCTTTTGAGCAACCGCAGCATAGCTTAATGCAATCTCAATACCTTTAGATGAAATTGTACCTACGTTTGTATAGATAGAACTTTGAATAAATGGAGGTTGAGGAGAAGTATAAGTATCTAACAAATCTTTCGTTTTACGATTAAATAAATCGATTTGACCAGTTAAACGATTTTTTAGTAAGCTGAAATCGATACCAATGTTGGTTTCAATTTTGGTTTCCCATTTCAAATTTGGATTTGGGTTACGACTTGGACCATAAGTTTCTAAATACTGACCATCTGGATACAAGTAACGGCCACCACCGCCTAAGGTTACCCTCGAGGCATTGTTAGAGAAACCACTGTTACCAGTTTCACCATAACCAACTCTTAATTTTAAGTTATTAACCCAGGTAACATCTTTCATGAAATTTTCCTGAGAAATATTCCATGCTCCGGAAACTGCCGGGAAATTACCCCATTTGTTGTTATCTCCGAAACGTGATGAACCCTCTCTTCTTAAAGTACCAGTTAAGATGTATTTACCATCAAATACATAGTTTAAACGACCAAAAAACGCAATTAAAGTATTATCACTTTTACTACTACCTACTGATGCTTTACCAAGACCTAAAGCCGATCCTTGGCCTAAGTTATCTTCGTGAAATAAATCATTGATGAAACCACGGTTACTAGCTGATAAGCCTTCACTCATGCCATAACGATAACTGTAACCTAATAATGCACTAATACTATGTTTAGAAGCAATAACTTTATTGTAGTTTAATGTTGGTTCAAATGCCCAGCTTTGATTTAGGAAGTCAGACTTACCTGCATAACCACCACCTGGAAAATCTGTATTTTCTACCGAGTTTTCACTGGTTCTTGCACGATAAGCGCCGTCAAAACCGTTATCTCTTTGTACCGAACCAAACACAGAAGCTTTTAATCCATCGATAATATCTAAATCAACTTTAACATCAGCAGATGATGTTTGTTGTTTACGATAAGAAGTTTCCTGGAATAGGCGAGCATATTCATTAGTACTTGTTAAATCAAAACGGTAGCTTCCATCAGGATTAAAGTTTGATAATGTAGGGTTTTTAGTTTGCTCACTTTCCCAACCACCGCCACCTAATAAATTGGCTTTGTTAAAGTTAGTTACCAAGTTTGCAGAAACTCTTAAACGATCATTTAAACCTGTTTGATTAATGTTAAATCTTAAGGTATATTCTTCTCTGCTATTTTGTTTAGCAATACCTTGTAAATCACGGTAGTTAAAACTTGCTCTATAGCTCGTTTTATCTGTACCGCCACTCATGTTAAAGTTATGGTTATTAGAGATATTTTTTTTGTTGATCAAATCCCCAACAAAATCAGTTTCGCTACCAAAGTTTTGTTGTTTAATTTCTCCAGATGCAACTTTAGCTTTATATTCTGCAGGTGTTAAAAATTCTAACCATGGATTATAAACCTCAACCCTTGCATAGCCATTGTAGTTAAACTGCGGCGGACCAGATTTACCTTTTTTCGTTGTGATTAAGATAACACCAGCATTTGCAGTAGAGCCATAAATTGCAGCAGCAGAACCATCTTTTAATACATCAATTGATTCGATATCATCTTGTTGCAATAAATCAGGGTTACCACCAGGAATACCATCAATAACGAATAATGGCGATTGACTACCAGTTACAGATACCACACCACGCAATTGCACACTAACACCACTGTTTGGGTTAGATCCACTTGTACGTGTTAAGCTTAAACCTGCAACTTTACCTTGAATTAAGTCTAAAGCATTTCTAGAACCACTTTGCCTAAACTCATCAGCGGTTACGTGAGTAATAGCAGAAGAAACTTCTTTTTGAGGCAATGTACCATAACCAATACCAACTACAGTTACATCATCTAATGTATCGGTAGCAGGAACTAATTTTACGCTAACTGTTGATGAAGAACCAACGGTAATGTTTTGAGTATCGTAACCAATGTACGATATACGAACCACCTGACCAGTTGAAGCTTCGATAACAAATTTACCATTTGCATCTGTAACAGCAGTTTTGCCTGTTGTTTGGTTTCTTACACCAACACCGGGTACAGGCTGTCCCTTGTCGTCTACTACCGTTCCGGTAATAACGTTTTGCTTTAGCACAGAATTGCTGAGCAAGTTCGTATTCAAGAATCCTCTCGCACCTCCCCACTCCGAATTCATTGAAAACGCAGGACTATTAAGCAATACAATTGCTGCAGATAGCCCCGTAATTTTGAGTAAATTAATTTTCATTAGCGGTTTTGTTAAATTTTAAATTGATTAGTTATGTTTTCTGTTATTATTGTTTACATCCGTTGTGCACTACCATACACAATAGCAAACTTTAATCTATCTGATATTTTATTGTAGAGCGTTTGTTTTAGATTATATGTTCCGTTACAGCATATATAGTATTGGCTCCATTAGAAAAGTCCGTCCAGTAAAAAAAAAGAATATTTGACATACAGTTAGGGTTCTGCGAAAGTCTCATAAATACTTGGTTATGGTAAATCGTTTTACTACATCAATAGTAGAAATTTTTTTCTAAATAATAAAACGATTTAGTTGTAAAATAAACGTTACACTAAAACCAAATGAAGAGTTTGAATTTAATCTCGAATGATAAGCTTGGTGGGCAGAATAATTTGTTCTTCAGGTAATTTTGATTTTGAAGAAAGCTGACTTAAAATCAGCTTTATAACTGTTTCTGCAATTTCCTCTAAGGGCTGTTGTACGGTTGAGATGCCTGGAGTGTGCAACTCAAATGCTTCATGGTCATCATATGCAATAACCGATAAATCAGCACCAATCTTTTTATTTAATTGCTTCAATGCCTTCAATCCACTTATGGCTAAATAATTGGTTGCAAATAAAACGGCATCCAAAGTTTGGTTTTCTAGCAGGGTCTTTATTTCTTTTATAGTTGCTTCTTCATCCTGATTAAAATGAATTTTTACAACTAGCTCTTCTTTATAATCAAATTTGTTATCTACTAACGCTTTCTTGTAACCCTCAAAACGTTCGGTAATTTGTTGCACATCAATATCGGTTGTAACGAGTGCAATATTTTTTCGGCCTTCTTTAATAAAACTTTCTACCGATTGGTAAGAAGCGTTAAAATGATCGGCACCAACATAATTTGTTTTTAACTCGGGTAAATTTCTATCGAAAAATATTACCGGTTTATCTTCATTGAGCAAAGCCTGAACGTCTTCTTCTAAGCCCTTAATTGGCGAAATGATGTAAGCATCAACTTTTCGGGTTTTAAACAAATTAATTAACTCTTGCGCTTTACCAATGTTATTTTCTGTGCTGGAGTATATAATTTTGTAACCTCTTTTATATGCCTTATCTTCTATCAGGCGAGCAATTTTAGCAAAAAACGAGTTCGAAATGTCTTCAACAATTAAACCTATAATGTTTGAATTACCGGTTCTTAGGCTTCTGGCAATTTGATTTGGTTTATAACCACTTTCTTCTATAATTTTTTCAACCTTTTCGATTACAGCTTCACTAATAGATTTTTCTTTTGCCTTTCCGTTAATAATAAAGGAAACTGTTGTTATAGATACATTGGCTTTTACAGCAATGTCTTTTATAGAAAGGGCTTTCATTCTCGAATCGTAAATAGTTGATGGTGGCTCAAAACTAAATAAAAAACATGAGTTTTGCTAAATCGTTATAATGGCACCAAAAACAGTGAAAAACCAGGCTCATAAACCAATTGGTTTTTATACTAAAGCTTTGAATATCTAACAATTAATGCAGCCGTTTTTTCTGAAGCGCCCGGTGTACCCATTAAATTAAGCAGCTGTTCATATTCATTCAGCATTGTTTTACGCCCTTCTCCCGAAATGATTAAATTCAGTTCCTCACTAATTTTTGCTGTATTGCAATCTTCCTGAATAAGTTCTGTAACTATCTTTTTGTTAACAATTAAATTAACCAGAGAGATAAATTTAATTTTTACCAGCATACGGGCAATAGCAATTGATATGGCACCGCCTTTATAAACCACAACTTGTGGCACTTTAAACAAAGCAGTTTCTAAAGTTGCCGTACCCGATGCAACTAAGGCTGCATGCGCATGAAACAGCAAATTATAAGTATTATTAAAAATAAGTTTTACATTTTTGCCGGCGATAAACTGTTGGTAATAATCTTCGGTAAAAGTAGGCGCTGCAGCAATGGCAAACGCATAGTTAGGAAATTGACTGGTAACACTTAGCATTTCTGGCAATAAACGTTCTATTTCCTGCTTTCTGCTTCCGGGCAGCAATGCAATAATTTTATCATCACCGAAATTATAATTTGCGCTAAAGGTTGGGTCTGCCTTAAACTGCGCTTTCTCATCCAAAAGCGGGTTGCCAACATAATCTACATCCATGCCCCATTCCTTGTAAAAATCTACTTCGAAAGGCAAAATACAGAACATGTGGTCTACATCTCGTTTAATTTTTAATACCCGTTTTTGGTTCCACGCCCAAATTTTAGGCGAAATGTAGTAACAAACTTTAATGCCTTGTTTTTTAGCAAACTCAGCAATTTTAAGGTTAAAGCCCGGAAAATCAATTAAGATTAAAACATCGGGCTTCCATGCAGATATATCATTTTTACAATTTTTTAAGTTTTTAAAAATAGTTTGCAGATTTAGTAAAACCTCTGTAAAGCCCATAAAAGCCATTTCGGCATAATGTTTTATTAATTCACCGCCTTCTGCCTGCATTTTATCGCCGCCAAAATACCTAAAAACAGCTTCCTTATCTTCGGCCTTTAAAGCTTTCATTAAGTTGGCTCCGTGTAAATCGCCCGATGCTTCTCCAGCAACTAAGTAGTATTTCATTTATTTTTAAGTTGTGCGTTTTTTTTTATTTTAAAGCCTTTTTTTGAAAACGATTGGTACAGTTTTCATCGTTCAGTTTAGTCCCGCTATCACTTATAGCCGCTCCCGATGAAGAATCGGGATTGCGGGCTATTTTTTCTATCGGGTTTGGGTACAACAGTTTGTGCACAAAACCCAAACCTAAAAAATGCAGCGCTCACATTTTGCCAGAGCAAGCTTTTGTTTTTAAACCCGATTGCAGCGGAAATACTTTTTGTTGCTCTGTCACGCGGAACTTGTAGAAGCGCCTTAGATATTGTCCTTCTACAAGCATAGGATGACAGCTATTAAAGGCAGTAACGAAAACAAAAAGATTAAAGCGCCCGCCTGCCGGACGGGCAGGAAAAGTGGGACTGCTTAAAGCTAAAAACTACTAACGTTTATTTTCAAATTATTTATCTTTCACTAAGCTACTTTGTAAGCAAAGAAAATAAATGCACATACAAAAGTTGCTGCAAGTATGCCTCTGCCAATGTTTTCTTTATTATACTTAAAAAAATATTGCATTAAATATGCGTTAAAGGCAATTGCGCCGATGTACAATAAATCGGCCTTGCTTAAATATGCAACATGGTTAATGATAAACCAGGCAAATGCGCACAATATCGCCGGAGAAAGCAAGCCAATTCCTAACCCTATCCAAACAGAATTTTTAATTTTTGCTAAACTACTATTCATTATTTAGCCTAAATTAATTCCATCGGGTGCAGAAACTTTACTCGACTTTTCGTTAGAATTTGTTTGCGTTTTAGCACTAAAATTCCAGCTGTTAAGCATTTGTATGGCATGGTGAGCAGTTAAATCAAACTGAACCGGAACTACTGAAACGTAACCGTTTTCCAATGCCCAAACATCGGTATCTTCGCCTTTATCAAAATTCTCGAAAACCCCCGTTAACCAATAATATGGTCTGTTGTAAGGGTCTTTCCGCTCATCAAACTCTTCCATCCATTTTGCATTTGCCTGGCGGCAAATTTTAATGCCTTTTAAGCCATCACCTTTAGGGAAATTAACATTTAGCAATATGCCTTCGGGTAAACCATTTGCCAAAACCTGCTCGCAAATGTTTTTGATATACTTTTTTGTGAAACTAAAATCGGCATCGGCTGCAAAATTATCTAAAGAAAAACCAATTGAAGGAATTTTTTCGATGGCACCTTCTACCGCGGCAGACATTGTGCCTGAGTAAAGAACGTTTATGGAATTGTTTAAGCCATGATTGATTCCAGAAACACACAAATCTGGTTTTTTACCCTTAAAAATTTTATTAACGGCAAGCTTTACACAATCTACCGGTGTACCGCTGCACTTGTACATTTCTACGCCCGGGTAAAGTTCTACTTTATCAAAACGAATGGGTTTGCCAATTGTAATGGCGTGGCCCATTCCACTCTGCGGACTATCAGGCGCTACAACAACTACGTTTCCTAATTCCTGCATCACTTCCATTAGGTTTTTAATGCCTAAAGCGGTAATGCCATCATCATTTACAACTAAAATATTGGGTTTAGTGTTTTGCTTTGTCATGCTGTAAAAATACAGATTATAAATTTAAGCGGTAGTAAAGCTGATTATTATATTGATGAGTTATTTAACCTTTTCTTTTAATTATTTCAAAAGCATTTCATTCGATACAATAATCCATTTATATTTGGTAAAGTAACTTATTAACCCTACGATTTAGAATTTTAATCATCCATTAGAGCAATAAAATTGCGAAAATCGTTATCATAAACCAAAATCAAATAAATGAAATTCAAACTATTTACGCTTGCTTGCTTTTTAGTAACAGGTTCGTTTGTAAAAGCACAAACTTATCTGTGGAAAACAGCAACTGGAGGCGGTTACACGTATAAATATGTAACCAACGACCCATCGAATTCGAGATTTTACACCCTTAAAAATGGTTTAACCGTAATTCTTTCTCCAAATAATAAAGAACCAAATATTCAATGGAGAATGAGCGTTAGGGCGGGTAGCAACACCGACCCGAAAAACGCAACAGGTTTAGCGCATTATTTAGAGCACCTTTTGTTTAAAGGAACTGATAAATTTGGCACAAACAACTGGGCTAAAGAAAAGCCTTTGTTGGATAAAATTGATGCGCTGTACGAAAAGTATAACAAAACTACAGACCTTGCTCAACGTAAAGAAATTTATAAAGAAATTGATAAAACTTCTGGCGAAGCATCAAATTTTTCTATCGCGAATGAATACGATAAAATGATTTCTGGTATTGGTGGTAACTCATCAAATGCCCATACCTGGTACGAGGAAACCGTTTATAATGAAGATTTTCCATCAAACGCAGTTGATAAATTTTTGGCCATTCAAAGTGAGCGTTTCCGCAAACCAATTTTCCGTATTTTCCATACAGAGCTTGAAGCGGTTTACGAGGAAAAAAACCGTGGTTTAGATAGCGACCCAAACAAGCTTGATGAAGCGATGATGGAATTGCTTTTCCCTACGCATAACTATGGTCAGCAAACTACAATTGGTACTATTGAGCATTTAAAAAACCCATCGTTAGTTGAAATAAGAAATTACTACAACAAATATTATGTGCCGAATAATATGGCTGCCATTTTCACCGGTGATTTCAACCCTGATGAAATGATTAAAAAAGTGGACAAGGCATTTAGCTACATGGTTTCCAAACCTGTAACCTTATACAATCCGGCTCCTGAAAAACCTTTAACAAAAATACAGAAAGTTGATGTTTATGGTCCGAGTGCAGAGATGGCCGAAATTTATTATCGCGGCTACGCCGAAAACACACAAAACAGCTTAATGCTTAATTTAATAAAAAGTATTTTATTTAATGGCAAAGCAGGTTTAATAGATATCAACCTAAACAAGCAACAAAAAACACAAAGAGCCAGCGCAAGCTATCAGCAAATGAAAGATTACGGTGTGTTCAATTTATCTGCACAACCGCGTCAGGGCCAGAGTTTAGAGCAAGCTTCGAAATTATTGTTAGAGCAAATTGAGCTTTTAAAACAAGGTAAGTTTGATGATGGCTTGATTAAAGCGATAGTTGCAAACCAGAAATTTAGTTTCTTACAAGCTTTTGATAGCAATAATAGCAGAGCTGAATATCTATCAAACGAGTTTATTTTAAACAGAGGCACAAAATGGGATAAAAGCTTAGCAGACATAGAAGAAACTGCTAAAATTACTAAAGCGCAGGTAGTTGCTTTTGCCAACACTTACTTTAAAGATAATTATGTTATCGGCTTCAAACATAAAGGTGAAGACAAAAACATAGTTAAAGTAGAAAAGCCAACCATTACGCCAATTAATGCAAATGGCAATTTAACATCTCCATTTGTTAAAAGCGTAATCGAATCTCCGGTTAAGCCATTAGAGCCAAAGTTTTTAGATTATAAAAAAGATATTGTTGCCGGCAAAGTAGGTATTGCAGAGGTTTTAACAACTAAAAATACCGATAATTCTATTTTCAGAATGACTTACAGATTTAACCACGGCACTAACAATTATAAGTTATTACCTTATGCTGCAAGCTATTTACCGTTTTTAGGAACTGATAAATATACTGCAGAAGAAATTAGTAAGGCTTTTTATGATATTGCTTGCACCTACAGCTTAAACGTTGGTACCGAAAATACAACCCTAAACATTAGTGGCTTACAAGAAAATTTTGATAAAGCAGTAAGCCTAGTTGAACACATTCTTGCAAATGTAAAACCTGATGAAAAAGCTTTAGCAGATTTAAAAAATACCATTCTTAAAAATCGCGAAAATAATAAATTAAATAAAGGCCAGATAATGGTTGGTTTAACTTCTTATGCACAATATGGTGCGGTAAACCCATATAATAACGTGCTTTCTAACGATGATGTTAAAAACATGAAAGCCGAAGATTTAATTTATTTGCTGAAAAACTTAACTAATTATGAGCATGTAATTACTTATTACGGACCAAAAGACGTTAATGCAATTACTGCCGATATTAAAAAAGAACATCCTTTAGCTAAAGAATTTACGCCGGCTGCACCTGCAAAGGTTTATAATTATACCGTTCAGGATAGCAACAAAGTCTATTTTGCTAACTATGATATGGTACAATCAGAAATTCGCTGGTTAAGAAACACTGGAGTTTACAATAAAACTGACCGCCCGAATATTGAGGTTTTTAACAATTATTTTGGTGGCGGAATGGGTTCTATCGTATTCCAAACCATCAGAGAATCGAAAGCATTGGCATATTCTACCTATGCGCTTTACCAAATGCCAGATAAAGCCGACAGACAATATAGCATGATTGCTTATGTTGGTAGCCAGGCCGATAAAATGACGGATGCCGTTAACGGAATGAATGAATTATTAAATGTTTTGCCACAAAGTGATAAATCGTTCGATGGTGCAAAATCAAACGTGCTTTCTTCGCTCGAAACCACAAGAATAACTAAAGATGGTATTTTTGCCTACTATTTTGCCGACAAAAAATTAGGCTACGATTACGATTCAAGAATTGATTTATACAAAGGTTTGAAACCAATAACCTTTACTGATATTAAAGGTTTCCACGACCAAAAAATAGCAAATAAGCCTTACAGCTATTTAATTGTTGCATCTGATAAAAAAGTGAAACTTGAGGATATGCAGAAATTTGGCAAGGTTACAACCTTAACATTAGAACAGATTTTTGGATATTAGATTTGCAATATTTAAACTAAAAAAAGCGTTCCGATTAATTTCGGAACGCTTTTTTTGTACATATTCTTTATGATTTTTACTACAAACTATAATTAGAAAATGAGTGTGCAGTAATCTATCGGAAACCTCAGCCCCGCCATTCGCTATAGCCCTCGTGAAAACTCGGGGCTGCCGCTGCTGTCGGGTTTACAAACAAAAGTTCATCTTTCAAAAACATAAAGCTAAATTGCTTTAAAGCTATTTTTTCTGATAATCGATAACAACACCATTAGCCAATAAATGATTTTTCGCTTTTGTAATTTTGCTACCCGTTGGTACTTCAACAATCAAAACAGAACGCATACCATTTAGCTTTAATTGATTAGAAGACAGTACATTTTTAGCAATAAATTTTTGGCTTACCGCATCATATAAATCAACCTTTGTTTTGCCTTTCGTTTTATAGTTTATCGCTTTGCCGTCTTTGTAAGGGTTATAAATCAAATAAGATGGGTAAGCTTTATTTTTATAAAAATCGGTGGCAAGCACGTCCAATTTCAAAATTCCGTCAACATTGGTTTTCTCCACAATGGCGCCGAAAATACCAACATGCCCGCTGCCATAAACACTAAATTGCGATACTTCAGGATTTTTTCCTGGTACCCATTTCGGTCCATCACCCTGTGCAACCGGACCTTTTTTATCTGTGTAAAGTGTATCAAAAGTAGAAACTTTGGCAAAACCTTCGTAAGCAATAACTCCTTTGGTAACCGATTCAAACTGAGGTATGGTTTGTCTATCTGCCGGCATGTATTGAGGGTAAAAAAACCTTGAAGCATTAACCGCGTTTAACATCCATTTACCAATTGCATTTGCGTAAGCTGTATTATAACGTACTGTTGGCACCAGCGGCCAGGCGGCATCAAATGTATTCATTAAAAAACCATAACCACCGTGGTCTACAGTACTACCAACAACGCCAGAAATATCGTAACCATTCCAGTTTCCGGTTAAAACACCCCAACCTTCTCGACATACTGCAGTTCCGTCAAATGTCCAGTTCATTAATTTTTGAACATCAAATTTTGTTCCTTGCTCTACATTCATTCTTGCAGCTAAATAAGCTCCAAAAGGCATTAACAATTCGTAAGTAGGATTTATTTTATTACTTTCAAGAGCCGTCATAGCGCTTATGGCACCTTTTAAATAACGTTTATCGCCAAATTTTTTATAAGCAGAATATAGAACCCATGCATGCCCGGCAGCTGCATCTTGCTGTGCGCAAATCTGGTTTTTCATCGGCTTCATTTGGGCATAATCAAAATACGAATAATTATAATCTCCCTTTAAAATTGAATCGGCCTTAAAAAATTTTTCTGCTATACTTTTTGCAATCCAATCAAAATCCTTTTGCTTTGGATATTGCTCGCAAA
The DNA here is from genome assembly GCF_920984695.1 of Pedobacter sp. Leaf132. Classification (NCBI taxonomy): domain Bacteria; kingdom Pseudomonadati; phylum Bacteroidota; class Sphingobacteriia; order Sphingobacteriales; family Sphingobacteriaceae; genus Pedobacter; species Pedobacter sp. Leaf132. The sequence goes on along the minus strand of NZ_CAKLBO010000010.1, from coordinate 15,776 downwards.
TGGCATAAAATAAAACATTCGGATAAACATCATACCACCAGTCTCTGCCATAACCTCCTCCTAAAAGTGCAACCTCGGGAGCAGTATTGTTCATCATAATATTCCATTTGGTATCACGATTAAAATAGTTTTTCAGCATGGCAACATAATTGATATTGTTCTGCTTGCTTTTATCTATTCCGATTAAAGTGGCGCCCATTACCGCTCCCATATTAGCCAAAGCTTCATGAAACATGCCTTTATTATTCTGCTTACCCTGGCGAACATCGCCTACGGCAGTGTAAATACCCATAACCGGCTGTTCAAAATTTTTGTTGGTACTATCCATCCAAACCACTGGCCAATATTCGCCCTTAGCGTTAAAATCATAAATGGTTTTATCAAAATTTTGCGCCATCAGCCTCCAGTCAATAATTTTTAAAGGCTGTGGAACATCGGCCATTTCATCAACCCGATTTAGCGATACCTGCTTAACCTGGGCATAAACAATATTCGAAACAGCTAATATTAATAGAGCTAAAAGTATTTTTGTAATCCTCATAAAAAAATTCTTTACTAGTTAGTGATAGGAGCAACAAGCGTTGGCTCTTCGTTACTCAAAATTGGAGCGTCATCTATATTTTCTATTTTGCCCTGCTTAATGATATCCTTGGCTACCCAAAACGAGGCCAGTTGCAAAACAGCAACAATTACAATGGCATAACGAAGGGCAATTTCTACAGAAAAACTATAAGCCAATACTAAAAATGTTCCGGCGCCAACCAAACGGCCAATATACAATCCAGCTTCGTGATTTAATATGTAGGCAAATTCGCTGCGTTTTTCTTTCTTGGTTAAAATATCAATTACACTGTATTGAATAGGGTAATAAGCAATATCTAACAAAGGTTTTGCCAGCAAAAGTAAAAGCATAAATATGATAACTCCTGTGCTGTTGTATAAAATACCGTTAATGATTGCTGCAATAGCAAACAATAACAATCCGGCTCCAAATACATAAACCCGGTGTTTTGGGGCAGTTTTTCGACCAATTATATACATTACAAATGCGGCAATAATGGCGCCCACAGATTGAGCTGTGCCCAAGGCACCTTCTTTACCCACTAATAACATAATTAACATTGCAGGTGCGGTTACTAAAAATCCTTGTACCAAACCTTTTAAACTGGCTAATCTTAACAACTTGTACCAATAAGGGTCAAACTTAAAATAGACAAATTTCTTTTCAGTTGGATTTGTAAAATTACCTCTGAAACACATTATCGAAGCCAAAATTGTAATAAATACCACAAAGCCTGTAACAATGCGATAGGCTAATTGTGCGTTACCACTTATTGCAGATTGATACTCTATGAATGCGCCAATAGAAAAAGGTATTATGATTGCAATAATGGTGTAGAAGAATGTTTCTAAGCCATAATAGTAATTTCTATTCTCATCATTGGTCATGGCCAAAGCTAAAAAATCCCTATTTGCCCAATAAAACCCGAAAGACATGCCCATAATTAGTCCGGCAACACCAATTCCAACGGTATCTAAGGTAGTTAAAGACATCATAACCATCATAGAAATTCCACTTAGCATCATCCCTAAAGAATATAAAGTTTTGATAGAAAAAGTACGTAATAAGTAACCGTTTATTAAAAACGTAATTGGAATACCTGTGTAAATGGTTAATTGATAAACAACCACTTTTACCGGATCATTTGAACTACGCATTACATAGGCTGCTACAAAAATATCTATAACAGGTAATACAATGCTATAAATTAAATTGGTTAGAGTTAGTACCTTAAAATTATAGGATTGACTTTTAAAATGAGCTATTTCTGATCGCATGATTTTAATTGAGCTAAAATGTTTTGAATAGAGAATTTCGCACCACAAACAAATTCATCGGCTGCGCCATAGTAAATGGTTAATTCATCGCCGTTAACAGTGTGGCCATTTGTAAAAACCACCTGACCAAAAAAGCCAGATAATTCATACTCAGCAATCGGCTTCATAATTGGCTCTTCAGTTTGGGCGATTACTTTTGAAGGATCATTCAAATCCATTAAAAATGCACCTAAACAATACTGATGTTCGGCATTTGCCCCATGATAAATTTCCAACCAACCTTTGTCGGTTTTTATTGGCGCAGCGCCTGCACCAACACGTTTACTATCCCAATGGTGTTTTCGGGTTTTGATGATGCATTTATGATTCCCCCAATGAATACCATCTGGCGATTCGGCAATCCAAATGTAATTACCGCCTAAATCTACACTGCTTGGGCGATGTAAAGCATAAAATTTACCGTTAATTTTCTGTTCAAAAATGGCGCAGTCTTTATTGTGTGGTGGGATAATCATGCCATGCTTCTCAAATGTTTTCCAATCTTTAGTACTACGCATACCCACACCAACACCATTTTCAGAAACTGAAGTAAAGGTGAGGTAATAAGTCCCTTCGATTTCTGCTACTCTACAATCTTCTATACCGAAAGATTCAGCAGCACCTTCGCCATGTAACAGTGGATAACCTTCAGGTTGATAAAAATTTATGCCATCATCACTGCAAACCAATCTTAAATGCGATAAAGTTGTTAAATAATCGGCACCTTTATAATTGATAACCCGAGGGTCTGTAGCAATTAATTCAGGGTCGCTTTCCAAAATTTCTATAATTTCGATTCCACCTTCTTTTAAAACCGGAAATGAAATTACACCGGGTTTTTGCTTGGGTCTTTCGGCAACTCTAATTAATAACCAGGTTTTGTTTTGAAAAGTAAATACACCCGGATTTAATAAACATGCAATTTCTAACCCTTCTACGCTTGGAGTTAAATCTTTTGGAGATAATATTGGGTTTTGAGAAAATCTCTCAGCAGCATCTGTCATATATGTTTTGGATAAATTTTAGCCGAAATGGCTATTAGAACAATTTATAAGTTAACTGGCAGTAAATTTAATTACTGCCAGTTTCTATTAATAACCAGGATTTTGTTTTAATGTTCCTGCAGAAGCATCAACTTCTCCTTGTGGAATTGGGTATAGATAATGTTTATCCTGAAAATTTTTGCCTTTGGATGTCATAACAGTTTTAGCGATTTTCCAGCGTTTTAAATCTAACATTCGTTGCGATTCGAAACCAAGTTCTACCCTGCGCTCAGAAATCAACCAGTTTTTAATTTCTTCTTTATTGGTTGATGTAGAACGATTTGATAAAGTACCCGCTGGAGGCAGCACTCCCGCTGCGCTGGCGCTTGTTCTAGCTCTGGTTCTAATCTGATTGATGATTGATACTGCATCGGCATATTGCCCTAATTCATTTTGTGCCTCAGCTTTCCATAATAAAACATCAGCGTAGCGGATGTAAATTTTATTATTTGCCGCATCATCATTGCCTTTATTTGAGCCATTTGTACTACCTAATAACTTATTTACATTTTGATTTGGAGCATCAACCGTATAAAGTTTTCTTGGATCATTTGCTTCAAAAGCATTTAAGAAATCAGTACTTGGCGCAAAGAAACCCCAACCTAAAGGCGCACAAATACCATTTCCTTTTAAAGGATTCTGGTTACTTTGATGGTCATAACAAAAAATAACTTCGTTCTCTGCAAATTCTTTCGTTTGGTTAAAACTGTCAAAATAATTGGCATTCAAACTATAAAAACCCAAGGCTTGAAGCTCGTTTACATTTGTCACAACATCAGCCCATTTTTCTGTATACAAGGCACTTTTAGCCAGCAAAGCTATTGCCGAACCTTTATTTGCTCTCCACCTTTCGGTTGCAGAACTGTATTTGGCATTTGGCAACAAACCTTTCGCCAGCGTTAAATCTGATTTAATCTTATCCCATACCGCATTTTTATCGGCTTTAACAGCTACTTCAAAAGCCTCTTGATAAGTGCTTACAGGTTTTAGAATTAATGGTACATCGCCAAAATTTGTAACCAGCGAAAAATAATAATATGAACGTAAGAAATAAGCTTCCCCTAATAATTGATTTTTCCGGGCTGCCGTTATACCTGTAATTGCCTCGATATCGGGTTTAGTTAACAATTCAATTGCGATATTAAGGCGCTTAATGCCTTCATAATCATATTTCCATAAACCATTCGGACCACCATTTGTAGACGTAAATGTAAAATTGTTTATGTCATCCATCCAGGGTTGGTCGCCATCTGGATTCCATTTTTTCTCCAAATCATCTGATGCGATATCCTGTAATACCAAATCGTTTTGAAAAACCAAACCGTTTGCCCAATCCCATTGCGCTAAAATGTTTAATCGGTTTGATAACAGTTGATATGATGAATTTACAGAGTTTTCTACTGTACCCAAAGTTGGCGTAGCATTAACCTGCTCTAGAGTAGTTAAGCCCACAGCTTCTGTAGTAAGTTGTTTTTTACAGCTTGTAAATGTAGCTAAACCTATTACTGCACTTATATATAATATTTTTTTCATGATATTTTTAATAAAAGGTTTACAAATTAATTTTTAAACCAAGGATAAATGCTTTTGATTGAGGATAAGTTCCTTTGTCTATTAACGAGGTCGACTCTGGATCTAAACCTGTATAATCGGTAATGGTGAACAAATTCTGACCAGATGCATATAAGCGAACATTTTTAACACCAATGTTTTTAATATCAAAAGTGTAGCCTATTTCTATATTTTTTAGTCTTAAATATGAAGCATCTTCAACAAAAACACTTGATACATTACCACCACCATTATTGTTAAAGGTTACACGAGGCAAAGTATTACTTGTTCCCGGACCATTCCAGCTATCTAAAACCGAAGTCATGGAGTTAAAAGGTCTGCTATCAAAGTTTATAATCTGCTTTAAGTCGTTATAACGATCTACACCCTGAACACCTTGAAGCAAGAATGAAAAATCGAATTTTTTAAATGACGAAGAAAAGGCAAATCCGTAAGTAACTTTTGGTATTGGGTTGCCAATAAATGTTCTGTCATCAGCATTGATTTGTCCATCGCCATTTAAATCTTTAAATTTAATATCGCCTGGTAAGGCGCCATTTGCATTCGAAAATAAATGACTACTTACTTCTGCCGGTGTTTGGTAAATTCCATCAAAGGCTAAACCAAAATATGAGCTAATTGGCTGGCCAACTTCAGTTTTTGTATGCGTTTGGTCGTCGATAATATTTTTAACAAACTCTTGCAATTTATTTACGCGATTAGTTAAAGTTGCAACATTTGCATTGATATTGTATTTAAAAGCTTTGTCGCGGTTTTGGAAGTTTAAACCAAACTCAAAACCTTTATTTGTAACCTCACCTGCATTTACATAGGTTCTATCAATTACTCCAACCGATACTGCCGGCAAACCCACGGTTAACAGAATATCATCTGTTTTTTTGTTGAAATAATCAGCTGTGAAAGATAGCTTGTTCTTTAAGATACCGAAATCAATTCCAAAGTTGGTTTGTGTTGTAGTTTCCCATTTTACATCTGGGTTACCATAACGTACAACGTTTACAATACCACCCGATTCTGAAACTAAAGTTTGATAGGTGTTATTAGGGATTTCCTGGTTACCAGCTTGCCCCCAACTTCCTCTCAGTTTAAATTCTGAAATCCATTGAACATCTTTTAAGAAATTTTCCTGAGAAAGCATCCAGCCGGCAGAAACTGATGGAAAATAGCCCCATTTATTACTAGGACCAAAGCGAGATGAACCATCTGCCCTTAAGGTTGCCGTTGCAAAATATTTTCCATCATAGTTATAAGAAGCACTACTGAAAAATGAAACCAGGCTAAACTGGCTTGCAGAACCTGAATTATAGATATTGCTTAGGCTTCCATAATCTAAATATTGAAATCCTGATGTACTTTTATTGAAGTTTTGCCTGCTGCCACCAATTGCCGATGATTTACTTGAAATACTTTCGGCACCAAGTAAAAAGTTTACACTATGTTTTTCGGCAAAGGTTTTTACATAATTTAAGGTGTTGGTAAAGGTAAAATTCATTACTTCTCCCCTGTTTTCATCCAAATTGTTCGGCTTATTATTTCTGCCCTTACCAGGATAAAGTTCATCAGGGTTATTATCATTATCATCACCATAATTTTGAGCGAAATTTTTATTGTGAGAAAAACTGATATCAACACCTACACTTGAACGGAAGGTTAAAGATTTATCACTTAAAAAGGCATATTCACCGTAAAGGTTTCCAAATGTTTGAAACGTTTTTCTTTTATCATTTGTAAAATTTACAATGGCAATTGGATTAGAGCTGAACTCAAAATTCTTATCCCAACCGTTATTATTACCCGTATAAAAAGGCAAATCAGTAAAAGGATTAGCCGCAGAGTAGGTTGGATCGTTTACGTTTTTATAAACACCTAAAACCGGCGGACGCAATAGTGCATGACGAATTACGCCGGGAACATCACCACTTGATGATAATTTATCTTGCTTAGCAAAACTTAACTGAAGATTTGTGCCAACTTTAAATCTGTCGGTTACGTTAGCATTTACGTTCGACCTGAAGTTAAAACGCTCATAGCCATCATGATTTTGCACCACAATACCATCCTGTTTAAAATAACCTGTTGAAATTAAATACTGTACATTTTCAGAACCTCCGTTAACAGCGGCTTGCAAATTAGTGGATTTACCAGTTTCGAATAATTCGCCCAGCCAGTCTGTATCGGCCAAATCAGTTCTGCTTCTTGCTGCCTGGTACGGACTAACTGCGTTTGCGGCATTACCTAATGTATTATGCCAGGCTCTATCTTTAATTGTTAAATATTGGTCGGCATTTAACATTTTCGGCAAATTGGTTGCCTGATAAAAGCCATTAAAATACTCTATGTTAAGGTTTGCTTTACCTTTTGTGCCACTTATGGTGGTAATAATTACAACGCCGTTTGCAGCTCTTGAACCGTAAATTGCACCGGCTGCAGCATCTTTCAGAACCGTCATCGACTTTACATCGCTTTGATTTAGAAAAGAAATATCCCGCGTAGGCACACCATCAATAACATATAAAACGTCATTATTGCCTAAGGTTCCTTCACCTCTAATTCTCAGTTTAATACCATCGCCGGGTGCACCTGTGTTTGCAGCAACAAAAACACCAGCCACTTGACCTTGCAATGCTTGAGCAACATCAGGTATCCTGGTTTTTTGCAAATCACTCATATTAACTGTAGCAACAGCACCAGTAATTGAAGCTTTCTTTTGAGAGGTATAACCTACAACCACCACATCATCTAAAGATTGAGCAGATGGCTTTAACGAAACGCTTAAATTACCTCCGGCTGCATTTAGCGTAACAGCATTATAACCAATGTAATTAAATGTTAAGGTTTGTGAGCCACCCACCTGTAGCGTGAGCACATATACACCATCTTCGTTTGTTGTGGTTTTGTTTTGAGTATTGGTTTGAGCCACTACAACACCCGGTAAAGGCTGATTAGATTCATCGGTAACTTTTCCTGTTACTTTAGTTTGAGCATAGCTTGAAAAACCCGTTACAACTAAAAACAAGAAAGCCAACAATGCATAAATACGTCTGTTTTTTTTCATCTGATTTATATTTGATTAGTACACAAATATAGCTCAGCAGCTATGCAACAGTAGTACACTATAATAACATTTTAGTTCACTATTGTTGCAAACAAGCGTAAAAAAGGCCTTTTTTGCTTATAATGCTTCTTTATCTAAAATTCCTTCGTGCTGTTTTTGGCGATAATCATTAGGAGCAAAATGGTATATCTTTTTAAACTCTCTAAAGAAATAAGATTTATTATTGAAACCCGTTTTATAAAATATTTCGGATACGTTTAGCGATGAATTTTGGAGCAATACCGCAGCATGTTTCAGGCGTATTCTTTTTATAAATTCAGATGGTGTCATCCCGGCTAAGGTTTTCAGCTTGCGGTAAAGTTGCATTTTACTAATGCACAAAGCAGCTTCAAGTTTTGCAGCATCCAAATCAGATTCTGCCAGGTTATCTTCAACAGCTTTAACAAGTGCATTTAAAAACTCCTTATCGCTTTGCTCTAAATCAACATCTACAAACTGATTATTGATGTTGCCATCTTTAATCAAATTGTTCATGCGCTCACGGTAATCTAATAATTTGCGAACCCGCATCTGTAAATAATTAACATGAAATGGTTTCGGAATATAGGCATCAGCGCCTGTTTCATAACCTTCAGTTTTATGTTCTTCAGTGCCTTTGGCAGATAGTATTATAAATGGAATGTGGCAGGTTGCAGGTGCGGTTTTCACAAACTTACAAAGTTCTAAACCGTCCATTTCTGGCATCATAACATCACTTACTATTAAGTCGGGTGTATTTTTTTTAAGAAACTCTAATGCCTTTAATCCATTTTCGGCTTCGTAAACGATGTAATGTTCGCTTAAAATGTTTTTTATCAGAAACCTCAAGGCCGTATCGTCTTCCACAACCAAAACGGTATGTTCAGCTTTTTGCTTCAAATTGTCAATTAATGCTGCTTTATTATTTTGTTCTACTGTTGATGTAATTTCATCGCCATAAGGTTTTAAAATAGATTCGAAAAGATAGGATGGAGCCGATGCCACAACTTCATTTTCCTTTCCACCAATAACCTGCTTTAACTTCAGTTTGAAGCTAAATGTAATCCAATTTTGTTTTAAAGAGACATCAATACTACCATCCATTATAGAAATTAGCTCTTTAGTAAAAGCCAAACCAATACCAGAATTAAACTTCTCAAACTGCGCCTCTTCGCCAACTTTAAATTCCTCAAAAATACTTTGCAAATCGCTTTCTTTAAGTTTACAGCCAGAATTTGCCACAGTTATTTCCAGCTCATTTGCTTTTTCATCATAGTTAGCATTAAATTTTATGGTTTCATTTATACCTGCATGTTTAAAGGCATTAGATAGCAGGTTAAAAAGCACTTTCTCAAATTTATCTTTATCAATAAAACCTGCAATTGATTGTTGAATTTCTCTGGTAAATTCTTGCTTATTTTTTTCAGCGATTGGAATAAACAATTGCGATAAACCGTTTAATAATTTTGTGATGTCAAAATAATCTTCGTTACTTTTCAGATAGCCAGCTTCTGCCCTTCTAAATTCTAATAATTGCTGCACCAAATACGTAAGCCTTGCTGTGTGCTGATGAACGAGCGACAAAAAGAAGTTTTTATCCTTAGGTTTCTCTACTTCATTTTGTTTTTGCATAACATGCTCTACCGAACCCATTATTAAGGTTAAGGGCGTTTGTATTTCATGGGCAATATTTGTAAAAAAGTTAATCCTTTGGCGATGAATTTCCTCATCCTTTTGCCTGAATAAGGATGCTCTCTCCAGTTTAAATTTCATCTCTAATTTATTTTTTCTGTAAAGATGAAAGGCATAACCACCAATAATTAAAAGCAATAAATAAGCTGCATACGCCGGAAGTGTAAGCCAAAAATATTGTTTCACTTCAATGTTTAAGGCGATAATATCTTGTGTCCAAATGCCTTCACCATTACTCCAACGCACCATTAACTTATAATTACCTGCCGGAATATTATAATAAGCTATTTCTCCGTTTGTACCCGTATATCGCCAGGTTTGGTCTAGCCCTTCAAGTTTATAAGCAAATTCATTTTTTGATGCATTAAAGTAGTTTAGCGCATTAAATGAAAACTGAAAGAAATTATTCTTTCTATCTAATGTGAATGTTTTAGGGCTTTCAGCTTTGGCTTTAATAATAACATATTGATTGTTCTCGAATTTAACGCCGCCCATCTGCAAATCTGAAATTACTAGATTTGGCTGCTTTTTATTTTCTACAATATTTCGTGGAATAAAGTAATTGAAACCATAAATGCCTCCAAATAACAAATTCCCTGTATTCGATTTAAAAACTGCTCCATCACTAAATTCGTTGCTTTGTAAACCATCGCTATGCTGATAATTAGCAATGCTTTTGTTTAGCGGATTTAATTTAGCCAATCCTTTACTTGTGCTTAACCAAATGTTGCCAACATTATCTTCCTGAATGGCATGTATTGTATTATTGGGTAAACCCGTTTCGGTGGTTATTTTTACAAATTTGGGCTTTTCCCTTGCCGATTCTGATTGGCTTAAGTAATTTAAGCCGTAACTGGTACCAATCCATAAAGTATTTTTGCTGTCATAAAATAAAGATAATACATCGCTATGCGATAAACTTCCTTCATAACCAAGGGCTTTGTAAGTTTTAAAAAGACCAGTTTTTTTATCAAGTACACTTAAACCACCATATCTGCAGGCTATCCAAAGCTGGTTGTTTTTGCCTTCTGCAAGGGCATAAATAATATCATTTACAGGGCCATTTTTCTCTACTCCAGACGAGGCATACTGCTTGAATTTAGAAACTGAAAGAGCTCCATCAATATTTCTTTGCAGCTTTAGATGAATTAAACCATAACCACTTGTACCTATCCATACCGAACTATCTTTATCTTGAATTATCGTGTAAACCGATTTAAAATCAGGAAGTTTAGATGAACCTTTTATGTCTTTCCATCTAAGTATGGTTTTCAATTGTTCGTCATAAACGGATACGCCTACACCATCAGTTCCCATATATATAAGCTTATCGGCACCACGCTTAATTGCAAAAACAGAATTATTTTCTAGACCATTATTTACGTCAATTTTTTTTGAAACAAGATCCTTTCTGTTGTCCCAAAAATCTTTAAAAATTAATACACCATTACCTTTCGTTCCTACCCACAAATCGCCATTTATCTCTTCAAAAGCTCTGATAGGTTTATTTACAGCGTTGTCATTTAACTTACTAACTATGCCAAATAAATTTTCTTTTGGATAAATTTGAATCAATCCATTTCCATCGGTACCAAGCCATAAAGTTTTGCCCTGACTAACTTTTATTGCCGTAATTTTTAGGTTTTCTAATTGATTAGACTCTTTCTTAAGAAAAGTGGATGTTTTAAATTCTTTATCATAAATGGATAAACCCTGGTTCTCCCAAGCCACAACGTAATTATTTTGATAACTTGCTATTGCCTTGATTTTTTTAGGTGCGATGTTTAATTGATGTTTAACACCATCACCTCTAACCAAAAAATGTTCGTCTTTATTAGTTGAATAAATAAGTTGATTATCGACAAGAAAAAAATTATTAATACCACCTTTTGAACTGTACTTTTGTGTAATACTGAGCCTATCAGAATTTAATTTGCCAACAATTAGTTCGCCTTTTTTATTGATATAGTATAATTTTTGATTAGCGAAAGCCATTTTAACAATACCATCACCAGAAGAAAAATGGTGATAAAGTTCGAACTTATCAGTATTAGCGTTGTACAGGCTTAAATCACCATTAGCAGCATAACAAAAAACAGCACCTTGATGATTAATAATTAACTGATATTCATTTTCTCTAACCTTTTGGTTAACCGTATTCTTGTAAAAGTATCTGTAAAATTTGCCATTAAGTTTGTTGTAGCGAGAAATACCTCCTATGGTGTTTATCCAGATATTTTTTTGGTTATCTTCATTAATAGACTGAATAACATTACTGCCAATGCTATTCTCGGCCCTGCCGATGTTATGGTTATAAACAGTAAACTTTGTTCCATCGTATCTGTTCAAACCATCCCAGGTACCGATCCATATTAGTTGGTCTTTATCTTCAAAAATACTGTTAATAGAACTGTTAGATAATCCATTACGATTATCTAATTGCTGATAATAAAAAGGTATGCCTGGTGGATTACCATTAACATAAATAAAGGAGCATGCACTAAAAAAGAAAATTATAAAGAGCCTACGCCACACCTTACTCATAAAAGCTAAAATTTATTGTTGGAGAAATTTTAAAGGATGCGCAATAAATTTAAAGAAAATATTAACTACTCATAACACTAAACAAAAACAGGCAACTAATTTTAGTTGCCTGCTTAATAAATTTGAGCTTAATTCTACAAAGAATTAATCCACTTTACAAGTTCGTCTCTTCCTTTGCCGGTTTTTTGTTGAAGCTTACCTAACAATTCATCATCTTGCCCTTCTTCATGCTTCAAATCATCATCTGTTAATTCGGCATAAGCTTGTTTTACTTTGCCTTTTATCTCGTTCCACTTTCCTTTTAATTCTAACTTATCCATTTCTTTAAATATTTATAGGTTATTAAATAATGCATTCATTATTATAACCAACAAAACGAATCTTTGTTTAAAAATTCATCTAAGAAGGCTATTAAACAAAAAGTTTTAATCGTTTTAAGAATGAATAATCTAATATTTTTGTTACATTAGCTTTGTTAATCCCTATTTAACAAACTATTATAAACTTAAAACGACCTATTTGATGAAAAAACTACTCTTAAGTTTCTTTTTATCTTTTTGCGTAATTACATCTGTTTTTGCACAAGACAAACCAATTAGCGGAAAGGTAACTTCGGGTACAGGCGAACCGCTCCCTGGAGTAAGCGTGTATGTGAAAGGAACGCCGGCAAACGGTACGCAAACAAATGCATCAGGCGAATACAGATTAACTGTTCCGCAAAATGCAAATACACTAACTTTTACATTTGTTGGTTATAAATCAAAAGATGTTGCAATAAGAGGTAACACTGTTAATGCAAATCTGGAGGTGGATAACACAACATTAAGCGATGTTGTTGTGGTTGGTTATGGAACGCAAAGTAAGCGTGATTTATTAGGATCTCAGGCACGTGTAACCGCGGCCGAGATGAAAGATAGACCTTTGGCGACTGTTGAAAGTGCGCTACAAGGTAAAGCTCCTGGGGTTTTCATTAATTAGAGTAGTGGTAAATTGGGTCAGGCTTTACAAATACGCGTTAGAGGTATTTCTTCAATTTCTGCAAGTAATCAACCATTATTTGTAATAGATGGTGTGCCAATTGTAACTGAAGCATTGGGTACTTATACAGAGGCTGATAATCCTCTGGCTGCAATTAGCCCAGATGATATCGAATCGATGGAAGTTTTAAAAGATGCTGCAGCAGCGGCAATTTATGGTGCACGTGCATCAAACGGTGTTGTATTAATTAGCACGAAAAAAGGTAAGCAAGGAAGAACCAATATCGATTTTGGATATTATGCAGGCTTTAGCGACCCAACCAAAAAAGGTGAATTTTTAAATGCAGATCAATATCGTCAGTTACTGAATGAAGCATTTAAATACAACAATTATGATGGGGGCGACTATGCAAATGCTGCTGAAATGTGGGAAGATTATACGGGAACAACAGATTGGACGAGTAACAATAATACAAATTGGGTTGATCAGGCATTTAAAAGAGGTCACATACAACAGTATAGCTTAAACATTAATGGTGGAAATGAGAAAACGAGATTTATGATATCAGGTAATTACAATAATAATGATGGTATTATTATCGGTAACAGATATGTTCGTACTGGTGGAAGATTGAGTTTAGACCATACCGTTTCAAAAATTTTAGATGTTGGTGGTTCGATAAACATCTCTAAAGTGGACAACTATCGTATTTCAACAGATAATGCATTTTCAAATCCACTGCAACTGAACGCATTACCTCCTATTCAGCCAGTTTATGATGAATTTGGAGAATTAAATCGTTCAACTGTTTATTATAATGGATTAATTGATGTTGCAAATGGCAAAAATTTATCTACTACGTACAGAACATTTGCGAATGCATTTGCAAGCTTAAAAATTACGCCTGATTTGATTTTCAGAAGTGAATATGGCTTTGATTTTAACAATTTAGAGGAAGAACAATTCTTAGGTTCAAAAACTCAGGATGGTGGTAGCACAGGTGGATATTCATCTGATTACATGGCTAAATCTATAAATTTTAACACTAATAATACCTTAAATTACACAAAAACTTTCAACGATAAACATAGTTTAAATGTGTTGGCTGGATTTGCTTTCCAGGATACTAAATTCAGATTTTCTTCAGTTGAAGGCACAACACTACCATCAGATAGCTTTACAAAAATTGCAAGTGCTGCTGTTATTTCAGCTGGTAGTTCTTCTGAAACTAGACACACTTTTGTTTCATACTTAGCTAGAATAAACTATAAATTTCAAGATAAATATTTATTAAGTGCATCAATTAGAACAGATGGTTCATCGAGATTTGGGATAAACAATAGATACGGAACGTTCCCTGCTGTTTCTGCCGGATGGATTATTAATGAGGAAAGTTTTTTAAAAGATAGTAAAACGATAAGTCAATTAAAACTTAGAGCGAGTTATGGTTTAACTGGTAATGCCGAAATCGGTGATTTTGCTTCAAGAAATTTATACAGAGGAGTTAATTATGCTGGAGTTGGTGGTACACGTCCGTTTCAACTTGGCGACCCCAATTTAACCTGGGAAACAACGAATAACTTTAACATCGGTTTAGATTTCGGTTTCTTTAATGATAGAATTTCATCAACAGTTGAATACTATAAAAAGAAAACAACCGACTTATTGTTAAATGCTCCAATTGCAGCTACTAATGGTTTTTCATCGATAACACAAAACATTGGTGATATGCAAAATCAAGGTTTTGAATTCTCTCTAAATACGAGAAATTTCATCGGAGAATTTAAATGGAGTACCTCATTTAACATTTCATTAAACAGAAACAAAGTTCTACGTTTAGTCAATGACCAACCAATTTTTACAGGCGGTAGATTTTTAGGTAGAGTTGCTGTTGGAGAACCATTAGGTTATTTTTATGGAAAAGCTTATGCAGGCGTAGATCCATCGAACGGAGATGCAATTTATTATGTTGATGCATCAAGAACCGCTACAACTAGCGATTATAGTCTTGCTCAAAATCAAAAGCTAGGTGATCCAAATCCTAAGTTTTTTGGTGGTTTAGGAAATCACTTCTCGTACAAAAACTTCGATTTAGATGTACAGACCCAATTTGTTTCTGGAAATGACATTTACAATATGGCAGGTGTTTTTCAATCGGCCAATGGAGATTATTTTGACAACCAAACAGTTGATCAAATGAATTATTGGACACCAACGAACAGAGTTACCATGATTCCTCAACCAAGATTTAATGAGGGTAATGGAACAAGTCCATCTTCTCGTTGGATTCAGGATGGTTCTTACCTAAGAGTTAAGAGTGTAAGCATACGACCAACCCATCTTTTTTTTGGCAGATATTTTAGGCAGTTGGTTTAGTCCAATTATTTGGCATAAGTTCTTTAAGCTTATTTGCTTTGTGTGATGGTATTCTTTCCAGGATATCAGTAAGCCATTCCTGAGGGTTTATGTTGTTCATTTTACAGCTTCCCATGAACGTATACAACATTGCTGCTCTTTTGGCCCCTTCGTGAGATCCCGCAAAAAGATAGTTCTTTTTTCCGATTGCAGATGGCCGTACGGCATTTTCAACCCCATTGTTATCTATATGAAGTTTTCCATCCTGTAGATATACAGTAAGCTTATCCCAAAGATTTAGGGTATAAGCAATCGCCTTCCCGATCACGCTGGATGGGAGTACCTCACTATAATTCTGGACCAGCCATTCCCTGAATGTATTGAGTATCGGTAATGCCTTTTGCTGGCGAATTTCCCTGATCTGCTCATAGCTGTACCGGTTTTCTTTGCAGGTGCGTTCGATCTGATAAAGTTGCTGGATCTGCTGCAGGGCCAAAGTAGCCCTTGCCTGATCTGTGCACTTCCCAAAATTCAGACCATTTAAAAGTAGAATTCTAGACCGAGCGCAGCGAGGCTATTAGAAAAACTATTAATTTTAATTGGCAATATGAAAAGAATCAAGTTTACGGAATCCCAGATTG
>NZ_CAKLBO010000009.1:0-200842 GCF_920984695.1 Pedobacter sp. Leaf132 | reverse complement strand
AGTTTGAAAAAACGATGAGGAACAGCAAAAAAGCCGCATAAATTGCATCCAGAGGAATCTAAATAAATGCATCTCAAAAAAAAATATCTGACGAAACAAAATCTCTAGTGTACTATTGCAATTCCAGGTAGCACTCCTGCAGGTAGAACTATTATCAATAACAAATTGGTGCTGGTAAAAAACTATATGCAAACGGTTTGGAATATTGATATGGATGTATTAAGAGCCAATATCGTAAACAGGAAAGCCAATTTAGGCACATTTGATCAGACAACTTTATAAGAAATTATATAATGAAAAGAAATTATTTTTTAGTTTTAATATCAGGTATGCTTTTATTCGCTGCTTGCGATAAGAAGAAAGATAGGATATTTGAAGATAGCCCAACAGAGCGATTAAACGCGGCTGTATTGAATGCACAAACCATTTTAAAAAGTAAACCTAATGGTTGGATTATGCAGTATTACCCGGGTACTAATGCACCATATGGTGGCGTAAATTTGTTTATGAATTTTTCTTCGGCTACGGATGTGAATGTTCAGGGTGATTATACTTCAAGCAATGTAACCAGCACCTATAAGGTGTACCCAGGGGCTGGTCCAATACTAACTTTTGATACCTACAATTCTATTTTAGCATATTTTGCTGCTCCTGGTGCAATAACAGGTTTAGTTAGTAATGATGGTGGTTTAGGTGGAGATTTTGAGTTTTTAGTTACAAAAGCTGATCCTGATTCTGTTATCTTAAAAGGTAGAAAGCGGGGTACAAAAATTGTTATGGTTCCTATGCCAGCTAATCCTACAACAGTTATTAGCGCTTACAAAACCGCGTGGCAAAGATATTATGCGCCAAAATCTTATAGGTTTGAAACAGCAACTGGAAATATAAATCTTGAATTTGGATGGTTTATGGAACTTGAATCTTTAAACGCGATTTATTCATTCAGAGTAACAACTACAGGTTTAGAATTATTATCACCAGTTGTCGTAAATGGTGTAAGCTTTAAAGAATTAACCTTTAAACCAGCCACAACGGGCTATCCTAACGGATATTATACAAATGATGCTGCAACAATAAAATTGGTGCCTATATTCTAATTGTCTTAAACAATAATTAAAATAGCTTACCAATTCGTAGGATTTATCAAACAAAAATCATATTATATTTAAATTTTACCCTCATTCTAAAAGAATGAGGGTTTTTTATGACATAATTTTTGCGACCCTCCATTCGTTTATCATTATATTTGTTGTGATGAAAAAGACATTGAGTTTTATCCTATTTTCAACTGCGTTTTTGTTGCTATTTGCCATTGATGTACAAGCTCAATGTGCTATGTGTACAATTAATGCTGAGCAAGGTGTAAAAAATGGCAACACGCAGGCTGCAGGTTTAAATACCGGTGTAATTTATTTATTGGTTATTCCATATTTACTTGCCACAGTTGTTGGCATTATCTGGTATAAAAAATACCGCAAAAAAAATGTGACACTTAATATGAAGTCTGAGCCAATAAATCTTAATTAAGATGGCTGTGAAAACTTCTAAATTGTATGCTATCATTCATGCAAAATGCCCCCATTGTCGCAGAGGCGATATATTTACAGGCAGCATGTATGGTTTTAACATTCAGCACACTAAAGAAGTATGTTCGCATTGCGGCCAAAGAATAGAAATTGAGCCTGGATATTTTTATGCTGCAATGTATGTAAGCTATGCGATGAATGTAATAGAAATGCTTACCGTGAGTTTCATTACCTATCTGGTTGTGGGTACATTAAAAGACGAAAATTTCTGGACCTACTTAATCACCATCTTTAGTGGATGTTTTATCTTTTATCCATTTAATTATCGGTATTCAAGAATTCTACTCCTCCACATACTATCGCCTAATATAAAATATAAACCTTATTACGATAATCCTTAACATTGCTATCATAGTTTTCTCTTAAAAATCAGATATGTTAAAAAAAGATACCCTTGCTTTTATTAAAGATGTTGCAGATAATAATAACAGAGAATGGTTTGCTGAGAATAAGCATCGTTATGAAGATGCAAAAACAGATGTTTTAAATCTGGTAGCGGAGATAATTCCCGAACTTTCTAAAATTGATCCTTTAATTTCTTCAGAAACTGATCCGAAAAAATCTTTATTAAGGATTTACCGTGATGTACGTTTCAGCAAAAATAAAGACCCATACAAAAACAACTTTGGTATTTGGTTTTCTGCAAAAAACAAAGGTGCCAATGGGCCTGGTTATTACCTGCACATTCAACCAGGTAAAAATTTTATAGCTGGTGGTTACTGGATGCCCGAAGCAGAACATTTAAAACTTATCAGACAAGAAATAGATTACAATTTTGGCGATTTTGAAAAGATTATAACTGACAAAAGTTTTAAAAAGAATTTCAAATTAGGTACAGCGAATGCCCTTAAGAACGCACCTAAAGGCTATGACCCTGCAGATCCGAATATCGAATTTTTAAAATTGAAAAGCTTTGAAGCCACAACGGAAATACCTGATGAGGAGTTTTTGAAGCCAACAATCGTTAATAAGTTAATAAGTTCTTTTACTACGGTTAATCCATTAGTTGCATTTTTACGCAATGCTATAGAACAATAGTTTTTCAATGAATTTAAAAGTTAAATTGCGACTTATAATCACAAAACAATAATGAAAAATACATTTTTTGCCTTTGCGCTCTTTCTTTTAGCTTCATCACTAACATCATGCGTAGTGCTTTCTCCAAAAAAGTATAAAGCTTTATTGGGTACTAAAGATTCACTTTATACCGCTTTTAACGAAGGTTTGATAAAAATAGAAAATCTGGAGAAAGAAGTTAATAAACTAAAAAAGGATACTACAATGCTTGGCGAAGATTTGCGTGATTTGCAAGGTCGTTTTTCTGAAACAAACGCAAATTTTAACAAGTTAAAAAATAATAGTTCAACAGAAATAACTAAACTATCTGGCGATTTAGCTGCAAGAGAGAAACGGTTGAAAGAAGTGGAAGAAGTTTTACGCAAACGTGATGAGGCCACCAATCAACTAAAGGAAAAGCTACAGCAGGCATTGTTGGGTTTTACTAAAAGTGGTTTAACTGTCGAAATTAAAAACGGTAAGGTTTATGTTTCATTAACAGATAAACTTTTATTCCCCTCTGGTAGCATAATAATTGATGAAAAAGGTAAGCAGGCATTAACAGAACTTGCAAAGGTTTTAAAGCAACAACCTGAAATTAATATTTCTGTTGAAGGACACACAGATAATCAAAAAGTAAATAATCTCGGACAGATAAAAGATAATTGGGATTTGAGTGTTTTGCGTTCAACATCTGTTGTTCGTTACTTAACAGAAAATGAAAAAATTGAAAGTGTAAGGATGACCGCAACCGGAAAAGGAGAATTCCAGCCTTTAGGTGCAAATACATCTGCCGAAGCGAGAAGTAAAAACAGAAGGATTGAGATTGTTCTTTCTCCAAAACTAGATGAATTATATAATTTGATAAAGTAATCTTAAAATTCTTAAGCCCCGATAGCCATCGGGGCTTTTTTTGTGATCACAATTCATTAATCACAACCTTTTCTAGCCAGATTAAATGAAATCTTTGTAATTTTCGCCTGAAATCTATTTTATGAAACTAAAAATACATCCCAACATCATTTTTCGAACACCGAAATTTTCTTATCTGGCTAACCTTGCCGATTGTTGGGATGAGCTTAAATTAGCAATCTCTATTTCATCTTCAGCTTTTTACGAAACCATTAAAGATGTAGAGGCTAAAGATTTAGATAGTTTATCGCCAAAGATATTTTTTACGGTTTGGAAGTATTTTAATCGTTCAAAATTTCGTTCAACACCTTATGGAACTTTTGCCGGTTTTAGCATTTTAGAAAATGGTTTTAATAGTGCCAGTCAAAATCTAATAGTTGTTAAAGAGCAACAAAAAATACATGAATTTATCGATTGGCCGGAAAAAAATAATGTACAGTTTTCAATCAACCAGTTGCTGGAAAGCAATTACTTAATCTTTGCTAATAGCAGTTATTACTTTACTTCAACAAGCATAAGATACATTGCCTGCGCTGATGGCTTATTTGAACTTGCAGAAATTGATAAGGATGACTTCGTTTATAAAATATTGTTAACATGTAAAAATCCTATACGTATAAATCAATTATTAATAGAGCTTAGTACTTATGAGGTAGGTAGGAACGACATAATCTCATTACTTGAAGACATGCTATCGCTGCAATTATTACTTAGCGAAGCTGATCCGAATATAATTGGAGAAGATTATTTTAAAAGGGTTGAATTTAATCTTTCAGAACAAGCACCTAAATATTTAATTGCTGAACGAAATGTAATTAATGGCGGAATAAATGTTAATCAGTTTAATGCCGTGCCTGGTTTGATTAATATAATGCAACGTATTCAGCCGATTGAAGTTAAGGAAGCACTTACAAATTTCACAAATAAATTCAGAACCAAATTTGAGCAGCGGGAAATTCCATTATCACTGGCGTTAGATCCTGAAATGGGTGTAGGTTACGATGAATTAGAGCAAGCAGGGGAGGATGATGATTTTGTTACTCAATTTCGCGGTAAAAAGCTGACCAAAAAAGGGGATTGGACTGATAAACTCAAGGATAATTTTAAAAAACTCTTTTCTGTAGAGGGATTCAAATCGAATAATGTTATTCAATTAGATGAACTTGGGATTACTTTAGCCGAACAGCCAACCAAGATCCCTAATTCCTTTAGCATGTTGTTAACCTTGGTAGATGATTTAGTTTGTGTAGACCAAACAGGCGGCAGCACTGCAAATGCTTTGAGCGGTCGCTTTACGCTGGCTTCCGATAAGGTGCTATCACATTGCAAATCAGTTGCAGAAATTGAACAAAATGCCAACCCAGATGTACTTTTTTTCGATGTTGCCTACATGGTTGAAACAAATGTTGACAACATAAACCGCAGAAAACTGGTTTACGGGAAGCAATTGTCTATCTTGAATTTTGATACCTCTGATGAGCCATTAACATTAGATGATATTTTGCTTTCTGTACACGGAAACGAAGTTGTTTTAAAGTCAAGAAGTTTGAATAAGCGGTTGATACCACGAATGGCTTCTGCGTATAATTACAGCCGTTCTGATTTATCTGTTTTCAGATTATTATGCGATTTGCAGCATCAAAATATTCAAACCAATTTAACTTTATTCTTGGAGCAACTCTTTCCCGATTTAAAATATTATCCACGAATCCAATACCAAAACATTGTTATTGCCCAACAAAAATGGCAAATTTTTAAAGTTGAAATCGAATCGCTAAACGTAAATGAAATCAGAAATCACTTAAAACTAATTGGGCTAAACCGATACTTTAAATGTGGCCTTTCCGACCAAACATTGTGCTTCGATATTGATAATGATTTGGATTTACTTGCTTTTCAATCTTATATGCAAAAGCAAGATAAAATCTATCTCGAGGAGGTGTTATTACCAACGCATGGTGCTGTTATTGATGAACATAATAAACCTTATTTGGCTCAAATTATTCTAAATCTTTACCACGAAGAAAATATTTATCAAGGGGTAAATGGTTATGCAATAACTTCAGAAAATAATGTAAAGCAATTTTTCCTTCCGGGAAAAGAATGGTTGTATTTTGAGATTTATTGCCATCAGCAACGTTCTGATGCTTTATTGGCAGGGCCAATAGCACACTTTCTTCAACAATATGATACCTACATTAAAAAATGGTTTTATATTAGGTATAATGAAAATGGATACCATATTAGGTTCAGGATTCAACTAAACGATGAAAAAGATAATCACATGCTCACTTCAGCATTTTCAGATTATCTGGGTGATGATGTTGCAAGTGGTTTGGTTTCTGATATACAGATTAAGATCTATAAAAGAGAAACTCAGCGTTATGGTAACGATATTATTGAAGAGGTAGAAACACATTTTAAAACAGATAGTGATTATGTGATATCCCTTCTAAATGATAATAAAGATGCTTTAAGTAAATATAAGTATTGTGCCGATATCGTCGAAATTATTCAAAATTCAAATGTTTTAGAAGATAGCCGCATAGCTGAAATTGTGAAATTAATGTCTGATTCTTTTAATGATGAGCATAATTTAGAACCTGCAGACTTTAAGAAACTAAATAATCAATATCAAATTTATCGCAAAACGGATATTCAAGGTCTAATTGATGAACAGAAAATACGGTTTAATCGTTTTGCAGCATCGTTTATATCCACATTAAAAAGTGTAGATGAATCGAGAAGAGGCCAGTTATTTAGCGATCTAATGCACATGCATGTAAATCGCTTGTTTAATAAAGAACAGCGGACACAAGAAATGATTATATACTACTTTCTGTTAAAAGATGTTCAGCGTAGAAAAGCGATGAATAAATAATATTGATTTAGATAATTAAATATTTGCCGCTTGATTTAACCCTGCCATTGGATTTTCAATATCTACCCTTATTTCTGTAAAATATCTATTGGTTTCATCTTTATAAAATTTGAATGAGTATCTATCTTTATAGAAGTTATTAAGGCGTTTATCTATGTTTTCCATACCTACATGATGACTCTCCACTTCTTTTTTCTTCACATCATTTATCATATTAATAGTTGTGATAACTAAATTTTTCCTATCGTAGTTTATTTGCACAATACAAGGCTGCACAGAATGTGTAATGTTGCCATGTTTAAACATATTTTCAACTAAGGTTAACAATATAAGTGGCGGAAATCTTAGTCCAAATAGATCATCATTTACCTCAAGATTAAAGTTTATCGTGTTTGCAGTACGTAATTTATGCAAGTTTATTAGATGTTCAATTTGCTCAACTTCTTCACTTAATGGCACTAATTCTGAAGCCTCAGGACGTTTTAATGCATACCTCATCATTTCTGATAAGTTCATAATCGCATCAGCTGCTAAAGGCGCTTTTTTCCTTGCATCATTGTAAATAAAATTTAAGGTATTAAACAGAAAATGTGGATTTATCTGACTACGGAGGAAATTGTTTTGAGATTGTACTAAATCATTTTCTAAAGCTTGCTTTTCGATTTGGTTAATTAAATTTTGTTTTTCAAGTTTCTGAACCCTTCTTCGTTCTTTGATAGAATTTAATAAGAAAACGTAACCTGAACTGAAAGCTATAAAATATAGTGCTCTCCAAGTAACTCTCAATACGTATATACTATTGAACTCAAGTTTTGGTCTTTCAGGGTGATAATATATTGTCGTAGAAAGTAAGTAGTCTACCGGGTATGAAATGGCTAAGCATAAAATTATTTCTAATATCAATAAAGGTATATAAAGCCAATTTTTGAAATTAATATTTCCATTCATTAACTTTTGAAAAAAAGTAGCATGAAAATAAAACAGACCAATATTGAGGGAATAGTGAAATAAATAACTGCCGACATCTCCTAATCCCTTATTTACGATTGATGTTATAGAAACCTCATATATAATAAAAATAGCCCAAGCTTTGACATGGATATGATTTTTAGTATACCAGCTTTTAATCTTCAGAATGTTCATTTAAATGGTTTTTATCTACTAAATAGGGGGTTTTATCTGTAAAAATAACGGGTTCATGTAAAAATTTCGCATCACCTTCTTTTTCGACGCACCTTTACATCAGTTAATCGAAACGATAGCAAATTACTTAAAAGCAATAAATATATATACTATGAAAGCGCAAATCACTACAAAATTAAAAAAGAATACGGCATTTGTTTACAAAAATGTTAAATCTCAAAACAACTTTAGCACAGACCCAACTGCAAATACAATTTTAATGACTCAATCTTCAATGTCTAATATCTTCAACAAGTAATCATATGAAAACTCAAAATATCAAATTAAAAAAGAACGTTGCATTTGTTTATAAAAACGTTAAGTCTCAAAACAACTTCAGCACAGACCCAACTGCCAATACAATTTTAATGACTCAATCTTCAATGTCTAATATCTTCAACAAGTAATCATATGAAAACTCAAAATATCAAATTAAAAAAGAACATTGCATTTGTTTATAAAAACGTTAAGTCTCAAAACAACTTCAGCACAGACCCAACTGCAAATACAATTTTAATGACTCAATCTTCAATGTCTAATATCTTCAACAAGTAATCATATGAAAACTCAAAATATCAAACTAAAAAAGAACACTGCATTTGTTTATAAAAACATTAAGTCTCAAAACAACTTCAGCACAGACCCAACTGCAAATACAATATTAATGACTCAATCTTCGATGTCTAATATCTTCAACAAGTAAGAGTTTACAACTTAAAATATCAAGTTAAAAAAAATCTAAACTCATTTAAAAAAGCGGCAAGTCTTAATAAAATTCAATACCGAAATTTAAATGATAAACCAATCTCCATCTAACATTAGTCATAAATAAGCCATTGAGTATATGTTAGTATTGATTTCTTGACGGGAAAGCTAGTTTAAACATTGTAAGAATAAAATTAATTCTTATAATTGTGATGTCACTCCTTTAACCTAATCAAATGAACTTCAAGCCAAATACTCAAATCAAAAAGAAGACGATTTTTATCTTTAAAAATATCAAATCTTCAGATTTCTTTAGCACGGATCCAACTGCTAATACAATACTAATGACACAATCATCAATGTCAAATATATTCAGCAAATAGTTTTAACTTCTTCCGGATTTTAATAAGCTACTTTGAATATAAGCAAAGAATGCCTCTTTGTATCCTTCTCCAATCTGAATCATTTCATTATTAACTAAACGTATAATATTGCCATCTACTTTCTTAATAGCTGCTTTAGCAACGATATTAGATTTGTTTACACGTATAAAGGCATGATTTTCCAAAGCCTTTTCTATTTCCTTTAAGGTTAGATATGTGGTATTTGTTTCGGTTTTCGTTATTATTTGAATATAATTTTGTAATGCCCTTATGTACAAAATATCATCAATCAAAATATTAGAGAAAGCATATTTATGATCTCCTTTAATGTAAAGCGCAGCAACCTGTTCAGTTTCTTTCGCTGCATTTTTAGCATTATTTGCTTCCTTCTTTAAAATTCTGTCTATCCCAAGCGCAAATTTTGCGAAAGATATTGGTTTAAGCAGATACTGATCTGATTGCACATCAAATGCCTGTAGCGCATAATCTGGATGTGCGGTAGTAAATATCAAATATTTCGCCTTTTCGCGAATATTTTTAGCTAATTCTAAGCCATTTATTCCTGGCATATCAATATCCATAAACAAAAGATCAATCTCATCGCCCACACTAATCTCCGTTAAAGCTTGTACCGGACTGGTAAAAGTTTTAAAAACCGTTAAGCCAGGCATTTCGGCTATGTGGTCAGTTAGAACCTCGATAGCATGCTGCTCATCGTCAATAACAACGCATTTTAAATTCATGATGTTTTACAAAGTGTGTTTGGAATGATTTTAACGCAAGTTAAATAAAAAAAGAATTCCTTCATATAGCTCGTCTCAAAATCTTTTTCTGGCCTAAACGCTTATCAATTTTGGCTTTGATGTAAAATTTTGGGTAGTTCGTGTAAAAAAATAAGAGCTTTTAGTTGTTTTATCAATATTAGTGATGTTTGCCAAAAACGAATAATTGTTAGAAGATTCATTTTCTAGCAGTTAACAACATTTACCCATCCCTAATTATGTATGGCCTTTAGAAATTTATGTTTTTAAGGCGATACAAAACAGGGAAATTTGCAAAAATAAAGAAGAACATATAATTAAAAATTTGATTATGGAACTTAAAGACGAAATTGGAGAATTTGCAGTTAGAATTAAGAAAATGCTTCCGCAAGTTCAATCAGAAGATTTGACAAGAAACGCATTGGTTATGCCTTTCATCCAAATCTTAGGTTATGATGTATTTAATCCATCTGAAGTACAATCTGAAGCAGTTGCAGATTTCGGAGTGAAAAAAAGCAAAAAGGTAGATTACACTATTATGAAAGATGGTGAACCAACTATCCTTGTAGAATGTAAGCACCATGCCGATAATCTTGATATCAACGATTCTCGCCTGTCAAAATATTTCCGTAAAACTAAGGCTAAGTATGGTTTGCTAACCAATGGTTTAGACTATCGTTTTTACACCGAGAAAATGGTTAAGAGCAAAAAAAATCAGGAACCTTTGTTTGAGTTCAACATTAAAGACATGAAAGCTGCAACAATAGCTAAGCTTTTAGAAGAACATAAAGATTACTTCAACGTAAATAAAGAAAATAATATTGCTGTTTAGCAAAAAAGCCTCTAAAATTTTAGAGGCTTTTTTGGCATTAAATAATCTTAAGATTATCTATTAAATTAATTCTACGCTTCTGCTCACAAATGCAGTTAACTCTGCACCAGTTAGCATTCCTTGAGCCAATAAAGCCAAGTCTACTGCTTGTTTTGCCAGGTTACTTTGCTCTTCACCTTCGGCTTTTAAAATTTTACTTACCAATTTATGATTTCCATTGATAGCAACTTTATAGCTATCCGGTATTTGGCCATAAAAGCCCATTCCACCGCCCATTGCCGCCATGTCTTTCATTCTACGCATAAATTCATCCATAGTAATGGTAACAGGTAATTCATCAGGATTTAGCGCAACAACTTCAACCTGCATTCCGGCTTTTGTAATTGCTTTTTCAAAAATTGATGTCACCTCTTTAACCTGCTCTTCGCTTAAAACATGCTCGTTCACTTCATCTTTTTCAATCAGTTTATCAGCTACGCTAGAATCAACACGTTTTATTGATGTCTTTTCTAATTTCTGCTCTAATTGTTGAATGAAGTGATTATCAATCGGAGAATCTAAAACTAAAACATCGTAATCTTTTTTGTTAGCCGATTGTATAAAAGCATCTTGTTTCGATGCATCATTTGAATACAAATAAACTACTGTTCCATTTTTGTCTGTTTGCAATGGAGATACTTTATCCTTGTATTCATTTAGCGTAAAAAGTTCGTTTTTGGTATTCCCAACTAAGGCGAAATCTTTAGCTTTATCGTAAAATTTTTCTTCACTAATCATTCCGTATTTAACAAAAAGACCAATGTCTTTCCATTTATCTTCAAATGATTTACGGTCTTTAGCAAATAATTCTGCTAATTTATCAGCCACCTTTTTAGTGATGTAATTATTTATTTTTTTAACATTGCTATCTGCCTGTAAGAAGCTACGCGAAACATTTAAAGGGATATCCGGTGAATCAATTACGCCATGTAAAAGCATTAAAAATTCAGGAACAATGTCTTTAACCTCATCAGTAATAAATACTTGGCGAGAGTATAATTTAATTTTGTTGCGTTGCATTTCAAAGTCGTTTTTCAACTTAGGGAAATACAATACACCGGTTAAATTAAATGGATAATCAACATTTAAGTGAATCCAAAATAAAGGCTCTTCACTAAAAGGATATAATTCGCGGTAAAAATTTAAATAATCCTCGTCTGACAAATCTGCAGGAGCTTTCGTCCAAATCGGATTGGTTGTGTTAATGATGTTATCAACTACAACATCCTTATATTTTTTCTTTCCTTCTTCATCTTCACCATCTTCTTCTGATTCTGTTTTGGTACCAAATTTAATCGGAACAGGCAAAAATTTAGCGTATTTATCTAATATTTCCTGTAATTTAGATTCTTCTAAAAACTCTTCAGAATCTTTGTTAACATGCAAAATAATATCTGTTCCACGAGTAGTTTTGGTGCCTTCTGTAATTTCAAATTCTGTACTACCATCACAAACCCAACGAGCAGGTTCTGCGCCATCCTGGTATGATAAAGTCTGTATTTCGACTAAATCGGCTACCATAAATGCAGAATAAAATCCTAATCCAAATTTACCTATAATCTCGTTTGCGTCTTTAGCATCCTTAAATTTCTCTACAAATTCGCTTGCACCAGAAAATGCAACCTGGTTAATGTATTTTTTAATTTCTTCGGCAGTCATACCCAAACCATTATCGCTAATGGTTATGGTTTTTGCTTCTTTATCAACTGCTACCTGAACCAATGGTTGGCCAACTTCGCCGTTAAACTGCCCTAACGATCCTAATCTTTTTATTTTCTGAACAGCATCAACTGCGTTAGAAACCAACTCACGAAGGAAAATTTCGTTATCTGAGTATAAAAACTTCTTAATTATTGGGAAAATATTTTCCGTGTGTATCGATATATTCCCTTTTTCTTGAATGCTCATATGTAAATAAATTATTTAATCTCTTGGTACCTAACAAGCAATGTTCCAAACCAATTTATTTGACAAATTGACAGAAAGATATAAAAATCCGGAGTTTAAAAATTTGGAAAGCAAAGCCTGTTTTTCAAATAATGTTAGTCCCGCTTTACACTTTAGCCCCGAGAAAATCGGGGGCTGCCGTTTCAATCGGGTTTAAATTGAAAGCACATCATCAAATTGAATTTTTCAGCAAAAAAAAGCCGGCATAAACCGGCTTCAATAATTTTTAGAATTATCTTAATTCATTAAATATGTTTCATCTTGTTCTAAAGATAATATCTTACTTATTTTTTTCAAAAGAACATCCATTTGGAAAGGTTTTGATAAGAAATCATCCTGACCATAGTTTAAAGTTGTAAAATCTTTCTGGTCATATAATCCAGAGATAAGTAAGATTGGAATTTTTGATGTGCTGTCAATTGATTTTAGTTGCTCGCACAATACACGGCCATCAATATGACCTAATGATATGTCAAGCAAAATCAAATCAGGCTTAAAGCTTTCTATTCTATTAAAAACTTCTTCACCATCAAGAAGTGCCGAAACTTTAAATCCACCTATTTCTAATATCAACTGAATGGTTTCTAAAACCTCTACGTCATCATCAACTACCAGTATTCTCTTCATATTATTTATGCATTAAACGCTTTTATAATTATAACAATATGTTTATTGTTATGTTTATAATCTTTTTAGATTTTATAAATGTGAAAAAGCAATTAATTTACCGCTTTTACTATACCTTCTTTATTTAAAATATAGTTAAAAAGGTCTTCAATTGGTTTTTGCAAAATCTTGCCGGTTTCTATTCCATTTTCAGCTAATACACTTTTTAAAGTGTTTTGATAGTAGTAGGCAATTGAACCAACAAAGTGGCAGGGGAGGGATTTATAGTTTGGATAATCTTTAACATTTGTATCAACAAACTCCTGAAAACCTTTTCTTAAAATTTCCTGGATAAAGGCATGCTCCTGGTTATCAGCCATAAATCGGCTAAAGCCGGCCAGGTATATGTTTGCGAAAGGTTTCTGATAAATATTCGTAATAATCTGTTCCTTTTCTACTGGAAATGCCTTCTTAAATGCTGCTCGTAAATCTGCTGGCATCTTATTATATAGAAAACTTAAGAGCACTTTTTTGCCGAAGAAAGTACCCGAACCTTCATCGCCTAAAACATAACCCAAACCATGGTGCCCGTCATGGATTTTTTTTCCATCAAAATAGCAAATGTTAGAACCAGTACCTAATATGCAATTTAACCCTTCAGTATCGCCGCATGTTGCGTAAACAGAGCCTAACAAATCGTGTTCTACTGAAATAAAAGCATTTTTAAAAATTGCTGATAACCCGTTAGATACCACCTCATGCTTATCGGGCGAGGAGCAACCTGCACCAAAAAAATATATTTCGGTTACTTCATCTACTAAGGGTGCAATTATTTCGTTTTTTGAAATGATGGTTGTTATTTCCTGCTCATTTAAAAAGTATGGATTAATACCTTGAGTATTAAATTTAATCACTTTACCATTAAAATAACCCATCCAATCTGTTTTTGATGAGCCGCTATCTGCAACAAGTATCATGGCAATAAATATAAAAATTAATTAGATAAATCTATATTTCCGGTAATCTCTTTTAAAATGGTTTCGGCAATTTTAGCTTGGTATTCCATTTCTATATATCGATTTTGAGCATCAATAGAATTTCTTTGAGCTTCTCTTAACTCTAATGGCGGGATGCTACCTAATTTATATTTGGCTAATGTAATTTCAAGATTTTCTTTTGCAATATCAACATTTTTCTGCTCCAACTTCACTAAATCAAGATAAGTTATGTAATTCTGATAAGCCGTTAGCAATTGAGAGCTAATATCGAGTTTGGTTTTGTTTAGGTTTAATGTAGAATTATCAATCTCTATCTTGGCGTTACGTTCTTGTTGCCGTTGCAAAAAGCCATTAAATATATTCAAACTTGCAGTTACCCCATAAGTAAAACCATTGGCGGCAAATTTCTGGTTAAACCCTGTTGGGCTTGTGCTATTTGTTCTGCTATAGCCAGAATTTAAACTTACTACAGGATATCTTGCACCCTTAATCGATTTAAGATTTAACGATGCAACTCTTTGATTTATAAAAGCATTTTGAACATTAGGATTTTGCTTTTCTGCAAGCTCTGCAAGTTTGCTATATACTAAAGTGTTATCAATAGCTACATCATTTGCGGCCGTAAATGTTAAATTAACATTTCTCGCCATAATTTGGTTTAGCCTAACTTTTGCTACTTGCAAAGCATTGAGTTGTTGTAAATAATTTGATGTATCTGCATTATAATCAACCTGTGCAGTAAGTACATCCAATTTAGAACCTCTGCCTAATTGTAATTTTGTTTTTGCAATCTGCTCTCTAAAAACGGAAACATCAATTGCACTATCTGCAGCGACCACTAATTTTTGTTGTCTTACAACATCATAGTATGCAGTTATTACATCAGCAATGGTTGTTAAAATGGTTAAGCGAGAATTTAACTCGCCTTGTTTTTCAAGTTCTTTTAACCTGTCATAATTTGCAAACATGGTAAATCCATCAAAAACTGTCCAGTTTAAATCTGCACCTAAGTCGTTATTTGTACTTCTGGCTCCGGTAATTACTCTATCGGGGCCTGTTGCCGGCGTTTGGCGGGTATTTTGGCGGCTTCCTCCGTTTGAATAAGTTCCGGTTAGGCTTGGCAACATACCAGCATTACCTATGTTGGCGTTATTTTTTGCAATATTAATATTGTTCTTGCTAATTTTTATATCGTAATTATTTTGCATTGCAATAGTTATTGCATCTTGCAAAGTGAGCATTTCTTGCGCTTTAGCAGTAAAAAAAATGCTCAGTAACAACACAAATAGATTTATTTTTTTAATCATTTTGTTTATTTTGATGCTGTCTCCAAAGCTTCATGTTCGTAACGTTCTGCTTCTTTTAAGTCTTTATTTGGTTTGTAAGGTTTAGCCCAGTAAGAATATATGGCAGGGATTACAAATAAGGTTAAAACCAATGAAAACATGGTTCCGCCAACAATTACGGTTCCCATACTCATTCTACTTTTTGCTGCTGCACCTAAGGCCATAGCAATTGGTAATGCGCCAATAGCAATGGCTAAGCTCGTCATTAAAATTGGGCGCAAACGAGAAACAGATGCTTCGCGGATGGCTTCAGGAATAGGGATTCCCTTTTCTTTTAGCTGATTTGCAAATTCTACAATTAAAATCCCGTTTTTGGTTACCAATCCAATTAGCATGATTGTTCCAATCTGGCTAAAAATGTTCCAGCTTTGACCGCATAACCATAGCGATAAAAATGCACCTGCTACAGCCATCGGAACGGTTAAAATAATAATTACAGGATCTTTAAAGCTCTCAAACTGAGCAGAAAGGATTAAATAAACCAAAAGAAGCGCTAATCCAAAAGCAAAAAAGGTATTGGAAGAACTTTCCTTAAAATCTCTAGATTCACCACTTAAATCGGTAGAAAAGGTTTCATCTAACACTTTGGCTGCAATATCATCCATTGCGTCAATTCCCTCGCCAATGCTTTTTCCTGGCGCTAAACCAGCTGAAACTGTAGCCGAAATAAAACGGTTGTTTCTGTATAATTGCGGCGGACTGCTTTCTTCTTTCGCAGTAACTAAATTATCTAGCTGTATGAGTTCGCCTTTATCGTTTCTAACGTAAACTGAGCTTAAATCTAAAGGGTCTGCACGGTCGGCTCTATCAAACTGGCCAATAACCTGGTATTGCTTCCCGTTCATAAAAAAGTACGAAAATCGTTGTCCGCTTAAGCCAAGGTTTAAAGTTTGCGCAATTGCAGAAATAGAAACACCAAGATTTTTGGCTTTATCTCTATCTATGGTAAGGTTAATTTCTGGTTTATTAAATTTCAAGTTAACATCAGATACAGTGAAAGTAGGATTCTTTGCCACTTCATCCATAAACAATGGCACTTTCTCTCTAAGCTTTTCGAAATTTTGCGCTTGGATAATGTAACTCACAGGTAACCCGCCTCTACGACCAACAGAAATGGTTGGCTGCTGATTTACAATCGTTTTACCTTCACTATATTTTTTAGTGATTTTGGTTAGCATATCTGCAATTTCTTTCTGCGTACGCGTTCGCTCTCCCGGATCTACTAAACCCATTCTAACAAAACCAGAGTTTGTTGAACCTGCGCCACCAAATCCCGGAGAAGTTATGGTAATGTTTACGTTTTTCTCCGGAACAGAATCAATTATCATCTGATTAATTTTCATTATAAATTTATCAGTGTATGTAAAAGAAGAACCTTCTGGAGTTGATACGTTAACATTTATGGCACTTCTATCATCATAAGGCGCTGTTTCTTTTGGTAAAATTTTCCAGAATAAGAAAATCATCCCCATACACACCAAAATAATTGGTGCAGCTAACCATCGTTTATCTAAAAATTTGTTCAGGTTCGATTCGTAAGCATCATTTAACTTTACAAAATATGGCTCTGTCCAATTGTAAAATTTAGATGGTTTATGCCCGCCTTTTTTCATCAGGTAAGCATTTAACATTGGCGTAAGGGTTAAGGATACAAAAGCCGAAACCAAAACAGCAGCGCCGATAACCACACCAAATTCCCTAAATAATCTTCCAACAAAGCCTTGTAAGAAAATTACCGGAAGAAATACCGCAGCAAGCGTGATGGATATAGATATTACCGCAAAAAATATCTCGTTTGAACCTTTAATAGCCGCTTCAAAAGGCGACATGCCTTCCTCAACTTTCTTAAAAATGTTTTCTGTTACCACGATACCATCATCAACAACCAAACCTGTTGCTAAAACAATGGCAAGTAAACTTAGTACGTTTATCGAAAATCCGAAGGCGTACATGATGAAGAATGTAAAAATAAGGGATACCGGAATATCAATTAATGGTCTGAATGCGATGCCCCAATCCCTAAAAAACAAGTAAATAATCAATATTACAAGAACCAGTGATAAACCAATGGTTTCAGCAACTTCAGTTACCGAACGCTTAATGAAAAGCGTAGTATCTAAAGCAACTTTCAGCTTAATATCTTTCGGAATGTCTGCTTTTAGCTTATCAAAACGTTTATAAAATTCTTTGCTGATATCAAGATAATTGGCACCAGGTTGTGGGATAATGGCAACAGCAACCATTGGTTTGCCTGATTCACGTAAAATGGTTTCTTCGTTTTCAGGACCTAAAACAACACTTCCAACATCTTTTAGCTTAACAACCTGATTGCTGTCTGATTTTAGGATTAAATTGTTAAACTGTTCTTCATTCACCAATTTACCTAATGTTTTTACGGTAAGCTCGGTAGTTGCGCCGGTAATTTTTCCCGAGGGTAATTCTACGTTTTCATTATCAAGCGCTGTAACAATATCTTGTGCTGTTAAACCATAAGCACTAAGCTTATTTGGGTCCATCCAAATACGCATTGCATATTTCCTTTGACCTTGAATTTGCACGCTACTAACGCCAGGAATGGTTTGAATACGATCTGCAATTACATTTTCTGCAAAATCACTCAACTCCAAAGTGTTTCTTTTATCACTCTGAATAGTCATGGATAAAATCGGGTCGGAGTTGGCATCGGCTTTACTTACAATTGGTAAGCCATCAATATCTCTTGGTAAATTTCTTGCTGCCTGCGAAACCTTATCTCTTACATCATTAGTAGCTTCCTCAATATTTTTATCAAGGTTAAATTCTATTGTAATGTTACTTGTACCCTGATTACTTGATGATGAGATGTTACGAATACCATCAATCGAGTTTATAGA
Organism: Pedobacter sp. Leaf132; assembly: GCF_920984695.1. Lineage (NCBI taxonomy): Bacteria > Pseudomonadati > Bacteroidota > Sphingobacteriia > Sphingobacteriales > Sphingobacteriaceae > Pedobacter > Pedobacter sp. Leaf132. The sequence goes on along the minus strand of NZ_CAKLBO010000009.1, from coordinate 182,735 downwards.
TTTCTCTAACGGCTCTGTAATCTGCGATTCGATGATATCAGAGTTTGCCCCTGGGTAAGAAGTTCTTACCGATACCACCGTTGGATCGATAGACGGGTATTCTCTAACCCCTAAAAAGTTATAGCCGATTACTCCAAACAGGACAATCAATAGATTCATCACTATTGCCAGAACCGGGCGTTTTATACTCGTGGTTGAAATGCTCATACTTAATCTTTTGCCAAACGAACTTTCACCGCAGAACCTTTCTTTAAAGACATAGAGCCGGTTGTTAAAACGGTATCGCCTGCTTTTAAACCTGAAGTAATAACAATGCTTTCATCCGTACGTGTTCCGGCTTCAACAGCAACTTCTTCGGCTTTTCCATTTTTTTGAACGTAAACAATTTTTCCTTTTAAAACCGGAATAATAGCCTCATTAGGTACTAAAATAGCATCTTGTAAAGTGCTGAGTGCCAATTTTATCTTTGCAAAAGAACCCGGTAGTAATTTATTTTCATTGTTTTGAGCCAAGGCTCTGATTTGTAAAGTACGCGTTGCAGCATTTATTCCCGGTTCAATGGCGTAAATCTTTCCAATATTTAACGTTGGCGAACCATCTGTAGTAAAAGAAATATTTCCACCCATTTTAATTTGTCTTGCATATTTTTCAGGTACCGAAAAAGTAACTTTTACCGGGTTTGTACTAACTAGGTTCGCAATAACAGTTGATGGTGTTAGGTAAGTACCGGATGAAATATTCCTTAAACCAACACGTCCGCTAAATGGCGCTCTGATTATTGTTTTTGCCTGTTGTGCACGTATAAGTTGTGCCTGCGCCTGTAAAGATTTTAAATCTGCAAGAGAGGTATCGTACTCTTCCTGACTAATCGCTCCTTTTTCTAAAAGCTGTTTTGCCCTGTTTTCATTTGTAGCAGAAAGTTTTTGTTTGGTTAAAGCTTCCTGTAATTGCGCCTGAATATCTCTATCGTTAATTTTAACTAAAACTGCACCTTTAGAAACGTTTGCACCTTCGGTAAAGTAAATCCCGGTAACTAAGCCAGAAACCTCACTTTTTAACACAACTGATTCATTTGCCTCAATGGTTCCTGTTACCTCTAAATCGCTATCAAATGTTGTAGGTTTTACCACAATGCCTTCCACAGCCATTGGAGGTGCCGAATTACCATCTTTTCCTCCTTTAGCTGCACCAGAGGCAGCGCCACCTTTTCCTTCTAATTTTTTGTTTGCATTAATTCGGTAGTAAACCAGGTAAGCTAAACCCAGCGCTAAAACGGCGTAAAAAATATACCTTTTCTTCATTTTTCTTTTGTGTTGAGCCTTCTAAACATTAGTTAACTGTTTTAATTTAGAAAGCAGAGCGTAAAAATATCTATTTAGTTCTTGCTAAAAATGTTGTATTAAGGATGTTACAGCATATTTATTTTCTAATAATCCAACAATCATAATATTTCATCTATTGTTGCAATACTACTTTTAAGTTTTGCCCTATGTTAACGACAAACATTTAACAAGCAGGTTTAAATATGCACAATTATTTTACATAAGCAGATTTTGAGCAGTAAATTGATACTTTGAGATTTAACCACAATTATTTTACGACACAATTTGTAATTTAATTTTAATCCATCCACATAAAATATAAATTTGCGACAAAACAAATCTATATGTTTATCAAAAAGTCAATTTTAAATTTAGTTTTAATACTATTAGCGGTTATGGGAGCGAAGGCGCAAGTAAAAATAGGTTTTGAGGTTTCCTTTAAAGAGCCGCAAGCTCATTATGCCGAAGTTCAAATGAATATTTCGGGCTTAGCAAAAGATTATGTTGATGTTAAAATGCCGGTTTGGACGCCAGGTTCTTACCTGGTTCGCGAGTTTGAGAAAAGTGTTGAAGGATTTACAGCTTCAGCTTCTGGAAAAGCCTTAAAAGTAGAAAAAGTAAGAAAAAATATTTGGAGGATATTCTCTGCTAAGGCGAACAACATTAAAATAAACTATCGTGTTTATGCTTTTGAAATTTCTGTTCGTACACCATTTATCGATGAATCGCATGCGTTTTTATCGCCAACAGGAATTTTTATGCATCCGGCTGGGATGATTAAATCTCCGAGCACGGTGAAAATTATCCCGTTTAATACCTGGAGCAAAGTATCTACAGGCCTAACTCCTGTTGCTGGAGCACAATTTACTTACTCGGCACCAGATTTCGATTGGTTATATGATAGTCCGATTGAAGTTGGTAATCAGGATACATTCGAATTTATGGCTTCGGGCGTTCGCCATGAGGTTGCAATGTATGGTGGAGGTAACTATGATAAAGAAAAGTTAAAGGTTGATATGGCCAAAATTGTTGAGCAGGCTACAGCAGTTTATGGTGAAAATCCAAATAAATATTATTTGTTCATTGTTCATAATTTTAACCGCGGTGGCGGAGGTTTAGAACATTTAAATTCTACAACTTTAGGAGCAACCAGAAATGCTTACAGCACAGCTGCGGGTTATAAAGGCTTTTTAAGTTTAGTTGCGCATGAATATCATCATTTGTGGAATGTAAAACGTTTACGTCCGGTAGCTTTAGGCCCATTTGATTATGATAATGAAAACTATACAACTAATCTTTGGGTAGCTGAAGGTTTTACATCTTACTACGAAAACAAATACATGTTAAGGGCAGGTTTTGAAGATCCGAATGGATTTGTAAATGGTTTAGCAGCAGCAACCGCTACTGTTTTAAATACTCCGGGCGCTAAAGTTCAATCTGCTGCTTCATCAAGTTATGATGCATGGATAATTGGTTATCGCCCTAACGAAAATTCGAAAAATAATTCAATTTCTTATTACAGTAAAGGTGAAGTAATTGGTATTTTAATGGATTTGGAAATCATCAATGCAACAAAAGGCGCTAAAAGTTTAGATGATGTGATGAAAGCAATGTACCTGCAATGTAAAACATTAAAACGCGGTTATACTGATGCTGAATTTAAAGCAATGGTAGAAAAAGTTGCTGGTATTAGTTTTACAAATTTTTGGGAGAAATATGTGAATGGGGTTATTGATGCTGAATATGTAAAATACTTTGGCTATGCCGGCGTTAATGTTTCTACTGAAAATGCCACACCTGATAAGCCGGTTACAGGTGCAGCCGGACAATTAACCAATGATGGTTTAGCAGTTACCAGCACTACAAGAGGTTCTGCAGCTTGGGATGCTGGTTTAAATGTGAATGATGTAATTATTTCACTTGATGATGTTACCGTTGGTGATGCTTTATCAAATATTAAATTGCGTACACCAGCTGTATCTTTAGAAGCATTACCTATTGTTGCCAAAAAGAATATTGGCGATACATTAAAGCTTAAAGTTAAACGTGATGGAATTGAAAAAGAGATTACTTTAACACTAAAGGCTAATCCGAGTGTGCGTTTAAAAGCAACCATTGATGAAAATGCAACACCGGCTCAAAAAGCGGTATTGAAAAAGTGGATGGGAATATAAATTGATAAAATTTTTGACATAAAAAAACGCTCTGATAATTATTTACCAGAGCGTTTTTTATTTTGAATTAAGCTTAGAAAGTGAATCTAACACCTAAACCAATATCTCCACTATAGAAATCAGTATCAGGTGTAACTCTTAAAGTTGGAATCCAATCTAGTGATAAGTTGATCGGAGCGCCCTTAAATTTATAATCTAAACCTAAAACACCGTTAAGACCTAAGTAAATATCGCTTGAATCAAATGCTTTATTTTTAACAGAACCTACACTTGCACCACCACCATAGTACCATTTTAAACCTGGCGCACCACCAATTGGATTATAAACTTCGTAAAGACCGGTTAATTGAGCCCAGCTAAAATTACGGTTACTTCTGAAATTACCAATTAGCTCTAACTTAGTGTTTGAACTTAAAGCAGTTTTAAATGAAACACCGTTGTAGCTTCCAAAACGACCACCAATAGCATTTTTGTAGTCTTGTGCTTTTACAGATGTTGTTGCCAGAGCAAATAGAGCTGTGCAACATAAAATAGTAAATAATTTTTTCATAATGTGATATTTAATGTTTTTTTAAAGTAATATCTGCCTAACAACTTTAGTGCCGTTTATATTTTTTAGGTAAAAATTGTCTTTCATAAAAACAATGCTTGCATAGTAATAATGTATTTGCTAAGTTTATTCCAATAAATTGTACCTCAAAATAGTTTCCATAAAAATTAGATGATCTCCAGAATTCAACCTCTTGATATTCATTGGCTTTTTGAGGTGATATTTTTAACTTAACCAAATAATAAAATCTTATGGCTGCAGATATTAAACGTGTATTCGACCTCCTAAAATTTAGTCTTGAACAGCCTAAGTCAGAATTTATTAACGGAAAAGTAAATGGCAAGTGGATAAATTACAGTACAGAAGAATTTTGTGCCACCGTTGATAGTTTGAGCCGAGGTTTAATAAAAGTTGGCATTAAAAAAGGTGGTAGAGTTGCTGTAATGTCTCATAACAGACCAGAATGGAACATTGCAGATTTTGCTGCAAATCAAATTGGTGCTTATCAAATTCCTTTATATCCAACATTAGCTGATCACGATATTCAATTCATATTAAAGGATGCTGAAATCTCAATAATTTTTGTTGCGGATGAAGATTTATATAAGAAAGTAAAACCAAATATAGAGGCTGTAAATCCTCAAATTAAGATTTATACTTTTAATGAAGTTAGCGGAGCTGATAATTGGAAAGTGCTTATTAACGATGGGCAAAACAGTCCCGAAATTAATCTTGATGAGCATCGTAACCAAATTACACCCGAAGATATTCTTACCTTAATATATACTTCTGGAACAACCGGTACACCGAAAGGCGTAATGCTTACGCATAGTAATCTGGTTTGTAATTTTGTGCATTCTGCGGTGGTAATGCCGCAAGGCGTTAATAAAGGTTTAAGCTTTTTGCCACTTTCACACATTTTCGAACGGATGATAATTTATTTATATCTGTTTAACCGCACTTCAGTTTATTATGCCGAAAGTATGGAAACCATTGTTGCCGATATTCAGCATGTAAAACCTAATGCATTTTCTACCGTACCGCGTTTGTTAGAAAAGGTTTACGATAAAATTATGGAAAAAGGTAAATCGCTAAGCGGAGTAAAAAAGGGAATTTTCTTTTGGTCGGTGGCGCTTGCCGAAAAGTATACAATTGATGCCGGAGCCTGGTATAATTTTAAACTTTCCATCGCTCGTAAACTTGTTTTTAAAAAATGGCAGGAAGCATTAGGTGGCCAAATTGTGGTTATTGTTTCGGGTGGTGCAGCGTTAAATCCTCGTTTAGCCAGAATTTTTTGGGCCGCTGGTATGCCGGTATTTGAGGGTTATGGCTTAACAGAAACTTCGCCTGTAATTACGGTTAATCATTTCGGCGGTACAATGTTTGGTTCTGTTGGAGAAGTGATTAGTGGTGTAGAAGTTAAAATTGCACCAGATGGGGAAGTTTTAACCCGCGGACATCAGGTGATGAAAGGTTATTATAACCGTCCTGATTTAACCGACGAGGCGATTGATAAAGATGGATGGTTTCACACCGGCGATATCGGCGAATTGGTTGATGGTCGGTTTTTAAGAATCACCGATAGGAAAAAAGAGATGTTTAAAACGGCCGGTGGCAAATATATTGCGCCACAAATGCTAGAGAACAAGTATAAAGAATCTATTTTTATTGAGCAGATAATGGTTTTAGGCGAAAATCGAAAATTTCCGTCGGCATTGGTTGTGCCGAACTTTGAAACGTTAAAAAACTGGGCGGCTCGTAAAGGGATTTCGTTCACATCTAACGAAGAAATAATTAAAAACGAACAGATTTTAGCTAGATATAATGAAGTAATTGAAGCTGCTAATGTGGGTTTTGGTAAATGGGAGCAAATTAAACGAATTGCATTACTCCCAAAAGAATGGAGTATTGATGGTGGGGAACTTACACCAAAATTAAGCTTGAAAAGAAAGGTAATAACCGAAAAAAATAATACTATAATTGAAAAAATTTACAAAGATGCAGAAGACTATAAAGCTTCAACTTAATTTTATCCTAACAGGATGTTTTTTAATTGCCTTAACACTTTCTGGTTGTGTTAGCGGACAATTAGGTAAAAAAAATAGTGATGAATACAAAAACGGGATGGTGGTGTCTGCGCATCCCGAAGCATCAAAAGTTGGTGTAGATATTTTAAAAAAGGGTGGTAATGCTGTTGATGCTGCGGTAGCAGTTCAATTTGCATTGGCAGTTGTTTACCCCAATGCGGGGAATATTGGGGGCGGTGGCTTTATGGTTTATCGTTCATCAAAAGGAGAAATAAACACCCTTGATTTTAGAGAAAAAGGACCTTCTGCGGCAAGTAGAGATATGTATTTAGATTCTGCCGGAAACCCGATTGTAGCTAAAAGTTTGTACGGTCATCTTGCAGCAGGTGTACCAGGCTCAGTTGATGGCATGGTTGAAGCACATAAAAAATACGGTAAATTAACCTGGGCACAGGTTGTACAACCTTCTATTGATTTGGCTCAAAACGGCTTTCAAATTACCAAACGCCAGGCTGGTGAACTAAATGGTCTACACAGAAATTTTATGAAATTTAATCCGGATGGAACCGCATTTGTAAGTTTAGAAGGCACCTGGAAGGAAAATGATCTATTAGTTCAACAAGAATTGGCAAACACCTTAAAATTGGTTCAGGAAAAAGGTAGAGCAGGGTTCTATGAGGGAAGTGTTGCTGATTTTATTGTGGCAGAAATGCAGAAAGGGAAGGGTTTAATCTCTAAAGAAGATTTGAAAAATTACCATTCTGCATGGCGTAAGCCTATAACGGGGAATTATAGAGGATATAAAATTATTACCATGCCGCCAACATCTAGCGGCGGTATTGCACTTATTCAATTATTACAATCTGTAGAACCTTATCCACTAAAAAAATGGGGTCATAATGCAGATTCTACAGTTCAATTGATTGTTGAGGCAGAAAGAAGAGTTTATGCAGACAGGGCTACACACCTCGGCGACCCTGATTTTTATAAAGTGCCTGAATCAAAATTAACCAGTCTTAAATACAATACAAATAGAATGGCAAGCTTTAACTGGGCTAAAGCAACGCCGAGCGCTGAAGTTAAAGCAGGTGATGTAAATGCAAAAGAACATGAAGAAACCACTCATTTTTCTATAGTTGATAAAGAAGGAAATGCAGTGTCTATAACCACTACGTTAAACGGTTCTTATGGGTCGCTGGTTGCTGTAAAAGGTGCAGGTTTTCTTTTGAATAATGAAATGGACGATTTTTCTGTAAAGCCAGGGGCACCAAATATGTATGGTTTGGTTGGCGGAGAAGCCAATGCCATTGCTCCTAACAAAAGAATGCTTAGCTCTATGACACCAAGTATTGTTGAAAAAGATGGAAAATTATTTATGGTTGTTGGTACACCCGGAGGCTCTACCATTATAACGTCTGTATTTCAGACAATCATTAATGTTATTGATTTTGATATGTCGATGCAATCTGCTGTTTCTGCTAAAAAATTTCACCATCAATGGCTGCCAGATGAAGTGTATGTAGAAACAGGTGCTTTAGATAGTTTATCTACCGAGAAATTAAAATCAAAGGGGTACAAAATATTGTCTAGAGGGCCAATTGGGCGTGTTGATGCAATCCTTAGAACCAAATGGGGTTATTACCAAGGCGGAGCCGATCCGCGTGGTGACGATAAAGCTATAGGTTATTAATTTTAAATAGTTGAAAATTATTTATCATTCTTAAACATTTTTGGTATGACGATTGTAATAGGTGGGCAACGCTTATTAACGTTAAAACTTAAAACAAGATGAAATCAAATTTATTCAAATCCCTACCGGTTGTGCTAGCCGGATTATTAGTTGGGTCTACTGCAATGGCTCAAGAGCCTGCTACCTCATCAGCAACCCCTTTCAGAACTTGGTCAATTGGTGTAAATGCCGGTGGTTTAACGCCTTTATCTCCATTAGGTGGAAGAAACGATTTTAGCAATAACAAAACAAGTTTCGGCTACGGAGTATACGTGAAGAAACAATTAACTAACTATTTCTCTTTGCGTTTAGACGGAGTAATGGGTAAATTAAAAGGTGATAACACTGAAGCTTATGACAGTGGTTTCACTAATACAAGCACTGTATCTGCTTTCGATACAAAATTAAATTACTCAGCTAGCTTAAGTGCAGTTATCAATATGTTCAATATTGATATGTTCAGAAAAGAAAACGCTGTTCAACTTTACGCTTCAGCTGGTGCTGGTTTAGCTGGTTACAAACCAACTATCACTACTGCAGGTGGTTCATCGTCTTATGCAGGTGGAAAAACAATCAATGAATTAATTATCCCGGTAGGTGTTGGTGCAAAATTCAAAGTTTCTGATGGTGTTAATATCGATTTAGGTTGGACTATCAACTATGTTGATGGTGATAATTTAGATGGTTTATACAAAAACGGAACTAACGATAAATACAACTATGCTTACGCTGGTTTAGAGTTTGCATTAGGTAAAGGAAAACAATTAGCTTTCCATAATCCGGTTGCTGCTACTTATGATGAAGCACTTGCTGCAAAAAATACGGCTAATGCATTAAAAGGTGATTTAGATGCTCAAAAAGCTGAGAATGCTAGATTACGTTCTGAAATGGCTGATTTATTAAAAGATACAGATGGTGATGGTGTGGCTGATAAATTAGACAAATGCCCAGGAACACCTTCAGGTACAGTTGTTGATGGTTCAGGTTGTCCTTTGAAAACTCCTGAAAAAGTTGTTGAGAAAGTTGTAGTTACTGAAGAAGATCGTAAAGTTGTTAACGAAGCGATTAAAAACTTAGAATTTGATTTAGGTAAAGCTACAATTCGTTCTAAATCTTTTGCATCATTAAACAGAGTTGCTGCTTTATTGGTACAGAAAAACTTTAGCTTAAAATTAGCTGGTCATACTGATAACACAGGTTCTAAAGAATTAAACTTACGTTTATCTAAAGAAAGAGCAGAATCTGTTAAAGCTTACTTAGTTTCTCAAGGTGCTAATGCCTCTCGTATCGAAGCTACAGGTTACGGAATGGGTCAACCAATTGCAACTAACAAAACTGCAGCTGGTCGTCAGAAAAATCGTCGTGTAGAATTTACTTTATACTAGAAATTAATAAATTATAAAAAATGCCCCTTGATTTTCATCAAGGGGCATTTTTTATTTAAAAGATATTTTGTTATATAATAAATAATTATTATTTTAGATAATCTCATCCCACTAATCTTTAATCTAAAATCGCTCAGGATGAGAAAAATAAATTTATTGCTTATAATAGGGTTCACGTTTTTACCCTTGTTTTTAATTCGTGTAAAAAGGATAATTCATCAAACTTATCAATTTCTGATAAAATTTCAGATGCAAAATCTTGGTACTTAGAACAAATTAAGAATAAAAATAGCAACCTTAATTCAAATACTGGAAGCTCAATTAAGATTGAGCAGCAACCCGAATGGGATAATGTAAAAACGCAGTATTTGAATGAACAATCTCTTATACTTACTGTACCAATAAAGACTAATCTTTTTGATTTAACTAATAAAAAGGGTCAATTATATTTGGTAATCAAAGTTGAAAATGACCTTAGAAGATATCAAATATTAAATCTATTTAAGGAAAATTTATCTGATACAACAAGCTTAACGCCATTAAAGTTGTATAAACTTACGTCATTAGGTAAAAAGATTAAGGATAAATCAATTCTTCGATTTCAAAATTCGAGCGACGAAAATAAACTGTCTAATAAACAACCAAACCTTAAAGTTAATAAGCTGCAAAGTTTGAATAAATTAAAGGATAATATAATAATGGAATCCAATTGTGTCCACTATTATTGGGTTGATACGTATTATGAGAACGATGTTGAAGTAGATCAGCATTGGTCTTATCTATTTAGTACAGGATGTGGAACGAATGGTCCGAATGGGGTTGACCAAGAAGAACAACCTCCCGGTGATACTGGAACAGGTAAAGATGAATCTTTGGATACAGACTGCGAGTCATTCGTTTTTATTAAAACTTCAGGCGCAAATTGGCAAGAGGCAGGTCTAAATAAAATCAAGCTTGAGTGGGTTTGGGTTGGGGGTAGTAACAGGTTAATTAGGCATATTGATGTTAATCATATTGTCTTTGGCTTGCCGACATATTACACAAAGAGTAATGGAGATATTGTTGAGTTGTCAGCTGGTGGAGCCGCAAATAGATCTGCACAAGCCGTTGAATTTGCTAGAAATATGACGTATACGGAATTTAGAAACGCTCCATATTTACCAAATGATGCCGCAGTAATTCAGTATTTTAAAATACAGCTTAATCTCTATACGATGACCCACATGGGGACTGCGGGAACGAACGGAACTGGAAGCCCTAATATAGTATTCCGAAATGAAGAAAGAAGTGATTGGACAAATCCGAATGATTGTTAAATTTAATTTTAAAAAAAGTTTTCTAACTTTTTTGCTACTATTACCCGTAACTATGTCATATAGCCAAATCGAATCAAAATATAATTTTAAGTTAGATAAATTAATTTTTCAAAAAGAAACTTTGCTTCAACTTATTCATAAACAATTTAATTATTACGAATTTAATTGGGAAGAAAGATTCGAGCTAAATAATGAATTCTCTATATATAAGATAAACCGTCGGGCAACTTCAACTATTGAAAATTATTCTTTGTTTGGTTATGCAGTAGAACATTTGTATGGATATACTAACGGTAATGCTAGTGAATTTGCTATTTATTTAATGGTCAAATTGGATGTATTTTTGCTTAACAAAATTGTTTCGGAATTAGGAAATCCTGAAGGAATTGAATCTAAAATTAATTCTTTAGATGACCATAACATTTTGTTCTGGAGTAAGGAACGTTTTCAGGTCTTAATGACTAAACGTGATTTTGGTAATAATAAAAATAAATGGGGAATTATCATCTCGAATTTGTCTTATAAAGCATTAATTAGGGATGAATTAGGAATAAGGTAGGTATTAATTAGGAAATTTTATTTGACATTTTAAGTTTAATCATGCTTACGTAATTCATTGAAAGGTAATAAATTAATGATTTTTAAATCGTTTGTTTCGTGTTTTATATTTACGTTTATAATCAAAGTAGGCTTTTCGCAAGAAAGGGCGAAGACCTGTATTTATATTTTATGGCAGATTCTTCAAAGAGGATTTATAAGAATGTGACTAAAGAACACGATATATTTACCTATTCATATATCTCCAGTGATGGAAAAAGAGAACTTATTTTCTACTTCTAATTGTAAATAAATTCTCATTATGAAAAATGTAATTCTAACTATATCCTTAAGCTTTTTAATTATCGCCTGCAAAACGCAAAAGCCTCTTGCCAAAATGGATGAGGGAAAAATTAATATATCCGGAGAAACTTATCTGATAAAAAAACCAGATCATAAACGTACTCAACTCGTAAATACATCAAATAAATTTTCCAAAGTAAGATTTTATGCTCCAAATTTACCCCAAGATATAAAAATAAACAGCTATATTAAATTTGATAAAAAGATAGTGACCCAAATATGTGCTAAATATATCCCACTTAGTATACTAGAACAGTTACCGAAAGGTTTTAATGATTTTTTATTTATTGGCTTTAAAATGAATGAAAATGGAAGTCCTATTGAGATAGAATTTCTGATGAAAAATACCTCGCTACTAACTCTAAGTCAATTAAAAGAAATAGAAGAAGAGTTAAAAGCTGGAAAATTTAAAGTTGTTATACAACCTGAGATAAAACAGTTTTTAAAAGGTATTAATTATTTCGAAGTAGATATTCCGGTTCTATACTCTGATATGCTTAAATCAAAACAAGAGAAATTTTAAGAGTAGAGGTAACTGCAATGATTTATAAATTAGTTTTGGCATTCTGTCTTCTTTATTTAAACTTAAATGCTCAAAAACGAGAAAAAAAAGATTTGTATCTCTATTTTAAAGTTGATTCTTCAAAAGTGATTTATAAGAAATATTTAAAAATCGGTGAAACTAAAAGATTAGATAAGAAAATAGATCGCTCAGAAACGAAGCATGACATTTACACTTATTCATATATTTCCAGTGATGTAAAAAGAGACCTTATTTATGACCTTTTTGCTAGTATAAATAAGAATAATTTTTGTATTACTGATAGTAGCATTCTTAAGAAGAAAAGAGTTTTACCCTATCAAAATTTAGAAAAAATTAAGGGGTTAATCAGTGACGAGTGGAATCAGAAAAATTTTAAATATAAACGTGTTTTTATTGTAGAAAAACTTGCAGAAAATCAGTTTAAATCTACTCAGGTTCAGCTATATTTTCCTTTTACCTCTCATGGCTTTAGAACCAGAGATGTTGGCTCAAAAGAAACAATAGTACAGCCATAAAATTATATTTTTTATTTAATCGTTTTTATCAGTTTCTGAATACTACTTAAATCATTCATTTCAAAATTTAAGGTATTAGGGGAGAATTTTTGATAGATGATTTGATTATCCCGACTGTCGTAAATGCTAATTATTTTATCACTACCACGTTGTGTATAAATCACATATTTGATTGGTGTGCTCTTATCTAAAATCAAAGTATCTAATTCTTTAGATGTGGCAAACTTTAATTTATATGTATATGGCTCTTGTATTGTATTTGCATCATAATTACTCACAGCGCCAGGAATTTTAATTGTGCTAAAAGCTTGTTTAATGTATTCCGGAACATAAAGTGTTTGATTTGCCAGTTGCGGTAATCTAACCTTATTGTAAAACTCTAATTCAAGTACTCTATTTGTGGGCGAATTTAATCCGTCATTTATTTGTTTTAAATAACCTGCCAATATTCCTGACGACCAATTATAAAAGTTAGATTGATTAAAAAGCTGACCTAATAATTTTGATTTCTTTGCCTTCTTCGAACCTGATTGCTCATCCATCGAGTTTACCTGCAAATTTGTATAAACATCTGCAAATAGGGTAACTGTGGCTAATACCGATTCTTCTTTCTCTTTTGCTTTTTTGCCAGGAGTAGCCAGCTTCAAAACATAAACTACATTAGCTTTACTTGTATTCTCAAATTCTTCGCTATAGGCATCAAAATAAAAAAAAGAATAATTTGCAAGCGTATCATATTTAGCTAAATCTTCTGGTTTTATGATTTTGTATGGGGTAATCGTCCAGCTTTTTTTTATAGCAGCATCAAATTTTTCTAGTTCCGTGTAGTCTTTGTATTGAAGTGTAAAAAGCGTTGTAGTTTTTTTAAATGCCTCAAATTTTTCTGGTGGGATTGATTCTTTTCCAAAGTAGGATACTTGCGCAGAGCTAATTCCGTAGCATAAAGTGAATAAAAAAAACAGCTGAATTTTTCTTAAGTGTAGCATAGGGTATTTTTTCATTTGTGTAGAATCAATTATAAGAATCTTTTGACAAATATTTTCAATTTTCCTATTGCATTAACAAAATACATTCATTAGCTTTGTTATGCAAGCATAATAAATTGAATAAATGAAACAACAGCAAACTATAGATTACCATGTTAAGTTTGCATGGCAAAACATGTTTAATAAGTATAACCAAATGGCATCAAGCTTTGGGATTACCCAGGCAATTGGCTACATGCTTATAAACATTAATGATGATGAAGGTACTGCTGTTTCAAACCTTGCCGGCTTGCTTGGGGTTAAAGCAACAAGCCTTTCTCGAATGCTGAATAACATGGAAGAAGCTAAGCTTATTTACCGCGAAACTTCAGTAGGAGATAAGCGTTCGGTAAAGGTTTTTTTAACTGATTTTGGAAAAGAAAAGAAACAACTGGCCAAAGGCGTTGTACGGAAATTTAACGAATATTTAGATGAGCACTTTACTAAAAAGGAAAAGGAAACGTTCATCAATCTATTAATAAAACTTAATGATATTACGGTAGCATATACTGTTGATTAAATATATTTTCTGATGAAAAGAAGCATAAATAAAGTTGCTGTTTTAGGTTCGGGTATTATGGGCTCACGCATTGCTTGCCACTTTGCTAACATTGGCGTAGAGGTTTTGCTTTTAGATATTGCCCCAAAAGATTTATTACCAGAAGAGGAAGCAAAAGGCTTAACGCTCGATAAACCAGCAGTAAAAAATCGGATTGTAAATACTGCTTTGCAAACCGCTGTAAAAACAAATCCATCTCCGGTTTATTCTAAAAAGGTTTTGAACAAAATTAAAACCGGAAATTTTGATGATGACATGTCTAAAATTGCAGGCTTTGATTGGGTTATCGAAGTGGTGGTTGAAAACCTTGACATTAAGAAAAAGGTTTTCGAGCAAGTTGAGCAATTCCGCAAACCAGGTACTTTAATCACATCTAATACTTCTGGTATTCCGATTCACTTGATGGCTGAAGGTAGAAGCGATGATTTTAAAGCGCATTTCTGTGGAACACATTTTTTTAATCCGCCCCGTTACTTAAAATTATTGGAGATTATTCCAACGCCTCATACCAAGCCAGAAATTGTTGATTTCTTAATGCATTACGGCGACAAGTTTTTAGGTAAAACTACTGTTTTATGTAAAGATACACCTGCATTTATTGCCAACCGTGTTGGGGTTTATTCTATAATGGCTTTGCTACATTTAGTAGAGAAACTGGATTTGACCGTTGAAGAGGTTGATAAATTTACGGGTCCGGCTTTAGGCAGACCAAAATCGGCTACCTTCCGTACTTCGGATGTGGTGGGTTTAGATACTATGATTAAGGTTGCGAAAGGACTTTATGATAATTGCCCTGACGATAAAGCACATGATTTATTCAAACTTCCAGCCTACGTGCAAAAAATGGAAGAAAATAAGTGGTTGGGCGATAAAACCAAGCAAGGTTTCTATAAAAAAACCAAAACGGCTGATGGCAAAACCGAAATTTTAGCCCTTGATTTAAAAACGCTTGAATATAAACCTCAGCAAAAGGTAAAATCGGCTACGCTAGAGATGACCAAGCCTGTAGAAAATCTTCGCGAACGCATGAAGATTTTTGCTAAGGGAAAAGATAAAGCCGGCGAATTATTCCGCCATTCTTCTTTCGGTTTATTTGAATACGTTTCGGATAGAATTCCTGAAATTTCTGATGAATTGTATCGCATTGATGATGCCATGCGAGCTGGTTTTGGTTGGGAATTAGGTCCGTTTGAACTTTGGGATGCGGTTGGCGTTAAAGAAGCGCTCGAAGGAATGGAGCAATATGGAAATAAAGCTGCGGCTTGGGTTCACGAAATGCTTGATGCCGGGCATACTTCATTCTACAAAGTGGAGGCAGGCGTTAAGAAGTATTACGATATTCCATCAAAATCTTATAAAGCCTTACCAGGAACTGATGAATTTATCATTTTAGATAACATCCGAGAAAATAAAACGCTTTGGAAAAACTCTGGCGTATCGATTATTGATTTAGGCGATGGCATTCTGAATGTAGAATTTCATACTAAAATGAATACCATCGGTGGCGATGTAATCTCCGGAATTAATAAAGCCATTGATATGGCAGAGAAAGATTATCGCGGTTTGGTGATAGGTAACGATGGCGCAAATTTTTCTGCCGGGGCAAATGTCGGGATGATTTTTATGATGGCGGTAGAGCAGGAATGGGATGAGTTGAATATGGCCATCAGAATGTTTCAAAATACATCTATGCGCATTCGTTACTCCTCAATTCCGGTTGTTGTAGCGCCTCATAATTTAACATTAGGTGGTGGCTGTGAGTTCAGTTTACATGCAGACCATGTTCAGTTATCGGCAGAAACATATATGGGTTTGGTAGAATTTGGCGTAGGTGTAATTCCTGGCGGCGGCGGAACAAAAGAATTTGCTTTACGTGCATCTGATGAATTTAAAGACGACCAGATTGTTCAAAATGCTTTGAAGGAACGTTTCTTAACCATTGGAATGGCTAAAGTTTCAACATCTGGTTACGAAGCTTATGAGTTAGGTTATCTGCAAAAAGATAAATTTTCTATCTCGATGAACCGCAACCGTTTATTAGCTGATGCAAAAGCTAAAGCGATTGAATTAGCCGATGCTGGTTATACAAAACCTGTTCAACGAACTGATATAAAAGTTTTGGGTAAACAAGGTTTAGGAATTGTATACGCCGGTGCAAATAGCATGTATGCTGGGCATTTTATTTCCGAGCATGATAAAAAAATCTCTGAAAAATTAGGCTACGTTATGTGTGGCGGCGATTTATCAGCCCCGACAGAAGTGAGCGAACAATATTTGCTGGATTTAGAAAGAGAAGCATTTTTATCTCTAGCAGGGGAAAGGAAGAGTTTGGAGCGAATTCAAAGCATCATTACAAAAGGAAAACCATTAAGGAATTAGATTGAGTATCGAGATATGAGTATCAAGTATCAAGATTGGAGTTTGTCTAGTCGTCTCGTCATTGCGAGGCACGAAGCAATCTTTAGGGATGGGCTTTTTAAAGAGTTAAAAATGCTGAGGGGTATCCTCCTTTGGAAGAAGCAGGGTAGGATTTTTGTTTAAACCAAACCTAAATTCTCTAAACCCGATAGAAGTGGAAATACTTTTTGGTAGTTATAGCAAAAAAGATTGCTACGTAGTTCCTCTTCGCCTACCTACTGCAGGCAGGCAATGACGAAAATGGGCAGAATGACAGAAGTTTACAAAAGATTGAAATGCTTAGCCTGCTTGCGGTAGGCAGGCGGGACTATCCTAACCAATGAAATGCAGGTTTTGCTTTTCTAATGATTAATAAATAAAAATAGAATACTGGCGATTTCAAATTTGAGCCCTGTCTTGATACTTGATACTCGCTATTTAATACTAATAAAAATGGAAGCATACATTATAGCCGGATATCGTACAGCAGTGGGCAAAGCGCCACGTGGCGTATTTCGTTTTACAAGAGCTGATGATTTGGCTGCAGAAGTGATAAGAGCTTTGGTGGCATCGGTTCCGAATTTAGATAAAGAACAGATTGACGATGTAATTGTAGGTAATGCAACTCCGGAGGCAGAGCAGGGTTTAAACATTGCCCGAATGATTTCGCTGATGGGACTGGATACGGATAAAGTTCCGGGCGTTACGGTAAACCGTTATTGTGCATCTGGTTTAGATACCATAGCAACTGCGGTTGCTAAAATTAAAGCTGGTATGGCCGATTGTATTATTGCGGGTGGGGTTGAGGTTATGAGTGGAATGCCTTTTGGTGGTTGGAAATTGGTTCCAAACGCAGAAGTTGCAAAAAACAATCCGGATTGGTATTGGGGCATGGGTTTAACTGCCGAAGCGGTTGCCAAAGAATATAATGTAAGTAGAGAAGACCAGGATGCTTTCTCGTTGAAATCTCACGAAAAGGCTATTCATGCCATAAAAAATGGCCATTTGAAAGATGGCGTTTTGCCAATTACCATTAACGAAAATTATTTAGATGAGAACCTGAAAAAGAAAACACGTTCTTACGTGGTAGATACAGATGAAGGCCCGCGGGCAGATACAACTTTAGAGAAACTGGCGAAGTTAAAACCTGTTTTTGATGCGGTTGGAAGTGTTACGGCTGGTAATTCATCGCAAACATCTGACGGAGCAGCATTCGTTTTGGTAGTTTCTGAAAAGAAAATGAAAGAACTAGATGCCGAACCTATTGCAAGATTAGTGAGTTATGGTGTTGCTGGTGTGCCACCAAGAATTATGGGTATTGGTCCGATTGAGGCGATTCCGAAAGCATTAAAACAAGCAGGTTTAAAGCAAGATGATATTGATTTAATAGAATTGAACGAAGCTTTTGCTTCACAATCTTTAGCCATTATCAGAACTTTGGATTTAAACCCTGATGTAATTAATGTAAATGGTGGAGCGATTGCTTTAGGTCACCCGCTGGGTTGTACCGGAGCCAAGCTTTCGGTGCAAATGCTAAATGAATTAAAGAGACAAAATAAAAAGTATGGAATGGTTACTATGTGCGTAGGTACAGGACAAGGTGCAGCAGGGATTTTTGAGATGTTTTAGACGATTTGGGGAATGAGTATTGCGTATTGAGAGAAATCATACAGTCAAATTCTTAACAAATGCATAATATTAAAGACTTAAAAATATGGAGTAGAGCAATTGATTTAGCTATACGAATTTATGGTGTTTCTGGTAAATTTCCTGCTGATGAACGATTTGGTTTAATATCTCAAATTCGACGGTGCGCAATTTCAATTCCTTCAAATATATCGGAAGGAGCAGGCAGAAATACAAAGGGAGAGTTTAAGCAATTCTTAGGAATTGCGAATGGCTCTTGTTACGAACTTCAAACGCAAATAGTAATTGCCCAAAAACTGGGGTTTATCAATGATGTAGATGGTAGTAATATTTTAGATGATATAGATACTCTTCAAAAAATGAATTATAAGCTTCAATCGGCACTAATACAGAAATAATTAACACTGCGAAATGTGATTGAAAAATCGACTCAATACGCATTACGCAATTCACAATACTAAACTATGAGCAACACAATTAAAGGCGGCGAATTCTTAATTAAAGAAACTGCTTACCAGGATGTATTCATTCCTGAAGAATTTGATGAAGAGCAACAAATGATTGCGCAAACTTGTCGCGATTTTTTAGCAGCTGAGGTTTATCCGAATTTAGATAAAATTGATAAACAGGAAGACCCTGATTTAATGCCTACACTATTAACCAAAGCTGGCGAATTGGGTATTCTTGGTGTTTCAGTGCCCGAAGAATACGGCGGTTTCGGTAAAAACTTTAACACTTCAATGCTGGTTGCCGATGTGGTTGGCGCCGGACACTCATTTGCAGTAGCACTTTCTGCTCATACCGGAATTGGTACTTTGCCAATTCTATACTATGGCAATGATGAGCAAAAGGCGAAATATATTCCAAAATTAGGCTCTGGTGAATGGAAAGCGGCTTATTGTTTAACTGAGCCAAATTCGGGTTCTGATGCAAATTCTGGAAAAACTAAAGCAAAATTGAGCGATGATGGTAAACATTACATCATCAACGGACAAAAAATGTGGATTACCAATGGTGGTTTTGCTGATATTTTTATTGTTTTCGCAAAAATTGATGATGATAAAAACTTAACCGCTTTTATTGTAGAGAAAGATTTTGGTGGCATTACCATGAATCCGGAAGAACATAAAATGGGTATCAAAGGCTCATCAACTCGTCAGGTTTTCTTTAACGATTGCCAGGTTCCTGTTGAGAATATGTTAAGCGATAGAGAAAATGGATTCAAAATCGCGGTAAACATTTTAAACATTGGTCGTATAAAATTATCTGCAGCAGCAATTGGTGCTTCAAAAGCTACGCTTAGCACAGCGATAAATTATTCAAATGAGCGGATTCAATTCGACAGACCAATTTCAAAATATGGTGCAATTCGTTTCAAAATTGCAGAAATGGCTTCGAAACTTTACGCTGTTGATGCTGCAAATTATCGTGCGGGTCAAAATATTGATGACACTTACGAACAATTGGTTGCCGGTGGAATGGAATCGGGCAAAGCCCGATTAAAATCGGTAGAACAATTCGCAGTTGAATGCGCCATTTTAAAAGTTTGGGGTTCTGAAGCTTTAGATTATACGGTTGATGAAGGTGTTCAGATTTATGGAGGAATGGGTTTCAGTGCAGATGCACCTATGGATAGAGCATACCGTGATGCCCGCATTAATAGAATTTTTGAAGGTACGAACGAAATCAATCGTCTGCTTACGGTAGATATGATGTTGAAACGTGCTATGAAAGGCGAACTGGATTTAATGACGCCTGCAACTGCTGTTGCGACTGAATTAATGAGCATTCCTGATTTTGGTGAAGAAGACACAACTTTATTTGCCGCAGAGAAAAAAGTTTTAGCCAATTTGAAAAAAGCTACCTTAATGGTTGCCGGTTCCGCGGTTCAAAAGTTGATGATGACGCTAAGTAAAGAGCAGGAAATTTTGATGAACATTGCAGATATGGCAAGTTATGTTTACGTATTAGAATCAGCTTTGCTAAGAACAGAAAAATTGGTTTCTATAAAAGGAGAAGATGCTTGCGCCGGACAGTTAGATTTGCTTAGAATTTACATGGTTGAGGCAGTTGACGGTATTGCCAAAGCCGGTAAAGAAGCACTTTGGGCTTTTGCCGAAGGCGATGAACAACGCATGATGTTGGTAGGTTTACGTCGTTTTACAAAAGTGGAACCATTTAACGTAAAAGAAGCTCGACAAAGAGTTGCTCAGCAGTTGATAGAAGCAAATAAATATATTTTTTAAAAGCTTAAAGCATTGTGCTGAAAGCCTAAAGCTGAGCTCCCGAGCATTCAGCTTTAGGCTTTTTGCTTATAGAGTGTTAAATTTGGTTAAAAATTGTCGCAACCATATTAAAAGCTTATTTTTGCGAACTATGCTTAAGCTAAAACATTTTTTCTTAATGGTTTGCATTGCAGGATGCTTTGCGGCCTGCAAAAAAACAGACGTGGGTGAAGTTTACGATCCACTTCCACAATTTAAAGCTGATACCACTGCAATTAGAGCATTTACCAAAACAAACAATATTGTGGTACAAAAGGATGAAAGTACAGGCGTGTTTTATCAGATTATTGCGGCGGGTACTGGTACCTATGTGTATACAACATCAAGTATTATAACTGTTGATTACACCGGGAAACTGCTTAACGGAACTGTTTTTGATAATTCTAATGGTACACCAAGAGAGTTTACATTAAGCCGCTTAATACCAGGATGGCAAATTGCTATACCAAAAATTCAGAAAGGTGGGCAGATTAGGTTTTTTGTTCCATCTTATTTTGGCTATGGAAATGTTGCGCAAGGCTCTATTCCTGCAAATTCTATACTTGATTTTACCGTTACCCTTAATAATGTAGCCAATTAATGAAGTATAAATTTTTAAAAATTACTGCATTCTGCTTTCTTTTTATTTCGGTTTTATTTACAGCTTGTAAAAAGGATGAAGATGCTGAAAAGCAGATGACTGAATTTATACAAAAGAATAAAATACAAGCAACTAAGCACCCTTCAGGATTATATTATCAAATTATAAAACCCGGAATAGGTTCTTCAACTTATCCATCAGGGACTAAAATAACCATCAAATACGAAGGCAGATTGTTAGATGGAACTGTGATAGATGATGGTGGAAAAATTGAAAATACTTTTGTGCTTGCGCAATTGATAGAGGGTTGGAGAATTGGAATACCTTTAATACAAAAGGGCGGAGAAATAAGATTAATAATACCCTCAGAACTTGCCTACGGCAGTGAGGCAACTGGTCCGGTACCGGCAAATTCGGTTTTGGATTTCACAATACAATTAATAAACGTACAATAAATTAATGAAGAACTTTACAAAAATCAACCTTATGCTAGTTCTACTTGCAGCTGTAATATTTACATCTTGCAAGAAAAATGAAGAATCAATTCAGGTTGTAGATGATGCTGCAATACAAACGTACATCAAACAGAATAATTTAACCATGACCAAGGATGTTACAGGATATTATTATAATATTACAGCACTCGGAAATGGTGTTGAGTTAAAAAATCCTGATTCTATTTTTTATTCCTATACATTCAAAACATTATCCGGAACAGTATTAAATCAATCAGACAAAATCGCTATTCCCGGTACATTTCTTGGTTATTCGGATAGGTTTGTTATTAATGGTAGCCCTTACACCTTAACACCAGTACGCGAAGTTTTATCTAAGCTAAAAAGAGGAGGTAAAGCAAATGTTATCATTCCTTCTAACCTTGCTTTTGGGAGAAATGGAATTGCGGCTTTAGGTATAGAATCTAATGAAAATATTTTAGTTGAACTTGGAATTTATACTCAAGCTAAAAGACACGAATTGGATGATTACCTAATAGATACTTTTTTAGCCGCAAATTCTTTAACTGCTATTAAAGATCCATCTAGAGTAAGATACATTGTTACTCAACAAGGTACAGGTACAGACCCAATATCAAATAATAGTACAATATCTGTAAATTATACAGGTAGATTTTTAAACGGAACCAGTTTTGATAAAACTGATGGCACTCCATTATCTTTTGAATTGTTAAGCACAATTGCAGGATGGCAAATTCTTAAGAATTTTAAAGCAGGAACGAAAGTTAGAATATTCGTTCCTTCGGATTTAGGTTATGGAACTTCAGGCAGTTCAACCGGAACTATTCCACCTAATACCAATTTAGATTTTGATATCGAAATCGTAAGCGTTAAGAATTAAGTGCTTCCTTAAAAACTTTAAGCACTCTATCTCGTGCAAATGTATGCTCAACCATTGGTTGGGCATATTTTTTTGTTCCATATTCTGGTACCCACTTCTTTACATATTCAAATTTTGGGTCGAATCTTTTGGCCTGTAATTCGGGGTTAAAAACCCTAAAATATGGTGCTGCATCATTTCCCGATCCTGCCGCCCATTGCCAGCCACCAACATTACTTGCCATTTCATAATCAAGTAATTTCTCAGCAAAATATGCTTCGCCCCAGCGCCAATCTATTAGTAAATGTTTCGAAAGAAAACTTGCAACAACCATTCTAACCCGGTTGTGCATCCATCCGGTTTCGTTCAATTGGCGCATTCCCGCATCTACTAATGGGTAACCAGTTTCACCCTTACACCAAATTTTAAATTCTTCTTCATTATTTCTCCATTTAATTTTATCGTATTGCTTTTTAAATGAATCGAAACCTGCATAAGGAAAATGCCACAAAATCATCATATAAAACTCCCGCCACGCCAATTCTGATAACCAAACATTGGATTTCGCTTCAATTGCATCAGCTACTGCTTTTCTAATGCTTAAAGTGCCGAAACGCAAATGCAAGCCTATGTGTGTTGTGCCTTCTATTGCAGGGAAGTCTCGATTTTTTGCATAATTATCCAGTTTATCTTTAAAGCTTAATGGCGGGAATTTTAAATCACTTTTTTCAAAGCCCATTTCATTAAGTGTAGGTAGCGCAAAATGTGATGTTTGGTAAAGGTTTTTAAAGTATTTTTTTGTGGGATAACTTTTATAATAAAAATCTTCAAGCTTTGCCAGCCATTGTTTATAATAAGGAGTAAATACAGTGTATGGGGTTTTATCAGCTTTTAAAATCTCGCCTTTTTCAAAAATCACTTGGTCTTTATAGGTTTTAAAGGCGATTTCTTCGCTTGCAAAGAACTCCGCAATAGCATCATCTCGTTCTTTAGCATAAGGCTCGTAATCGTGGTTTGTGTAAACTTCCTTTACCTCAAATTCCTTTAAAACCTTTGGCCAGATTTTTTCGGGTTTACCATATTCTATTAAAATATCAGATTTGTTAGACTGAAGTTTACGCTTTATATCTTCTAATGTTTGAAAAATGAACGTTACCCTTGCATCATTTTTTGGAAGCTTATCTAAAATATTCTTATCAAATATGAAAAGTAAAAGTACCGGGTTTTTACTTTTTAAAGCATTATACAGGGCTGCATTATCTTCTAATCTCAAATCACGGCGTAACCAGCAAATGTTAACAGTTTTCTTCATCTTAATAAGTTGGATTTTTAATCGTCAAATTTAGCCTTTATAGATGTTTTTTAAAGCATCCTGTATTTGGGTAAATTTAAAAATATATCCCGCATCTAAAAGTTTTTGTGCAGATGTATTGTTGCTCATTAAAATGGCATCAGCTCTTTCGCCCATTATTATTTCTAAGGCTTTTTTTGGTACATTAATTGGCCAAACTGGTCTGCCGAGCTCTTTAGCAATTGCTTTAGTTAATCCTTTATTGGTTACGGGGAATGGTGCGCAAGCATTATAACTTCCTGCCATTTTAATGTTTTCTAGTGCCTCAAGATATATCCCAGTCATATCATCAATATGGAGCCAGGGTACCCATTGTTTTCCGGTTCCAATAGCTGCGCCAGCAAATAGTTTTACTGGCAAGGCAAGTGGCGGCAATGCTCCGCCATCTTTAGCAAGCACAATTCCGGTTCTAATTTTAACAACTCTTAAGCTATGTTTTTTTCCTTCATCAACAGAATTTTCCCATAATTGGCAACAATCTGCTAAAAATCCAAAACCATTCGGACTATCTTCTGTCAAAATTTCATCTCCGCAATCGCCATAATAACCAACTGCCGATGCAGAAATGAAAGTTTTAATTTGATGATTTTTATTTTCTGCAATCGCTTTGTAAAGTAGTGCTGTAGATTTTACTCTACTATCAATGATTTGCTGCTTCCGCTCTGCCGTCCATTTTTTGTCTACAACGCCCTCTCCAGCTAAGTGAATTATGGCATCAACGCCATCCAGGCAACGGCTGTCTATTTCTTGTTTATAAACATCCCACTGGTATGCATTTGCTTCTTTTTCAGGCTTGCGAGATAAAGTATTTACTTCGTAATTTTTACTCAAAAGTAGTTTCTTCAAAGAAGAACCTACCAGACCAGTTGCTCCGGTTATCAGAATTTTTTTTGCCATCTTTTAACAACACTAAAGATACAAAACGGTTTTTTAGATTACATCCATTTTTAGCTTATGGTAATTAGTTATTCATTTTCTCTCATTCGTCATTCCCGCGTATGCGGGAATCTTAAAGCTAAAGAAGGATAATCTAATACATTAAAATTTCCTATTAAATAGGGAATGACGTGTTGTTTGCAAATATTTTGATTATTAAATCTACAATCCAGCAATTACTTTATTTTTTGGTGATTTTACCGAATAACTCAATTTTATAATTTTAGTTTCGTTTGGTGCAAGTTTAAAATTCCAATTTAAAATTCCGGTATCTTTATTTACTTCAGCGCCGCTGTTTTCTAATAATTCTACTTCAACATCACTTTGTGTTGATAGCGGATATTGGTCTTTTAGTGATAGCTCAACAGATTCCTTTTTAGTGTTTCTAACCTTAATTAGATAGGTAAAAAGTTGTTTTTTATTACTTCCAATAAATTTTGTGCTGCTAAAATCTTCTTGCTTTTCTTTTGTGATGATGATTTTTTTGTCTTTACCCATACTTAAGCTTAGTGTATCTAAAATATTATTTGGGTTGATAAAAGACTTGCCGGTATATGTGCCTTCGAAAATGATATTTGCGTTGCCAGCTTGCAGATTCAATTTTTCCCAGTCGAGCACATCTGCTAGCAAATAAGCATCATTACTTATACGTGGGGCAGCATAATATTTATATTTTGCAGGTACATTATACTCTTTAAAAGAAACCGTATGTGGCTTATTGTCGCTATTTATATCATAAGGAATATCAATATCGAAAGTTACGCCAAGCTGGGTTTCATTTACTGATGTGTAATTGTTTATTGTTGAAACCGAAGCGGCTACATTTTGTCTTTTTTCTGCTTTACCATAGCCAATCATCAGGGTTTCATTAAGCTTGTTTTCATCTGCCAAAGGCGATGCCACACCTCTTATTTTTATACCTTGAACCTGACTAGCTAATGATTGTTGTTTTGGTAAAAAGGCTGAAACAAACCAAGGATTTAAAATTGGTGCAGTAATATTATAATTTGGGTTGCCTGTTGATAAAGAAAGCTTTACCTTTTTCCAATCTAAACCAGTGCTTTGAGTAATTGCACCTTTGTAAACTATAGCTAATGGGCTTGTTGTGTTGGTTGCCTTGATATCATAACTTGCTAACCAGGTTGCACTTGGGGTTACATAACTAACATTATAAATTGCATTAGTACTTTCCTTTGCCATTAATTGCAGAACCAATTGCCCCAATTGCTGGTTTGGATTATTCCTCAATTCAGCCAATTGTTGTTGCAAAGCGTTTAATTTTTTGGTTTGCCTTTCTTCTGTTGCTGATATTGATACAATCGCGTTGCGAACTTCTGCACTTTTTGTTCGATAATAATCTGCAAGTTTAATAAGTTCGGCAACATTTGTTCCGGTATTTGTACCGCCCGATTTTCTATTTTCATCCAATAAAATCAAAGTTTGTTCTTCAATGGTTTTAGCATTTTTTGTTTTCGATAATTCTGCATTAACGATTCTGATGCTATCATTCAATAGCTTTATTTCAGGATTAGCAGCATCGGTTTTTAAAAAATCGCGGTTAAACTGAACAGCTAAAATGGTTACCCCGGTTGATACCTCAACTTGAATGGAGTTTTCATTAACACGGCCCGAAATATTATTAATTACAATTTCGGATGTGCCTGCCGGAAGATTGATTTTTCCGGTATGCAAAAGTTGGGCGCCATTATTATAAACGGTTACCTGCTCTAACGATGCTTTACTTTTTATTTGTTGTTGTGCAAAAACACTTAGTGGGAATAATAGCGCAATTAAAATTCGTTTCATTTTGATTTGTGTTGGGTTAAAATTTTACAAATGATGCATTGAATGTTTATTTTCCACAAGGCAATTTAATTTTGTAGGTGATTTGTAAAGAATTCTTAAGGGTTTTGATGCGTAGAAAAAATAAGATAAATTTGTGGTTAAGCTCTTCATCACAACTTCTACAATAAGCATGTCTAAAAAAATTCTAGTCTGGTTTAGAAATGATCTTCGACTTCACGATAACGAGATGTTGGTAGAAGCAATTGCTAAATCTGATTCAATTTTACCTGTTTACATTTTCGATTCTCGTTCCTTTGGAGAAACCAAATACGGTACGCTAAAAACCGGAAGTATCAGAGCGCAATTTATTTTGGAAAGTGTTGCCGCATTAAGAAATTCACTTAAGCAAATAGGCGGCAACCTACTTGTAGCTCAAGGTAAACCTGAAGATATTATTCCTGCTTTGGTTCAGGAATATGAAATAAATGAAGTTTATCATCACCGTGAGGTGGCTGAAGAGGAAACAAAAATTTCGAGCGAATTAGAAAACGGATTGTGGAAACTCAGGATAAATTTGAAACATTTTATTGGGCATACGCTATACAATAAAGAAGATTTACCTTTTCCAATAAAGGATATTCCGGATGCATTTAATCAATTTAAAAAGAAAATTGAGAGAGATGCAATTATAAAGCCTTGTTTTGCGGCTCCAGATAGAGTTAATGTTGCCGAAGTTATTGATTGGGGTAATATTCCAACGATTACTGATTTTGATTTAAGTACGCCAAAGAAAGATACTCGGTCTGATTTTGAATATATTGGAGGTGAGGCTGAAGGAATTGCTAATTTGCAAAAGGTTACAATTGCGATGCAACAAGCCGCCACTTCAAAAAATTTGATATTGGCATCTAAACTTTCTGCCTGGTTGGCAATGGGTTGTTTATCACCAAGAAAAGTTTATTGGGAGATTAAAAAAATGGAAAGCATGCCTAATACTAAGGCAATGTTTAATCATATTTTACTGGGCTTATTGTGGAGAGATTACTTTCGCTTTATGTTTAAAAAGTATGGGAATAATTTTTTTAAACCTAATGGTTTCGGTAGTCAAGGTATTGTTGATGAGGTAAATACTGCTGAAAATCTTAATAATTGGAAAAACGGACAAACAGGTTTTGCCATTGTTGATGCAGTAATGACAGAGCTTAATCAAACAGGTTATATTTCAAATGTAGCCCGCCAAACTGCTGCACTTTATTTAATTAATAATTTAGAAGTTAGCTGGGTTTTAGGCGCTGCATATTTTGAAGAAAAACTGATAGATTATAATCCGGCAAGCAATTGGGGTAATTGGGCAAATATGGCTGGTGTTGGTAACGACCAAAAATCTAAAAGTGTTTTCGATTTCGATAAGAATCTTAAAAATTTAGATCCTAAAGGCAATTATGCGCTTACCTGGGCATCATAGGTAATAATAGATTTATTGATTTTTGACTGATTGAATATGCGATCATTACATTTGCAAATTCAAAAATCACTAATTTTTTAATTAAAAATCCATTCATTTATCCATAATGATTCTATTCTCTAATAAATCTCATTTTAATCGAGTTTTTTTCCAATAATGTTAGGTAAAATTCTAATTTTGTAATGCTTATAGTAAACATTTAATAATGGGTAGTTTATCATATCTTAGCGGCGAAAACGCCGAATATATAGATTCTTTATATCAGTCGTATCAGCAAGATCCTGAATCAGTTGAGTTTGGTTGGCAGAAATTTTTTGAAGGTTTTGATTTTGGAAGAGGTTCCGAAGCACCTTCCGTTACTGCCGAAACTCCAGAACATTTTTTAAAAGAGGTTAGTGTTTTAAATTTGATTGATGGTTACAGAAGCCGCGGTCACTTATTTACACACACAAACCCTGTTCGCGAAAGACGCAAACATCAGCCAACGCTAGACCTTTCTAACTTCGGACTTTCAGATGCAGATTTGGAAACCGTTTTTAACTCTGGTGTTGAAATTGGTATTGGCGCAGCAAAACTGAAAGATATTGTAGCTTTCTTAAAACAAACTTACACAAGCTCTATTGGAGCAGAGTTTAAGTTTTTACGTACACCAGAAGTTTTGAACTGGATTCAAGGCAAAATGGAAAGTGCTCGTAATACACCTAACTTTTCTATGGAGGAGAAAAAACGAATCCTTCGTAAATTAAATGAAGCGGTAAGTTTTGAAAATTTCTTAGGCACAAAATTTTTAGGTCAAAAACGTTTCTCTTTAGAAGGAGCGGAAGCTTTAATTCCGGCATTAGATTCAGTTATTGAAAAAGGTGCAGATTTAGGAATTGAAGAGTTTGTAATTGGTATGGCGCATCGCGGTCGTTTGAACGTGCTGGCCAATATTATGCAAAAAACCTACAAAGATATTTTTACCGAATTTGAAGGTAAAAGTTACAACCCTGATACACCTTTTGGTGGCGATGTAAAATATCACTTAGGTTATTCTACTGATGTAGCAACACTTTCAGGTAAAAGTGTTCACTTAAGTCTTTGCCCAAACCCTTCGCATTTAGAAACTGTTGATGGTGTGGTTGAAGGAATGAGCCGTTCGAAAATTGATTTTAAATATGGTGGCGATAACAGTCGTTTGGCTCCAATTTTAATTCATGGTGATGCTTCAGTTGCTGGTCAGGGCATTGTTTACGAAGTAATTCAAATGGCTGGTTTAGATGGTTACAAAACTGGTGGTACCATCCACTTGGTAATTAATAACCAAATTGGTTTTACAACAAATTATAAAGATGCTCGTACAAGTACTTATTGTACAGATATCGCTAAAGTAACTTTGTCGCCGGTTTTCCATGTTAATGGTGATGATCCTGAAGCTTTAGTTTATGCGATAAACTTGGCCATGGAATATCGTCAGAAATATAAAAACGACGTTTTCATTGATATTTTATGTTACCGTCGTTTCGGTCACAATGAGTCTGATGAACCTAAATTTACGCAGCCTTTATTGTACAAAACAATCGAAAAACACCCTAATCCACGGGAAATTTATATAGAGCAATTAACTAAAGAAGGTAAGTTAGAAGCTGGTTTGGCAAAAGAATTGGAAAAAGATTTCCGCGGAATTTTGCAAGAGCGTTTAAACGAGGCTAAAGAGTTTGTTGCAGGAGAAACTGAAGTAAAATTTGGTGGTGCATGGGCAGATTTGCGTATGGCTACGCCAAAAGATTTCGAAAAATCGCCAGTAACGGCTGTTAAAAAAGCTACTTTATTAGAAATTGGTAAGCGTATTACCACATTGCCATCAAACAAAAAGTTCTTCAAAAAAATTGAAAAATTATTTGCTGAACGTACAAAAATGGTTAACGAAACCAAAGTTTTTGATTGGGCAATGGGCGAACAATTGGCTTATGGTACTTTGTTATCAGAAGGCAAACGTGTTCGTTTAAGTGGCCAGGATGTTGAACGTGGTACATTCTCTCATCGCCATGCGGTATTAACTTTAGAAGATAGCGAGGAAGAATATGTACCATTAGCAAATATTTCAGACCAACAAGCTCCATTTGATATTTATAATTCACATTTATCAGAGTACGGTGTTTTAGGTTTTGAATATGGTTATGCAATGGCTAACCCAAATGCATTAACCATTTGGGAAGCGCAGTTTGGAGATTTCTTTAACGGAGCACAAATTGTAATCGACCAATATGTTGCCAGTGCAGAAACAAAATGGCAACGCGAAAACGGTTTGGTAATGTTATTGCCACATGGTTACGAAGGTCAGGGACCGGAGCATTCATCGGCTCGTATTGAGCGTTTTATGGAGCTTTGTGCAGATTACAATATGCAGGTAGTTAATTGTACTACGCCTGCAAACTTCTTCCACGTTTTACGTCGCCAGTTTAAACGCGATTTCCGTAAACCTTTGGTTGTGTTTTCTCCTAAAAGTTTATTGCGTCATCCGGCATGTGTTTCTAAATTAGATGAATTTACAGAGGGTGGCTTTAAAGAAGTGATAGACGATGTGAATGTTAAAGCTGCTGATGTTACCCGTGTAGTTTTCTGTAGCGGAAAAATTTACTACGAATTGCTTGAAAAACAACAGGCTGATAAGGTTAAACATGTTGCTGTTGTACGTGTTGAGCAATTATACCCAACACCGGTTGACCAAATGGAAGCAATTAAAGCAAAATATAAAAATGCAGACGAGATTTTCTGGGTACAGGAAGAACCAGAAAACATGGGCGCATGGCCATATTTATTCCGCAAATTATATAAAACTGGTTTAAAAGGTATTGATGTAATTTCTAGAAAAGAAAGCAGCAGCACAGCTACTGGTTTTGCTAAACAACATGCAAACCAGCAAGCTTATATTTTAGCTAAAGCTTTAGAACTTCCTGTTAAAAAAGAAGAAGTTAAAGAAGCCACTAAAAAGGCAAGTAAAAAAATGGCAGAAGCCGATTAAAAAATTCCAATAACCAAATTTCAATTCTCAAATTGCAATGTTTGATAATTGATTATGGAAATTGATGATTCAAAAATTGGTCATTATATAAAATTAGAGACATATATTAAACATTATGAGTTTAGAGATAAAAGTTCCACCAGTTGGTGAGTCGATAACTGAAGTTGTTTTATCACAGTGGTTAAAACAAGACGGCGACGTTGTTGAAATGGATGAAGTTATTGCTGAATTAGAATCAGATAAAGCGACATTCGAATTAACAGCTGAACAGGCTGGAACTTTAAGAACCATAGCTGCAGAAGGTGATACCCTGGCTATTGGCGCAGTAGTTTGTAAAATTGAAGATGGCGGTGCGGCTCCTGCTAAAGCTGATGCTCCAAAAGCAGAAGAAAAGGCAGTTGTTGCAGAAGATAAAACATCGGCTCCTGTTGCAGAAAAATCATCTGGCGAAAGCTATGCTGCCGGAACTCCATCACCTGCAGCTGGAAAAATTCTTGCTGAAAAAGGTATTGATGCTGGTGCTGTAAAAGGAACTGGTGTTGATGGTCGTATTACCAAGGATGATGCTGTTAAAGCGGAAGCTGGTAAAAAGGCAGAGGCGCCTAAAGTAAATGCAGCTCCTGCTGCTGCGGCTCCTGCTGGCGCACGTTCTGAGCGTCGTGAGAAAATGTCGCCATTACGTAAAACGGTTGCAAAACGTTTAGTTTCGGTAAAAAATGAAACGGCAATGTTAACTACATTTAATGAGGTTAACATGAAGCCGATTATGGATTTACGCGGAAAATATAAAGATTCTTTTAAAGAAAAATTTGGCGTTGGTTTAGGTTTTATGAGTTTCTTTACCAAAGCGGTAACAGAGGCTTTAAAAGATTTCCCTGCGGTAAATGCTCGTATAGATGGCGAAGAAATTGTTTACAATAACTTTGCTGATGTTTCTATCGCGGTTTCAGCGCCAAAAGGTTTAGTGGTTCCGGTTATTCGTAATGCAGAAAGCATGAGTTTGGCAGAAATTGAAAAATCTGTTATGGCTTTAGCTTTAAAAGCTCGTGATGGTAAATTAACTATAGAAGAGATGACTGGTGG
Organism: Pedobacter sp. Leaf132; assembly: GCF_920984695.1. NCBI lineage: Bacteria > Pseudomonadati > Bacteroidota > Sphingobacteriia > Sphingobacteriales > Sphingobacteriaceae > Pedobacter > Pedobacter sp. Leaf132. The sequence goes on along the minus strand of NZ_CAKLBO010000009.1, from coordinate 150,821 downwards.
AACTTTTACAATTACCAACGGTGGCGTATTTGGTTCGATGATGTCTACTCCGATTATTAACGCACCACAATCGGCTATTTTAGGTATGCACAATATTATTGAGCGTCCAATTGCTGAAAAAGGAGAAGTTGTAATTCGTCCGATGATGTACGTTGCATTATCGTATGACCATAGAATTATCGATGGACGTGAGTCGGTTGGTTTCTTGGTTCGCGTTAAACAGCTATTAGAAGACCCAGCAAGATTATTATTAGGCGTTTAGCTATTATCCTAAAGGGAACTTTACATATTTAAAGCCTCAACTTTTTAGTTGAGGCTTTTTTTTGTTTGTAAAAGGTAAATTCGTGCCTCGAGAGGACGGAATATTGGGCACAAAAAAAGCTTTGCAGTTATGCAAAGCTTTTTGTTTTATATAGATAGATGAATGTTGTTCTATATGATTACAAAATCAAAATCAATAATAAAATGATGATGATGATAGCACCAACTGAAAGATAAACACCACCAGAAACTGCACGTGCCTGACCTTTTAATTCTTTCAATTCGCTACGAAGTGCTTTACGTTCAGCTCTTGTTAAATTAGATTTATCCATGTCTCTAATTTCTTCAACACGGGTTTTAATTTTCTCTAATTGTAAAGCTTGTTCTGCCGTTAATTCAGTAGGGTTTTTTGCTCTTTTATCTGCGGCTTGAGCAGAATTAAAACTAATTGCCAAAGAAAAAACAAGGGCTAAGGTGTAAATGAATTTTTTCATAATTTATAAGTTTTTTAATGTTACAATGATACATAAACAAAAAACCTACCAAAATGTGTTGGTAGGTTATCAAAAAATAATAAAAAAAATTAAAAATCTTATTTTATTTCAAAAACTGCATTAACTGTAAAGTTTAATTTAATCTTTTTAAAGTCAATCTCCGGTGCACCACTTGCATCAGCCATTTCAGTTTTCATCATATAATTTCTGTAAACTGGTTGCATAACATTATCGCCACCATCTTGTATATCAATTACTGCACCTAATTTATCGCCAAGCGCCGCAACCATATAAGCTGCTTTTTCTCTTGCCGCTAAAAGCGCTTTAATTTTAAGGTCTTTTTTTAAGCTTTCAATTTTCGAATAATCATAGCTCTCTATGTTGGTGCTTGCAATACCTTTCGCATCTATAGCTTCAATAATCGAATTAAATTTATTTAAATCGCTAACTTTTAAACGGTATTGTTTGCTGGCTAAAAAATCAGGATTTTTCTTTTTTTCTGTTGCATAATTCCAACTGCTTAAATCACTTACCATTAAATTTTCTTTTGCAATTCCGGCTTTTTGTACCGCTGCATAAAGTTGTTTTTCCAATTCAGTAATTTCAACTTTTTTCTTTCCGTTTAAATATTCTTTTAGCGAAATACCAATGTAAATAATATCTGGAGTTACTTCTGTTTCTGCCGAACCGCTAACATTAATTTTTCTTCTTAAATCTGCTTGCTGCGCTTTAACTGTTGATAAACCTATCAATGTAACTAATGCAATTGCTATTAACTTTTTCATAATTCTGTTTTTTCTTTGTGTGTACTGTAATGATGTAAGCGCATAGCAAATTCCACACCGAGATTTAAATTTTTTTTTTGATTTTGGAAATGTACGGTTCTTTCTTTCATGGCAAATGTAGCCCTGCTATCGTTTCAAGCCGCACCCGAAAAAAATCGGGATGCGGGCTTTTACTCCTATCAGGTTTATTTACAGCAGATTGTATAGCTATGTAAAGCAATTTAACAAAAAGGTAAGTTACAGACCGTAGAGACATTATTATTTGTGCATTTTTTATTTGCAAATGAACTACAGTTTTTGAAAAATAAACCAGACAGAGCTAAATAGCCCGGAATGAAAGCGCAGCGAAATGAGGACTATAAGCGATGGCGGGACTGAAATAGCCAAAGCCAACAGGAACCTGCTTTTTTAAAATTTTAAAAAAAAGTTTTGATATCTCTTTAAAAGAAAAAAATGCGCCAGGTTTTATGCTTAAATAGACGGAATTATATATGTTTATAAAACCTTGCGCAGCAGAATTTTCTGCAGGTTGGAGATGGATTTACAATCTTAAAAATGTAAATCGAAAATTAAATTAAACTTTAGAAACTCTAACCGCAGTTGGACCTTTTTGACCCATTTCTACTTCAAAAGTAACTTTATCGCCCTCTTTAATTTGAGTTGTTAAACCATTAACGTGAACAAAAATACTGTCTTGAGTTTCTGTATTTTTGATGAAACCATAACCTTTACTATCGTTAAAGAATGTTACCGTACCTTTTTTAATCGGATTTTCATCAATAATATCTTCTTGTCTTGAAATACCAATCTGAATATCTTCAGTATTAATAACTTTCATTTTTTTAGGATCTGGTGGCGTAGAAGAAATGTTTCCATTTTCATCAACATAAGCCATCATATCTTCGAGCGCTAAACCTTTTTTTGCATTAGCCTGACGCTCTTCTTTTTTCTCTTGTTTGTCTTTTTGTTTTTTTAGTCGTTTTTTTTCGTTCTCTTTTTTACTATAAGTTGCCTGAGATTTAGCCATATTTTATTAATTATTTTGTTGTTAGAAAGGTGAGTGGAATGTAGAATTATACAAATATAGCATTACTTAAGCAGAAAAACTATTGTACAGGTACAGGGTTTTGTAATTATTGGGCAGATGACCACTCCGTTTTAGTAATTTCGTAAACGAAATTCCATTTTTTTGGTTCGCCATAATAAGCAACCTCTATTTCGCTAACTTTTTTAGCGCCAAGTTTCTCTGTAGCCTTCTGCGAACGGAAATTGGTTGCTCCAATATGTAAAATTATTTTATCTACAAATTTAAAGGCATGGTTAAACATTAAGGTTTTTAAAGCTCGATTGTGCTTTTTACCCCAAAAATCTCTACCAATGAAGGTATAACCAACCGCAACCGATTTATTGATTTCATCTAATTCATAAAACCTCGAACTGCCAACAACTTTGCCGCTTTGCTTTTCGTAAACGATAAAAGCACCACCAGATTCCATGGCGCCTTTAAAAAAGTTTTCAAAAACCGGGCGTTGGTAGCGGTTTTGATTCGGATGCTGCTCCCAAAGTAATGGGTCGTTTGCTACTTCGTAAAGTTTTTCAAAATCTGTGGCCCGCAAAGGCACAACGCTTAACAAGTCATCTTCTAAAATAGGTTGTAACTCAAAGTTCATAATTTAAGGAAATTAAAAACGGCTGGTTTATTCGCCAGCCGTTTAATATTTATAAGAGAAATTGTTTTAGATTTTTAATCTACTAAACCTTCAATTTTAACAACTTCGTTGGCATCTTTTTGATAATCAACTTTATCAACTTCAAAACCGAATAAGCTTAAGAAATCAGAACGGTAACCAGGTAAATCGCCAATTGCAGGTAAAGTTTCTGTTGTTGCTTCTTCCCAAAGTTTTGCAACTTTAGCCTGAACATCCTCACGCATTTCCCAATCATCAATTCTAATTCTTCCTTTTTCATCTACAGGAACTTCGCCACCTTTATACAATCTATCGGCAAATAAACGCTGAATTTGCTCAATGGTACCTTCATGTATGCCTTCCTCTTTCATTATTTTGTATAATAATGAAATGTAAAGTGGTATAACCGGAATAGCAGAACTTGCTTGCGTAACTAAAGCTTTGTTAACAGAAACGTATGCTTTTCCGTTAAGGTCTTTAAGTTTATCGCTGATTGTAGAAGCAGTTGCTTCTAAATCATCTTTAGCACGTCCAATGGTTCCTTTACGGTAAACTGGTTCGGTTAAAGCCGGGCCAATGTAAGAATAAGCCACTGTTGTTGCGCCTTCAGCCAATAGATTTTCTGCTTTTAAAGCATCAATCCACATGGCCCAATCTTCGCCACCCATAACGGCAACAGTATTTTCAATATCCTCATCAGTAGCAGGCTCGATAGAAATCTCGGTTACATTGCCTGTATGAAAGTCAACTGTTTTGTTTGTATATGTGCCACCGATTGGTTTTAACGTAGAACGATGCAGAACATCGGTGTTAGGGTTTTTTCTAACTGGCGAAGCCAAACTATAAATCACTAAATCTATCTGACCTAAATCAGCTTTGATTAAATCGATGGTTTTTTGCTTAATCTCATTTGAGAAAGCATCGCCATTAATACTTTTAGCATATAAACCAGCTGCATGCGCTTCTTTTTCGAAGGCTGCACTATTGTACCAACCTGGCGAAGCCGTTTTACCTTCAGATGGAGCTTTTTCGAAGAATACGCCAATTGTTGCTGCATTTGAGCCATAAGCCGCAGTAATTCTTGATGCTAAACCAAATCCGGTTGATGCACCGATTACCAAAACTTTGTTAGGACCGTTTACTTCGCCTTTTGATTTAACATATTCAATTTGGTTCTTTACGTTTTGTGCGCATCCATCTGGGTGAGCAGTTAAACAGATAAAGCCCCTCATTCTTGGTTCAATAATCATTGTTTTTTGATTTTATGTTTTTGTATTATTTTTCGGAAAATGATTACAATTGCCGAAATCTTTAACGAAGATAAATTTTTAATCGCTTAACGCTAAATGAAATTTAAATAAACCTAAATCTGTAAGCGATAAAATCTTGCTCCAATATTAAATTAAAGTTAAGTTTAGCGCTTAATATAAATTTTCTAATTTAGCGCAACACAGATAAAACCGTATACCTTTTATGAAAAAGCCACTATTGCTTGCCATAGTTTTGCTAATGGTTGTTGGCAAGCTTTCTGCCCAAACGCAAAACCAAAATACCGGTTGGTTCATGTTTGTAAACAATACAAAGTTTAATGAAAAATGGGGTTTGCAATTTGATTTTCAAGTTCGCTCTGCAGATAAATGGGATCATGTTAGAAACACGCTTGTTAGACCAGCGCTACAATATTTCATCAACAAAAACAGTAATGTTGCCTTAGGTTATTTATGGCAAACTACACAGATGTTTCCGGCAGGTAGCGATGCCGCAGTTTCATTAAATGAACACCGTATATTTGAGCAATACATTTACAATCACAAAATTAAATCTGTTTTTGCAAGCCATCGTGTAAGGTTGGAGCAGCGGTTTATTGGTAGAACTGGCAACGAAGAATTGTTTTCGCAACGCTTTAGATACTTTTTCAGGTTAATTCAGCCTCTGCAAAAAACAGAAGAAACTTTTACAAAAGGTGCGTTTGTGGCGTTGCAGAATGAGGTTTTCTTAAACCTTCAAAATAAGGATGAATTAAATGGGTACGTATTTGACCAAAACAGAACCTATTTAGCACTGGGCTACCGTTTCTCCAAAAAGTTTGATATTGAAGCGGGTTACATGAACCAGGCTTCAAAAGGTAGAATCAATAATACAGTAAATAACATTGTTCAACTGGCTTTATACACCAAGTTCTAATCTGATTTTAATGATTTAAAGTCATATTTTATATCCGAACTGTTACAATATGTTAAATCACTTGTAATATTTCGAGGTTTTTGCTCAATTTGCCGAGTGAAAAAGTTCTCCGTATTATTTTTAGCGCTCTTGTTTGGTAAGCGTATGCAGGCACAAGAGCTAAGGCCTTCATCTGTTAGCAATACACCAATTTCAAAAAGCCTGTTTAATCCGGAGCACAGAAGGAATTTTTCTCGCAAGGGCGATTTTTATTTTCATTGGGGCTACAACAGTTCCTGGTATGGCAAAAGCGATATCCGTTTTGAAGGGCCAAATTACGATTTTACGCTTAGCGATGTAACCGCCCGAGATAGGCAATCGAAATTAAGTTGGAGTTATTTAAATCCCAGTTTGATAACTGTTCCTCAATATAACATTAGAGCAGGGTATTTCATTAAAGATAATTACAGTATTTCCATTGGTTGGGACCACATGAAATACGTGGTTGATATTCCTCAAACGGTTGCCATAAATGGGTATATTGGTTCGAATATTTCGCATGATAATGCACCAACAGGTAGTTTGGCAGGTACTTATAATGGGCAAATTATAAACGTTAAAGAAAGTATGTTAACCTACGAACATACTGATGGCTTTAATTATGCAAATATAGAAGTAGAACGCTATGATGATATTTGGGTTGCCCCGAGTGGAAATACTTCTTTAACATTAGAAACCGGTTTAGGTGGCGGTTTATTGGTTCCACGTTCTGATGTTCGTTTATTCGGGCAAGGCCGAAATAACCACTTTAGCATTTCTGGCTACGGTGTTTCTGCAAAAATTGGATTAAAGTTTTACGTTTGGAAACACATTTATCTGCAGAACACAACGAAAGTTGGCGCTACAAATTTAACCAATGTACATACCACAGGGTGGGATGAATTAGATAAAGCAAGCCAAAAAATTAATTACCTGGAAAATATGTGGGTAATTGGTTTTCAGTTTTAAGCATTTTTTTTTTGTAAAAAAAACGCCCTGTTGTTTAATCAGAGCGTTTTGATATAATTTATAACTGGTTATATTTTTCTAACTCGGCCAGAACCTACAATGGTTTTATCTACGTGTGCATTACCCGAATAATTTACACTCCCCGAACCGCTAATTACGGCTCTAATGTTTTCTTCGGCATTAATATTAACTGTACCAGAACCACTAATTGTTGAAGTTAAATCATTTACAGAGAAGCTTTTGCCAGCGAAGCTACCAGAGCTGCTGATTACAATTTTAGCTCTGTCAGAACTTCCGGTAATATTCAAAGAGCCTGAGCCACTAATTACACCGTTATAATTATCTACATCGGCATTAGCTTTAATGCTACCAGAACCGCTCAAAGTTGTCGTTAATTCATTCGTAGAGATTTTTCCCTTAACTTCTAAACTTCCAGAACCGCTCATGGTTAAGCTCTTGATAGATTTTGCAGTAATATAAGCTGTAATTTTTTTATCCTCATATTTTTTAGACCAGCTTGTTACACTATTCTCTGGACGAATAATTAGAATATTGCCTTTAACTTCGGTAATGATGGTTGTAATGGCTTCAGCATCACCTTCAAAACGGCAGCTTTCTGTATTGCCTAAAGTTATAATCACATTTATTGGTCCGGCGGATGCAATTCCGCTAAAGTTTCTTACATCCCTATCATCAGATTTTTTAGATGTTGAAATGGTGATTTCAGTTTTTGCGAATGTGTTTAAACTAGTTGCTGTTATTAAGGCAGCAAATGCAAGGGCGAATATTTTTTTCATAATTGAGGTTTAAGTTTTTTATTCCATCGATTTAATGGATTTTCTTAATAAGACGATCCTTTTTGCTAAAAGTTGCACCAGCTTAAATCTTTTTGTTTATCTGGCTGATAAATTATTTATCCTTTTTTTGTTTTGATGTAAAAAAGCGGATCGTTTTTAAAATTATCAGCATTTACGCTACTATCAACTTTTATGGTTTTCCAATCGTTTGATGGCTTAATTAAAGTATAAATTCCATTTTTTAAAGTTACCCTAACAGGCATGTCAAATCCTTTAACATCTGTTATCCAACGGTAAGAAAGTACATTGTTGTTAATTTTATATTCTAAAACCGGAATATTAGTGTGGCGTAGGTATTGGTCAAAAATCTTTGCCAGCTTCAATCCACTTTGTTTAGAGATGTAATTTTCAATTTCAGCCGTTGTAACCGTTTTGTGGTAAAAAGTTTTATTCAATCCACGCAAAATTTGCCTGAATTTTTCATCGTTATTTATCAACTGGCGGATGGTGTGAATTAAATTTGCACCTTTTGGGTACATATCTCCAGAACCTTCTTTGTTAACACCATAAGAGCCAATAACCGGAACATCATTTTTGATTATTTTTTGTAAACCGATGGCATATTCATTTGCTGCGGTTTTATTTTCTGTACATTCTGTAAATAAAACCTCCGAATAATTTGTAAAACCCTCGTGTACCCACATATCAGCTATATCTTTTGAGGTAATGTTATTCCCAAACCATTCGTGTCCGCTTTCGTGGATGGTGATGAAATCCCACTTTAGTCCATGTCCGGTGCCGCTTAAATCTCTGCCTAAGTATCCTTTTTCAAATTGATTGCCGTAGGCAACTGCGCTTTGATGTTCCATACCTAAGTGCGGCGCCTGTACAAGTTTATAGCCGTCTTTATACCAGGGATAAGGTCCGAACCAATTCTCAAAGCATTTTAGCATTGGTTTTACATCTGCATCCCAATGTGGACGGGCTTTGGCGCTATCGGTTTTTAAAGCCCAGTAATCGATACTTAACTTTCCGTTTTCACCGTCAAAACTGTCCGTCCAATGTGAGTATTTGCCAATGTAAAAACTTACATCGTAGTTGTTAATTGGATTGCTTACCAGCCAATTGTATTGCTTGTAGCCATCTGGTTTATCTACGGTGTTTAATAATCTTCCGTTAGAAATTTCTTGTAAATCTTTTGGAACGCTGATGCTGATTTTCATGCTGTCCACTTCATCGCTTTGGTGATCTTTGTTGGGCCACCAAACACTTGCACCTAAGCCCTGGCAAGCTACAGATACAAATGGATTGCCGTCAGCATCTTTTTTAAAAATGAAGCCTCCATCCCAAGGAGCCTTTTTTGCTACACGAGGATTGCCTGAATAAAACACGGTAAATTTTTCTTTGCTGCCTTTTTTAATCGCCTTAGGAAAAGTTATAAATACAGCATTATATTCTCGTGTAAAACTCAGGTCTGTTCCGTTAAAAGCTACCCGCTCAACTTTTAAATTCGAGAATAAATCAAATTGAAGTTTAGTAAAATCCTGCGTAGCAGTAAATGCAAATTCATTACTACCCGAAACGGATTTTTGGTCGATATCTATTTTAACATCCAAATGGTAAAAATTAATATCATAACAAGTTCTAAGCGGTGTTAATGTGCCGCGTAAACTATCTGCTCTAGAATTTTCCTGGTTTTTGCCAAGCATTTGTGCTTTTACGCTGGATAGGCATAAAGCGAAGGCAATTATTGTGATTATTTTTTTCATTATGTTTATTCTACATCATGACGAGGCACGAAGCAATTTCGCAAACAAATTAAAACCCATTAAGATTGGATTGCTTCGTGCCTTGCAATGACGACCGTTTTAGTGATTAATTTGTACCTATATTCTATTTCAAAACCGATACCGAAATGTACGAGCTATTAGAAGTATCGTGAAAAATTTTATGTGTGGCTTTCTGGAAATCAGAAGGCTCAGCCTCGTAAATGTTCATAAATTTTTGTGGGTTTCTATCTGCCAAGGGGAACCATGAATTCTGAATTTGTATCATAATTTTATGTCCTTTTTTAAAAGTGTGTGCCACATCTGGTAAGGCGTAATTAACCTTTGTAATTTGGCCGGGTACAAAGGCTTCAGGTTTTTCAAAGCTATTGCGATATTTTCCCCTCAAAATTTCACCTCTAACCAACATTTCATAACCGCCCATCATAATGTTTTTTGGGTTAGGGATTGGATTTGGTTCATTTTCAGGATAAACATCAATTAACTTTACTACATAATCAGCATCTGTTCCGGTTGTAGAAACAACAAGATTTGCTAAAACCGGACCGGTTAGAGTAATGTCCTCATTTAAAGCATCGGTTTGATATACTTTTACATCTGGCCTGCGAGCTGCAAAACGCTGGTCATCAATCATATATTCTCTTGTGCGTTTTGCTTGTATGCCATCCTGATAAGGAACCGGATTATTAGGGTCGCTTACATATTCGTCCCAACTATCGGTTCTGCCTACTTTTTCAAAAGCCAGTTTTCCATTAGGGTGTAAATAAAGGTTTTTCGTTTCAACCTCTTGCGGTGGCCAGCTTGTAAATTGCTTCCACTCATTGCTTCCGGTAACAAAAATATTAGCTTCAGCTGCTTTAAAGTCACCTTCTCCTTTTAAGTAATGTTTAAAGAAAGGCAGTTCAAATTGTTGCTGGTAATCAATGCTTGTCTTCTTTTCGAATTTAATATCGCCAAAAGAAGAGCCATCACTACGTACCCAACCACCATGAAACCAAGGGCCTGCAACCAAAATATTATTTGTATTTGGATTTTGCTTTTCGATGGCTTTGTAAGTTGCAAAGGTTCCGTATGCGTCTTCGGCATCAAAGAAACCACCTACAACCATAACTGCAGGTTTTACATTTTTTAAATGAGGCAGAATATACCTTGCTTTCCAAAATGTATCCAGATTTGGATGCTTTACCAAGTCATTCCAGAACTTAATGCTATCTGCAAAATATTTATCTTTTAAATTTTTAACCGATCCTGCTTCCAAATAAAAACGGTAATTATCCTGGATAGGAAACTGAAAACTTTTTGGGCCTTTATCTGGTGTGATTGGTTTTGGGCGAGGAACCCCAAAGCTGCTCATAAAGCTAAAAGCATCCATTACAAACAAAGTTCCGCCGTGATGAAAATCATCTCCAATAAACCAATCGGTTACTGGTGCTTGTGGTGAAACGGCTTTTAGTGCCGGGTGTGCATTGGGTAAGGAGGTTGTAGAATAAAAACCTGGATAAGAAATGCCATAAATACCTGCATTTCCATTGTTGTTTTTGATGTTTTTTACCAGCCAGTCAATCGTATCGTAAGTATCGGTACTTTCATCAATATCTTTCTTGCCCTTTTTTAATGTCTGCGGACGAATATCCTCAAAAGTACCCTCGCTCATCCATTTTCCTCTTACATCCTGATAAACGAAGATAAAGCCTTCACGCATCATTGCAGGAAAATTTCCTAAACTCAGTTTATATTTATCTTCACCATAAGGTGCTACTGTGTAAGGCGTTCTGTTTATTAAAAAGGGATATTTTTTGGTTTGATTTTTGGGTATGTAAATCGAAGTAAAAAGCTTAACCCCATCACGCATAGGTATTTGTCGCTCTATTTTTGTGTAGTTCGCAATAACATAAGCAGAATCGCTCTGTTGAGCCATTATGGAATTAGAAAGCAGCAAGCAAACGATAAAAGATAAAATTTTTGTAAGGTTCATTTAACAGTTGATTTTTTAGGAATAATTTTTAAATATAGAGATTAGCCGAATAATTTGGAAAAAGCCATGGTAAAAGGTTTGTTAAATGCCCGCTGCTAAACCGTCATTCCATTATCAGAATTTAGTTAAATTAATTTAAGTCATAATCTTTTGTAGATTTTCATCGTCATATAAATAATTGAATAAAACACCATAAAATGAAAAGGTTATTAAGTAAAGGATTGGTTGCTTTTGCTGTAGCAGCAATTGTTGCAACTTTTAGTGTAGAAAGTGCTTCGGCCCAACGGCCAAGTAGGGGCGGGAGTGCAGGCGGAGGAGGTTTTTCCGGTGGAGGCCGTTCCGGTAGTGTAAGTCCATCAAGAGGTGGTGGCTTTTCCCGTCAACCATCTATGCAAGCGCCATCAAATAATAGAATTTCTCAGGCTCCAAATCGTGGTAATTATAGCTATGGTGGCAGGCCAGAGCGACCAGGTTATCGTTTAAACAATGGTTACAGAAATGGGTATAATTATCGCCCGGGCTATCGTTTTAGCCCCGGTTACCGCTTTTACGGTCGCCCAAATTATGGATATTACAATTTTTACAGGCCCTTCATCGGTTTCCGTTTAAATGTATTACCATTTGGTTATTACCCGTTTTTTTATGGTCAAAACCAATATTATTATTCTGGCGGATTATTTTATCGTCAATATGAAAATAATTATCAGGTAGTTACGCCACCAGTTGGTGCCGAAGTTCCAAACTTGCCTGAGGATGCTAATTTGGTAACGATTGATGGTGTTGATTATTACGAATTGAAAGGCGTTTACTACACTCAAAGCACTAATAAAGATGGTAAAACTGTGTATGTTGTAGCCGGTAAAGATGGCGTTCTAAATACAACCGATGGGCCGGTGGTTACACATCAAATTGGAGATATCATCTCGGTTTTACCAGATGGATGCAGAGAAGTTATTATTAAAAATGATAAATATTTTGTTTCTCCTGATGATGTTTATTACGAAGAGGTTATTGATGGTAATAAAACCAGCTACCGTGTAATTGGGAAGTTGGATTAATTAATGATGACGGTTTATAAGCTGTATCAGAATTGATTTTTATAGTTAAATGAATAATATTTCGATTGACGTCATGCTCAGCTTGACTGGGCATCGTAATGCATATTATATTGTACATTGTTGTGCTTTAAGATTCCCGCCTTCGCGGGAATGACGAAACTTCTAAAATTACTTCTTTAAAATCTATCAATTTCTGTTTTTGATACAGCTTCTTTTTATTTAGCTAAAAACTATATTTTTGCTTCAAAACAAAATCTTTTGAGAATATTATCAGCTAAAATCTCCCTCCTTTATATTATTTTAATCGGGCTTTTAACTTCTTGCTCAACTAATCGTTACGCAACCGAAAAGAATAAAGAAACTTCTATTTCAGCGCTTAAGTTTTTAGATGATTATGCTTTACCTGTTGATGCGCAATTTAAAGGAACTGCAGTTGGTGGTTTATCGGGCATAGACTATGATGCAAAAAATAACCGTTATTTCTTCATTAGTGATGATCCAAGTCAATTCAGCCCTGCCCGGATTTACACAGGCAATATCAAAATCCAGAATAATAAAATTGATACTGTAGAAATAAATGGAATTATTCCCATTCATCAGGAAGATGGGCAAGAATATCCAAAATATGGAACGGTAAAAAATCTTAAAGCAGATGGCGAATCGGTTCGTTTTAATCCTATTAATAATCAATTGATTTGGAGCAACGAAGGCGAAAGGTTATTTAAAAATGGAGACTCACTAATTATTCAGCCTGCTTTAACATTTATTTCTTCTGATGGAAAATTTTTAGATACCATTCCGTTGCCAAAAGGTTTTTATTTTACCAAAGGCGCAAATGGACCACGTAAAAATGCGCTTTTTGAAGGCTTAACTTTTGCCGATAATTACAAAACACTTTATGCAAGTTTAGAAGAACCATTGTATCAGGATGGGAAACCGGCTTCGTTTGGTTTTGGTGGCGCAATAACCCGAATTTTAAAGTTCGATACGAAAACAAAAAAGAATACGGCCCAATATGCTTACAATTTAGGCGAATTACCGATAGAGCCAACCGTTCAAAGTGATTGGAATGTGAATGGAATTTCCGAAATTCTGGCGGTAAATGACCATATTTTACTGGTAATGGAAAGGGCCTGGGCAAAAGGGCACGACGACCATACGTACATCAAGTTGTATCTGGTAGATTTGAATAGTGCAGAAAATGTGATAAAAAATGAATCGTTCGTAAAAAATCCACCCAAAATCTTAAAAAAGAAACTTCTATTTGATTTTGATACCATAGATAAACACATTGATAATTTTGAAGGTGTAACTTTTGGACCAAATTTACCGAACGGACATAAAACTTTAATTTTCTGCGTAGACAATAACTTTTCCAAAATTCAAACTCAGCAATTTTTCCTGTTTGAGGTGCTGCCTTAATGGCTATTGTTGCAGCTTAGTCTAATTATTTTTCCTCTCTTTTAAAATGCAGTATTCAGCTTTTTAATGTTATAGCTTTTGCTATTACTTGCCATGGGCAAACACATTATTGTAAACTTGCCGGTTTAGGCTAAAAACTCCATTCTCAAAACGCATAAGGCTTTGTGCTTGCGCCTTTTTTCCCTACCTTTGGGCAATCAAAATTTTAAAGAAATTATGCAATACGATGTCGTTGTTATCGGTTCAGGGCCGGGTGGTTATGTGGGTGCAATCCGTTGTGCTCAATTAGGTTTAAAAACTGCCGTTATTGAAAAATACAAAACTTTTGGAGGTACTTGCTTAAACGTAGGCTGTATCCCATCTAAAGCTTTGTTAGATTCTTCAGAGCATTACCATAACGCTGCTCATACTTTTACAACTCACGGTATCAACCTAAAAGATTTAAAAGTTGATATGAAACAAATGATCGCCCGTAAAGATGACGTTGTTTCTCAAAATACTGCTGGTATCACTTATTTATTCAAAAAAAATAAAATCGATACTTACGAAGGCTTAGGTTCTTTTGTTGATAAGAACACCGTTTTAATCACTAAAGAAGATGGTTCTACCGAAACCTTAACGGCTAAAAACGTAATTATTGCTACAGGTTCTAAACCTACAGCTTTACCGTTTTTACCAATCGATAAAAAACGCATCATTACTTCAACTGAAGCTTTAAACATCAAAGAGGTTCCAAAAACAATGGTTGTAATTGGTGGTGGGGTTATCGGTTTAGAGTTGGGTTCAGTTTATGCTCGTTTGGGCACTAAAGTTTCTGTTGTAGAGTTTTTACCATCTATCATTAGTACAATGGATGCGGGTTTAGGCAAAGAACTTCAACGTGTGTTAAAGAAATCTTTAGGCATGGAATTTTACATGGGACACAAAGTTACGGGCGCTACCACAAAAGGTAAAGTTGTTACAGTAACTGCCGAAACTCCAAAAGGCGAAAGCATTTCTTTAGAGGCAGATTATTGCATCGTTGCGGTTGGCCGTACTGCATATACAGAAGGTTTAGGTTTAGATAAAATCGGCATTACAATTGAAGAACGTGGCAAAAAAATCCCTGTAAATGAGCATTTAGAAACTTCAGTTAAAGGTGTTTATGCCATTGGCGATGTAATTACCGGTGCAATGTTGGCGCACAAGGCAGAAGATGAAGGAACTTATGTTGCAGAAACCATTGCCGGACAAAAACCTCACATTAATTACAACTTAATTCCGGGTGTTGTGTACACTTGGCCTGAGGTTGCTTCAGTTGGTTTAACAGAAGAACAGTTGAAAGAAAAAGGCACAAAATATAAAGCAGGTTCGTTCCCATTTAAAGCCAGCGGACGTGCAAAAGCGAGCATGGATACCGATGGTTTTATTAAAGTTTTAGCTGATGCTGCAACTGATGAAGTTTTAGGTGTACACATGATTGGTCCACGTGCTGCGGATATGATTGCTGAAGCAGTTATTGCAATGGAATTCCGTGCATCTGCCGAAGATATTGCCCGTACTTGCCATGCGCATCCAACTTATACAGAAGCATTAAAAGAAGCTGCCTTAGCTGCAACTGATAACAGAGCTATACATATTTAATAAAGTACTGATACGCCTTGGTTTGTGTTTTCGCAAGCCAAAAGTAATAGCCGATAAGAAATTATCGGCTTTTTTATTTTTGTTATTTAGAATTTAAACCACTCATTGCCCTCTGCTTTAGCAAATGGTTAAAAATATTCTGGGCATGCCCCAATCCCGAAGAAATATTGGGTAAGGGTTGGGCTCTCCGTTCCTATTCACGATAAATCTGGAGATTTCCACTGCTATCCCTTGTTCAAAACCCAAAGCCAAATTGTGCTTTTGCCTATCCTGTTTGTAATTTCATGCACTCTGCTTCAGCTTACGGTAAAAGTGTTTATCATTCCTTAACCAAAAGATAACATTGTAAGTCTATAAAACAGCAAGTTGCGAATTTATTTTTGCGGTTTAGATAAGTAAAATAAACCATGAACTGTAAAAAACTTTTTGTAGCCTTAATGCTGGCTGCAATGGCATTAACTGCCTGCAAAAAAACTTCAGACCCAATTGAAGAAAAAGAGCCAATTGTTGCCGAAGATATATCAAGCTTTAAAGAAACTGCCTCAATTGATTTAGGTGGAGAAACATCAGCAGAAATCTCTGCCTACGACCCATCTACCAAAAAACTATTTGTAGTAAGTAACGAAGGTGGTGCTAAAGTTGAAGTTGTAGACTTAACGAATTATCCAACGGTAGCTAAAACAAGAACTTTAACATTTGCCAGCAATGCCGGTATAAATAGTGTTGCTGTTAGCAATGGTTTATTGGCAATAGCTTTGGATGGTGCAGACAAGCAAGGTAATGGCGACATAGTGGTTTTAAAAACATCAGATTTATCAGAAATTAAAAAAATAACAGTTGGTGCAATGCCAGATATGGTTACATTTAGTCCGGATGGAAATTATATTTTATCTGCCAATGAAGGTGAGCCAAACGACGCTTACACAGTTGACCCGAATGGAAGCATTTCAATTATCAATATCAAAGATAACTACTCAGTTAAAACTTTAGATTTTTCTTCATTCGAATCGCAAAAGGCGGCTTTGGTGGCTGGTGGTTTCAGAATTTACGGACCAAAAGCAACGTTTGCTCAGGACATTGAACCCGAATATATTGCCATAAGTGCTGACTCTAAAAAAGCATACGTTACGCTACAGGAAAATAATGGAGTTGCAGAAGTTGATATTATATCCGGAACAATTACCAAGATTAATCCATTAGGTACAAGAGACATCAGCCTTGCTGAAAATGCTTTTGATGTAAGTGATTTAGATAATAAAATAGCACTGGGAACCTGGCCAATAAAGGCTTTTTATCTGCCAGATGCGATTTCATATTTTACTACAGAAGGAAACAACTATTTGGCTTTAGCGAATGAAGGTGATACCAGAGCCTGGAAAGGTTATGATGAGGAAGCAAGAGTGAAGAGTTTAAAGCTGGACCCGACAAAATTCCCAACCGCAGCAACGCTTCAGTTGGATGGGAATCTTGGCAGATTAACCGTTACAAAAGCTTATGGAGATACAGATGGTGATGGTGATTACGATGAGTTATATGCAACAGGTGGAAGAAGTATGACTATAATAAATGCAAATACTGGTGCATTGATTGCAAATGTGGGTAAAGATTTAGAGCAACGTGTTATTGATGCAGGTAAATATGATGATACACGTTCTGATAATAAGGGTGTAGAAGTTGAAGGCGTAACTGTAGCACAGGTTAACGGCAAAACTTTAGCCTTTATTGGTTTGGAACGGGCAGATATGATTGCAGTTTATGATGTTACAACACCAACAGCACCAAAATTTGTACAATTATTTGCTTCTGGCGATGCACCCGAAGGTTTATTATTTGTTAAACCGAAAGATAGCCCGAATGGCAGGAGTTTATTAGTTGTAGCAAGTGAAGGCGATGGAACAGTAAAGTTTTTTCAGCCGAATAAAATATAAAATTTTCATAGTTAAACTAAAAACCCGCCGAGTAGCGGGTTTTTTAGTTTAATAATTATTTATAAATGTTAAAAACATCTTTCTATTACCGTTTGATTTAATGATCTTTGTCATCAAAATTACCCATCATTATTAATATCGAGTTTTGGAAGAGTTGAACTTAAATCAGGAAGTACATAATCAAACAGATAATAAACCTGTTCAGCAAAATACTCCAAATCGAATTCGCTTAGCAGTATCATTGTTTTATTTCGGACAGGGGATTGCTTTCGCTTCTTGGGCAAGCCGTATTCCTGATATTAAATACACTTTAAATTTATCAGATGGTGCTTTGGGTAGTATTTTATTGGCACTGCCGCTTGGTCAGCTGGTTACCATGCCAATTTCTGGCAGGTTAGTTACCAAATACGGAAGTAAAAAAATATTAACCATTAATGCACCGCTTTACGTTATTGCGCTGTCAAATTTGGGGCTTGCAACTGCACCATGGCATTTGGCGGTCTTCTTATTTCTATTTGGGGTAATTGGTAATATGTGCAATATTGCCGTTAATACACAAGGTTCAGAAGCAGAAAAATTATTCGGTCGCCCAATAATGACTTCATTTCACGGTGCCTGGAGTATTGCCGGCTTTACCGGAGCGTTGGTGGGCTTGTTGATGGTAAATTTACATATTGCGCCTTACCATCATTTTTGGATAATCACCATATTAATCTGGCTAAATATATTTTTAAATTATAAATATCTGGTTCCGGGTAAAGGCTCGAAAAGCGAGCGTAAGCCTAAATTATTTACCATGCCCGAAGGCTCACTATTGCAACTTGGAATTATAGGTTTTTGTAGTATGGCAACTGAAGGCGCTATGTTTGATTGGAGCGGCGTTTATTTTAAAGAAATTGTTAAGGCACCAACTTCGTTAGTGATTCTTGGCTATGCATCTTTTATGATTATGATGGCTACAGGACGTTTTGTTGGTGATAAAATTATCGAAAAACTTGGGCGAAAAAGAACAATACAAATCAGCGGGCTAATTATTTCTTCCGGGATGTTTTTATCGGTTTTTCTACCTTATGTTATCCCTGCAACTATTGGTTTTATGTTGGTTGGAATTGGCGTTTCAAGTATTGTTCCAACAGTTTATAGCGTTGCCGGGAAAAACGGAAAGGTTTCGCCGGGTATAGCAATTGCAATGGTTTCTAGCGTAAGTTATTTAGGTTTCTTGATGGGGCCACCATTAATTGGCTACATCTCGGCGCTTTCGAGTTTGCAATATTCTTATGCTGTAATTGGTATTTTCGGCTTATTGGTAAGTTTTATCGTAGGCAAAATCAGAGCGATGGTTTAATAGGCATTACTCTTTCTTCTTTATCATATTGTGTTCTTTTAAAGCGGCTATTGCGATTTCGATTAATCGCAGATTTTCCTCTATGTGGCCGTGTTGCACTTCAACATTTATGTACGGAATATTATTTAATTGGGCATAAACCGAAAGCGAGCCATCATTTTCTCCGTATTTAGATTGAAGGATAACATTTACGTTTGCCTTTTTCAAACTGTTAAACAATTTTAAATCGGTAACATAAAGTAAATCATCACCATCCATTTCTGCATTCAGATAAACTGAATCTGCGGTGCTTGATAAATCGTAACCCGGTAAATAAGATGAAATTCCGAAACCACCATCAGCATTATTGTGTAAGGTTAAAATATAACCGGTTTCTTTAGGATTATAAAAATCGAGGATTTTTTTACCAGCGTCGTTTAAAGCTTTTTCAACTTCGTTTGAACTAAAGGCATCTTTTTTTAATCTGGTATTTATGCCTCGTTCTGTATAGATGGCATTCGGATCTATACGATATTCATCATCCATGTAAATGAAATTATAATCTCTTACACCGCCGTATTGACTATCGATTAGTTCTCCGCCGTTCCACCTAATGTAATCAAATCCAGCTTTAACACCAGTATCTTCATTATCGTGCACCACCAAAAATTTAATTCCGTTCGGCTTGTAAGTATATTTTACCAGATCGATTTTTATGTCGTAAAGCTGAAACGATGAAGAATCCATTGTCATGGCTTCAAAAACTGGGGGATGTTGAGCGGAAACGAATATGGCGATATTTAATAGTATTGCGCTAAGGATGATTTTAAGCATAAGCTAATATACAAACTGAAATAATATTTTGTTTGGCGTTTGGCATTATTGCACTGCATTAGGTTATTAAACGGGATGCAAGCGATATCCTTTTAAAATTGCAAAAACGATGTCCGTCCAGGCAATTAGGGAAAGCATTTGTAACCAATTAAACGCCTGACTGCCGTAGGTAGAGATTTCTCGTTCCTCGGAATGACAGGTTTTTTAAAAGATTTAGCGTACAGCCCGACTATGCAAAGCAATGGAACACTAAAGTACCTTTCCAAAAAAAAGAGCTGCCCTTTGGGAAGGCAGCTCTGGGTGATTGTTAATCTGGATGTTTATTAGTGGTCTAAATCTGCATCGTATTCCAATACGTCTTTATGGTCGTATGGTTCTACAAGCAATTCATCAATAGTTTTTACTTTTTTGTTGAAACCGAATCTATCTAACATTCTGTCGAAAACCAGATAAACCACAGGTACAACAATTAAGGTTAAGAATAGCGAACTGGTTAAACCGCCAACGATAACCCAGGCTAAACCATTTTTCCATTCGGCACCGGCACCGCTTGCTAATGCAATTGGAAGCATACCAAAAATCATGGCGATGGTTGTCATCAAAATCGGACGTAAACGGGCGTGGTTAGCTAATATTAAGGCATCAATTGTTGATTTTCCTTCGGCTTTCATGTGGTTCGTAAAATCGACCAGGATAATCGCATTCTTCGCTACCAATCCCATCAACATAATAAAACCTAAAATGGTGAAAATACCTAATGAGTTGTTGGTTAAGGCTAAGGCCAATAAAGCACCAATTAAAGCCAATGGAAGCGAAAACATTACAACCAATGGATAGATAAAACTATCGTACAAGGCTACCATAATAAAGTAAACCAGGATGATTGAAGCCAATAATGCGATACCCAAAGTACCGAAACCTTCAGCCTGATTTTCTTCATCTCCAGCCCAAGTATAACTTACGCCAACTGGTGCTTTTAATTTACCATTTTCTTGTAACTCGATTAATTTAGCTTTAAAATCTGCTACGATTGTTCCTGTTGGGCGACCGATGGATTGTGCCTGAACAGATACTGATGTAGATTTATTTAAACGCTCTAACTGACTTGGGCCTGAACCTTCGGTAATGTTAGCAAATTGAGAGAGTTTAATTTGCGCACCTTTATCGTTTATAAAAATCAGGTTACGTACATCATCAATATCTTTTCTGTTAAAATCCTGATATTGAATATTGATATCGTATTCATACTCGCCTTTTCTATATTTACCATCTGTATTACCGGCAAAGGCTGTTTGCATGGTAGAACCAACTGTTGCAAGTGTTAAACCCACGGCCGACATTTTATCTCTATCAACCTGAACGTTAATTTCCGGTGTTCCTTTTTCTACAGAAAGTTTAATCTCAGTAGCACCCGGAATAGTTGCTAAAACACCTTTGGCACCTTCGGCATATTTTAAGGCACTATCTAAGTTTGAGCCCATTACCACTAAACTAATCGGTGCATTTTCTGCAATACCCAAAATACTGATTGGTACAGTTTTAACTTTCGCCCCAACCAATACTTTAGCTAAAGCACGACTCATCTTCGTAGCAAATACATCAGATGACATGCCTTCGCGTTCTTTACGCTCAACTAATTTTACGTTAATTTCCGATTTGTAAGCAGTTGCCTGTGTACCACCAAAGTCTCCACTGGCTTGACCAACAGTTGTAATTAACTGCGTAATTTCTGGCTGTTTATCTAAGTAAGCTTCTGCTTTTTGCGTGTAGAAGTTTGTTTGTTCTAAAGGTGCATCTTTTGGTAATTCAATTTGTACCAAAAATTCTCCTTTATCTGATTTAGGGAAAAACTCTGAACCAATAAAACCAGCACCTAATAAACCACATGAGCCTAAGAATAAAACAAAAACCATAATTAAGGTTAATGCTTTATGGCGTAACGACCAGTTTAGGATGTTTGTAATCCAAATTGTGAATTTTTTAAGTTGCTTTTCGAACCATAAAATGAAGCGGCCAAACATGTTTTTACCTTCAATATGTTCTAACTTACCATATCTAGAGAAAAGTAAAGGAACAATTGTGAATGAAGCCACCAATGATAGTAAAGTTGCTATGATTACAACCACACAAAACTGGCGCAAAATGTTCGAAACTAAACCAGAACTAATTGCGATAGGGAAGAACACAACTACAATTACCATGGTAATGGATACAACGGTAAAACCGATTTCTCTTGTCGCATCAGATGCCGCTCTAACCTTGTTTTTACCCATCTCCATGTGTCGCTGGATATTTTCCAATACCACAATTGCATCATCTACCAAAATACCCACCACAAGTGATAAACCAAGTAACGACATTAAGTTTAATGTATAACCAAAAAGGCTAATACCAATAAAGGTTGCAATTAACGATGCCGGAATGGAAACCATTACAATTAAGGCATTACGTAAACTGTGCAAGAAGAAAAGCATTACAAATGCTACCAATACAACGGCAAGCATTAAATCGTGAATTACAGCATCAGCAGATTCTAATGTAAAAATCGAACTATCGTTTACAATTTTGATATCAAGTTTATTGCCGGCATATTCTGTTTTAAGCTTAGCGATGATGGCATGTACACCCTCACTAACTTTTACCGCATTCGCATCACTTTGTTTAATAATTTGAATTGCAATTGATGATTGACGGTTGATACGAGCTAGTTTAACCGTTTCCTTTTTCGAATCCTGAACATCAGCAACATCGCCTAAACGAATCTGAGCGCCTTCTTTTGAAGTAGTGATAACTAAGTTTCTTAACTCATCAATACTTCTGTATTTACCAGATAAACGAATTAAAACGTCTTGATTAAGTGTTTTAACACTTCCGGTAGGGAAATCTAAATTTGAGCTTAA
Organism: Pedobacter sp. Leaf132; assembly: GCF_920984695.1. Taxonomy (NCBI): domain Bacteria; kingdom Pseudomonadati; phylum Bacteroidota; class Sphingobacteriia; order Sphingobacteriales; family Sphingobacteriaceae; genus Pedobacter; species Pedobacter sp. Leaf132. Next base: position 128,774 of record NZ_CAKLBO010000009.1, on the reverse strand, counting down.
AATCATTTGCTGCACCTGAGGGACAGAAAGATTATAGCCTTGTAGTTTTGCTGCATCTAAAGAAACCTGAATTTCTCTTTCAGAACCACCAACTAAATTAACCTGTGCAATACCACTTACCCTCGAGATTACCGGGGCAATCCTTTGGTCGATTAAATCGTAAAAAGTAACATCATCCATATTAGCCGAAGCTGTCATGGTAATTACCGGTAAATCATCTAATGAAAACTTACTTAAAGACGGTGTTTTAACATCATCAGGTAAATTAGAAAGGATTGCATTTACTTTACGCTGTGCATCGTTTAAAGATATATCGATGTTTGCAGCATCAGTTAATGTAATGGTTACAACGGATAAACTTTCATAAGAAACTGCGTTAAGTTTCTTAATATTTTCCATTGATGATACGGCATCCTCAATTTTTTTGGTCACCGTGTTTTCAACCTCAGCCGGCGATGCACCAGGGTAAATGGTTGATATAGATACTACGTTGTTTGAGAATTTTGGAAGTAATTCATAACCCAACGAAAAGTAACTTAACAGCCCCAATAAAGTAAGTGCGGTGAACACCACAATTACCAGCGAGGGCCTTTTTATAGAAATGTCTGTTATCTTCATTTTGTTTTTTTAATGCCTTTTAGTAATACTTAAAGACTTATAACTTAAAACTTTCGACTTAATACTTACTTTACAATGCTTACAGCAGTGCCTTCAGCTAAGTTGATTTGTCCGCTGGTAATTACCGTTTCGCCTTCGGTTAATCCACTAATAACTTCTACGTTATCGCCTAAAATTCTACCAGTTACCACTTTTCTGATTTTTGAAGTATTTGTAGCTTTATCATAAATAAAAAGTTGGTTACTACTTACACTACCCACAAATGAGGTACGCGGTACAAGAATACTAGGCGCCTGTTTAGGGAAGTTGAATACAGCAGTTCCATACATACCCGCTCTTAAGCTATTTTTTGTGTTGTTTGATACTTCAATTTCAATCGGGAAGTTTAAAGTAGCATCGGCTTTTGGTGCGATAAAGGTAATTTTGCCACTAAATTTTTCATCCGGAAAAACTGTTGATTTGATATCGATATTATCGCCAATTTTTAAACTCGCAACCTGCGATTCGTTTACATTAACTTTTAATTTAAGTTTAGATACATCAACAATTTCGAACAATTGAGTTCCTTGTGCAGTTACAAAAGCACCAACTTCAATATAACGTTTGTTAATAATTCCGTTTATCGGCGATTTAATGTTTGCATCACTTAACTTTCTTTGAGAAGCTTGTAAACGCAATTTTGCATTTCTGGTTGCTAGTTTAGCCTGATCTAACTGTTGCTGTGTAACACCACCAGTTTCGTAAGAGCTTTGATATCTGGCTTCATCTCTTTTTGCATTATCATAAGATGCTTGTGCTGTTTCTCTATCCGTATTTATGATTTCTGCATCTATACGTGCTAAAACCTGTCCTTTACCAACTCTTGCACCTTCATCAACATAAATTGCAGATACCCGGCCAGCATTTTCTGATAAAAAGTTTAATTCTTGTTTTGGAACAAAGTTTCCGTTGGCTACAAAATCCAAATCAACCACTTTTTTCTCTACAGTAGCAACACGAACGGCAACAGCACCACCACCTTCGGCAATGAAAGCAGTTTTAGCTTCGTTCTTCTTTTTATTGTTGCTTAAAACATAAGCTATTGCACCTAAGGCGACAACAACTACGATTATTATGGTAATTATCCTTTTCATTTTTTCTATTGTACTAGCGATTTAATATTTCCGTTTGATTTTACTAATTGTATTTCGGCTACTTTATAATTTAATAGCGCTTGAGTATAACTGTTTTGTGCCTCTGTTAATGCGTTCTCTGTGTCGATTAAATCAGTTAGAGTAGCTAAACCGTTATTGTAGTTGTTTTGAGTGCTTTTGTAAATTTCCTGCGCTAAATTTGCATTTTTACGTTGCGAGTTAATTGTGTTCAGGTTATTACGTAATTGGATTTTCGCATTCTCATAAGCCAGGTTCAACGAGTTTGTAGATTCTTTTCTGTCTTCTTGTGCTTTTCTGATATTTACATCTGCCTGGCGAACTTTTGAACGTGTTAAAAAGCCATTAAAGATTGGCACTTTTAAGCTTAGGCCAACAGCCGATGAACCAAAACCAATTGCTGTAGCATTTGTGTTTAAGAAATCAAAACCATTGCTTTGACTTGAATAGGTATAATTTCCTGTTAATGATAAAGTAGGATAGTACTCTGCTACGTATGCTTTACGCTGTAGCGATAAAAGTTTATCCTGGTTATCTAGAAGCTTAACTTCAGTTCTGTTTGATAGGTCAACAGAATCAGTAAGTACTGGTAATTGTGTAACTTCGGTCAATTCTGTTGCTGGTAAGCTAATCGGATTTGATACAGGCATACCCATTGAGAATTTCAATTGATTTTCCAATTGAGTAATTCCATTGATAACCTGCTCACGTTGTGTATTCAAATTCGTTAGGTTTACGTTTATCCGATCAACATCAATCTTTCTTGCCAACCCGTTTTTGTATTGATTGCCAACAATTTTCTCTATAACCTTAACATTTTTAATGTTTGTGTCGATTACATTTAATTGCTGTCTGTTTACTAAAACCTGATAGTAATTATTTGCCACTAACTCAATAATTTGCTCTTCAGTTAATTGAGAGGTTAGTGCATAATACTCTTCGCTAGATTTTGCTGCTTGTAAACCAGTAAAAACCTGTTGATTGAATATTTGCTGCGACAATTGAACACCTGCACTCGAATTCCATTTCTGTCCAAATTTTAGGGTTTGTAATTGTCCGCCGAAATCGACAACCTGTTGGCCAATTATTGGGTTATAAGTTAAACCTGCAGTGCCTGAAACTGTAGGTAAAGCCTGTGCCCTAACTTCTTCCACTTTATATCTACCGCCTTCAATATCCAGTTTCGATTTACGAACTTTATTATTGTTCTGCAGCGCATAAGTTAGCGCATCTTTTAAGGTAATCCGTTGCTGTGCAGCCAACAGATTTGGTAAAGTAATGCCAAATACAAGCAGAAGCATTAATTTTACCATTTTTATTCTAAGCATAATATATTGATTTTTGTTTTTGGGTTCTGTTTATTATTTTTTGTTTATCTGTTTTTTAGTTATTTTTCAAAAGCTTTGCTTTTTATTTGTTTACTCACACCTTAATCCTCTGGTAAAAATAATTGAAAGATCTTTTTGCTTTTGAGTCATTTTGTTCAGTATTTTCTTATCCGGAACGATATCCTTACCGGTTTGAATCACGCACATGGTTGTTAATCCCATCAGGCTTTCTAAATAAAGCTCAGCTATGTGATTTGAATCTTCATGCTCTATTTCACCCTTTGCTTTAGCATGTGTAAATAGCTCAGCAAAAAAGTTTAATTCAATCTCTTTTAATGCATTAAGTTTTGATTTTATAGCTTCATCATTAAGCAAATCTGGCACACCTTCTGCAATTTTTAACATATAGTATTTTTGAAAAAAGGTGTTTCTAACGTCTATGGTATTCATCAGGTTGGCTTCTAAGCTTTGCTCAGCGCTCCGTTTCTTTTGCATAGCTTCAAAAAATTCGTTAAAAATCTTCTCAATTACACCAAGTATTAAATGCTTTTTATCTGGGAAATAATAATAAAGGGATGGTTTTGAAACCGCTAAATCGTCGGCAATATCATTCATCGTAGTTTTGTTGATGCCAAAATGGCTAAACCGCTTTATAGCACCCTCAATAATTTGTTCCCTTTTTTTATCGGCTACAATCATTTTACTTTTCTACTTTCTGACTTTTTTAATATAATGGTCAAAAGTATATCTAAAATTTCAATTCTTAATCAATCGATTAAAAAAGCTTCGATAAGCTTACATTTTTGTGACAATATTGAGCTTGGTTATTGGTTTATATTGCGTTGTAAATAATTTAATCTACTGATGCAGTTTTTGTTAAATATTCTAATTGTTTGTGCAACTGTTGTGTTTATGGAATGCTTTTCCTGGCTTTTGCATAAATATCTATTTCACGGACCGCTATGGTTTATGCATAAAAGCCATCACACACCTTCAAAATCTAACTTTGAATGGAATGACATATTTGCTTTAATTTTTGCATTTGCTTCACTCTATCTTATGTATGTAGATAGGCAAAACCTGGGTTATAAATTTGCGATTGGAGTAGGGATTAGTGTTTACGGGTTAATTTATTTCGTGGTTCACGATTGGTTTGTACACCAGCGAATTAAAGCTTTTAAATCAAAAAATGGCTATCTAACCAGAATCAGAAAAGCACATAAAATTCACCACAAAAATATGGGTAAAGAAAAAGGGAAAGCGTTTGGATTGCTGTATGTAAAGAAAAGTATTTTAACTAAAAACCCTGTAGATTAGCTTTAATCACCCACAGATTATAGTTCTATCTATTATTTCTTACTTTTGTCGGCATAACAAAATCGCTATGCTTCAAATACAACAAAACATTTCACTTAAACCTTATAATACTTTTGGTATAGATGTAAAGGCAGATTATTTTGCCGAGATATTTGAAGTGGCTGATTTAAAAACTCTTTTTGAAAACGATATAACCAGAACGCAAAAAATACTTGTTATTGGTGGAGGCAGTAATATGCTTTTCACGAAAGATTTTGAGGGTTTAATTATCAAAATAAGCATTATGGGTATCCAATCTACTACCAATAATGAACAGGTTTTTGTTACTGCCGGAGGTGGTGTAGTGTGGAACGATTTTGTTAATTATTGTGTGGCGCACAATTTTGCTGGCGTAGAAAATTTAAGTCTTATACCTGGTACAGTTGGTGCTTCACCCATACAAAATATTGGCGCTTACGGTGTAGAATTAAAAGATGTTTTTTATAGTTGTGAAGCATTTGAAATTAGTACAGGCAATATCAAAACCTTTAATTATAACGATTGCCATTTCGGTTATAGAGAAAGCATATTTAAAGGCGAATTAAAAGGCCGGTTCATCATCACATCAGTTACCTTTAAATTAAAAACTGAGGCTGCTGTAAATACATCTTACGGTGCAATAGAAGCTGAGCTAAAAAACAGAGGGATTGAAAATCCTGGCATAGCCGATGTTTCTGCTGCGGTATCGCATATTCGAGTAAGTAAACTGCCCGATCCTTCAACTATTGGTAATGCCGGTAGTTTCTTTAAAAATCCGGTGATAGAGAAGTACGAGTTTGCAGACATTGTTGCAAAAACACCCGATGTTGTTCATTACCCAACGGCTGATGGTAAAATAAAACTCGCCGCCGGCTGGCTTATTGAGCAATGCGGATGGAAAGGTAAAGTTGTCGGAGAAACTGGTACCTGGAAAAACCAAGCCCTTGTTTTAGTTAATCATGGAAAGGCCACAGGTGCAGAGGTGTATAGTTTCTCCGAACAAATAATAGACAGTGTAAAGTCTACTTTTGGAGTCACTTTAGAGCGTGAAGTAAATATACTGTGACGAAAACGTGCCTGGGCTTGTAAAATATAGATTGGCACCGTGCCAAAAAAAGTTGGTACTAAGTTTGTTTGGTTTAGGTAGAAAATAGAGAACAATTTTTTGTTTTTTTTTAATCGTACCTAAAGCTAAAAATCATGACAAAGTTTGAATTCAATCATCTAGTTAACCTCCATTCAGTATCCCTAAGATCTTACGCTTTAAACTTTACTAAAGATGCTGAAGACGCAAATGATTTAGTACAAGATACCATGCTAAAAGCAATAACTTATTACAACAAGTTTAAAGAAGGTACTAATTTAAAAGGATGGTTATTTACCATCATGAAAAATACATTTATCAATAACTACCGTCGTACGGTTAAAACAAATACTTTAATTACACAAAGTGAAGATATTTCTTCAGCAAATCTTTCTTACAGCGCAACTAAAAATCAAGCCGAAAGTAAATTTGTAATGAGCGATATTGATAAAGCGCTTGCTACGCTTCCACAAGAGTATTATGTGCCTTTTATCCGTTACTTCGAAGGGTTTAAATATCACGAAATTGCAGATATGTTAAATATTCCAATCGGAACCGTTAAAACACGTATCCATGTAGCAAGAGGAATTCTTAAGAAATACCTTAAAACATATTCAAAAGAAATAGCTATCGAAGAAATGGCTTAAAAATACATCCACTTTAAAACATGAAAGCTCAGATTTTATCTGGGCTTTTTTTATTAGTGTATTTTTTAAATAAATTATTTGAAGCGCAATTGCATTAGGTTTTCGGTTACATCAGTCCCGCTATCATTGCAAGTCCGCTCCCGATGAAAAAAATCGGGATGCGGGCTTTCCATCCTATCGGGGCTATTTAACTTAGCAATATGCATTTTGGTTAAATGTTGCCGTGCAAAAGAAAGCTATGTGTTACAAAACCTTTGTAAAAGCAAAAGGCCGGGAATAAATCCTGGCCTTTTTGCTTATCATATATTTGGTTAGTTGATTCTTATGTTTTATTTCAACAATTTGCCTTCTCTCTAATTTCGAAACAAATGCAAACCTTTATAACTTATGCGTTTTAAGATTGTTTAGCACTGTTTTTGTTTTGTGGTTATAAAGATAAGGGAAATTTTAAATTTGTCAAGCTTTTTTCAACTTTTTTATTATTTCTTTTGCAACAACCTCTCCCGAGATAATTGCAGGTGGCACACCAGGCCCTGGAACGGTTAATTGCCCGGTATATAATAAATTCGTTACATTACTCTTCATTTTTGGTTTTAAGAATGCTGTCTGTTTCAAAGTGTTAGCTAAACCATAAGCATTTCCTTTAAATGCGTGGTAATCATTTTCGAAATCTGTCATTGCGTAGCTCCTTTTAAATAAAACACTATCGCTAATATCATTTCCGGTTAAATCTTTAAACCGATTAACCAATAGATTAAAGTATTCTTCCCTTTTGGTTTCACTATCTTTCAAACCGGGTGCAATCGGAATCAAAAAGAAAAGATTCTCACAGCCATCCGGCGCAACGCTTAAGTCGGTAACAGATGGGCAACAGGCATAAAATAATGGTTTCGAAGGCCATTTAGCATCAGTGTAAATTTCTTCAGCATGCTCATCAAAATTTTCATCAAAAAATAAATTATGATGTAGAACATTGGTGAGCTTTTTATTTAAGCCAATGTAAAATAGCAGGCAGGAAGGTGCCATGGTCCTTTTATCCCAATAATTTTCGTTATATTTTCTGTATGGCTTATCTAATAAATGTTGTTCAATATGATTGTAATCGGCATTGCCAACAACAAAGTCGGTTTCTATACTACCTCTTTTGGTAATTATTCGGTCAACCTTATTATTCTTTACTTCAATCTTAGTTACCTCATTATCAAATTCAAATTTTACACCCTGCGCTACGGCAATTTGCTGCATAGCCTCTACAATTTTGTGCATGCCACCCAATGGGTACCAGGTGCCTAAAATTAAATCGGCATAGTTCATTAAACTATACAGTGCTGGTGTGTTTTGTGGTGTTGCACCTAAAAACAATACCGGAAATTCTAATAATTTTCTGAGCTTTTCATTTTTAAATAATTTGTGCACATGGCTTCTCATATTCCCAATTAATTGGAGTTTGATACCACTTACAGCCAGGCGTGGGTCGAAATATTCCATCACACTGTGGGATGGTTTATACACATATTCGGTCATGCCAACTTCGTATTTATATTTAGCCTGATTTAAGAAAGTGCTTAAATTTTTAGTGCTGCCTGGTTCTAATTCTTCAAAAAGTTCAAATAACTCTTTTTCAGTTGCTGGTACGTCTATAGTATCATTAGCGCCAAAATAAATTCGATAGGATGGGGCAAGGCGCTTTAAATCATAAAAATCAGAGGTAGTTTTGCCAAAAAGGCTATAAAAATTTTCAAAAACATCAGGCATCCAATACCAGCTTGGTCCCATGTCAAATAAAAAACCATCTTTGCTCCATGTTCTGGCTCTTCCACCAGCCATTTCGTTTTTTTCGATAACAGTAACATCACAACCATTTTTAGCCAATATTGCCGCTGCAGATAATCCTGCAAAACCGGCACCAATAACGGTTATTTTCGCTTTTTTATTCATGATGTAAATAAAGCAATTTTTAGGCAATTTGTTTTTTACGAAATTGCCAAAGGTTTTGCCTTAATTAATATTATCTCTTGTAGCTTTTATTACCTTTGCTTTACACATGAATAAATTTGGCTTCTTACTCTTTCTATTGTCTTTGTTTGCGCAAATCTCTAAAGCACAATTATCTAATAAAGAGATAGCTATATTAAAAGTTGATTTAGTTAAGGCTGTAGATAATACAAGTCTTACAGATTCTCTTTTAAAAAGATTAAATGCATTATCAAACAAAAATGCATTGTTAACTGGTTATACCGCTACGTTGGAAGCCTTAAAAGCTAAACATGCATGGAATCCATACAATAAAATTAAGTTTGTAAAGCGCTCATTATCAACTATGCAAAAAGCTATCAACATGGATAAAGAAAACATGGAAATTAGATTTATGCGCTTTTCTATCGAGCATTTTACACCTGGCTTTTTAGGTTTTAGTAAAGATTTAGATGAAGACAGGAAAGAGATTGTAAAGCATTATCAAAACAATAATTTCGGTTTGGCTGATGATCAACTCATAAAAAACGTGGCTAAATTTATGATTGAAAGCAAACGTTGCACGGCTGCGGAAATAAAGATTTTTAAAAAATACATTTAATGAAGTTTATATATCTGCTGATTAATATTGGTGTAATCTTATTTCCACTTTTACTTTCGTTTGATAAGAAAGTACACTTCTTTAGCAAATGGAAATTTGTTATTCCTGCTATTTTAATTACCGGAGTGGTTTTTTTAATATGGGATTTACTTTTTGTTAAGCTAAATGTTTGGTCATTTAATCCTGATTATATTGTTGGTATTAAATTTTTTGGATTGCCTTTAGAAGAAATTTTATTTTTTTTAACAGTGCCTTATGCCTGTATTTTTATTTATGAATGCCTAAATGTTTATTTCCCTAAAAATGATTTGCAGCGGTATAGTTTGGCACTCAGCAATTTATTTCTAGGTGTTTGTATTGCAATTTTATTTTTTGGTTACAGTAAATGGTACACGGTAATTAACTTCGGTTTTTTGTTTGTGGTGCTTTTTTATGTTGAGTACGTAAATGGAAAACTTCGGTTTATGTACAAATTTTACCGAGCTTACCTGGTTTCATTACTTCCGTTTTATATTGTTAATGGATTTTTAACGGCTATTCCGGTTGTAATTTATAACAACAATGAAACTTTAAATATGCGTGTTGGAACCATACCTTTCGAAGATCATTTCTATTTGATGAGTCTTTTGTTGATGAATGTATTTCTTTACGAGTTTTTTAAAAGTAAAGTAGTGCTTAAAAAAATCGATTAATTTTTTGAAAATGAAAAGACTGTGGTTCTTTGATTCTTTAGTCCTGCTTTACATTACTCCCGATGAAAAGTCTGCATTCATTTCAATTAGGTTTAAGAACAGTGGCTTGCGATTTGCAACCGAACAAATGGAATGCTGTTTTAACTAACTAACCCCGGTTGCAGCGATACCCCGCAGCGAGTTTTTTACGAGCGAAGCCTGCCTGCCGGACAGGCAGGCGTATAAGCGAAAAACGTGATCAAACTTTAATTTTTGTATAAATTTGCGCTTCAAAACATATATAAATGGAATTACCGGCTTACACAAAATCTCAATTAGCCTTACGTAATGGGCAAGATAAGCCAGAAATTTGGGTTGCCTACAAGGGTATTATTTATGATGTAACGGATAGCCGGTTGTGGCGTAATGGTAAGCATTACGAACATTGGGCGGGGCAAGATTTAACTGATGAATTGGCCGATGCACCACACACAGAAGCCGTTTTTGAAAAATTTACGCCTATTGCCAGAATGATTTAAAAGGTAGCCGCATATTCTAAGATTTTTAATTAGGTGGCTTTAAATTACAGGGCTTAAAGATTGGGCGAAAATAGAAAAGCCACAGATTAACAGATGAATAAAATCTGTTAATCCGTGGCCAGAAATAATAATTGAAGCTTTTATGCTTCTATTGAAAATGCGCTTAAGTTTACAAACTCTTGAATTCTAGCTGAAACATCTTCATCGGTTAGGTTTAACAATTTTTCTGTTCCGAATTTTTCTACACAGAATGAAGCCAAAGCAGAACCATAAATAATGGCATTTTTCATGTTATTGAAGTTAACGCTTCCAACTTTTGCCAAATAACCGATAAAACCACCGGCAAATGTATCGCCTGCGCCAGTTGGATCGAAAACTTCGGCAAGAGGTAAAGCAGGTGCAGAAAAAATCTGATCTTCGTGGAACAACAAGGCTCCATGCTCGCCTTTTTTAATAATTAAATATTTCGGACCCATTGCCAGAATTTTCTTCGCAGCTTTAACTAAAGAATATTCTCCAGATAGCTGACGAGCCTCAGCATCGTTAATGGTTAAAACATCCACTAGTTTAATGGTTTCCAATAAATCGTCCATCATAATGTCCATCCAGAAATTCATGGTATCCATTACAATAAGTTTTGGGCGATTTTTAAGGCGTTTGATAACGGTTTGTTGCACTTGTGGCGTTAGATTGCCTAACATCAAATATTCGCAGTCCTGGTAGCTTTCAGGGATAATTGGGTCGAAGTTTTCTAATACATTAAGTTCTGTAATTAATGTATCACGACTATTCATATCGTTATGGTACTTACCCGACCAAAAGAAGGATTTTTCGCCGGCTTTAATTTGTAAGCCTTCAGTATCAATTCCGTGTTTGGTAAAAGTTTCAATGTCTGATTTTGGGAAATCATCTCCAACAACAGCAACAATTTTTGCTTTATTGTAAAAGTAAGAAGCAGCTAAACTTGCGTAGGTTGCAGCTCCACCAACTATTTTATCTGTTTTTCCAAAAGGAGTTTCAATAGCATCAAAAGCTACAGTACCTATGATTATCAGGCTCATATATTTTAATTTGAATTTTTTTAAAAATTTTTCACTGCAAATATTGCATAAATAATTTAAAAGCCCTAATATTGCATTCCCAAAACGAACAAGGGTTTGCAAGCTACAAAGCATAACAAGCCCAGTTTTAGGAAAAAACCAGCACTCCTTCTTAGCTCAGCTGGTTAGAGCATCTGACTGTTAATCAGAGGGTCGCTGGTTCGAGCCCAGCAGAGGGAGCAAAATCCTCACAGTAATGTGGGGATTTTTTATGATAAAATTGTCAAATGATTTTGGCTAAAAAAATTTAAACCAGAATAATCTTCCTTCTTAGCTCAGCTGGTTAGAGCATCTGACTGTTAATCAGAGGGTCGCTGGTTCGAGCCCAGCAGAGGGAGCTTGATAAATCAAGCTAAACCCCACTCCGTCCGAGTGGGGTTTTTTGCTAAGCATATTTTTTCAAATACTTCAACTTTTTGCTTACTTGCTTTAGCCAGACTCTAGTCATTAGCTCATGCCCAGCAACCGTAGGATGGATTCCGTCCCAAATCCAATAGGCTGGAGGTACTGATTTTGGAGCATTTTTAAACGCAAGCTGAAAATCGACTAATATTGCATTGAATTCTATTGCAAGTTTTCTGATTATGGAACTTAATTTTTCAACAAGCGTTTCGTAGTCATTTAATCGCTTTTGTACCTTTCCTACGGCGGCAATAAACGGTAAACAAAGCACTAATATTAGGTTTGGATTTTGAGCAATGGATTGACTGATGATTTTTCTATATGTATCTTCAAACGCCTGAAAATCTTCGGGTTTGGTAACTGGTTCTGATAACATTTTAGCAACATCATTAATACCTACGAGTATGCTAAGCAAATCGGGTTTAAAGTTTAAGCAATCTGTTTCCCATCTGGCTTCTAATTGAGAAACCCGATTTCCACTAATACCTTTGTTGTAAAAAATTAAATCTGCCGAAGGAAAATCTGCACCCCAACGGCTGGCAATAGAAAATGCATAACCATGCCCCATAATGTGATTGGGGTCTGTATCCCTACCATGCTTTCCATCTGTTATAGAATCTCCCTGGAACAAAACTGTTAGCCCTTTAGGTTCTAAATATTGCTCTTCAGGTTTTATTTCTAAAGCCTGTAAACCTGCAGGCAATCCAGCGGCAATACCAGCCAATGCTGTAGAACGTAAAAATGAGCGGCGTGATCGTTTTTCAGTCATTTTTGATTTAAATTTTTCTAAATCGAATATAGTTTCAATTCTATCATTTAAATAATCTTTTATCAACAATCCGGTAAACCATTAATAGAAAAGCCAAGTGTAAACAAAAGAAATTAATACTAATAAATGTTTTTATTGCTCAGCATTCTGGGTTGCACATAAATACAATAATTTCAAATATTTGCGGAAAATTTTTCCATAAATTACCCGATTTTCTACAAGTTAATTAGATTATTATGTGTGATAAAATAAATATAAAATGTATTTTTAAAATTACAAATAGACATTTTATTGCATAAAATTAGCTGAAAGACGATTTTATAAGTGTGTGCATAAATATCTTCAATTGTAATAGCCTTTTGTTTAAATGATTGATTACTAATGGCTTTAAAATTGCAATTATTTGGTTGCTTGTGGATTGTTAATCAGCGAAAACAGATAATGCAAAAATTTAAAAATATTACTTTAACACTTATTATTGGTACGCTTTTCTTTTGTGCTTACGGTCAGAGTGGTATTGGTACAAAAGCGCCTGTTGCAAGTGCAATTCTAGAATTAAATTCTACAAATAAAGGTTTTAAAGGTCCTGGCATTGCCCTGCAAAGCCGGCTTGATCAAAGTTTGACTCCCGAAAGAGGATTGATCGTTTATAATACTGCAACAGCTGGCGTTAGTCCAGATAATGTTTATGGTAACAGATATTATTTTTGGAATGGTAGTGAATGGGTTTCTTTACCAGGATTAACAGCTGTAGAAGAACTCATCACACCCAGGGTTTTTTATGCAAAATCTGTTGTTACACAAACATTTGCTTTTACCAATGATACTCAAGTTTTACCGCTTAGCTTCGAAACTGTAGATTTAAATACTGCCAATATCATTACACCTAACCTTGCAGGTACAGCTTTTCGTATAAATAAAACGGGTTTGTATGAGCTCTCATCATTTATGAGTTATAATCCAAACGGTTCAAATGATAGAGCTTTGCAAAACTTAATTATTCAGAAAGGAACGAGCGCAACTGGTCCCTGGGTTGCAGTTGCGGGCTCACGTGGAAATTGGGGTCAAGGTTCGGTTTCAGATTTTAAAACAGTTATTATTCCTATCATGGCAGTCAGGTTAAATGATGGTGAATTCATCCGTGTAATAACGGCTTGTCCATATCCAACCGGTGGTTCTGCTCAAGGTTTAGGTACAATAAGTATTACAACCAACACGCCGGTAGCCAAATCTTTAAATGTTAGGTTAATTGATTTTACATTATAATATGAAGAAATTAAAATCCTTTCCAATTTATGTTTTTTCAATATTTTCTGCCATATATGGTCAGGAGTTAAAAGCACAGGGTACGGGAATAGGAACAAAAACACCGCATGCATCCACTATATTAGAAGTCAGTTCTTCATTAAAGAACGGTGGCGTTTTAGTGCCAAAAGTTAACCTTAAAGCAGGAGATGATATTTTAACCATTCCTAATCCGGCAATAGGTTTAATGGTTTATAATACTAATACTGCAGGCATAAAGCCTAATAATGTAGAAGCCGACCATCATTATTTTTGGAATGGAAGCAGTTGGATAGATATTGCCGACATTAATACAATAAAGAAATTATTATTGCCTCAGGTATTTTTTTGTCAGGAACCAGTAGAACAAGAATTAACAAGTGCAAATCTGACCGCTATAAATGGGGGTTCGGATGTTGTAGTAACCTTTAATAATATTTATGTTCTTACAAATAATGGTGGTAATGTAAGCTTAAATAATAATCGATTTACCATTAATAATACAGGTGAATACGAAATATCTGGTTACATTAATTACAATCCGCATATAAATAATAATGCAAACTCAAATACTAATTTACTGTATAAAATTCAACGCTCTACAAATGGTGGCACGAACTGGGTAACTGTGGCGCAAACCACCTTAGTTTGGGGTAAAGATACAGGTGGTTTTTCGAGAACATTAATTTCTCCACCATCAATTATCCACCTTGATAAAAATGATGTAATCCAACTGGTAATAAGTAAAACATTTGGTAGCAATCATCAATCACCTGCTACCATAAGTGTTCCCGGAGGATTAAATTTTTCAAAAAACATAAGAATATTTAAGCTTGACTAATATGAAACTTATGATGAAGAATTTTATGCTGATACTGCCAATGGTTATGTTCTGCTTAATAACAAAAAACCTTTCGGCGCAATCTACAGGTGTACAAACACGAACGCCAAAATCATCAGCTTTATTAGATATGGATGTTTCAAATTTAGCAGATGGTGCAAAGAAAGGATTTTTAATGAGCCGGGTTAGCCTTACCAGAACTAATTTGGCTGCTCCGGTTAATCTGCCGGTTAGCGGTTTATGGGTTTTTAATACCAATACTACAACAGGTTTAAACGCGGTGAAGGGTAATAATGTTTACATGTGGAACGGTAGCGCATGGGAACCATATTCTTCAACATTAGAGATACAAACAAGAATTTCTCCTGATGATTTTTTTATGAAATCTCCAACAGATTTTCTAATGTCGGGTGTAGCATTAACAGGCTTTAACACAGGGCTTTTGGTGCCAGTGCCTTGGGAAGCAGGTAGTGTGGCTATTTCTAATCCAACTTATGTAACATTAGATGCTAACCTGGAAAGTTTTACCATAAATACGTCAGGGTATTATGAGATTTCAGGATTTTTAAATTATAATCCAAAAATTAATGATAACAATAGTAAAACGGCCCTATGTTCGATATTACAAATTAACAAATTGGGTGTTTGGACAGATAGAATTGGAATAAACTCTACTTTTGAAGAAATGGCGACCAATACGGTGCAAACGATTACGATTCCGTTTGATATTATAAAACTGGATGCCGGAGACAAATTTAGAATTGTAATTACCAAACCCATAATTGGAGGAAATGTTAACCACACTTCTACGGCTGGAATAACATCAATAGTTGGAGATTTAAGGAAATCTTTCAGAATTACTTATATCAATCAATAATAATAGCGAGCACTGTTTTTTGTGAGAAGTAAGATAGGCGCAAATATTTAATTGCGCCTTTTCTTTTTAGAAGCTTACAAATTTTACGCCCAAGCTCAACCACCTTGATGGAAGTGGAATTGCACCAATTTCAGTATATGTGGTATCAAATATATTCTGAGCATCTAAGAAAACGGTAAATTTTTTAATCGACTGGCTTAACCGAATATCGTTTATCCAATAAGATGGTCCGGCCATTCTTTGATTAAATCTTGTAGCCAACAAAACAGCGAAATTTACATAGCGAAAATCAACTGTGTTTGTAACCTGGTGTTTTAAGGAAGATATTAAATATTTATATGCCAGTTGCGAATTAAGGTTTTTAAAATCTGAATCCAGATACGAATAACCTAAATTGATATTAACTTTTGATTTATCTGCGATAGCAAAATTGTAATTTGCTCTGAAGTTTAAACCTGAGGTCTGTAAATCGCCAATATTATTGCTCTGCCAAGGTTCGGTTGTTACGGTACGTGTCCAATCGATAAATTTATCTATAGTTCTGTAAAAGTAGTTAGCGTTGAAATTAAAATTTCCTTTGTCGATTTTTATGCCTAACTCTGCCTGTAAAGCATTTTCTGGAGTTAAATTTTCATTGCCAATATTTCCTGGGCGTTGGTTCAAATATAAATCGGTAAAAGATGGATTTCTTTGACTTGTACCAATGTTTGTTACTAATTTAATGCCGGTGGAGATTTCGTAACTTGCATCCAAGCCTGGATAAATTTGCCATTTATAATCAGAATTATAGTTGAGATAAGTACCGATATTCACATTTAGTTTTTCAAGTAATTGAGTTCTGTACTGCGCATAAACGCCTAAATTATCTCTATCACGCTTGCCAATGCTGGTAGAATTGATATCATCCTTTCTGGCTTCTGCCCCAAAACCAAATTCACCCGATGAAATTTTATAGGTTGTATTTAATTCAGCAGAAAATGAATTGCTAAAATGCCTGCTTCGACCAGAATTTAGGTTTGTAGGACCAAAATAACGATAATCATCAAAATTATATCGATAGCTTAAACGTGGCATTAGTGTCCATCTTTCTGAAAGCTTATGTTTTGATTGTAAGGATGCTAACGTAGTCTGAACTTGTTCATCAGAATTTTTATCACCCGGACTAGCATAAAATCCATTCGCTCCAAAACCACTTTTAACATATCCAAAAAGCGCATCAATGGTGTTGGATTCATCAATTTGGAAATTTCCTAGATAAAGCAATTTATTGTTTTCAAATCCCGTATTAAATCGATAGCCATTACCTTTATCATGCGAAGCAAAAAGCGAGTGCTGATGTTTCTCTTTGCTTAGCATCCCGCCAACCTGTACACCTCCACCAACAAAAGTTTTGCCGTTTCCTTCTGTATTCTTCTCGAAATTGGAGCCTGCGTAAGTAGAAAATAAAACGCCAGAAGTTGCAGGTTTTTTGGTGATGATATTGATTGCACCGGTTAAACTGTTAATGCCATAAATTCTCGCAGCAGGACCACGAATAATTTCTATACGCTCAATAGCCTCTACCGGTATAGGCAGGTTAAGCATGTTGTGTGCGGTTTGCATATCAATAATCTTCGTTCCGTTTAAAAGCAACACAGTTTGCTCAAAACTCCCTCCATCAATACTAATATCCGCTTGCCCGCCAAAAGCACCTCTTTGCCTGATATCTATTCCGTTGGCATATTGTAACACCTCCTGAATGGTTCTGGCCGGTAGTTTGGCAATAGTTGCATTGTCGATTATGTAAACGTTTCGGTTTTGTTTTGATATTGGCGTATTGAAACGATTTTCATTGATCACAACATCGTTCATATTTATTATACTGTCCTTTTTGCTTTGAGCAAATAAGTTGATGGCTAAAATGGTAAAAAGGAAAGTTAAGTATAGTTGCTTCATTTTCTAAATGTTTTTGCAAAAGTAGTATCTTGCCGTACCATTAAAGTATACCAGTTTTAATAAAATGGATAGTCCGGTTCAAATTCCTTTCAAAAGTTTTATTCAGCTTAAGCCGAATGATGATATTGCAGTGTATCTACAAATTGTTTTCGAGTTTATTAAGGCGATACAAACCGGTTTATTGCCCGAGGGCACCAAATTGCCGGGGACTCGTATACTTTGCAAACTTTTAGGTATTAACCGAAATACCTTGATTAAAGCCTTTACCGACTTACAATTACAAGGTTTTATAGAGATTTCTCCAAATAAGGGCACATTTATTTTATCGAACCAGAAGCAAAAAAATGATTTAAAACCGCATCAAAACGCGAATACAGAATCTAACTTTGATTTTAAACGGTCGCTGATTTTAGAAGACCCAATAGAAACAAGTAATTTGCCTTACCAGCTAAATGATGGATTACCAGATTTAAGGTTAATGCAAACAGATGTTTTGGCAAGGCTGTATGTGTCAAAATTAAAGAAGAAAAAAAGTGCAACCGATTGGAAGCAGCTTCAATCTATATCTCATGATGAATTTAAAAATCACTTTGCAAATTTTTTAAATGTTACCCGAGGTTTAAGAATTTCGACTTCGAACATACTTACCACAAGCAGCCACGAAGTAAGCTTGTATTTGGTTAGCAAACTTTTAATATCCGAAGGTGATAACGTTATTATTGGTTCGCCAGGTTACTACGGCTCAAACATGACTTTATTAGATTTTGGTGCAAACATTATAACCATACCGGTTGATGATGAAGGGCTAAGCACCAAACATCTTAAGAAAGTTTGTGAAGAAAACAACATCAGGGCGTTATACCTAACATCAAACTACCATTATCCAACATCAAATTGTTTAAGCGCAAAGCGAAGACTTGAAATTTTAGAATTGGCTAAATTTTATAGTTTCGTAATTATTGAGGATGACTATGACTTTGATTTTCATTACGATAATAATCCGGTATTGCCTTTATCTGCATTTAATCCAAACGCAAATGTGGTATATATTGGCTCTTTTGCCAGAAGCCTGCCATCTGGTTTTGGCTATGGTTTTATTACTGCACCAACCGAATTTATTACAGAACTGGAAAAGCATCAAAGAATTTTGGAGCCTGGAATTGATGTGATTAAAGAACAGGTTTTAACGCATTTTATACAAGATGGAGAAGTTCATCGCCTTGCGAAAAAAAACAAAAAAATATACAAGGAGCGCAGAGATGACTTTGTTAATTTATTGAACGAAGAACTTAGAGGCAAAATAAAATTCGCAATTCCTGCCCGAGGCTTAGCCATTTGGGTAGAATGGCTGGATGACTTCAGCCTGATTAAATTTAAAAATTTTTGCGCTTCAGAAGGTTTATTTCTACCCAAAACCATTCTGTATCAAAGCAAAAACCTTCGCGGCATGCGTTTAGGTTTTGGTCATTTAAATAAAGCTGAAATGCAATTGGTGGTAGAAATTTTAAGTAAATCGCTGCAAAAGGTTATGTTATAATAACAGATTCTTTGTCTTTTCTGAAGAGCGTATTAATACTTATCTTTGATTAAACGCCAGATTTTTGGAGTTTATTAAAAACAACAAAATGAAAATACTAAAACAAATTAGCGTGCTTGCACTGTTCGTGTTAACAGTGGGCGCTGCAAATGCACAATCTGCAGCAGAAGATGTTGTAAAAGATTGGGAAAGAGCAAAAGCTTACACAAAAGAATATTTAGATGCAATGCCAGAAGCTTCTTACAGCTTAAAACCAACACCTCAAATGCGTTCTTTTGCAGAGCAGTTTCTTCACTTAGCTGATGCGAATTATGCTTTTGCTTCAACGGCAACTGGAGAAAAAAGCCCGGTGGCAATGGGAGCTTTAGAAAAAGGAACAGATAAATCGAAAGCAACGGTAACCAAAGATGTACTGGCAAGCTATGATTTTGTAATAGCCAGTGCTAAAAAATTAACTGCTGCCCAAATGAGCGAAATGATTAAGCTTTTTGGAAGATTTGATTTAACCAAAAAACAAGCATTAGATAAAGCCTTTGAGCACCAAACTCACCATAGAGGACAAGCTACAGTTTACATTAGATTGGCTGGTGCAACACCTCCACAAGAAAAATTATTTTAATAAATTTATCAAGATTTTAAATAAAAAGGGCATTCATAACCAAGGATGCCCTTTTATTGGAGTGGCAAACTGAAACCAACAGTAGAGCCCTTTCCAACTACGCTATTTGCCCATATTTTTCCACCATGCCTTTGAATAATTTCGGCACTTAAATATAATCCAATTCCAAAGCCCGAAATTGTACTGGTTTGTTTGCCTTCTACCCTGTAAAAGCGGTCGAAAAGATTTGGTAAGTTTTCTGGCTTAATGCCCATACCATAATCCTTTACCAAAACTTCTGCGTTATTGTTATTTATATTGCAAAAAACCTCAATATTTTTGTTATTCGGAGAGTACTTTATTGCATTTGAAAGGAGGTTTGTAATTACATTGCCTATTTTATCTCTATCTGCCTTCACTTTTACAGAAACAGATGTTTGCAACGCAATGTTATAGTTTGAAGAAGTTAATAAAAGTTCAGATATTATTTCCTCAACCAATAAATTCAATTCAAATTCATTCTTTTCTAAATGGATTTTTCCAGATTCTAAACGAGATAAATTTAGGAAACCATTAATCATGGTATTCATTTTTTTTATCTGCTGCCCGGCTTTATCCAAAGCATTTATGGTATGGCTCTCTGTATTATTAATATTTATTTTTTGAAGAAGTTGTATATATGCGCCTAATGATGTTAATGGCGTTTTCAACTCGTGGCTTACCATGCCAATAAAATCATTTTTTCGCTGTTCGTCTTTTTTCTGCTCGGTAATATCCATAATAATACCAGTAAAAGATGAACTTTCTGTATTCGCACCTTCAGTTAAATTACCTACAGTACGTAGCCACCTTATCTTTTGGTCGTTAAATGTTCTTATAGTGAATGATAAATCAAATTCTTCAGGATGAGTTAGGGCACTTTTTATTGCACTTTCTGCAGCTGGTTTAAAATCATCCGTAATCTGATGTAAACAATCGGCTAGCGTAACCTTATCCTGCGGATGAAATCCAAACAGTTCCTTAAATCGAGCGGAAGAAATAAGCACTCGTGAATGGACATCTATGCTCCAACTGCCAAAATTTGCAGCCTCAATCGCCATTCTAAGTATTTGTTCAGATTGTTCTAGCTGCTTCCGCGATAAAATGAGGTCTTCATTTATATCAGTAAGCATCTGATTGGTTGTAATTATCTGTTTATTCGTTACCGACAGCTCTTCGTTTGCAGTAGCAAGTTCATCATTCAATTTTCTAACTAGCTTGGCGGCCATTACCTGCTCGGTAACATCTACTGCAATATCAATAATCCCTGTTATTTTACCATTTTCTATCAATGGAGTGTAGGTAAAATTGTAAAAACCTGTTTGTATTTTGCCATTGCGTTTAAGTTGTAGGGCGGTTTCGTTCCCTGTCAGCGTTTTCCCGGTGGTATAAACTTGCCTTAATAGCTCGTAGGGTGGTTGTCCTGCTAATTCAGGAATAGCTTCCAACAAAGGTTTTCCTGCAATTTCAGCCTTTTTATCTAAGAGCTCCAACATTTTAGGATTTACCGCATCAATGGTTAAATCATTTCCCTTAAAAACAATAATGGCAACTGCAGCCTGCTCAACTAAGGTCTTTATTTTTCTTTCACTTTCTTCTATAATTGTATTAGCCTTAACCTGCTCTGTAATATCGTGTAGTACCAGCATCATTGAAGTAGCATTTTCTTCATTTTCTAAGGGATGGTAAGCCATTTCATAATAACCCTGAACCATCTGGCCTGCACGCTCAAAAAATATTTTTATTTCAGGGATATGCTTGCTCACCCGCTCCTCAAAAAATTCCTTTAATAATTGTGGTAGAACTTGCTTTTTAAGTTCTGGTATGGCTTCCATTATCGGTTTTCCAATAATTGAATCCTCTTTACCTAGCAAAGCCAACATTTTATTATTTACACTTTCCAGAACCATATCTTCCCCTTTGATTAGGGCAATTGCTACAGGGGCATCTTTTAATAAAGCCAGCGCTTTTTTCTCGCTTGTATCCAAACGGATATTTTCTCCAAGAAGGTTTGTATTAGAATAACCAAGCTGTTGGTTTTCTGTTGCAAGTTCAAAATTTGATATCGAAAGTTCTTGATTGGAGCTGGTTAATATTTTGTTATCAGAATTAAAACGTTCGTTTAGTTTATTAAGCTCCTCATTAGTTGATTGGTATTCTTCATTAATTGCAATTAGCTCATTGGTAAGTTCTTGTTCACGTACAGATTTTTCGTAAACTAACTGCTCCGCTATTAATCTTTCACTTACTTCGATTGCGGTATGTAATATGCCATAAATTTTACCCGTATTATCAAATAATGGTTTATATTCAAAATCAAAATAAAATAACTGGAGTTTTTCTGCAATGCGAAGTTCTGCAGGCATATCTCGATGTATAATCGTTTTACCGGTTTCCCACACATCTTTTAACATGGTACTAAAGGGTTGTCCTTTCAGTTCTGGTACAGCTTCATCTAATGTTAAACCGATAATACTTTTATCTTTTCCCCACAGATTTAACATTGCCTGATTTGCAAATTCGATTACAATCGAGCTTCCGGTGTATATGGCCGTCGCATACTTTGAATGAAATAGAATATTTTGAATATCCTCATTAGATAATCTGTTTTCAGCTGACATAAACCATCGATAATACTAACAAATATATTTAAAAGGCTTTTTGTTTTTTGTATTATCAATATTCTAGCTTAGCCGTTTTGGGAATAGTTAAGCGTTACATAGAAGGCAATGTTTTTGGTTGGCAAATTTACCTCAAAACATCAATCGCTATAATAATTTCTGTTAGCAAAAAAATCTTAATCCCGGTCTTTTAGCCAGACTAATTTCACCACTAAAACTATAGCCTAATTTCGGAAATAAAGTGTTTGTAGCTTGGTTTTGGTTATTGGTATCTACCCGAAGAATTTTTATATTTTTTGTATTGGCAACTATTTCTGCTTGTTGCATTAAGGCTTTCGCAATACCTTTTCCATGAATATCCGGGTTAACCGCCAATCTATGGGTAACAATAGCTTGCTCTGTAATATCCCAACCCGCATCTGCATATTCGGGGTCTTGGTCTGTTGTTATAGCTGAAACGCCAGCAATCTTTTCATCTAAAACAGCAACCCAAAGCTGTCCAATTTCAATGTCTGCTTCGAAAACGGCTGGGTTTGGATAGTCATCATCCCATTGGAAATTACCTGTGGCTCGCATAAGCGGAACAACTTTTTTTACCAATTGCATAATTGCAGAAACATCTTCTTTGCGTGCTAACCTTATCTCCATATAGCAAAGATATAAGAATGGATTTTTTTACTGCCAATGAAACTTCAGAATTACTTCAAATTTGAATTATAGTTTTGAATAAAATCATCCGTATATGAAAAAGATTGCCTCGGCATTTTTAAGTTTATTTTTAATTCCTTTAGCCATATTTTCGCAGAATTTTAGTCCCGATACTGTTACAAGTAAATGGAGCAGTTCTGATATCGTACCTAAACAAAAATTTAAGGCAGTTTCTTTTATTGCTCCTGCAGTGCTTATAGGCTATGGTTTTGCTGCGGTTTATGATAATGGTGCGTTAAAACAGCTTGATGTAAGTACCAAAGGTGAACTTCAGGAAGACCATCCATTATTTGCAGCTCATGTAGATGATTATTTGCAGTTTGCGCCAATGCTTTCTGTTTATGCACTAAATTTATCGGGCGTAAAAGGTGAGCATAATCTTTTCGATGCTTCTATGTTGTACCTAACTTCTGCGGCAATTATGGGTGTATCAACACATTTTGTAAAACAAGGTGTTGGCAGAATGCGGCCAAATGATAACGGAAATAATTCCTTCCCTTCCGGACATACAGCTTCTGCATTTATGGCAGCAGAGTTTCTACATCAGGAGTATAAAAATAAAAACCCATGGATTAGTTATGCAGGTTATTTTGTAGCTGCAGCCACCGGAACCTTAAGAATGTATAACAATAAACATTGGTTTAGCGATGTAGTAGGGGGTGCAGGTTTTGGCATTGCAGCCACTAAAATATCTTATTTGGTTTACCCATACATTAAGCATGTTTTTTCTGCAAAGGGAGATAAAAATTTAGCCATATTGCCAATGTATGGTAGTGGGATTAAAGGTTTTGCATTAGTTAAAAGATTTTAAAATTGCTAAAGTGATGCTCTGTGGCGTGCGCCCCATTTTTCCAAATCTAAAATAATCGGTTTTAGTTCGTAACCAATTTCGGTAAGTTCATATTCTACTTTTGGAGGCACCTGAGCGTAAACCTTACGTGTGATAATTTTATTTTCTTCTAATTTTCTAAGCTGTAAGGTTAGCATTCTTTCGGTAATGTTGGGTAACAATTTTTTTAATTCTCCAAATCGAAGCTTACCATTCAATAACCAGGAGCAAATTACCAAAGCCCATTGTCCGCCGATTAAATTTATAGCATAAACTTCAGCACACTCTTCGCCTAAGGCTTGCTTATTTGCAAAGTTGGTAGAGGTTTCTTTGATTTCAGACATTACTTACATTTTTGATAGTACATTACAATTGGTTGCTAATATACAAATTCAATAGTGTTGCCCCTACATTTGGAAAAAATTAAGAAACATGAAAATTTTAGTAATTGTAACCCATCCAGATTTAGAAAAATCTTTAATAAATAAAAGATGGGTTGCTGAATTGGAAAAGCATCCAGAACGTTATACCATACATAATTTGCATCAACAATATCCTGATGGAGTAATTGATGTTTTAAGAGAGCAGGAACTAGTAGAAAAATATGGTAAAATTGTATTTCAGTTCCCGGTTTATTGGTTTAGTTGCCCCGCATTACTTAAAAAATGGTTTGATGAGGTTTTGATACACGGTTGGGCTTATGGAAGTAAAAGCGGTTATAAAGTATCTGGCAAGAAAATCGCTTTAGCAATGACGGTTGGCGTGGAAGAAATAGAATACAATGCTGGTGAAAAATATAAATATACGCTTGCAGAATTAACCCGGCCTTTTGAACTCTCTTTTGAATACGTTAAAGCAGATTATCAACCTTTTTTTGCTTATTACGGCATAGAATTAAATTCCTCCACAGAACACATTGAAAAAAGTGTGCAGCCATATCTGGCATTTTTAGACACTTTATAGAGGAATGGCAGAGCTAAATTTTGTTTAAAGAAATTTTACTTTTTTTGCATCATCATTAACGGATTTAATGCGATGGTGGTTATCCAGCAACATTAAATCCGTTTAGGTAAATCTTTCTTAAACAAATAACAACAGGCGTTTTTTGCTACATTGAAAACCTTGTGCTTTGATTAAATAGCTTCTTTCGGATCAAAATCTATCATCCATTCTATACCATATTTATCTCTAAACATTGCAAAATACGTTCCCCAAGGACTATCGCCTATTGGCATTTCAATATGTCCGCCGGCAGAAAGCCCATTAAACAATTTATCTGCTTCCTCTTTACTTTCTGTTTGGATAGTAATTTTACTCCTGTTTTCGTTTTCGTTGGTTTTGCCTAAAATTTCGGGAACATCATTGCCTAGCAACACACTACCTGTCCCTATTGGCAAAGCGATGTGCATAATTTTATTTTCTTCTTTTTCAGAAACCGGAAACTCATCGTTTGCCAAATCTTTAAAACGGATAACTTTCGAAAAATCTCCGCCGAAGGCTGATTTATAAAATGTAAATGCTTCTTCGGCATTGCCGTTAAAGTTGATGTGGGGATTAATTATTGCCATGTTGAATTAGTTTTTATTGTTTATGATTTACTGCTAAAATGCTATTAAGTGCTGTTTTTCTTTAGTGCCTTTTTTAGATAATTAACGTTAATTGAGCACCAAATAATAATTATTATAAAGGTTACTGAACGTGATAGTTGCAACCTGCCCGATGTGAAATAACCAATACAAATAAATATTATTGGTATGATGATAGATAAAATCAAAAGTGCAGCATAGATATTTAAACTAGATTTTAGTTGCTTATCTGTTTTGTTCTCGTATAATTTCTCCAGCATAATACTATTCAGCTTATTCGCCGTGGAAACTTAGTGATATCCATAAAGAAAATTTCCCAGGTATGGCCATCAAAATCTTCGATAGTTCTTTGTTGCATAAAACCATAATCCCTCATTTCATTAGGCTCAGTTCCGCCGGCAGTTAACCCAGCATCTACAATTTTACTTACTTCATCAAGGCTTGCAACAGATAGAGAAAAAAGTCCGGCCAAACCAGATTTTGTATCAGCAATAGGTTTTGTAGCGAAGCTTGAAAATTTTTCGTGGCTAAGCAGCATTACAAAAATGTTATCGCTCCACATCATACATTTACCCGAATCGTCAGAAAATTGAGGATTATTTGTAAAACCCAATGCGGTGTAAAAATCTAAAGATTTTTGAAGGTCTTTAACCGGAAAATTAATAAATATCTGGTTGTTCATTTTGGATAGATATGTTTAATTATTTTTTCTTCTTAAAGTTATAAATAATGAGCTGTATATAAAACATTGATTTTGTAGCCTTGCAATGTTTTGTTTTGGTTTAGCTTTTCAGTTTTAGTTTCATCATAATATCTGTTTGCTCATCATCACCGAGTTTAAATATATGCTTATCAAACTCAACAAAGCCATTCTTTTTATAAAAACTTATGGCCCTTTTATTTTCTTCCCACACACCTAACCAAACATAATCTGCTCTTTTATTTTTGGCGATTTCTATAGCCTTATCGTAAAGTATTTGTCCAACTTTTTTGCCATGAAATGCTTTCAAAACATAAATCCTTTCTATTTCAAGCGCTTTGTTGTCTTTTAATTCTGTTTGCGATTGGCCGAAGTTGAGTTTTAAATAACCAATAATTTTGCTCCCTATTTTTGCAAAAAAGAATTCAGCATTTTCATCATGTAACTCAGCATTTATCTTTTCAACAGAAAAACTACTTTCCAGGTAATTAGTCATATTTTCTTCAGAATTACTGTCTGAAAATGTTTCATAAAATGTTTGTCGGCCAATTTCTCTTAATTGGTCAATGTCATTCAAACTAGTTTTTTCGATAGTGATATTATCCATTTCTATGTTAGTATTTTCTTGCCTGATTTGGTCTGCAAGTTTTTTGGGTGCCACTTCACAATAAGCTGTTTTTAAGGCATCAACAAATAATTCTGATTTCACCTTATCCATTTCAATAATTGTCCAGCCTTGCTTTCCCCATTTGTTATTAACAGGGTAAATAATTGTTTTATCTGGTGAAGAAAAAACATCCTGGTCAATTTCTGATAACTTTATAGAAGCCCTTTTTTCTGATGAATCGTAAGTTGCGAAGATTTTATTTTTCACTCTAAAAGAAGTTTTATCAAAATGAGGTTCTTCTGTTGTTTCCGGGAAAGATAAAGCCAATTTTCTAAACGTATCAATTGAAACCATGTATTATACAAGTTTTAGTGATTCTTTTTATATAAAGATAGTGAAATCCATTCTCAGGGATTTTTGTCTATATGTCAGGTATTTAAGTCTACGCTTTTTGTAAAAATCTTATTTTTGTGATTTGTTCCCCAATCTTTTAAAGCATAAATAATTGGTGTTAAGGTATCGGCGTAAGGTTCTAGTTTATAACATATTTTTACAGGATAATCATCAATAACTATTCTTTTTATAAGTTGATGCTGCTCCAAATTTCTCAATTCTTTAGCTAAAACTTTTGGTGTTAAGCCTGCAATACTTTCTTGAATATCTGTGAATCTTTCATTGCCTACACCAACTGAAATAATTATTGGCAATTTCCATTTTCCATTAATCACATCAAGCGCATCTCTAACAGGCTTTACTGTGTCTAAACAACTGCAATGATTTTTACTTTTCGCCATAATAAATATTTTCTACTTTCTTTTGGGAAAGCGCTATACAAAGGAAAGTATATATAAGTAAATTTGCAAAGTAATTTATGATAAGTTAAGTTGGATGAAAATTGATAAACAAATGTTGATTGGTTTGCACCTTGGCAACGGTTATGGCTCTCAATCGGGAGCTTGGCGTTTTCCAGGTGTCGACCCTAAAAGTTACACTAGTTTCGATGCAAGGGTAAAACAGGCACAGGCAGCAGAACGAGGTAAGTTTCAGTTTCTATTTTTGCCCGATGGGCCTGGCGCTGTTATGGCAGATATTGATACAGATGCACCTGCATTTAACCTCGATGTTATGCTTACACTTGCGGCTGTGGCCCGAGAAACAAAGTATATTGGCTTGGTTGCTACTGGTTCTACTACTTTTAATGAGCCCTTCAACTTAGCCAGACAATTTAAAGCTCTCGACGTGATGAGCCATGGTCGTGCAGGTTGGAATGCAATAACCTCTAGCGGAGAAGATGTTGCAGCTAATTACGGGAGAAAAATTCCTTCGAGTGCAGACCGATATGGACGAGCTCATGAAGTGGTACAGCTCATTCAGGCGCTTTGGGGAAGTTGGGGAAAAGATGCTTGGGTACACAATCAGCAAAGTGGCCAATTTGCAAAAAAAGATCAGATTGCACCTATTAATTTACAGGGTAAATTTGTGAGTTCAAGCGGCCCGCTTTATATTCCACCATCTGAACAGGGGCAACCTATTATTTTTCACGCCGGAGGAAGCCCAAATGCACATCGATTAGCAGGGCGTTTTGCCAATGTAGTTATTGGTTCGGCATTTACAATTGAAGATGCAAAAGACCAGCGAAATACTTTTAAACGAGCTGCAGAAAGTTTTGGTCGTGACCCTGACGAAATTAAATACATTCCAGGTTTGATGACCACTATCGCGAAAGACAGACGTGCTGCACTCGACCGCCGTATTCGGTTAAGTGGAGATTTTTTGTTACAAAGAATTGGTTATTTGCAACAAATGTTGGGTGTTCCACTTAATGCCTTAAGGTTTAACGAACCAATTTCAAAATCTTTGTTGGATATTGCCCGACCTTCATATTACGACCCACGGTCTGCTAACGCTTTAAAAATTGCCAGAGAAGGTTGGAGTATTCGTGATATTTTGGCGCATGGTGTTATCGATTATCATCCCGTAATTGTAGGCCCGGGAATTGAAGCCGCAAACCATATGCAAGAGTGGTTTGAAACAGGTGCAGCCGATGGTTTTTGTATCTCGCCTGATGTTAATGCCGATGGAATTGGTGCTTTTGTGGACGAAGTTGTTCCCATTTTACAAGAACGTAAACTTTTTCACCAAGATTACGAAGGCAAAACTTTGCGAGAGCACCTTGGTGCACCCAATCAATACGGATTGACCCACGAGTTTAAAATTTAAAATAATAAAAATATATAATATGAAAATAGGAATAATTGGAACCGGTAATATCGGAAGTGCATTAGCAGGATATTTAATAAACTTAGGTCATGAAGTTACTATTGCAAATTCTAGAGGACCTGAAACACTTGTCGAAATTGCAGCAAAAACAGGTGCAACCCCAGTAACCGTTGAACTAGCCGCAAGTGCAAAAGACCTTGTTATTATTGCCATACCACAAAAAGCATTGGTTAAATTACCTATTACTATTCTATGTATTTCAGAAGCTATTATTGTAGATGCAGGAAATTACTATCCATCTCGTGATGGTGAAATAGCAGATATAAAAAACGGATTGACAGATAGTGAATGGACAGCCAAAGTAATTGGTCATCCTGTAATTAAGGCTTTTAATAATATTGTTGCTCCAAGTTTGTCTTCAAAAGCTGTTGCTGCCGGCAGTCCAAATAGAATTGCATTGTCGGTTGCCGGAGATAAGGAAGAGCACAAACAAGTTGTTAAAAATTTAATTAATGAAATTGGTTTTGATGCAATTGATGGTGGATTGCTATCTGATTCGTGGAGGCAACAGCCCGGTGAACCTGCATATTGTCAGGATTTAAATAAGGAACAATTAAAAATGACATTACAAAAAGCAGATATTACAACACATTCCGAAAACCTTGCTAAAGCAGATGAGATGGCACGTCCTTATTTTTAGATAATAGAGGTTTCAAATATGTGAAAGCAGAAGTTTGAAAAATTGTCTGCCTTCACATTGCCATTAAACAATTTTTAATGATTTAATCAAACCATTTTCAAATTCATAATGATAAGTTAATATAATCGGACTACCCGGAAATATTCCTGATACCTCGGATTTTAGCGTTTGTTGTGTTTCAGAATATTCAAGAGGTTTCATTGTTGCTTGATATTCTTTATTTGCTTTTGCTATCCAATTTTCTATTTCTTTCCGTCCGTTGTGCGTTTTACCTTCATCAAAAACTACGGCTGTTTCTGTAAAACACTTTGCATACGCAACGCTATCAAAGCTATTCTGCGTTTTTACTAATTCTGTTAATACTTTTGGTAAATTCATATCTGTTTAATTTTTGGTTATTAAATTGTTGGCACCGTGCCGCCATCTATTACAAAATTTGTCCCAGTTAAATAATTAGCTCTTGGTGAAACCAAAAAACCGACCAATTCTGCTACTTCTTCTGCTTCGGCAGGCCTGCCAAAAGGTATTCCGCCTAAAGCATCCATTACGCCTTGTTATGCTTCTTCTATGCTGCTGTTTGCATTTCGTGCAATTTCACCCAACCAGGCTTTTGAGGCATTTGTATTAATCCATCCCGGCGAAACAGTTAGCACCCGAATACCTTTGGGGGTTACTTCGTTAGATAAACTTTTGCTATAATTTATTAAGGCTGCTTTTGAAGCAGCATAAGGAAGTGTAGAGTCGTATAACGGTAGTTTGCCTTGAATAGAGGCGATGTGGATAATTACTCCACTTTTTTGTTCAATCATTTGTGGCAAAAATCCTCTATCCAATCTAATGGGTGCTAGTAAATTAGCTTGTAGCATTGATTCCCAATCTTCATCGCTTAATGCAGCAAAGCCTCCGGCAGGAGTTACAGACGAACCCAGGTTATTAACCAAAATATCTAGCCTGTGGTAAGACGAAAGTATATCACTAATTACTTTTTGTGCATCGGTAGTCTTGCTCAAATCTGCAGGAATGAAATGCATGTTTCCGTCGTGTTTTTCTGGTGGGTTTCGGGCAGTAATAATAACCGTTGCGCCAGCTTGTAAAAGCCTCTCGGCAATTGCTCTACCTGCACCTTTTGTACCACCGGTTACCAAGGCAATTTTGCCCGACAACTCATTATTGAAATTAAAATGTTGTTCCATTGTATAATTGTTTAGGTCAAAATTCAGACTTATGTGTAGTTATTACAAGTACGGAATTACGATTCGGATAGGGATAAATTTTTCTCCTATTGCACATTTTGGAACATTGATTTAATTTTGCCTTATGTATGAAAGGAAAATTATACCGAACCTTAATTGTGGTTTAGATTTGATTGGTGAAGTGTTGTACGGAAAATGGAAAATCCGCTTATTATGGTTTATTAACCAAGGCCATCAACGTCCGAGTGAATTACAGCGGAAAATTCCAGATGCAACAAGGCGTGTATTGAATATTCAACTGAAAGAATTAGAAGACCATGAATTGATTACCAAGAAAATTTACCCGGTAGTACCGCCAAAGGTAGAATATAGTTTAACTGATTTTGGCAAAACACTGATTCCTGTAATTGCAGCAATAGGAGAGTGGGGAGATAAAAATGAGGCACATTTACGTACCGTTATACTAAAACGGTTGACAATCGAAAGTTAGTGGTGTGAGAGTTAGGTATTTCTTGTGGATGGTGATAATACCAAATAAAGGAGATATTCAAGTGAGTCTGTTTAATTATTGCTTTTGCTTAATTGGTCAATAAATTTCAAAATCACTTTAGTTTGTTTGTCTTCCGATTTTGTAGAAGCAATTTTCCCCAAAATTTCCTTTTGATCTTCATCATGCAATTTTTCAAAGGCTTTTAGAACTCCTGCTTCTTTGAAGGTTTCCAAAATTTCTTTTTCTGTTACTTTTTCTTGGTTTGAAAGTAGATAAAGCGTAACAGTAACAATGTCGCCACCTTTTTTATTGATTGCTTTTCGTATTTCGCCATTTATAGAAAGCATTTTGTCTTCGCCCTTTATTGGTGCAAGATTTCTTGCTTCAATTTTATAATTATCAACGAAACCTGAAACTTTTATGTCGCCCCATTTTCCATCAATATTTTTTGAATTTCGAATACGCAAATGGTATGTCCAAGCACCTTTTCCGTGTTCGTAGATTAGTTCAAGCTTTTCGTCTTTTATAATGTAGTCCATTTGTAATAGGGTTATCTTTTAGCCTTTCCGCTAACGTTTTGGGGCTTTGCGATGGTGGGGCAATCGAAGCACAAATCTTCAATTTTGTACTAAAGTTCAATCGAAGAAATACTGTTGAACTTTGCAGTTTCGCCCCACTATTGCAAAACCCTTGTTATCTGTAGTGCTTTATTAGGTTTTCAATATTCGTTATTCTTAATTCATAATACATACAATCATATTTTGCTTCTTTAAGCCAATTTTTGAAGGATTGCAAACTGTCAAAAGAGATTATTTTATCAGTCTTTTTTACCTTTAATTCGCAATTTGTATTTTTGAAAAAATTAATTATTGGTAATAATTTGCTATTTGCATAACCAACTGCAGAAGCACAGTTATATGACAAGGCATTTTCTATTTCTTCGATTTCATTAATTGTTAGAATTTTTTCAAAAACTTTTTCATCTCCATTCATAAGCAATTGAATTTACTATTTGGTTCACGGCTTTTTGGTCAAAATTGGTATTTTTTTTTAAAAATTGTCTTGAGTTTTCAGCTCCTTTTTTTAAATCAGTAAAATTCCATAATTCATATTGTGAAGCCTCTTTATATACTTTTGAAAAAAACTCTTTCTCAATTTCTGTAATATTTGAATTGTCCATAATAGATTTGTAAAATGTCCACGGTTTTTCCCAATCAGAAAAATTGTTAATTATTTGCGTTAGGTTCTTCATAGCATTACAGATAACTTCTAAATTTACGCATTGCGTTTATCCGAATTTAATAACATTCGTAAATCTAAAATAGAAAATACTATTTATTCGTGAAATTTTCTCTACTCAAACCATCTTAAATCGTGTTTTCCTTCAAACCAGCTATTTCGGCTTTGCGAATGTTTAAAGCTTAGAAAATTATAGCAGACCCATTGTTTCCGCTACTTTGCAGGCCTCGAAAGCATTGGTTACGTTTAGTTTGTTGAAAATATTTTGCCTGTGCCGGTTTATGGTATTAATGCTTAAAGAAAGTTTTTCGGCAATTTCCTTACTTCTATAACCGAGTTTAATCAGCTGTAAAATTCCCCTTTCTCTTTCTGTAATAATATATTTAATCTTTTGCTCATCATGTTCAATTACCTTCCCGGTAAGTGTATTAATTATAACAGCCTGCGGAATGGTGAATTCCAAATGTTCATTAATCAGGTTATACAAACAAAGTGCGAGCCATACGCTGCCATCATCATTGCTGCCTAAGTAAACCAAACGATGTTGTAGCAAAATGTATTTTCCCCCGGTATTTTTGATTCTCAATCGCGTAACAACCTGGTAATTTGTTCGTTCGTTAATATTGATTTCACTTAAAATTTTAAAAAACTGAAACTCCATCTGATATTTTTTCAAGAGGTCTTCAGGGTGAACCCGGTTTAAAAGTTCATCCTCCCAAATAGATTTAATTTCAGATTCTTTATTCGTTAGGCCAATATTATCTGCAATGCCGCTATAATATAGGTAACTGTTTCTTGCCTTTAAATCGCTGAGTACGCTAATGCAGTTTTCGAGCTTGCAATACATTTGCGCAATAGATTTCGCCGAGCTTAATTGCGCATCCGTAGTTAAATCATTCTGAAAAGTCTGCGAAAAAAGTTTGATATCAAGGTGCGCTCTCATCTTAGGTTTGTTGTGGTTATTTTTTACCATTGAATATTTTTTCGATGATGAATAACTTTGCGAACATACTAAAGTAGACTGTTGGTTTTAGTAATTCCAGCATCAAATATCAGATATGAAAAAAATATTTTTAGCATTGGGTTTAGTTTTTGGCTTATCAGAACTTAAAGCGCAAACGCTTGAAAAAATGCAATGGTTTAATGAACCTGCAAAATGGCAAATAAAAGATAACAGCCTGATTATGCAGGTAACTCCACAAAGTGATTACTGGCGTATTGCTCACTACGGTTTCACTGTAGATGATGCGCCATTTTATTTTGCAAACTATGGTGGCGAGTTTGAAGCCAAAGTAAAGTTAACAGGTGCTTACAAAGCCCGTTTCGACCAGATGGGTTTAATGATAAGAACCGACCATAAAAACTACATTAAAACAGGTGTAGAATTTGTTGACAGAAAGTTTAATGTAAGTACTGTGGTTACGCATGAAAAAAGCGATTGGAGTGTACTAACGCTCGATAAAGTGCCGGCATTTATTTGGATAAAAGTTGTACGCAGATTAGATGCGGTAGAAATTTTTTATTCGCTTGATGATAAAAATTACATCCTTACACGTAATGCGCCTTTGCAAGATAATGCACCTGTGCAAGTGGGTTTAATGGCTGCAAGTCCGGATGGTGCAGGCTTTGAAGCTAAATTTGAAAATTTTTCGGTTAAACATTTACCAGATCAACGCAGATTGGAATGGCTAAAAAATCATCAATAAAGCCTTATATTATTAGTTCTGTTGGTATGTTTACGGTTGATAATGAATAGCTGCGGGTGCGGTAAATTTTGAAACGCCAATAGTTAAATAGCTCAAATATTCTAACGAAAGTATTAAAGCGCCAGATAAATATGGCTCGTAATTTTTAGGTTTTACAATGTTTAATATGTTTCGTTTACTAAAAAAGTGTTCGTCGCAAAATAAGTTAAACAGGTGAAACCGTTTTTCTAAATCTTTACCCGCTAAAATAAAGGCAGCAGTTTCTCCAGTTGGTATAAAACCATCGTAATTCTTATCCTTTAAGCCACCAAACTCAGTATAGTTTTTGTCGTATAAAGAGTTTTTACTTAAAAATACATCAAAAATTTCTGGCCTGATGTGTGGTGCCAAAGCTAAGAGTAAAACAATTCTTTCCTGTACGCTAACATTATCCCTTTTAAGCACTTCAGCGTAGAAAGATTCTCCATCACTAATATCGGGCGGTTCAATATCGTAGATGCTTTCTATATTATGGTCTAAATCGAAAAAGGTTTTTATACTGATGTCTATAACTTGCTGAAGCCAGTTCAGTTCTTTTTCTAATGCCTCTGCATTTTTTTTGACCATTAATTTCATCGTACAAAAAATTATTGAAACGTTAAGATAACGTTTTTTTTATTACAATGAATATTATTTTTATAGTTAAATAGTTGGTTTATTGTTTGTTATTTGGCGCTGTGGAAAGACCTTAAATCCTAAAATTCAAATTCTAATTGATTATCTTTTTCTCCATCAACAATTAAATCATCGTAAAACCTCGAAACTGTAATGCCCAATAACCTTACTTTGGCAAATCCAATTTCAGCCTCATTTAATAAATTGATGGCTTCGCTGTAAATGATTTCTGCACTATAAACCGGGGCAGCAAAAGAGCGACTTCTTGTAATCTGTTTAAAATCTTCGAATTTGATTTTAAGAGTAATTGTTTTTCCTTTCAGTTGTTTTTGCTCTAATCTCCGGGCAACTGTACTGCTAATTTGATTTAAAAGACTATGCATAACAGATGCCTCGTTGGTATCATTTGCCAATGTATCTTCGGCACCAACAGATTTTGTTTCGCGGTGGGCTTGCACCGGCCGTTCATCTATACCCCGCACAATTTTGTAATAGAATTTTCCGGTTTTACCGAATTGTGCTACCATTTGCTGCTCCGTAAGTTTTTTTAAGTCGGCACCGGTATTTAGTTGCATGGCTTTCATGCGTGCTGCAGTAACCTTACCCACACCAAAAAATTTTTCTACGGGTAGCTTTTCCATAAAAGCTTTAATTTTTGATGGACCGATAAAAGTTAAACCGTCAGGTTTGTTCATATCTGATGCAATTTTGGCTACAAATTTATTTATCGAAACGCCAGCAGAGGCCGTAAGATTTAACTCGTTTTTGATGGCATCTTTTATAGATTGCGCAATATCAATGGCAGAGCCGATAGCCAATTTATCTTCAGTAACATCTAAATAAGCTTCATCTAAAGAAAGTGGCTCAATTATATCTGTATAACGGCTAAAAATTTCCCTTATACTTTTAGAAACGGCAACATAAGCATCAAACCTCGGATATACAAAAATCGCTGTCGGACAGAGTTGATAGGCCTTACTGCAAGACATGGCCGAGCGAATTCCAAACTGCCGGGCCTCGTAACTGGCCGTAGCTACAACGCCTCTGCTATCGGGCTTGCCGCCAACAACCAAAGGTTTGCCGCGGTATTCTGGAAAATCACGCTGTTCTACAGATGCATAAAATGCATCCATATCAACATGGATAATTTTTCTGAAATTTTGTTTGCTTTCCTCCGGCATTTACATGCTAAAATCGGGTTTTTAACTTTATAAATTGAGGAGATTATTTTTCTTTACAAAATATAGCAGTAGTTCATCGATATATGAAGTAACAAGTTACGATTAAGTTAAATGCTTTGAAGAACTTTATTTAATGATGATATGATATGAACGACTAATTGGCTATTCGCCCACACATTACAAATCGGTTGCTGTTTTTTGAATTTGAGAATGTTTTGAAATTGGACTATAGAAGATGTTTATAATTATCTATTAAGCATCAAATGAAGGATAAAGAATGTAAATCTAAGTCAATAGTAATCCTACTTTGTTTAATAGAGCATCCATTTCAAATGGTTTTTCCATGAAATCATTTGCGCCGGCATCCAATGCCGATTGCCTGATGTCGCGGCTTGCAGATATCATTAAAACCGGGATTTTGCTAAAAACTGGGTCGTTTTTAAGCTGCTTGCAAATATCCCTTCCATCGTGCCCACTCATCCATATATCTAAAAGAATTAAATCAGGTCCTTTTTTTACTAATTCTAAAACTGCGCCGCCGTCATAAGTGAAATCAACTTCATAGCCCATTACTTCTAATATCATTGATACTGCATCTACAATGCCCTCATCATCATCTGCAATAAGAATTTTTTTAGTTTCCATTAAATGTTTTCAAGTAAGCGTTCTGCTTGGTTTCAGCCAAAAGCCGATAATTTCTCACAGTATAAATACCTGATTTATATATTTTGTTTTAATTAATAAATATTTTTTTGCTATTGGCAAATTTCCTTCTCAAATGTATAAGTTGGATTACACTTTTAAAGCAAGTTGTGGTTTTTTTGATTTTATTAAATTAAGCGTATTAGTACGATAATATTTTATATTTACAGCATAATTTTACAATGATAAGGTTTGTAAACCAAAATGGATAGTATTAATATAAAGAAACTAGCTAAAGCATTAAATTTATCTACATCTACTATTTCGAGAGCATTTAGAGATAATAGCGATATTAATGCAACTACCAAAGCACTAATATTGGAAAAAGCTAAGGAATTAAACTATCAACCAAACCATTACGCCAGTAATCTTCGTGAGCAGAAAAGTAAAACCATTGCCGTAATTGTTCCCGAGCTGGCAAATAATTATTTCTCGCAAGCCATACATGGAATTGAACGTGTAGCCCGTGAAAATGGTTACCACATTTTAATTTACGTTACCGACGATGATTTTAAAAAGGAAGTAAATTTTATAATGCACCTGCACAACGGCAGGGCAGATGGAATTATTATGTCGGTTTCTGGTGAGGCTAACGACCATAACTATCTAAATAAATTTGGTGCGAAACGTTTGCCTTTGGTTTTTTTCGATAGGATTTATGAAGATATTGAAACGCCTCGGGTAATTACAAATGATTATAACAGTAGTTTTTTGGCTACCGAGCACTTAATAGAGCAAGGTTGTAAACGAATTGCTTACCTGGTTGTAAATAAGAGTTTATCAATTGGTAAAACCCGTATGCAAGGTTATATAGATGCGCTTTCTAAACACGATTTGAAGTTTGATGAGCAATTGATTGTGGATTGCAGCAACAGTTATGAAGAAAATAGCATCATCATCAAAAATGCTTTAACAGAGCTAAAGCCTGATGGCGTTTTTACATCTGTTGAGCGTTTGGCTTTTGCAAGTTATTACGCGTGTTATGATTTAAATATTTCGATACCCGATGATTTAAAAATAATCAGTTTTTCGAGTTTGGAAATCGCACCACTTTTAAATCCATCCTTAACAACAATTACACAACCTGCTACCGAAATTGGTATGGAAGCAGCCAAAATGCTGTTCAAAATTTTAGATAAAAACAGTAACGAAAACTGCTCATTAGAAGTGGTTTTAGAATCTAAAATAATCATGCGGAATTCTACCTCAAATTCGCCTCAAAAACACTAAAAAAACTACCTGTTTTTAGCCCTCATTTTTGATAAAAAAAATCTTCACTTAGTGTATTTTACGCAGAATTTCGCTTCATCATCGGGAACGTTCCCGATAAATATTCCGAATTGCGCTTGAAAAAGTCGGGAACGTTCCCGAAAAACAGGTAAAAAATCACTTAGTGTAAAAATTACACACAAAATTTATTTTTAACATTTTTAAATTATTGTAAATCAATGTTTTAATTTATTAATCATTTGATTTGAGTAAGATAAAAAAATGGAAAAGCTCAGGTTTTTTAGCCAGAAATTAATTTGAGAAGAGCTGCTCAAATATATTTTTTAAATAAATTTTGAATTATGATTTAGTGCTGTAAATTAGTCGGGTGTGTAAATCACAATAATATTTAACCAAATTTTTATACTTAAAAGAGCTTCGAATATGAAAGTATTTTACCTGTTAAAACAGGGGCTTTTGATGCTGTTAGTTTTATCAGCATTAATCGTAAAGGCACAAACCGGATCAATTTCTGGTAAGGTGCTTGATGAAACCGGACAACCATTGCCTGGTGCTTCTATTTTAGTTAAAGGAACTACAAGAAGTACATCAACAGATGCAGATGGTAATTTCAAACTGTCGGGTTTAACAGCAGGTTCCCTAACTTTATCTGTAAGTTTTGTAGGTTACCAAACTATGGATAAAGCTGTAAGTGCTGCAGCAAATACAACTGTTAGTTTTCAGTTGGTGCCCGATGCACAAAAATTAAATGAAGTAGTTGTTATTGGTTATGGTACTGCCGAAAAGAAAAATTTAACTGGGGCAATCACTTCAGTAAGTGCAAAAGATTTTCAGAAAGGTACTATTACAACACCAGAGCAATTAATTCAAGGAAAAGTTGCGGGTGTTAACATCACATCAAATGGCGGTGCCCCAGGTTCGGGTAGCGTAATCAGGATTCGTGGTGGTGCATCTTTAAATGCAAGTAACGATCCGTTGGTTGTTATCGATGGAGTTCCTTTTAGTGGTAATGGAATAGGTAATGCACCAAGTCCTTTATCATTGGTTAACCCTAATGATATTGAAAATATCACAACCCTGAAAGATGCAAATGCTACTGCAATTTACGGTTCAAGAGCATCAAATGGTGTGGTATTGATTACCACTAAAAAAGGTGGTTCTGGTGCGCCTGTTATTAACTTTAACACAAACAATTCAATCGGTACGGTGGCTAAAAAAGTAGATGTATTATCTGCAGATGAAGTTCGTGCTTATGTAAATGCAAATGGTAGTGCTGCTCAAAAAGCATTATTGGGTACTGCAAATACAGATTGGCAAGATGAAATTTACAGAACGGCATTTACAACTGATAATAACCTGAGTATTGCAGGCTCATTTAAAGGTGTTCCTTATCGTGTTTCTGCTGGTTATTTAGATCAAGAAGGTGTTGTTATCAAAAGTGATTTAAAAAGAGCAACCGGTGGTTTAACCATTTCGCCTAAATTCTTTACCGACCATTTAAAAATTGATTTAAGTTTAAAAGGTGCTTTAACAGAATCGCAGTTTCCAAATGATGCTGCTATTAGTAATGCAATTCAATTCGATCCAACTAAACCTGTTTATGCAGCAAATCAATTTGGTGGTTATTATGAATGGATTAACGGAGCAGTTCCAAATCCAAATGCGCCTCGCAACCCTTTGGCTTTAATCGAATTACAAGATAATCAAGGTAGAGCAGCCAGAAGTTTTGGTAATGCTAGGTTCGATTATTCGTTCCACTTTTTACCGGAGTTACACGCTAACTTAAACTTAGGTTATGATGTATCTAAAGGTTATGGATACACCAGAGTACCGATTTTTGCTGCTCAAAGTGCTTCGACACAAGGCTCTTATTCAAACAGAAAAAATATAGAGCGTAATACATTCTCAGAGTTTTACTTAAACTATTCGAAAAATGTAGAAAGCATTAAAAGTAAGTTTGATGTAACAGCAGGTTATGGCTATTACGATATTGCGCAAACAAACTTTAACTATAACTCTTACAGAGGTACTGGCGAGTTATTAACCACTCCTGTATTTCCTTTCTCAGTAGAGCAAAATAAATTGCTTTCTTATTATGGTCGTTTTAACTATACTTTTGATGATAAATATATCTTAAATGGTACCATGAGGGCAGATGCTTCTTCGAAATTCGCTGAAGATAATCGTTGGGGATATTTCCCATCGGTTGGTTTTACCTGGAGAATTATTGGTGAAGATTTCTTAAAAGATAGCAAAGTAGTTTCTGATATGAAACTAAGATTAAGTTATGGTCAAACTGGTAATAAAGATGGTATTGGTAATTATGAATATCTATCGAGATATTATGCTAACACCAATAATGGTCAATATCAGGTTGGAAATACCTTTTACAATTATTATAGCCCGGCTGGATATGATCCTGATTTGAAATGGGAATCTACAACAACATACAATGCAGGTTTGGATTATGGTTTCTTTAAAGGAAGAGTTTACGGTAGTTTAGATGCCTATTACAAAAAAACTAAAGATCTTTTAAGCGTTGTAAACATCCCGGTAGGTACAAACTTTACAAACTTATTAACTACAAATGTTGGTAATATGGAAGTTAAAGGTGCAGAGGCAAGTTTAAACATTATTGCTATTCAAAGCGATAACGTAACCTGGGATTTCGGCTTTAATGCTGCGTATAACAAAAGAAAAATCACCAACTTAACTTTAAATCCTGATCCGGGTTCTAAAGTTAGCGCAGGAGACATTACAGGTGGTACAGGTGTAACACTTAAATATCATGCAGTAAACCAAATGCCAGGTGCTTATTTTGTTTACAAACAAGTTTACAATGCTAACGGAGTTCCATTAGAAGGTGTTTACGCAGATTTAAACTCTGATGGTGTAATTAACACAAGCGATCAATATTTCTATAAATCACCAGATCCGAATTTTACTTTCGGTTTCAATACTTCGTTTACTTTTAAAAAATGGAGTTTCAATACAGTGCTAAGAGCAAACATCGGAAATTATATTTACGATAACGTTTCTTCTAACTTCGGTATCAGAAACAATGTTTTAAGTACACAAGGAATATTAAACAATTCTGGCAGAGATATTTACAATACAAATTTCCAAACCAGCCAATACTTAAGTGATTACTACATTAAAAACGCTTCGTTTTTGAAAATGGATAACGTTGGTTTATCATATAATTTCGGTAAACTTTCTCCTAATGGAAATACTACAATGCGTATCTCGGCAAACTGCCAGAATGTGTTTGTCGTATCTGAGTATAAAGGTATAGACCCAGAGTCGGTTTCAGGTATTGATTACAATTTATACCCTAGACCAAGAACATTCACTCTAGGTTTAAATGTTGGTTTTTAAATAAAAGATAAAGATGAAAAATTCATTTAAAATATTATTAGCATCGGGCGTTTTACTGCTTTCTTTAAATTCTTGTAAGAAAGATGCTTTAAATTTAAAGCCGACTAATGATGCAACTGCTGATGTTGTTTATGCAACGCCTGCAGGTTATAAAAATAGTTTGGTAAAATTATATGCTACATACTCGTTAACTAGTCCATCAGGTTCGGATGCTAGTGATGTAGGTGGTTTAAATGCTGGTTTCGCAGATTTTTTAAGGTTGTTCTGGACTTCGCAAGAGTTAACAACTGATGAAGCCATTTGCGCATGGGGCGATACAGGCATTCCTGAATTAGATTATTCTACACCAAGTGTTGATAATCAGTTTTTAAGAGGTTTGTATTCGAGAAGTATTTTACAAATTACATTTGTAAACGAGTTTCTTCGCGAAAGTACACCAGAGAAATTAGCGAGTCGCAACATTAGCGGTGCTGATGCTACAGCGATTGCTAAATACCGTTCAGAAGCACGTTTTTTACGGGCATATCAATATTGGGTATTAATGGATGCTTTTGGTAATCCACCTTTTGTTACTGAAAATGATGCAATTGGTAAAGTTGCGCCTCAGCAAATTCAAAGAGCTGCTTTATTTAATTATGTAGAGTCTGAGTTAAAAGCAATTGAAGCAGAATTACCTGAGCCACGCAGCGAATATGGTCGTGCTGACAAAGGTGCTGCCTGGGCATTGCTTGCGAGAAT
Organism: Pedobacter sp. Leaf132; assembly: GCF_920984695.1. Lineage (NCBI taxonomy): Bacteria > Pseudomonadati > Bacteroidota > Sphingobacteriia > Sphingobacteriales > Sphingobacteriaceae > Pedobacter > Pedobacter sp. Leaf132. The sequence continues at coordinate 86,962 of NZ_CAKLBO010000009.1, read as the reverse complement.
TTACTTAAATGCTCAAGTATATTCAGGAACAGCTAAATACACAGAAGCCATTACTTATGCTAGTAAAGTAATAAATGCAGGTTACAAGTTGAAACAAAATTACATGGATTTATTCAGAACGGATAATAATGTAAATAACTTAGAAACCATTTTAAGCATTAATTATGATGGGGTTAATGGTACCAACTACGGAGGTACAACTTTCTTAATTAACGCAGGTATTAACGGCGATATGAATCCAGCATCTTATGGTGTGCCAAATGGTGGTTGGGGTGGTAACAGAACCCGTGCTAATTTGCCTGCTTTATTCCCCGATGCTAATGGTACTTTAGATAAACGTGGTGCTTTCTTTGGTTCAAAAAATGGTATTGATGATATTGGCGTATTTACAGATGGTTTACGTGTTACTAAATTTAAAAACGTAAGTTCAACTGGTGTAACGCCTCCATCATTAAATGGAACATTCAGTTCGTTAGATTTTCCAATTTTCCGTTTAGCTGAGCAATATCTTATTTACGGCGAAGCGGTAATGCGTGGTGGTACCGGTGGTTCAACGGCACAGGCCTTAAATTATGTAAATGAATTACGTACCCGTGCTTATGGAAACGCTTCTGGAAATGTTACGGCATTATCTACAGATTTTTTCCTGGATGAACGTGGTCGTGAATTATACTGGGAAGGTCACCGCCGTACAGATTTAGTGCGTTACGGAAAATACACAGATGGAAGTTATTTATGGCAATTTAAAGGTGGCGTAAAAGCTGGTACAGCATTGCCTGCATATCGCAATTTATATCCGCTGCCAACAGCAGATTTAATTGCTAATCCAAATCTGAAACAAAATACTGGTTATTAATCTCAATCATTCAAAAGATATGAAATCAATTTTCTTAAAATCCTTAGCATTAAGCTTAATCGCTGTATCGCTATGGTCTTGTAAAAAGGATGAAACTAGAGCAGTTGCTACATCAGGTAATGGTGGTGCTTTGCAAGCTTCTGCTACCAATGTAGTATTAGATAAATCAAAACTAACTACAACAGTTGTAACATTTAGCTTAACTGAAGCGAATTTCGGTTATCCGGCAGCAGTTACCAATACCTTACAAATGGCTGCAAAGGGCACTAATTTTGCTGCTCCAAAAGAGGTGTTAATGGATGCAAAAGTTGCTTCTAAAGCTTACAACGGGTTAGATTTTAATAACCTATTACTTGCTTTAGGTATTCCTACCACAACAAATACAGATGTAGAATTCAGAATAAAATCTTCTATTTCTGCAACTGCGGCACCGGTTTACAGTAATGTTGTAACCATAAACACTAAACCTTTCCCATTAACTTCCTGGATTTATGTACCAGGTAATTATCAGGGATGGAATCCTGCAAGTGCAGATAGTTTGGTATCAGTTACCGGTAATGGCGTTTATTCTGGCGTAATTAAATTTGATGGACAGAACTTCAAAATAACACCTGCAAAAAAATGGGATGTTGCTTATGGAAATGCTGGCGGTGGTAAATTAAGTACTTCTGGAGGTGATATCAGTTCTGTTTCTGCAGGATTTAAATTACTTACCGTTGATTTAAACACTTTGGTTTACACTATTGCTGATGCAGATTACTGGTCGATTATTGGAAACGCCATTCCTGGAAGCAACTGGTCTGTAGATACAGATTTAAAAGCTACTAACGATGGTAACAATACATGGACAGCTACTGTAGCATTAACTGCTGGTGAGTTCAAATTCAGAAAAAATCACGATTGGGGAACAAGCATCGGTAACGGTGGTGGCAATATTGTTATTGCAGCTCCTGGTAACTACAAGCTTGTGCTAACGGTTAGTGCCGATGGTAAAGGCGGTACTTACACAGTAACAAAATTATAATTATCAATCCCCTGCAATTTAATTTGCAGGGGATTACTGTTAATTTCCTAAAGCATTTAATATGTTCAGTTCCATTTTACCTAAGGAAACTAATCTTGTTTCAAATTTAAATGCTCAATCTAATTTTCTGGTAACACTGCATCAATCAGTTTCATGCGTGTTCAACAATACTAGAATGAAAAACTCTTTAATATTATTGATAGTACTGTTTTTAAGCACAAATCTTTTTGCTCAAAAATTAGAACGCATTGAGCCGATGTTTTGGTTCTCGGGGATGAAAAACCCTAAATTACAATTGCTTGTTCATGGCGAAAATATCGCTGCAAGTAGCATAAGCCTATCTTATCCGGGTGTAAAACTGGTTAAGATTAACAAAGTTGAAAATCCTAATTACCTTTTTGTCGATTTAGAAGTTTCTGCATCAGCAAAACCGGGTAAATTTCCTATAAATTTTTCTGCCAAAGGCGAAAAACTATTTTCCTATACCTACGAATTAAAAAATCGTGATAAAAGTGCAAACCGCATTCAAGGCGTAACACAAAAAGATTTTATTTACTTATTGATGCCAGACCGTTTTTCGAATGGCGATAAAAGTAATGATGTTGTGCAAGGTTTAGCTGAAACTGCATTAAACCGCGATAGTATGTATTATCGCCATGGCGGCGATTTGCAAGGCGTAATTAATCATTTAGATTATTTAAAAGATTTAGGCATTACAACCGTGTGGATGACCCCCGAAATCGAAAATGATATGGAAAAAGCTTCGTATCATGGTTACGCTGCAACAGACCATTATAAAATAGATCCTCGCTACGGAACAAACGAATTATTTAAAAAGTACGTAGAAACTGCTCATGCCAAAGGCATGAAAGTTATTAAAGATATTGTGCACAATCATATTGGCACCGGACATTGGTTTTTCAAAGATTTACCGATGAAGAATTGGGTGCATCAATGGCCAAAATATACACAAACAAGCTATCGCGACCAAACCGTTATGGATACACATGCTTCTGAAGCAGACCGTAAAAGAATGTTAGATGGTTGGTTTGTACCATCAATGCCAGATTTAAATCAAAACAATCCTTACGTACAAAATTACCTGACGCAAAATCACATCTGGTGGATTGAATATGCAGGAATTGATGGATTGCGTTTAGATACTTATCCATATAACGACCCTGAGTACATGGCAGATTGGGCATTAAAACTAAAAGCTGAATTTCCAAACTTATCTGTATTTGGCGAAACTTTCGTTTCTGGTGTGGCTAATCAAGCATACTTTACTGGCGGCAATACAGTAAATCGTGGTTTTGATACACATTTGCCCGGTATTACCGATATGGCAGTGAAAGAAGGTATTTATGAAGCGCTTAATGGTAAAAACGGCTGGACTGATGGTATTAACCGTTTATATGATGTTGTTGCTCACGATTTCCTTTACAAAGACCCAACATTAAACTGTATTGCTTTGGATAATCATGATATGAGTAGATTTTACTCCGTGGTTAATGAAGATTTTGATAAATATAAAATGGGTATGGCACTTCTGCTAACCATGCGTGGCATCCCGCAAATGTATTACGGAACAGAAATTTTGATGAAAAATTTCTCTAATCCAGATGGTTTGGTGCGTTCTGATTTTCCTGGCGGATGGGAGGGTGATAAAAAGGATAAATTCATCTCCAATGGCAGAACCAATAAAGAAAATGAAGCCTTTAACTATGTTAAAACACTGGCTAACTATCGCAAAAATAGCATGGCTCTGCAAAGTGGTAAATTAATGCAATTTGTTCCGGAGGATGATATTTATGTATATTTTCGTTATAACAATACAGCGAAAGGGACTGTAATGGTTATCTCGAATAATACGGAAAAGGAAAAAACATTAGCTACTGAGAGATTTGCAGAACGTATATCAGGAATATCTACAGCTAAAAACATTATAACCAACCAATCTGTATCAATTAAAGAAATTAAAGTACCTGCAAAAACAACTTTGGTTTTAGAATTAAATTAGTCATTCATTGCCGTTGACTTCAGTCAACGGAATTTAAAAATTACAATGCAACAAACATCTCACATTTCACCTATTACATCACCCATCAAAGCCTGTCTATTCGATTTAGATGGCGTTTTGGTTGATACAGCAGTTTACCATTACAAAGCCTGGAAGCGCCTGGCAAATACCATGGGTTTTGATTTTACTGAAGAACAAAATGAGCAATTGAAAGGGGTAAGTCGCGTTGAAAGCTTAAACAAGATTTTGGCCTGGGGCAAGGTAGAAAAAAGCGATGCAGAGAAAGATGAACTGGCAACTTTAAAAAACAGTTGGTATGTTGATATGATTACCAAAATGACACCATCCGAGGTTTTGCCTGGAACTGTCGATTTTTTAACCGAAATTCATAAAGCAGGTTATAAATTAGCTCTAGGTTCGGCAAGTAAAAATTCAGGAATCATTTTAGAGAGAACAAATCTTGCACATTTCTTTGATGAAATTGTAGATGGTAACATGGTGACTAAATCAAAGCCCGACCCCGAAGTTTTTTTAAAAGGAGCCGAACTTTTAGGTTTCAAACCTGAGGAGTGTGTGGTTTTCGAAGATGCGGTTGCAGGTGTAGAAGCCGCAAAATGTGGCGGTATGAAAGCCATTGGTATTGGCGAAAAAAGTGTACTTACAGATGCAGATGTGGTGGTAAGTGGATTAGATAAATTAACGGTTAAAGATTTAGAAGAATTATAAAAGTATCAGGTATAAAGTAGCAAGTATCAAGTCAGGGTTAACTAAAAATATCCAGTCTCTTGCTTTCTGAAATACACTACTAAAGTTGATATTATAAAGATTATGAAATTAAGGTTTAGGTTAAGTCTTGCTACTTAATACTAACTACTTGATACTAGAATATGAAGAATTACATTAAGGCAGATGAGTGGAACATTATCGAAGAAGGCTTTGATCCACATTTAAATAAAATTTCGGAAAGTATTTTCAGTTTGGGTAATGGCCGAATGGGCCAGCGTGCCAATTTTGAAGAAACTTACACTGGCGAAACTTTGCCTGGAAACTACGTTGCAGGTGTTTACTATCCTGATAAAACCCGTGTTGGATGGTGGAAAAACGGTTATCCTGAATATTTTGCAAAAGTTTTAAATGCGGCAAACTGGGTAGGTATTGAAGTAAAATTAGATGATGAAATTCTGGATTTAGCTACTGCTGAAGTTAGTGATTTTAAACGTGTGCTAAATATGCATGCGGGTGTTTTAGAACGTACATTCACTGCAAAATTAAAAAGTGGCAAAACGGTAAAAGTTAAAGCTAGTCGTTTTTGCAGCATAGCTGATGATGAAGTTGGCGCCATCCGCTACAGCATCACAGCATTAGATTTTGATGGTAAACTAACTTTAACACCGTTTATTGATGGCGATGTTAAAAATCAGGATAGCAACTACGATGAAAAATTCTGGGATATGGTTTCTGATGAAATCACAGGAACAGAAGCTTACATTAAATTAAGAACAAAGAAAACAGAGTTTGAGGTTTGCACCGGAAGCAATATCGAATTGTTCAAAAATGCTGAGAAAGTTACTATCAATCCAGAAGCAGTTCGTAAAGAAAAATTTGTCGGACAAACTTTTTCTGTTGATGTGAAATCGAACGATGAAATTACTTTAGTTAAAATTGCAGCTAATTTATCTTCAGAAAATTACCCAAAAGAAGCACTGCTAAAAGAAGCTAAATCAGTTATCGCGAAAGCAACGGATAAAGGTTTTGATACCTTATTGCAAGAGCAAAGCCAGGCTTGGGCGAGCAAATGGGAAGAAAGTGATATCGTAATTGAAGGTGATGTTTCGGCTCAGCAAGCAATCCGTTTCAATATTTTTCAGTTATTTCAAACCTATACAGGTAAAGACGACAGACTGAATATTGGTCCGAAAGGTTTTACCGGCGAGAAATATGGTGGTTCTACATATTGGGATACCGAAGCATATTGTGTGCCTTTTTACTTAGCTACTGCTCCGCAGGAAGTAAGTAAAAACTTATTAATTTATCGCCACAAACAGCTTGGAAAAGCCATTGAAAACGCAGCTAAATTAGGCTTTTCAGATGGTGCTGCATTGTACCCAATGGTTACCATGAATGGCGAAGAATGCCACAATGAATGGGAAATTACCTTTGAGGAAATTCACCGCAATGGTGCTATTGCTTTTGCCATTTACAATTACATTCGTTATACTGGCGATGAAAGTTATTTATCAGAATATGGTTTGGAGGTTTTAATTGCCATAGCCCGTTTTTGGAAACAACGTGTAAACTGGAGCGGCGAAAAGCAAAAATATGTTATGTTGGGTGTAACTGGTCCGAATGAGTACGAAAACAACGTAAACAACAACTGGTACACCAATTTATTGGCAACATGGTGCATGAAATATGCAACTGAAGCGGCCGAAATTGTAAAAAATCAACAACCAGAAAAATATACAAGCTTGTTAAAAAGCTTAAATTTTGATGATAAAGAATTTGCTGATTGGGCAGATATCATCGAAAAAATGTACTACCCTGAAGATAAAGAACAAGGTATTTTCTTACAGCAAGATGGTTATTTGGATAAAGAGCAAACTTTGGTAAAAGATTTACCTGCAAGCCAAAGACCAATTAATCAGAAATGGAGTTGGGATAGAATTTTGCGTTCGCCATTTATTAAACAAGCAGATGTTTTACAGGGAATATACTTCTTTGAAGAAGATTATGATTTGGAAACCATCAGAAGGAACTTCGATTTTTATGAACCTCGCACTGTTCACGAAAGTTCTTTATCGCCTTGCGTACACAGTATTTTAGCCGCTAAATTAAGTGATGAAGCCCGTGCTTACGAATTTTACTTACGCACAGCCCGTTTGGATTTAGATGATTACAATAACGATACGGAAGATGGTTTGCACATCACCTCTATGGCTGGAACCTGGATGAGTGTTGTGGAAGGATTTGCCGGCATGCGTGTTCGCGATGGCAAATTACAGTTTAATCCTTTCTTGCCAAAACAATGGAAATCGTTCTCGTTTACCATTGGTTTCAGAGGTGCAACTTTAAAGGTTAACATTACAGAAAACGGTATCAACATTAAAAACAATAATGATGTTGAGTTGGAAATTGTAATTAAAAACCACAGTTATAAGTTATCCGGCAACGCCGAAATTGAAGTTAATAACACAGCGTTGGTATGATGAAGGTTGATGGTTTAGAGGTTGAGTGTATAAGGTTTAAACCTCAACCCTTAATAAGTGCAAAGCGTTTTTCGGTTCTAAGCTCATCTCCATTTGAATGGGCTTCGGGTAAGATTTTAGCGTTTTTCATTATCTTTACCATTCTATCTCAATCATCCTTTTCACAAAAAAAGAGTAGAAAAATGAACGATAAACAAATCGTTATATATCAATTGTTACCAAGATTATTCGGAAATAAAAATACTACAAACATCCCTTATGGTACTATAGAGCAAAACGGTTCTGGAAAATTTAATGATATTACCGATAAGGCATTGGATGGCATTAAAGAGTTGCATGCAAATTATGTTTGGTACACCGGTGTAATTGCTCATGCTAGCTTAACTGATTATTCAGCTTATGGAATTAAGGTTGATGATGCCGATGTTGTAAAAGGCAGAGCAGGTTCGCCTTATGCTATTCGCGATTATTATGATGTAAATCCTGATTTAGCGGTTGACGTTAAAAACCGAATGAATGAGTTTGAGGCCTTACTTAAAAGAACTCACGCTAAAAACTTAAAAGTAATTATCGATTTCGTTCCAAATCATGTTGCCAGAAGCTATCATTCTTATGCAAAGCCAAAAAATGTAATTGATTTTGGTGCAAAGGATGATGTTACTAAAGGTTTCAGCACGGCGAACGACTTTTATTATATTCCTGGTAAGCCTTTGGTAGTGCCAACCAACGGGCAAAAAACGCCATTAACTGTTTTGCAGGATGGTAAATTTGATGAAAACCCAGCAAAAGTTACCGGTAATGACGCTTTCACTGCATCGCCAAGATATGACGATTGGTATGAAACCATCAAATTGAATTATGGTGTAGATTATCAAAATGGCAGAAAAGAACACTTCGATCCCATTCCACCGGTGTGGAATAAAATGCGTGATATTTTAGTTTTTTGGGCTAAGAAAGGTGTTGATGGTTTCCGTTGTGATATGGCCGAAATGGTTCCGATTGCTTTTTGGAATTGGGTTATTCCGCAGGTTAAACAAATTAATTCAAACATCATTTTCTTAGGCGAAGCTTATAATCCGCAGGTTTACAAACAATATTTGGAGCAAGGTAAATTCGATTATTTGTATGATAAAGTTGGTTTGTACGATGGCTTGAAACGATTAATTAGAAACGAACCGAATGCAGATGTTGCCGCTATCCGTTATGTATGGCAGAAAGAAAGCGCTGGTTTTGGCAAAAATATGTTGCGCTTTTTAGAAAATCACGATGAAGAACGGATCGCATCAGCAGGATTTGCCGGCAAGGCCGAACTGGCTTTACCTGCAATGGTAGTTTCTGCAACTTTAGGTTCTGGTCCGGTTATGCTTTATTTCGGACAAGAAGTTGGCGAGCCCGGAAAAGGTGCTGAAGGTTTTGGTGGCGATGATAACCGTACTACAATATTTGATTATTGGGGCGTTCCAAATCATCAGAAATGGATGAATGGAGGCTTATTTGATGGTCACAAATTAAATGCTTCGCAACAAAAATTACGGGCATATTATCAACAGCTTTTAAAGGTTACCACACAAAGTGATGCTGTTTTAAATGGCGAAATTTATGATGTGCCTCAATCTGGTAATATGAACAACCGCATGTATGCATTTATTCGCTATTCGGGAAAGCAGCGTTTGTTGGTTGTGGTAAATTTTGATAGAAACCAAACTTTAGAAGCTAATATTGAAATTCCTGACTATGTTTTGAAAGTGAAACATTCATCTCCGGTTACGGATTTATTAACTGATAGAAAATTAAATATTCCGGCAGGAACGAGTATTCCGGTAAAGCTTGAGCCTGTATCGGCACAAGTGATAGAATTTTAAACCAAAAAGCCCAAAGAACGCAAAGATTTTCGCAAAGATTCAAAAGAACAAGCAAGCAGTTTTGCATTCTTCACATCTTTTCACTTTGCATCCTTTGCGGTTAAACAAAACCAGATATAATGAGCTTAAAAACAATATTCGAAAACCCGAAATTAACGCTTGCACAAATCATTAACATGAGTGTTGGTTTTTTCGGAATTCAGTTCGGTTGGGATTTGCAGCGTGCCAACATGGGTCGTATTTACGAAAACCTAGGCGCCAATCCAGACCAGGTACCTTTATTGTTTTTGGCAGCACCTTTAACCGGCCTGCTGGTTCAACCGGTTATAGGTTATTTAAGCGACAGAACCTGGCATCCAAAATGGGGTAGAAGAAGACCATATTTTATGATTGGAGCAATTGTAAGTAGTATTGCTTTAATTTTTATGCCACACAGTAGCGCCTTATGGATGGCTGCTGGTTTGCTTTGGATTTTAGATGTTTTTGGCAATATTGCCATGGAACCTTTCCGTGCTTTTGTTACCGATAAATTACCCGATAGTCAGGTTAATCGTGGTTTTATTATGCAAAGCATGATGATTGGTTTGGGCGGAAGTATTGCATCGGCCTTGCCCTGGTTAATGAATAATGTTTTCGATTTACAAAACACTGCAGAAAAAGGAAACATTCCTGATAATGTTAAATTCTCTTTTTACATCGGCGCATTTTTCTTTTTCGCAGCGGTACTTTGGACGGTTTTTACCACAAAAGAATATCCACCACGCGAAGAAGAACTTACAACGCATAACAATAAAGGCTTTGCAAATGGCGTAAATGAAATTTTTAGCGCTTTAAAAAATATGCCGAAACGCATGCAGGTGGTTTCGTTAGTGCAGTTTTTTACCTGGCCAGGATTATTTTTAATGTGGTTTTATTACACAACTGCTGTTGCCGTAAATGTTTTTGGCGGTAAAGATGCAGCCGACCCGATTTATGCGCAAGGAGCCGATTTCGGAAGTTTAACCTTAGCTTACTATAGCGTAATTACCTTCCTATTCGCTTTGGTTTTACCAAAAATTGCCGATGCTTTAGGCAGGAAAACAACCCATGCATTGTGCTTGCTTTGTGGCGCAATAGGCTTAATCAGCGTAGCCTGGGTACACGATAAAAATATGCTTTATGTATGTATGACAGGTGTGGGCATTGCATGGGCAAGTATTCTTTCTATGCCTTATGCCATGTTAAGCGGTTCATTGCCAAAAGATAAAATTGGAATTTACATGGGTATTTTCAACTTTTTTATCGTGTTACCAGAAATTATTGCATCATTAGGTTTTGGCTGGTTAATGCGTAATGTACTTAATAATGATAGACTTTTAGCCGTTCAGCTAGGTGGAGGATTAATGATTCTCGCTGCTGTGATTTGCTATGTGTTCATCAGAGAACCAAAAAAGACCGATGAAGCTTTAGCTGCAGAATTGGCAATTGAAGAAAATAGATCAGTATAAATAACATTTCGCCATTGCGAGGCACGAAGCAATCTATTTAGTCAGAGAGATTGCTTCGTGCCTCGCAATGACGACCTCCTCCATAAAATTCCCTAACCAAATGAAAAAAATAATCTACCTGCTGTTAATTGTAACGGCATTCAATACGTCCTGCAAAAAATCTTCTACAGATGGCGGCACGGAAACACAAACACCACAACAGCCTTCAACAGATTTACCTGCTGGCGCAAAAGATGGCGTTGCGTTTATCAATAATGGCACATCGGCTATCGTAACACTATTTGCACCGGGTAAAACTTCAGTTTCTTTAATTGGAGAATTTAATGATTGGTCTGCAACTGCTGCTGCAATGAAAAAAACTGCCGATGGCAATACCTGGTGGATTCAAATTGATAACCTAAATCCAAATACAGAATATGCCTATCAGTTTTTTATTGATGGAAAATTAAAAGTAGCCGACCCTTACAGCGAAAAAATACTCGACCCGGATAACGATAAATTTATTTCAGCAAGTGTTTATCCAAATTTAAAAAGTTACCCTACCGGAAAAACAACCGGTAATGTGAGTGTAATGCAAGCAAATCAACCTGTTTACAACTGGAAAAATAATAATTTCGCCCGTCCGGATAAAAACAATCTCGTTATTTATGAAATGCTGATTCGCGATTTCACCACCGAACATAGTTATGCCTCAACATTAACAAAATTAGATTATCTGGTAAACATGGGGATTAATGCAATCGAATTGATGCCAGTAAATGAGTTTGAAGGAAATTTGAGTTGGGGCTACAATCCATCTTTTTATTTTGCAGCCGATAAATATTATGGTACCAAAACAGCTTTACAAAATTTTATTGATGAGTGTCATGGTAAAGGAATCGCAGTGATTTTGGATATGGTTTTAAACCATTCATTTGGTCAGTCGCCTATGGTGCAAATGTATTTTGATGGTGCTAAACCAACTGCAAATAACCCTTGGTTTAATGTTGACGCCAAACACCCTTTTAATGTTGGCTACGATTTTAATCATGAAAATGCGGCAACCAAAAAGTTTTCGAAAGATGTGATGAAATTTTGGATGCAGCAATATAAAATCGATGGTTTTCGCTTCGATTTATCCAAGGGTTTCACACAAACTCAATCTACTGATGATGCAGTTTTTAGAAAATATGATGCCGGGAGAGTGGCTACCTGGAAAGATTATAACAGTTACATTAAAAGTATCGACCCAAATAATTTTTATGTTATTTTAGAACATTTTGCAGAAGAATCTGAAGAAAAAGTATTAGCTGAGGATGGTATGATGCTTTGGAACAATTTGAACTATAACATGAATGAAGCCACAATGGGCTGGTTAGGAAGTTCTGATTTCTCTTATGGTTTTTACGCCAAACATGGTTTTAGCAAAGCTGATGGATTGATAACTTACATAGAAAGCCATGATGAAGAGCGATTGAACTTTAAAAATATCACTTACGGAAACGCATCAGGAAATTACACGATTAATGGAAATCTAGCAACATCACTAAAACGCCAGGAAATGGCTGCGGCATTTTTATTCGCCACACCCGGACCGAAAATGGTATGGCAGTTTGGAGAACTTGGCTATGATGTAAATATCGACTTTAACGGTAGGACCGGAGAAAAACCTATTAAATGGGAATATTTAAATGAGCCAAATCGTAAAGCTTTATATGATGTATATGCTAAATTAATCAAGCTAAAAAGAAATAACTCCATCTTCAATGCGACCAATTCAACTTATAATTTAACCAGTGGGATTAAATATATTAAATTAACTGATGCTTCAAATACAGTGATTGTTGTTGGTAACTTTGATGTTGTAAGCCAAAATGCAAACATAGATTTTGGCGCATCAGGAAACTGGATTGATGCTTTTGGTGGAAGCATAAATTTAACATCCAACACCTATAATGCAACTTTAGCGCCTGGCGAATACCACGTTTTTAGCAAAGTAGCCTTAAAATAGATATCAATATCAGAAAAGTTAAACAACTATATTTTAACGGTTCTGCCAAAAGCAGAACCGTTTTTTTATTGGTAACATTTTCAATGTTTCTTTGAATTGCAAAAGCTTAGTTTGATATTTATAAACCAAACCAAACTTTTAAATGAAATTCAAAATTATACTGTCAGTATGCTTGCTTAGCAGCTATTTTGCAGGTGCACAGCAAACGCCAAAAAGAACTCCGGCTAAAGAAACCACTACAACATCGCAGGTTACCATTAAAGAAGAGCCAAAACCTGTGGGTAATGAAAGAGCAATTAAAGTAGAAAGTACTGTGGTAACCAACCACAGTGTTACTATTGGCGGCAAATCTGTTCCGTACAAAGCAACCACAGGAACTTTACCCGTGTGGGATGAAGATGGAAAGGCAATTGCAGGTTTGTTTTATACATACTACGAAAGAAGTGATGTTCAAAACCGAGATAAAAGACCTTTAGTGATTTCATTTAATGGTGGTCCGGGTTCTGCTTCTGTTTGGATGCATATTGCTTATACTGGTCCGGTGGTTTTAAATATTGATGATGAAGGTTATCCGGTACAACCCTACGGTTATAAAGAAAATCCTTATTCTATTTTAGATGTGGCCGATATTGTTTACATCGACCCTGTAAATACCGGTTACTCAAGAGCGGTGAGCAAAGATATTCCGGGTAGTAAATTTTTTGGCGTAAGGGCTGATATTAAATATTTAGCCGAATGGATTAACACCTTTGTAACCAGAAATAACCGTTGGGCATCGCCTAAATTTTTAATTGGCGAAAGTTATGGTACTACACGTGTTTCCGGACTTGCTTTAGAACTTCAGAACAATCAATGGATGTATTTAAATGGCGTAGTTTTAGTTTCGCCGACCGAACTAGGCATTGAACGCGGCGGACCAGTTGAGGCGGCTCTGCGTTTGCCTTATTTTGCGGCTACTGCATGGTACCACAAAGCTTTGCCTGCAGATTTACAATCGAAAGATTTAACGGCAATGCTGCCCGAAGTAGAGCAGTTTACAATTAACGAAGTTATTCCGGCAATTTCTCAGGGTGCAATGTTAGGCGCCGAAAAGAAAAAATCAATAGCAGCTAAAATGGCTCGCTACTCAGGTATTTCTGAAAAGGTTTTTATCGATTATAATCTCGATGTGCCAACCAATTTCTTTTGGAAAGAACTTTTAAGAGATAAAGGTTTCACCGTTGGTCGTTTAGATTCTCGCTACAAAGGCGTTGATAAAATGGCTGCAGGCGATGGTCCGGATTATAATGCCGAACTAACTTCATGGTTACATTCGTTTACGCCTGCTATAAATATGTACCTCAGAAATGAGCTGAATTACAAAACCGATTTAAAGTATAATATGTTTGGCTCTGTGTACCCATGGGATAATTCTGGCGATAAAACCGGAGATAACTTACGCCAGGCAATGGCCCAGAATCCTTTTCTACATTTGTTGGTTCAATCGGGTTATTACGATGGCGCCTGCGATTATTTTAATGCAAAATATAGCATGTGGCAATTAGATGCTGCGGGCAAACTGCAAGATAGGATGAGCTGGGAAGGTTACCGTAGCGGGCACATGATGTACCTGCGAAAAGATGATTTAAAAACCTCAAACGAACATGTTCGCGAGTTTATAAAGAAGGCATTGCCAAAGGCAGGCGAGGCGGCTAAATTTTAGATCAGGATTTTTAAGGATTAATGGATTTTCAGGATCATATAGATTAAAATTAAATCTGCGAAAATCTGAGAGAAAATCTATTAAAATAATTTGAAGCGCAAAAACAGTACAACTATTAATCGTTCGTCCTGCTTTGCGCTTCAATCTTTTTGTCATTGTTACACTTAGTCTGTCCGCTACTGCACCAAAAAGTATTTCCGCTGCAATCAGGGCTATTTTACATAGGCTTTTGAAAGTAAAACCTCTCATAGTTGTAAAGACTTTTGTAATCTAAACCTGATTGTACGAATCCCGATTCTTCATCGGGAGCAGGGAAAGCAGGACAGAACCTAAGTATTTGGCAGTGCAATTGCTTTTCAAAAAATTATTTAAATTGAAGCGCTTTTGCTTCTTCTAAATAAATTATGAGTGTTAATAAAACACTAACTATCGCAAACTAAAAATAAATACTTATTTTTGCTGTCCAATTATGCAGCAAATAAAAACATCATTCGATTTTGAGAAACCTATTGCCGATTTAGTTCAGCAGATAGAAAAGGTTAAACAAGTTGCCGAAAAGACTAAGGTAGATATGTCTGCCACTTTAGATGAACTTGATGGCAAATTAGATGAAACCACAAATAATCTATATAAAAATTTAACCGGCTGGAATAAGGTTCAAATGAGCCGTCATCCGGATAGGCCTCAAACCCTGGATTATATCAATATGATTTGCGATGATTTTATCGAACTTCATGGCGATAGAACCGTTAAAGACGATAAAGCAATTATAGGTGGTTTTGCAACAATTAACGGACAAACCGTAATGGTTATTGGGCACCAAAAAGGTAAAAATACTAAAGAGCGCCAGTTTCGTAATTTTGGTATGGCCAACCCTGAAGGTTATCGCAAAGCTTTACGTTTAATGCGTTTGGCAGAAAAGTTTAACAAACCTGTTATTTCTTTTATCGATACGATGGGTGCTTACCCTGGTTTAGAGGCAGAAGAACGTGGTCAAGGTGAAGCCATAGCAAGAAACTTACTTGAAATGTCTATTTTAAGAGTGCCGATAATTTGCGTTGTAGTAGGCGAAGGTGCATCTGGTGGTGCTTTAGGTATTGGTATTGGCGATAAAGTTT
This sequence comes from Pedobacter sp. Leaf132, assembly GCF_920984695.1. Taxonomy (NCBI): domain Bacteria; kingdom Pseudomonadati; phylum Bacteroidota; class Sphingobacteriia; order Sphingobacteriales; family Sphingobacteriaceae; genus Pedobacter; species Pedobacter sp. Leaf132. Next base: position 71,697 of record NZ_CAKLBO010000009.1, on the reverse strand, counting down.
ACATGTTAGAGCATACCTGGTATTCGGTTATTTCTCCTGAATCTTGCTCATCTATTTTATGGAGAAGCTGGGATTTTAAAGAGAAAGCTGCCGAATGTCTTAAATTAACATCTGATGATATGTTTGGTAATAAACTTATCGATGGAATTATTCCTGAACCTTTGGGTGGTGCACATCAAGACCCTGAATTGATGGGACAAACGCTTAAAGATTATCTTTTAAAAGATTTAGCCGCTTTGGGAAAAATTAAAACAGATAAACTTATTGAACAAAGAATAAATAAGTTCTGCGAAATGGGACTTGTAAACGAATAAAATTTAATCTTCTTTAAATTAAACCTGCTTAAATTAAGTAGGTTTTTTTGTGGCTTAGACTTATGAAGTTTTTCGGGCGGTTTTTTCAAACCTCCTCGTCATGCTGAATTTTTCATTTTGGTTTATTGTTATTTGAATTGTATTCAAGAGGGCTTCTCCGTTTATTTCCATATCCTAGAGCGTTAAAGACTAAGTTAGACTTACCAAATTTATCTCTGCATTTGTTTATAAACTTCGTAACTCATGCATCGTAAAAGTAAGCTGTTTCAAAAGGGTTTGTTTTATATTATTATAGAACTCTTCCTTACATTATCGTCATTCCCGCGAAGGTGGGAATCTTAAAGCGTAATAATATATAATATGCATTACGATGCCTAGTCGAGCTGAGCATGACGAAAAAACAAAACAAATTTTATCACCTTTATCGATTTCTATCTGTTAGTGGGTCTCAACGAATCTTATAAAAACAAAAAGCAGTTACAAATTAATGCAACTGCTTTAAAATTTTTGAAATTTATAGAACCTTACTCGGTTGGTTGCTGACCGAAATATCTGCTAAATCTTCCTTCTAAAGCGGTAAACTGACGCTCTAATTGTGCGCTAACTTTAGTTTGCCCTAATGCTTTAGAAGTTTTAACCATCTTATCTAAATAATATAAGCCAGTTTGGATATTCTGCATACCGGTAAGGTTAGATTTTGAATCAGAAACATCGGCTAAATAAGTTAATTCTTTAGTGATGTAATCGCCCGATTTCATTAAAATATCGTTAGCCCTTACATTTTCGCCTAGCTTATATAAATTTTCGGCCATGTAATACTTTACCACAACAGTACGAATGCCGTAGAACTTATCTGGCATTACTTCAAAATATTTGTTTACTACTTTTTTAGCTTCATCAACTTTGCCTTCTTTAATTAAGCTTCCGGCTAAACTGCTGAAAACGTTTGTGAAAATGAAAGTATCATCAGATGATTGTGGATCTAAGTATTTGGCTGTTTTCATATTGCCCCACTTAAATTTTTCCATTACATTTTTGTAAAGTACCGGTGTATTTAATAGTTCTGCTCTTTCATCACCAGATGTAGTATCTGCTTTTAAAGGCAGTAATCTCAATGCTAAACCTTCATTGTACAAATATTTATCTAAGCCATTGTATTGCTCAGAAGGTACAGTTGAAGCAAAATAAATCGGGCGTTTCCAGTTGTTATGTGCTAAAATATCGAACATAGCTAAAGTGCCTTTGGTTACATAGCCTTTGTTAAACTTCCACTCCATAGCAGGCGTAATTTTATCTGCTTCGGCTGCAGGCACAGTTCCTGTGCTAATCACTTCCTGTGGGTTTATGGTTAATTTGAAATTCTTTGTTGGTAAGAAGTTTGATTTTGTTCCATCCTGCATGGCAACTTTATCATCAGCACTATCAGATAGCAATAAATCTACTACATTTTTAAGCTCAACACTACCAGCAATTTTGTAATCATCATAAGGCATCACATCGCGTTCGCCTTGTACAAACTGCGATTCTTTCATCGAAATTGGTAACGGCTCTGAATCGTTTTGCTTTTGTTTCATGCCGTTAATGTACCAATCGGTATCAAACAAGCTTAAATTTACAATACGCACATCCGGACGAACTTTCTCAACTTCCTGAATGTACCAAAGTGGATAAGTATCGTTATCACCATAGGTGAAAATAATGGCGTTTGGCGCACAAGACTGCAAATAATCGTAAGCAATATCGTGTGCAACAAGTTTAGTGGAACGATCGTGATCATCCCAACCTTGCTGAGCCATAATAATTGGCGCTGCAAATAAGCCGATAACTGTTGCTGCGATGGCTCCGGTTGCTGGTGTTAGCTTTTTGAAAAGCCATTCCTTTAAGGCGAGTACGCCCAAACCTATCCAAATGGCAAAGGCATAAAATGAGCCTACATAAGCATAATCACGCTCACGAGGTTCTAAAGGCTTTTGATTTAAGTACAAAACGATTGCAATACCCGTAAAGAAGAATAATAAACCAACTACACCTGCATCTTTTTGATTACGTTGGAAATGCCAAACGGCGCCTAATAAGCCAATTATCAATGGTAAAAAGAAAAATCTGTTGTAAGCTTTATTATCAACTGTTGATGGCGGCAAATTCGTTTGGTTACCATGCCAAATTGCATCAATAGGTTTTACGCCACTTAAAGAAGTGCCTTCAAAACCACTTCCCTGGCCTTGCTCATCATTCTGGCGGCCAATAAAATTCCAGCCAAAATAACGTAAGTACATATAGCCAATTTGATAGCTGAATAAGAAACCAACATTATCTATGGTATTTGGTTTTTTGTTTGGATCTAGATGCATCCATTCTTTGTAGAAATCAGCATGGCGTTGGTCATCACTGTACATTCGTGGTAAAAATGTATTATCGCTGTATTGATAATCAGTTTTTTGACCAGCAGATTCATATTTCTCAGCGCCTTTTCTGTAAATCGTTTTGCCTTGCTCTACACCAATACGTTCAGAGTTGTAGTTTGGTCCAAAAACCAATGGCCTGTCGCCGTATTGTTCACGGTTTAGGTAGCTTAAAAATGAGAAAGCATCTTTAGGAGCACTGTTATTTAAGTTCGGGTCTGCTTTTGCTCTGATAATAATCATTGCGAAAGAAGCATAACCAAATATGATTAAAACTGTAGAAATCAACCCTAGGTTTAAAAGCTTTTTTTGATGTTGAATAGAATATCTTATACCCCAAACCAATAAGCCAATAACAATTAATGCAAAAAATAATACACCGGTTCCAAAGCCTAAACCTAATGTATTTACAAAGAATAAATCAAAGTATGCACCGAAAGAAACTAAGTATTGGATAATACCGTATTGAATTATACCTAATATTAAAATCCCAACAAATAAAGTTTTTATAATGCCTGATGTAGTAACTTTTTCAGCTCTTTTGAAGTAATAAATAAATGCAATTGCAGGGACAGTTAATAAGTTTAATAAGTGGATACCTATTGATAAACCCATTATGTAAGCAATAAAAAGTAACCATCTGTCTGCTCTAGGCTCATCTGCATGAGACTCCCATTTTAAAATGCCCCAAAATACAATTGCGGTAAATAATGATGATTGCGCATAAACCTCAGATTCTACAGCTGAAAACCAGAAACTATCAGAAAAAGTATAAGCTAATGCACCCACAATACCGGCACCCATAATGCTATATAGGTTTGCCGTAGAAACTTCTTCGCCAGCTTTTACCAGCGTTTTCTTTGCTAAAGCTGTAATGGTCCAGAATAGAAATAGGATAGTTGCAGCACTTGCTATTGCTGAGCCAATATTCATCCAATAAGCTACCTTAGTTAAATCGCCGAAAGCAAAAACGCCAAAAAATCTTTGAATCATTAAAAATAATGGCGCACCTGGTTGGTGAACAACTTGCATTTTTAATGCCGAAGCGATAAACTCACCGCAATCCCAGAAACTAACAGAAGGCTCTAAGGTTAAAACGTAAGTTATTGTCGCAATTAAAAAGCAGATCCAGCCTACTATATTATTTACTTTTGAATAATTCATTGGTTTTTGATAATGGATAATTAAATGTTACTGTGCATAAAAATGCTGCCGAAATTAATTAATATAGTCGATAAATGAGGAAATTCTCTTATTGTTTTTACATATTTTAACGGTTTAACAATTTGTTTGGTTCTAAATTCGACTACGGCGGTAATTATAAACAACAAAACCCATCCGCTCTATTTAGGAAAAGATGGGTTTTATTTTGTTAACATCTTTTGCTTATCCAGTAAAATACGGTGCAAATCTGTTAACTAATTGGTTATATTGTTTTTCCAACTTATTGCTTAAATCTTCCTGATTATAGTTGTGCGCAAGTTTTACCATTTCACCAAGGTAAGTTAAATAGCTTTGAATCTCCCTTTGGTTAGTTAGTTTATTCTTACTTTCAGAAACATCTGCAAGGTAATTCAACTCCCTTGTCATGTAATCTGCAGATTTCTTAATAAAAGCATTCGCCCGGTTTAAATCATTTAGGCGATATAAATTTTGGGTAAAATAAAACGAACTCAATACATGGCGCATGCTGTAAAACTTAGCTGGCATCACCTCATAATATTTCTCTATAACTTTTTTGCTTTCAGTAATTTTGTTCTCTGTAATTAACTCGCCAATTATTCCATTAAACATATTTGTAAACATGGCTACATCATCGGCTGATTGTCTATCTAAATGGTTTGCATTTTTAATGTTGCCCCACTTATAAGTATTTAACATGTTATTTAAGTAAGGTTTTACATTTACCTGCTCATAAATTTCGGTTTTTGAAGTATCTGGATTTAACGGAAGCAATCTTAAATTTAATCCCTCGGTATATAAATACCTGTCTAAACCGATATACTGTTCATCGGGCATAGCATTAGTGAAATAAATTGGCCTTTTCCAATCGTTATGCGTTAAAATATCCAATAGCGCAAGGTTGCCTTTCGTAATATATTGGTCTTTGTAAGTCCATTCCATACTAGCTGCAATTTTACCGGCATCTTCCACAGGCACCGTTCCGGTATCTAAAACATCTTTTTTATTTACCGTAATTTTAAAGTTTTTAGTCGGAAGAATATTTGCTTTTGAACCATCCTGCAAGGTGACTTTATCTTCATCATTATCAGATAATAACACTTCTAATATTTGTTTTAGCTCGATGTTTTGAGCAATTTTAAAATCCTGATAGTACATCACTTCTCTTGTGCCTTCGGCATATTGTTCGGGCTTCATTGTAATTGGTAAAGCTGCAGATTCATTTTGCTTTTTGCGCAAGCCATCTATAGTCCAATCAAAATTTAACAAACTTAAATTTACAACTCTTACATCGGGGCGAATGTGCTCAACCTCTTGTGCATACCAAACCGGAAAGGTATCATTATCACCATAGGTGAATAAAATGGCATTTGGAGCGCAAGATTTTAAATAATTTGCCGAAATGTCTTTTGCCAGATAACTATCCGAACGGTTGTGGTCATCCCATCCTTGGCTCGCCATAATTACTGGTGCCGCTATTAAGCAAATTGCCGATGCGAATATCGCAGCTTTTCTTGGCTTAAGTTTCTTGAATATCCATTCCTTTAAGCCGATAACACTTAAACCAATCCAAATGGTAAAGGCATAAAATGAACCTACATAGGCATAATCTCGCTCGCGGGGCTCGATAGGAACAGAGTTTAGGTATAAAACAATGGCTACACCTGTAAAGAAAAATAGCAATCCAATAACGCCTGCATGCTTTTGATTTCGTTTAAAGTGCCAGGTTGCACCAATCAAGCCTAAAATCAATGGCAAAAAGAAAAACCTGTTATATGCCTTATTATCTACAATTGATGGAGGTAGATTTTTCTGATTACCTAAACGAATCGCATCAACTGGTTTAACGCCGCTTAGCCAACCGCCACCATTTTCACCAAGCTGGCCATCAATGTTATTTTGCCTTCCAACAAAATTCCACATAAAATACCTCATGTACATGTGCCCGGCCTGAAACGAGAACATGTACTTCAGGTTATCCATTAAGGTTGGTATATGTGTATCATCAAAACCCATCCAGTTTTTATAGAAATTAATGTGTTCAGCTTTGTCGCTGTACATTCTTGGTATTGGCGTAGTTTTTTCAAAAATGTATTTGGAGTTGCTACCAGCTGATTCATATTTGCCGTTATTTCCTTTTCGATAAAGTTTTTCGGTTTCCTTTAAATCGACTTTTTGTGTATTATAATTTTCTCCAAATAGCAATGGTCTGCCGCCGTATTGCGCTCTGTTTACATATTTAAGGAAGGAGAATGCATTATCGGGGTTAGTATTATTAAGGTTTGGTTTGGCCTGTGCTCTAATAATTAATAAGGAAAATGAGCTATATCCGAAAATTAAAAGAACTGTGGATATCAAAGCAAGATTTAAAACCTTTTTATTGTTTTTTATAGAATATCTGATGGCAGCAAGTAATCCACCAATTAATAAAAATGCAAAAAACAGAACTCCTGAGCCAAAACCTAATCCCATTTTATTTACAAAAAATAAATCAAAATTAGCTGCTGTTAAAACCATATATTGAATTATCCCATATTGAACAAAAGCTAGAATTAAAATGGAAACAGCAAAAGTTTTTAGAATCCCTTTAGTGTTTGGATTTGGGTTTTTACGGAAATAATAAACAAATATCACCGCAGGGATAACCAGTAAATTTAATAAATGTACACCGATTGATAAACCGATGATGTATGCAACAAATGCAAGCCATCTATCTGCCCGAGGTTCTTCGGCTTTAGCTTCCCACTTTAGGATGCCCCAGAGTGCCACAGCTGTACATAGCGAAGACATGGCGTAAACTTCTGCTTCTACTGCCGAAAACCAAAAACTATCAGAAAAAGTATAGGCTAATGCTCCGGTTAAACCTGCACCAACAATGGTTATGATTTCTGAAAAGCTTATAACCTTATTGTTCTTAATAAGTATTCGTTTCGCTAATGCCGTAATTGTCCAAAACAGAAACATAATAGTGGCAGCACTTGCAAGTGCCGATGCAACGTTCATAAAATAGGCAACCTTGCTATTATCACCAAAGGATAGGGTTGAAAATAACTTTTGAATCATAGAAACTAGTGGTGCTCCGGGTTGATGAACCACTTCTAAACGGAAGGCTGAAGCAATAAATTCGCCGCAATCCCAAAAACTTACTGAAGAATCTAGCGTTAAAATGTAGGTAGTTGCGGCAATAAAAAAGCACAGCCAGCCCATCAAGTTGTTAATTCTGGAATAATTCATAGTTGGATTATTGGTTGATATTAAATTAGTTATAGGTTTTTAACCTAAAAAGTCGGGTTTTAAATAAAAATGTTGCACGCACAGCGAATATTTTTTTGAAAAAATAAAAGATGAAGAAAAATGATTTTTTTTGAAAACACTCTTGCATAATTAAAATATGCTTCCTACATTTGCATTCCCAATCGGGGAGTTAAGTTCTCGATTAGTAGTTTGTCCGATAGTATAAGGGTAGTACGACAGTTTTTGGTACTGTTTGTCTTGGTTCGAATCCAGGTCGGACAACAAAATTTAGCATCGGATCGTGTAAATCAAAATACATGATCCGATTTTTTTTAACCGTAAACTACACGGATCATGCCATTGCAGTTTAACCCGGTAAAACTATTTTCCGGAACAGGTTCAAGAGGACTATCACTAAAAATTGCTGAAAGTTACGGCAAACCACTTGGTGAAGTAAGCATTCACAAATTCAGTGATGGCGAATTCCAACCTTCTTTCGATGAGTCAATCCGCGGTTGCGATGTGTTTTTAATCCAATCTACTTGTCAGCCAAGCGATAACTTAATGGAGCTTTTATTGATGGTTGATGCAGCTAAAAGAGCATCGGCGCATTATATAACTGCAGTTGTTCCATATTATGGTTTAGCTCGTCAGGATAGAAAGGATAAACCACGTGTAGCAATTGGTGCTAAATTGGTTGCAAATTTATTAAAGTCGGCAGGTATTCACCGCATCATGACGATGGATTTACATGCAGCACAGATACAGGGTTTCTTTGATATTCCGGTAGATCACTTAGATGGCTCGGTTATTTTCGTTCCTTATATCAAAAGCTTAAATCTGCCAAACTTAACCATTGCATCGCCAGATATGGGCGGTTCTTACAGGGCCCGTACTTTTGCAAAGTTTTTTAATGCTGAAGTAGTTATTTGCGATAAACGCCGTAAACGTGCCAATGAAATCGAATCAATGTCGATTATTGGTGATGTAACCGGACAAGATGTCGTATTAATTGATGATATCTGTGACACTGCAGGAACATTATCAAAAGCAGCAGCTTTGATTATGGAAAATGGCGCAGCAAGTGTGAGAGCAGTTTGTACGCATGCCGTTTTATCTGGTAAGGCTGTAGAAACAATAGAAAACTCAGTTTTAGCTGAGCTAATAGTAACAGATACCATTCCTTTAAGACAGGAAAGTGAAAAAATTAGAGTGCTGAGCACAGCTAGTTTATTTGCAAGGGCAATAGCTAATGTAAACGAGCATGGTTCAATCAGCGACTTATTTAAGGTGTAAATTGGGTTGAAGGTTAAAGGTATGGGGTTTTAGGCTTAAGGTCTTGTAACTTTTTACTGATGAACAAAAATATACACATAAGGTATAAGGTTTAGGGTCTTATAACTTTTTAACAAAGAACAAAATTATAAGTAGGAGGTGAAAGGTTATTACGAAGGTCTTAATACTTGATACTTAATACTTAAATACTAATAAATAAATATAATAAAAATGAAAACAATCGCTATTAGCGGTTCTCCAAGAGAGAACGTAGGGAAACGCGATGCTAAGGAACTTCGTTACGAAGGTAAGGTTCCTGCAGTATTGTATGGTGGTAAAGAGCAACAACACTTAGCAGTGGTAATTGCTGATTTAAAAAGTGTTATCTACACGCCAGAAGTAAATTTCGTTGAAATTGATGTTAACGGTACAAAAACTAAGGCTATCGTAAAAGATACTCAGTATCATCCATTAACTGACATTTTAATGCACATCGATTTTCTTCAATTATTTGATGATAAAGAAATCGTTATGGAAATTCCTGTTAAATTAACCGGTACTTCTCCAGGTGTTAAAATGGGTGGTAAGTTAATTCAGAAATTACGTAAACTTCGCGTTAAAGCTTTACCAGCTAACATGCCACAAAATGTTGAAGTTAGTTTAGAGAAATTAGAAGTTGGTAGTTTATTCCGTGTTCGCGATTTAAAAGGTCAAGATTACGCAATTACGAACACTCCTGAAGATACTATCGTGTCTGTTGCAATGTCTAGAGCATTAAAACAAGCAGAAACTGAAGCTGCAAAAGGTAAAAAATAATCACAATTTCTTGATTATGAAGAAGAGCCCGAATTTATTCGGGCTTTTTTGGCATCATGATTTTTAGAATTAAAGGATTTCAGGATGAAGGTTTTCAATTCTGCCAATCAACATCTCCATCATACCTCCTCCATCATCCATTTCACATTCTACATTTCCCATCCTCCATCTCTATTTTCCATCTTTCCTTTTCCATTAAAATCTTTGGTCTTTCCGTATTAAGATATAAATTTGCGGCATGAAATATCTTATTGTTGGCTTAGGTAATATTGGTCCGGAGTATGCACATACACGCCATAACATTGGTTTTGATATTGCCGATGAGCTTGTAAAAGGTTTGGGCGGAAGTTTTGACAACATTCGTTTAGCGTATTATGCCGAAGTTAGCTTTAAGGGTAAAAAACTGCACGTAATTAAGCCAACAACTTTCATGAATTTAAGCGGCAAGGCCGTTAATTATTGGATGAAAGAATTAAAAATAGCTCCAGAAAATGTACTGGTAATTGTTGATGATTTAGCAATTCCGTTAGGTAAACTACGGTTAAAATTGCAAGGTAGTAGCGCCGGACATAATGGTTTAAAAAGCATAGAGGAAGTTTGTGGCGGGCAGAACTATGCTCGTTTGCGATTTGGTATCGGAAGCGATTACCCAAAGGGTAGACAAGTAGATTTCGTTTTGGGTTTGTTTGATAAAGACGAGCAGTTGGAGCTACCAGCGCTTATTGATAAAAGTGTAGATTTAATTAAAAGCTTTGTAACCGTTGGGCCAGCACACACCATGACGGCTTTCAACAAATAACATTCAAAAAATTGCCTGCTCCATGGTTTGTGTCTTCACAGATTATTTAATGTTAAAGTTGATTATCCTATTTCTATCTGTGATGACACAGGCCGAAGGAAAGTTTTCTATCTTTTTTTGAAGCGCAAGGCTTTGTAATCCTTTGGTTATTTCAGTCCCGCTTTTGCTGCGCCGATGAAACCTGTGAAATAAGCAAGCATACTTTATAAATTGAAAAACAATGCCTAAATCGGCTTCGCGTCAATCGGGGCTATTTTATATTATTTTATGCTTTTGGGTTGGTTTTTTACAAAGCCATTGTTAATAAACCCGGGGGCAGCGATATACTTTTTGTTGCAAAAGCTTAAATTTTGCACAACGTTAACAAAAAGATAAAGCGAACAACGGGACTAATGTAGCCACATCCGCTTACCTTTAATTTTCTAATTTTATTTATTGAGCGCATGAATACCTTTTGAGCTTTAAATAATTAAACAGCAACATTATTATTGCAATTTGCCGACACTCATTATAGGTTAAAATCGGCTACATTTGCGGTAACAACAATACAAAAATAATGAAGATAGGAATTGTTTGCTATCCCACTTTCGGTGGCAGCGGCGTGGTTGCAACAGAACTTGGTAAAGCACTTGCAAGTGAAGGACACCAGGTTCATTTTATTACTTACAGTCAGCCTGCAAGGCTGGATTTTTTCTCTTCAAATTTATTTTATCACGAAGTTTCGGTAAGAGATTATCCTCTGTTTGATTATGCGCCTTACGAATCTGCGTTGGCGAGTAAGCTGGTAGATGTTGTTCGTTTTGAACAGTTAGATGTTCTGCATGTTCATTATGCAATTCCGCATGCTTCTGCAGCGTTTATGGCGAAGCAAATTTTAGCGAGTTACGGCATCCATATTCCTGTTGTTACTACTTTACACGGTACAGATATTACTTTAGTGGGCAAAGACCCAACCTACAAACCTGTAGTTACTTTTTCTATAAACCAAAGTGATGGTGTTACCACGGTTTCTCAGGATTTGAAAGATGATACTTACAAGCATTTTGAGATTACGAAAGACATAAAAGTTATTCCGAATTTCATAGATTTTAGTCGTTTTAGTTTGCAGGCGAAAGACCATTTTAAGAAGGCGATTGCACCAAACAACGAGCGTATCTTAATTCATACCTCCAATTTCCGTAAGGTAAAGAGAACATCTGATGTAATACGGATTTTCGAAAAGGTTTTGGCAGTAATTCCATCTAAACTTTTAATGGTTGGCGATGGCCCGGAACGGGTTTACGACGAGCAACTTTGCCGTACTTTAAACATATCAGACCATGTTCGCTTTTTGGGTAAGCAAGATGCGGTTGAAGAAATTTTATCGGTATCTGATTTATTTTTAATGCCTTCTGAATCAGAAAGTTTTGGCTTGGCGGCTTTAGAGGCAATGGCTTGTAAAGTTCCGGCGATAACATCGAATGCTGGTGGTTTGCCTGAGCTAAATATTGATGACTTTTGTGGTTACATGTGCGATGTTGGCGATGTGGAAGATATGGCAAATAAGGCCATTACCATTTTAAGCAACGATGAAACCCTGAAATATTTTAAAGAAAACGCATACACAAGAGCTAAAGATTTCGATTTAAAGAAGATTTTACCCGAGTATATTGAATTTTACAAAGAGATTGTAGAAAATTCGCTTCAGGCAAATGGCAATTAGTTTTACGTATAATAGTGATGTAATTCAAAGCTTTGCTATCTCATCTTGTTATTTTTAACAATACTTAAGAAAAAAATAATTATCAAAACAAAACTTTCTCAAAATCAAATCATTATAAATCGTACCTTTGCGGCAAATGAAAAAAATAGTTGATTATAGAAAGCTTTTAAACGTGGATAAAACAGCTGAGCTAGCCTTGCTTAAAACTGTTTATCGTACCATGATGAAAGAGTGTCACCCTGATAAGTTTCAGGTAGAAGAAGAAAGACTGGCAGCCGAAGCCAGAAGTAAAGACATTATAGAAGCGTATCATTTTTTAGTGAGCATAGCTCCTGAAACTTGTGCGCAAAATATCGAAACGTATACCAATACAATTACCAACTCAAACATTTTAGATTTTGAGTACAAGCAGTCTGTATTAAATGTTCAGTTTTTTGATGGAAGTGTATATGAGTATTTTGATGTGCCAAGAGCAATTTACATCAAGCTTGTAAATGCCGATTCTCCTGGGCGTTTTGCTCGCCGCCATATTTGTAGTTCATATCCATATCGCAACGTTACAAAGGTTGCAGAACCAGCATAATAAAAAAGCTTCTTGAATTTAATCAAGAAGCTTTTTTTATAAAGTTCGGTGGTAAATTTTAAGTTTTCTGTAACTAAAAAGGTTTTCCTTACGTTTCTGAACTTTTAGTATACTCTTGCACCGAACTTCCATTCTTTAATTTACTCAAATACCAAACAAACAGGCGCACCAACTTCAATGCGCTTACCGCTATCTGTTAATTTTCCTGTGATGGTATTGCGTTTAAAGATTACAACATCGTTTGTATATTGATGTGCTACGAGTAAAAACTTCCCGCTTGGATCTATTGAAAAATTTCTTGGTCCTTTGCCCAAAGTGCTTACAGTTTCAACAGATCTTAATATGCCGGTAGGTAAAATAGAGAAAACAGAAATTGCATTTGCATCGCCGCGATTGGTTTGATAGAGAAATTTTCCATCGGCAGACACATGAATGTCGGCGCCATCAATTTTGCCGGTAAATGATTTATCGGTTGTGCCGATTTCCTGTATTTTTTTCAGACTCCCGTTGCTGTAAAAGTAGCCGGTAATACTTCCATTAAATTCATGCGCTAAATAGGCAAATTTTCCATTTGGCGTAAATGTAATATGTCGTGGTCCGGTGCCTGCATTTGTAGGTAAAACGCTTTTTAGAGATAAAACTGTATTCTTGTTGTTAGGGCTGTATGCGTATGTGTAAATTCTATCCTCACCTAAATCATTACAAATTAAAAATTTGCCATCTGGTGTAAACTTAACCATGTGTACATGCGCACTCTCTTGTCTGCCTTTAGGGTCGATGCTTTTTCCGGTATGTTTAATAACCTGAACAGCTTCAGTTATTGAGCCATCGGCTTTTCTTTTAAAAACGGCCAATGTACCGCCCGAATAATTGGCCACAATTACATTCTGTTTATTAACGGTAATGTAGCATGGATCGGCACCTTCACTGCTCACTTTGTTTATAAAAGTTAATTTTCCGGTAACTCCATTATATTTGAAAGCACTTACAGTACTTTTTTCACCGCTTTCATTAACCACATAAGCAAATTTTTTATCGGCTGAGAGGGCTAAATAACTTGGGTTAGCCACATCTTTAGTAATGGCCTTTAGTTTTGTATTTCCTGTTAGGGTATTAAAGTTATAGGTGTAAATGCCTTCACTTTTACCCGTATTGGTGTAAGTGCCTATAATTAGATTATGATTCGGTTTTTGCGCTAATGCTATGGTATTAATCAAAAGGGATAAAATTAATATGCTGTATATTTTCATGGGATTTCCTGTTTTGGATTATAACAAATATGAGAAAAAATAAACCTAACAAAAAAGGCAACCTTTCGATTGCCTTTTGTTTTATTTTATCAAGTGTTTAATTTGAATCAATTCATGCTCTTCTAAGTATCTCCATCTGCCTCTTGGTAAATCTTTTTTAGTCAAGTTGCCATAAACAACACGGTCTAATTTCTCTACCGAGTAACCTAAATGTTCAAAAATACGGCGAACAATTCGGTTTTTACCACTATGAATTTGTATACCAATTTCCTTTTTGGTTCCACCTGTAACGTAAGAGATATTGTCAGGTTTGATTAAACCATCTTCAAGCTCTAAACCAAAAGCAATTTTGTTTAAATCACCTTGTGATAAAGCTTTGTTTAACTCAACATTGTAAATTTTGGTAATGCCATTTTTAGGATGCGATAATTTATCAGCTAAATCACCATCGTTGGTCATTAAAATTAAGCCGGTAGTGTTGCGATCTAATCTTCCAACTGGGTAAATACGCTCGCGACTAGCTTTATCAACTAATTGCATAACGGTACGGCGTTCCTGCGGATCATCAGTTGTTGTGATGTAATCTTTAGGTTTGTTTAATAAAACGTAAACCTTTTTCTCACGTTTTAAAAGTTCTCCGTTGTAACGTACTAAATCTTTCGCTGGGTCTACTTTGTGACCTAACTCTGTAACCGCTTCGCCGTTAACGGTAATAATGCCTGCAGCAATTAATTCATCGGCTTTACGGCGAGAACAAATGCCTGCATTTGAAATATATCTGTTTAGGCGAATTAAGCCTTTATCTTCATTTGTTTTTCTGCCTTGTTGTATTACTGTTCTTTCTTCGCGATTGAATTCAGTATCTCTAGGCTTAAGCTCTTCGCGATCTCTAAAAGGTCTGCTATCTGCACCAGTTCTTGGTTTTACATCTCTAGAGCTTCCAGCACTTGGTTTGAAATCGTCGCCTTTTCCACCTCTTGATTTAAAATCTTTATATCCGCCTTCTCTAGGTTTGAAGTCTCTGTCGCCAGTTCTCGGTTTAAAATTTCTCGAATCTCCATCCTTAGATTTGAAATCGCGTTCTCCTTTAGGTTTGTAATCTCTTGCTCCATCTTTAGATTTGAAATCTCTGTCTCCCGTTCTTGGTTTGTAATCTCTTGCTCCATCTTTAGATTTAAAATCTCTATCTCCGGTTCTTGGTTTGTAATCTCTTGAACTTCCTTCTCTTGGTTTAAAGCTACGTCCTTCTGGTTTGGCATCTTTAGATTTGAATTCGCGATCGCCAAATTTGAAACCTTTTGGTTCTTCGTCTCTCGATTTAAAGTCGCGATCGCTTCTTGGTTTGAAATCTCTTTTATCGCCAAATGATTTTGATTTGAAATCTTTGTTGCCAGCGCTTCTAGGTTTGAAGCCTTCTTTTGAATCGGATGATTTTTTGAATTTACTGTCTTTATCTTCAGTTCTTCTTCTGTCAGAGCTTCCTGTACTGCTTCTGCTTTCTGTTTTCCGGCTGCCCGTTTTGGACTTGTCATCCCGACTGTTCCTGTTGTTTTTATTTATCATGATACGCTATTAACCGCACCTAAAATGCGGGCTGCAAATTTAGGCAAAATTGGTGAACAATACAATTTTGAGCAGCGGAAAATTTTGATAAAAAAATAGCCTCTAAAATAGGAAAAATGCCCCAAAAATCAAAATTCAAAACCCACGTTTAAAGCACTTTAAAGCTCGATTTCGGAAGGTATTTCTGCAAGTGCTTGATAATCTGATCATTATTTTTTACCTTTGCCAACGTTTTTTATAAGTTCACCAAAAAAAGGAGGAAGATGTTAAAGAAACACATAGTACCATTTTTGATAGTGTCTGCACTATTTATTATGGCAAAAGTGTTCGCTTACCAAATGCCCTTAGCACAAAAAAGTCTTTTAAAAGAAGAAAAATTAAACACTACAATACCCCAAAAAGAGGAGCCAAAGAAAGTTAAGGCAGAGCCGAAATCTTTAATGGCCCGTTTAAATTTTGCCGATGAAACATTGCCTTTAGGCGATAAAAAAGTTGAGCGAAAAATGAAAAAAATCCTTGCGGCACATACATTCGATAATACACAAACACATCGATTACAACGCAAGGCAGCTGAATGGTTCCCAATTATAGAACCCATTTTGGCAGCTTACGGAATTCCTGAAGATTTTAAATACCTGGCACTGGTAGAATCAGGAATGCAAGCTGGCGTTTCGCCCAAAGGTGCTGCTGGTGTTTGGCAATTTATGCCAGGTACAGCCCGCAGTTATGGTTTAAAAGTTAATGGGAGCAAAGATGAGCGTTATAATTTACGCAAATCTACCGTTGCAGCCTGCAAATACATAAAAGAAATGTATAGAGGTTTAGAAAGCTGGACATTGGTTGCTGCGGCATATAATGTTGGCGATGGACGCCTACGCAGGCAGATCAATAATCAAAATCAAGACAATTACTACAAAATGAAACTGAACCGTGAAACCGGTGGTTACGTTTACAAAGTGATTTCGATGAAACAGATTATTGAACACCCGGCACGTTATGGTTACGAAAAACCTAAAGAATTATTGGCTTATAACGCCGATTAATAAAAGACAAGCATTTGGTAAACGTCCTGAATTTTTTCAGGACGTTTTTTTTTTAGGGAATTTATCGTATCAATTGTAATTGATAAGCTAAAGATGAATTTTTACTGTTTAAATAATCTGCTAATCTGTGGCTATATATTTGGTCAAATATTATCTTTGAAATCATAGCGATAATTAATGTATAAACTGCAAGTAGAAAAAATTGTGTCCCAACCCGGCGATAACATCACTATACAACTTAAACCAGTTGAAAATGATTATCCCAAATATCTGGCTGGGCAGTTTATATCTTTAATCTTCCAAGGTAAACATGGAGAAATCAGACGTTCGTATTCTTTTAATAGTTCGCCTGATGTTAATGAACCAATTGCCATCACTGTTAAGCGGGTAGAAAATGGAGAAATCTCAAGACTTTTACACCATAAAATCGGCGTTGGCGATACTTTGATTGCGCAAGAACCTCAAGGTTTATTCAGTTATGTAACTCAAAGCGAATTAGAACGTGATGTTTTTCTTTTCGCCGCTGGAGTAGGCATCACGCCATTATTCTCCATATTGAAAACGGCACTTGTAACTGAGCAGAAATCAAAAATCACACTTATTTACAGCAATCGTTCTTTAGAAGATACTTTATTTTACAATGAGATAAGCGAATGGCAGGCAAAGTATCCCGATAGGTTAAAGGTTATCTGGATTTTTAGCAACAGCAAAAATTTAATGACGGCCAGGCTAAATAAGTTTTATATTGATAAACTGCTGAAAGAAAATTTGATTTTCGATAAAGAAAGTGCACTTTTTTACACTTGCGGACCAATAATTTACATGGATTTATGCCGGATTACTTTGTTAGGGATGGGTTTTGATATTAGCCAGATAAAACGTGAAACTTTTGTTTTACCCGAAGATGAAGTTGATGAGGACGACAACAGTGAAAAAATTGTAGATAAGAATACTTATTCGGTTATTTTAAATTTTAAAGGTGCAGTGCATCATTTGGATATTCCCTGGCCAAGAAGAATTTTGGATGTAGCGCTTGAATATAAAATAAAACTTCCATATAGTTGCAGAGGTGGGGTTTGTAGCACTTGTGTTGCAAATTGTACAGCGGGGCATGTGCGTATGGATTACAACGAAGTTCTAACAGACGATGAATTGGAACGTGGTAGAGTTTTGGTATGCACCGGGCATCCAACCGAAAACGGAACAACAATTACCTGGGATTAAACAAGACCTGTTAGCATTCTATCTATTTATTAGTCAAATGGTTCTGTATTTTTGAGCCAATAAAGGCAAATAATAAGCCTATAAAAATAGCACACAGTAAAACTATTCCCGGTGCCAGTTCATCATTCGGCGATGTATTATTGAGGATTATTAATTTGAACATTGTTAAGAAGGTAATTGCACCTAGAATAAAACCCCCAATTTTGCCTATCAAATTTTTCATAACTAATTATTTTATATACAAATATAATAAAGTGCTTTGTAAAACAAAGTGAAATAATAATTTATTTTATCTTTGGCAATTTGCTGTTTAAGAATTGGTTTATTTTGTAATAACGACTATTATTCTGTTATGGTTCTGAAGGTAAGGTTAACCCTTGGTTTGGATATTTTTTTGGTTGGCGGCAACCTATGTAACCAATGGGTTTGTGTTGTACCTTTCATTACCAAAAGGCTTCCGTGTTCTAAAACCATTTCCACTTTTTCGCCGCTTTGTTTGTGTTTAAAGGCAAATTTTCTTTCTGCTCCAAAACTTAAAGAGGCTATGGCTCCGTTTTTCTTTAAATCTGTTTCGCCATCGCTGTGCCACGCCATGCCTTCATTACCATCATGGTATAAATTAAGTAAGCAAGAGTTATAGGTTTCGCCCGATTCTTTTTCAGCAAGCATTTTAAGTTCGAGTAATTCATCGGTCCAGGGTAAAGCGTGTTTTGTAGTGTTTGAGTAGGTATATTCGAAGGGTTTCTCGCCATACCATGCAACTTTTCTTTTGGTCATGATTTTCTTCCCGAAAATTACGGCCTCATCATTTTTCCATTCTATGTTATCTAAAAGTTTAGCGAGATAAACATCGGCTTCATTATCGCTTAATAATTTACCATAGTAATTAACTGTACCATCATTAGGAAGCCAGTTTTTTGAAGTGTTAATAATATCGGCGAAAAGTTTCATCAGCTCAAATGTACCTTATAAAACGAATCAATTAATAACCGCATTTATTTTTGCCCAAAGTTCGTTATCAAAACCTGAAACGGCAAAATTTGGATTGCTCGGATTTGATGCGTTACCCATTCTGATGATAACCATTTTTTTGCCTGGGATAACATAAATGCGTTGGTCGTTTGCCCCCATAGCCGCATACATATCTGCCGGAGCATTAGGCACTAATGAGCCATTAAAAACGGTTTGTTCACCCGGTATCATAAACTTAGCTTTGCCATTTAACCACCATAAATAACCATAAGATGGATTAATACTTTGTGAAGTGCTGATGCTTTGGTTGAAATAGTTTTCGTTGATGATTTGTTCATCCTTCCATTTGCCTTTATTTAAAGCCAAAAGCCCAAATCGAGCCATGCTTCTTGCGCTACTGTGGTAAATGGTGAATATTGTTCCGAAATTCCAAAAACCATCCATGCCGATTTTATTTTTCAGTTTTTCGTTAAAGTATATTTCAAAATCTTTATTGCTGGCTTTGGCAACCACATCGGTTAATTTCTGAAAAACATTACTATAAGCCCATCTTGTACCCGCATCTGCAACATAGGTTAGGTTGGGTTTTATCACAAACTGTTTGGTATCATCGTTACCGGTAGTCATAGTAAGCAAATTTCTTACGGTGATTAAATTTTCCTTATCAGATGGCATGATGGTCCATCCCGAGCCTAAATAATCTGAGGCCTTATTATTGATGTTTAAAAGATTTTCTTGCTGTGCGATGCCAGTAGTGGCAGATACTAACGTCTTACCTGCGCTATTCCATTCCCATTCGGTTGTGGCATTATGTCCATTAAAATATTCTTCCATCACAATTCTGCCGTTTACCAGTATCATAAACGATTTGGAATTTTTTTGAGCTAGAAAAGATTTTAAATCTGCGATAGCAGCCGAATTCCAGCCCAGTTGGGATGGGGTAGTGGTTTCCCAGGTAGTTGAAGAATTAGCAGGAAAATAAATGCCATTATCTGGATTGGTTGGTGTTGGCTCGCTGCTTTTTTTGCAGCTCACAGATAGTGTTGCTAATAAGAACAATAGGTGCAGACTTTTCATAACGTTGGTTTTAAACTTTGACTTGTTTTTTTATGAAAGTTTAATCACAGGAAATCTTTTAATATGTGTTGATGAATGATTAAATATTGCATTCTCCCTTATTATTCAAAGAACAAAACCGTTCCTTACTTAACAACGTTTATTGGTTAATGAACAAATCGTTACTGCTGCTTACAATTATCATCTTTCCTTCATTGCTTTTTGCACAGACCAATGCTAACGATTCTTTGCAACTTAAACGGGAATTGGCAAATAAATCTTTCGTGAATCTTTATAAAGAAAATGCCGATTTAGCTTACACTTCTCCAGGTGGAGAAATTGGAGCACCTAGCAAATATGTAATCAACGGAAGGTTAACAACAACCTATATGTTACTGGGCAGTTATAAATCGCCGATCGCTTTCTCCGTAATTCCAGATTTTACCGTTCGGGTGCGCAATGAATTTTCTGCTGCTGTTAGAACACCAAGTTACCGATTGGGTGGTGCTTTGTTTGCCCGCCTAAATTTACAGCCCGATAATTATAAGTACGTAGAACTGGCCTTTACGCATCATTCTAACGGACAAGACCAGGATGCAAGAAACCCGGATGGAAGTATAAATACCTTCAACGGAAATTTTAACGCTAATTATTTAACGTTTTCTTATCGGTTTGGGCATTTATTAAAATCTGCCGAAGGCGATGCCAAATATTACACGCTAAACCATAGAGTAGGTTTTCAAACTCACAAACTTTTTAGGTACGAGCCGGTTTTGGATGATGGCTTCGGTTTTACCAGATTGTTGTACAACTTTTCATTTAGAAGATATGATGAAATCGAACGAAAATCGCTAATGCAGAACAACAAAAACAGCGAAAAAGAATCCTGGAGATTAAACGCAGAACTTTCTTACGCGGTTAACAACATCCCAGGTAAAAATATTGCCAATATACAAAAGCGACTAAATGCAGAAATTAACTTCAACTATAGTTTTCCTTTTATGCATAATGTGTTTTTAATGGCTGCAGTTGGTTATTATGGCGAAGATAATTACAATATTTATTTTCAGGATAAGTATGCGTATATGCGTTTTGGGTTATCGTCGGGGTTTTTAAGAAATAGGGGAAGGGAGTAACTAATGATAATAAACAAGTTATATCGAAAATTTTAGATTACATTAAAGATAGTGGTATTAAACCATTTTTTTCTTCATAATAATCTGTAGCGCTACTGTACTTGTAATATTGAGCTTCGGTTACCAAACCTGCTTTAACCGGATTTTCATGTAAATAATTTAATCTATCCTCTATCATTTTATTGGAAGATAATTCTACCGGATGATTGTCTTGTTGCCAAAACTGATAAATTTTGTTGTTACTATTTTTTTCTCCGGCTCGTCTAAACATCCACAACATCCAGTTTTTTCTACTTTCCTCAACAGTATTTTCTATGCTTGCAATAATCATCTTACTTGTATATTTCTTCATATCTCTGGTAATGTTAACAAGCTCACAACCACCTTGGGCACTAGCAATTAAATGGATATGATTACTCATAATTACCCAAGCATGCAAATTCAATCCTTTTTCTGCCACACAGAATTTTAAACTTTCTACAACAATTTCTTTATAACATTCTCTGCTAAAAACATCAATCCAATTTATCACAGCGAATGTTATGAAATGAGGAATGCTACTATCTCCAAACTTATATCTTGTTCCCATTTTTCATTACTTAATTGTCTACCGCAGGTTTAAATTATAAAAAGCAGGCAATTCTAAAGATAGCTTTTATTCCTATAAGTTGTTTTGGTGATTTTTTTTTTTCGTTTATCGTTGAATTCTGGTTTATTGTTCCGGAGGGTCACTTAAATCTTTTATTAAAACTAGGTCTTTGACCGAAAGCATGCACTGCCTTTCTATTAGTGCTTTATTTACAGACAAAGTCTTTGGTTGTATTGTAAATTAAAGTGACCGCTCAAAAAGCGAACGCTTAAACTGGATGGGATCTATCGCTAAATTGCTGGTTTAAGTGTTCCGGAGGGTCACTTAAATCTTTTATAAAAACTAGGTCTTCGACCGAAAGCATGCACTGCCTTTCTGATAGTGCTATCTCCAGACAAACTCTTCGTTGTATTGTAAATTTAAGTGACCGCTGAAAAAGCCAACACTTAAATTAGTGGGGTTAACCAAACTTTTTTACCTTCTTAAATTCGCTTATTATAAGCTCTGCATCATGTGGCGCTAGAAATTTCGCTATGGTAGTTTTTAATTCTGGAAGGTGTTCTTTCATGTATATATCAAATTGTTCTCGCTGTTCATCAGTTAGTACTGATAAGAGTGCTTTAAAACGATATTCTTGATATGTTTGTTCTGCTTTCTTTGCTTCTTTTGGTGTCATAATTCTTTTTTTTAAATACTAAATAACCATAGAATTTTAATGGTTATTTCTGGTTTAAGTGTTCCGCAGGTTCACTCAAATATTTTACTAAACTAAGGTCTCCGACCGAAACTTAGCACTATCCATCCTATTTGTAACTGCTATATTTTCAGACAATTCTTCGTTTGCATATAAATTTAAGTGACCGCTGAAAAAGCGAACACTTAAACTAGAGTGAGGTACGTGACTCCTATATCTCTAATTCTGAGTTTTCTAATTCCTTAAATCTATTTTTGTCGGTAGGTTTAACGTCAATTGTTTTATAGTATTTTTCCTCAATAGAATTAAAGTCCACTAATGTCAAATATTCATCTATTGAATTTCTGTCAATCATTATTTTTCCGCTACCAGCCCAATGTCTGTCGGCACCATTCTTCTTAACTCCAGAAACCCAGTATGCCTCACCACTTTCAATGTCGTAGTGATTTCCACCTCCACTTGGTGTTCCCATTTTTTTTAAAGCTTTGTTGTCAAAATATACTGTCTTTCCAGATTTTGAAAATTCTACCATGCCAATCCAAGCAGGTCCATTGTCTTAATAACCTGTCTTTAATTCTATAAACATTATTTTAGATTTCATAGATTTGAATGTTGTCCGGAGTAATGATTAATAACTTGTATGTATCCACTCATCGCCACACAAAGCCACAAAAAAGCAGGATCAGCAAAAAGAGAGTGGCGTAAAATTTATTAATCTAAAACTAATAAATTTAAAATAAGCCTCAAACATTTAATCCGCTTCGCGAAACCAAAAACAAAAAAATACAAAACCCTTAGCGGTGCTTAATGTTTGTAGATAAAGCCTTTCAAAATGTCTGCATCGTTGTTAAAAAGCTTACAAATAATTATGACAATTAATCCTTAATACAGATTGGATTACACTTTCATTTTGATAAAATTTTTAGCAATTTTGCCGATTGGAATTTTGCCTTTTTTGAGGTCTTGATATTCCCAACTTTTTTAAAAAATATGAGCAATAAATCTATCGACCTTGGCGAGCAAAAAGATGTAGAAGTTTACGGAGCAAGGGTACATAATTTAAAAAATATCGATGTTAGTTTCCCTCGAAACCAGATGGTTGTGATTACCGGTTTGAGTGGCAGCGGTAAATCTTCTTTGGCTTTTGATACTATTTACGCCGAAGGACAACGCCGTTACATGGAAACTTTCAGTGCTTACAGTCGCCAGTTTATGGGCGGCATGGAACGCCCCGATGTGGATAAGGTTTCAGGCCTGAGTCCGGTTATTGCCATAGAACAAAAAACCACCAGTAAAAACCCACGCTCTACGGTGGGTACCATTACCGAGATTTACGATTTTATGCGTTTGCTTTATGCTCGTGTTGCAGATGCTTACTCGTACAATACCGGCGAGAAAATGGAGCGCATGAGCGAAGACCAGATTCTGCTAAATATTTATAAAAAGTTTGATGGTGTTGCGGTAAATATTCTGGCTCCTGTAGTTAAGGGTAGAAAAGGACATTACAGGGAGTTATTTGAGCAAATCCGTAAGCAGGGTTATACCAAAGTGCGTGTTGATGGCGAAATTAAAGACATTACAGCTAAAATGCAGGTGGATAGGTATAAAATCCACGATATTGAAGTTGTAATCGATAGGCTAATCATCGATGAAAAAGATAAAAAACGCTTATTAGATTCGCTTCAAATTGCCATGAAAATGGGTAAGGGCGTAATTAAAATCAGCGATAAGGATAATAATGTGGCGCATTTCAGTAAATTTTTAATGTGCCCAACCACCGGAATTTCTTATGATGAACCTCAACCTAACAGTTTTTCATTCAACTCACCTTATGGTGCGTGTGAGCGTTGCGATGGTTTAGGTTATATTTTCGTGGTGGATAAAGATTCGGTTATGCCGAACCCCAAATTGAGCATTTTGAATGGTGGTTTAGCACCTTTAGGCGAATACCGCGATACCTGGATGTTTCAGGTTTTAAAGGCCTTGTCTAAAAAGTATAATTTCTCTCTATCTACACCGATTGAAAAGTTGAGTGACGAGATTATAAATATCATTTTAAATGGTGCAAGCGATTTAATTAAGGTTGAAGTTGAGTACAACAAGTGGAACGTTCAAAATTATAACATCACTTTCGATGGGATAATTAAAATGCTCGAAGAGCAGAATGAAAAAAGGAGCGAGGCTGCAGTTGATGATATGGAAGCTTTTAGAAAACTTAAAACCTGCCCTGAATGTAATGGCGCAAGGTTAAAGAAAGAAAGTTTGCATTTTAAAGTTGATGGTAAGAATATTTTCGATTTATCATCAATGGATATAAGCAATTTGTTCAAGTGGTTCGAAAACGTAGATGAACGACTTTCAGAGCGTCAGAATATTATTGCTAAAGAAATTTTAAAGGAGATTAAAGCCCGTATCGGTTTCTTAACTGATGTTGGTTTAACTTATTTAACTTTAGATAGAACGGCTCGTACACTTTCGGGTGGCGAGGCACAGCGTATTCGTTTGGCTACGCAAATTGGTTCTCAACTGATGAATGTAATGTACATTCTGGATGAGCCAAGTATCGGTTTGCACCAAAGGGATAACGAACGTTTAATTAATGCCTTGAAAAATCTTCGTGATTTGGGTAATTCCGTTCTTGTTGTGGAGCACGATAAGGATATGATTTTGGAAGCCGACTGGGTAATTGATGTTGGTCCGGGTGCGGGTATTCATGGCGGTACCGTTGTTGCAGAAGGTACAGCAAAGCAGATTTTAAAATCGAATACGCTTACGGCGCAATATTTAAACGGTAAGAAAAATATCGAAGTACCAAAGGTAAGGCGTAAAGGTAACGGACATAAACTATCCATTATTAAAGCGCATGGCCATAATTTAAAAGATGTTTCTGTTGATTTTCCGCTTGGGAAATTTATTGCTGTAACGGGTGTCTCGGGCAGTGGAAAATCAAGTTTAATAACCGAAACTTTATATCCGATTTTAAATCATCATTTCTTTAGGGCTAAAAAAACACCTTTGCCTTACGAGAAAATTACCGGTTTAAAGGAAATTGATAAAGTTATTGAAATAGATCAGGCTCCGATTGGCAGAACGCCACGTTCAAATCCATCAACTTACACTGGTGTTTTTTCTGATATCAGAAACTTGTTTGTTCAATTGCCAGAAGCTAAAATTCGGGGCTATAAACCTGGTCGTTTTTCTTTCAATGTAAAAGGTGGAAGATGCGAAACTTGTCAGGGTGGCGGTATGAAGGTTATTGAAATGAATTTCTTACCAGATGTTCAGGTGCCTTGCGAAGAATGTGGCGGTAAAAGGTATAATCGTGAAACTCTGGAAGTTCGCTACCGTGGAAAATCAATCAGCGATGTGTTGGATATGAGCATCGAAGATGCATGTATCTATTTTGAGCACATTCCAAACATCTACCGTAAGATAAAAACATTAAAGGATGTTGGACTGGGTTACATCACTTTGGGTCAATCTTCAGTTACTTTATCGGGTGGCGAAGCGCAAAGAGTGAAGCTGGCTACGGAATTATCAAAAAAGGATACTGGTAAAACCTTCTATATTTTGGATGAACCAACAACCGGTTTGCACTTTGAAGATATTAATGTGCTTTTAGGTGTATTACAAGAATTGGTAGAAAAAGGTAATACGATTCTAGTTATCGAGCACAATTTAGATGTGGTTAAAGTTGCCGATTGGGTAATTGATTTAGGGGAGGAAGGTGGCGCCGGGGGCGGTCGGATTTTATTTGAAGGTACACCTGAAGGCTTAATTCAAAATCCAATTAGTTTAACCGGAAAATTTCTTAAAAAGGAAATGGGACTTTAGTTGGATTTGTTCAATTGTTTAATTGAGAATTAACCAAATTCCCGTCCTTGCGAAATCGATTTTTCATCGATTGAAGCAATCTCCCTCTTGATATTTTTTTAGAGATTGCTTCGTGCCTCGCAAAGACGAACTCAATAATTTTTTGGAATACTAACTTTCGGTCTAGAACTACGCTCAGACTAACAGCTGAAAATGAAATTTGATAGTTGATGAATTGGCTATTGAGCTTTGGTTAATTGGTTATTGCTAAATTGTTTAATTGAGAATTAACCAAATTCCCGTCCTTGCGAAATCGGTTTTTCATCGATTGAAGCAATCTCCCTCTTGATATTTTTTTTAGATATTGCTTCGTGCCTTGCAAAGACGAACTCAATAATTTTTTGGAATACTAACTTTCGGTCTAGAACTACACCCAGACTGACAACCGAAAAATTAAATCTGATAGTTGATGAGTTTCCGTCATTGCGAAATCGGTTTTTCATCGATTGAAGCAATCTCCCTCTTGATATTTTTTTTAGAGATTGCTTCGTGCCTCGCAAAGACGAACTCAATAATTTTTTGGAATACTAACTTTCGGTCTTGAACTACGCCCAGACTAGCAACTGAAAATGAAATCTGATAGTAGATGAGTTTCCGTCATTGCGAAATCGGTTTTTCATCGATTGAAGCAACCTCCCTCTTGATAATTTTTTTAGAGATTGCTTCGTGCCTCGCAAAGACGAACTCAATAAGTTTTTTGGAATAATGACTTTCGGTCTAGAACTACGCTCAGACTAACAGCTGAAAATTAAATCTGATAGTTGATGAGTTTCCGTCATTGCGAAATCGGTTTTTCATCGATTGAAGCAATCTCCCTCTTGATAATTTTTTTAGAGATTGCTTCGTGCCTCGCAAAGACGAACTCAATAATTTTTTGGAATACTAACTTTCGGTCTAGAACTACGCTCAGACTAACAGCTGAAAATGAAATTTGATAGTTGATGAGTTTCCGTCATTGCGAGGAGGCACGACGAAGCAATCTCTTAAACGATAAACTTCTTATTTTTTAATCGATCCCAACACACCCAATACAAATCCAATTATCCCTGATAAAAAAAGATAAGAAACGGGAACCATTATCGCCCTGAAGATGGCCGCTTTTTTAGAATTTCCATAACCAGAAAAAAACTGGCTGTAAAACCAAACGGTATAAATCATTCCGCCTAAGCCAACAAAGATGTAGTAGATGTAGAATAAAGTTGTTGGATTGGCATAAAATATAGTCAGGATTGAAAACATCAAGCCGATAATTAATTCGCCAGCAGTTTTGTAAGAGTTTAAAACTAAATGCTCACTGTAATTTAACTTCGCTTTTCTGAACCAAAAGGAGGTAAATAACGAATAAAGCGGTATTAAAATTAGTATAACAACTTTAGGATACTTAGTAGAGAACTTGTCAATCGTGTTCATGGTATCTTTAATATTCTGCGGCATTATATCAACCAAACGAAGTTGTTGGTAGGGTGCTAAAAGGCCGGCAATAGCCAAAATCAAAACAATTAAGGTTACAAAATTAAATAACCTGGCTCGCTTACCCTGAATAAATTCCCTCACACTGTTTCCAGGTCTGGTAAAAAGCTCCTTAATGGTATACAATACGCCTTTATCAACATGCCAAACACCATGTACAAAATCATGTTCAACAAAGTGTTTTAAAGAATACCGGTGCGTGCTTATTTTTTGTCCGCAGTTAGCACAGTAATTTTTAATTACCTCGCTATCGCAATTTAAGCAGTTGTGATGATGGGTTGGAGCGGTAGAGTTCACTAGTTAATTTGTCTTGATTTTATTTCAGTTTTTATTTGGCTAAACCTGAGCATGATTGGTAATAAGGTAATCATGCTTGCAGGTAAAACGGCAATCAGACCGAAATTCTTTTTTTGGATGGCTACGTATAAAACCACGGTAAAAGCCAAAAGTAAAACCAACCCAAAGCCAATGGCCACGCCTTTTAATAAATTTCTTTGTTTAATTAGCGATTCGAGGCTTAATTCTGATAGATTACTTTTCATGAATAGGTTTGGTTTAATAGCCCTAATTTAATAAAATTCGATAATATTCCTATCTAATCTAAAAAATGATAAGCAAAATTCCTTTTTGGGAATTTAAACAGGCACAAAAAAAGCGCAACCTTTTACAATTGCGCTTTCAAATAATATTAAGCTTGCGGTTCCAGATATTGCGCATAGCAATAACCTTCTTCGCCATCTTTAGTGCGTACTAACCACCATAAATCGTTGCTACGATTAACCAAAGTGATGATTTCATCATGCGCAGCTTTACCAACAATTGGCTGATCGGTACCTGGTCCTTTACGGATGTTAAGGTTACTGCTTTGAGTAATTACTTTTGCATGTGTTACGGCTACATCAATAGCTACATTTACGTTTAAAACTAAATCGCCAGATGCAAAATTTGGGTCGATTTGATTATAAATTTCCCATAGATTGTCTTTTGTTGCTCCATCCGGTGCAGTACCATCAACATACAAAATTCCATCTTGTTCGCGTACTGCTAAATCCGAAATTCCGGCAGCAGTTGCCGCATCAGTTAATGCTTTATATTTTTCTTGTAAGGCCATGGTTCGGATTATTTAACGGTTAATTTATTGTCGATTTTTTTAGGTTTTAATGCACTTAAATGTTGCATTAATGTAATCAGAGATGCTTTTTTAATCTCTCCTGTTAAAAGAACAACGCCATCTTTAACCTCGGCTTTAACCGTTGGAAAATCTTTTGTAGCATCAGCAACGTTCTTAATTAAAACGGTATCTTCTGCAATAACAACAGGCGCTACAGTTTTAATTGTTAGGTTATTAATAACCGATTTAACGCCTTTTTCTGCTTTAGCAATTTCTTCTGCTTTGGCTTTCTCTGCCTCATCAGCAACTTCGCCCGTAAGCGTAACATCGCCTTTTGCTACCGCTACAGTAATTCCTGCAGCTTCTTTAGCCTGTACTGCAGACTGAATATCTGCGTCTTTTGGTTTACACCCAGCGAAAAATAGCGTAACCGCTAAAACCGCACTCAATAAAAATTTAGTTGTTTTCATGCTTCTGTATAATTGTTTAAAAATTTTAAATGTAAAATCAGTTTATTTTGGGATAACTGATTTCAAGCTTAAACAGGAATGATTTGAATTAACGAATATATGAAATGAGTTTAAAAGCCAATAAAAGCTGAAAGATTTATTTATTCACAAAAGTTAAATACATCAACCTAAACTCTATTTTTAAATACAGCATTTAAATTAAATTGTTTGGGATGGCTTGAAGAAATATATTTTGGGCATATTTGCCAACCTTTTTGTAATCTAGGTTATGCCCAATCTTTAAATGGGTGTTTTGTTAAGTTAGAGTTGTAATATTTTTTATCATGAGTAACTTCTTCGGCTACCCATTCAGGAATTTCAAATTGTTCATCTTCCGATAAAAGCTCAATTTCTGCAACGACTAATCCGTTGTTGTAGCCTGCAAAAACATCAACTTCCCAAAGTTTTCCTTTGTAAGTAATTTCATATCTGATCTTTTCTAACTCAGCTTCTGAAAAGTTATCTAATAATTCTTTGGCTTCTGCTAACGGAATTTCATATTCATACTCAAGTCTTGATGCTCCAACAGAAATTCCTTTTATGGTTAACCAACCCGTATGGTCTGCTATTCTTACGCGAATGGTTTTGTTCGGATCAGTTAAAATATAGCCTTGCCGTAGTAATTTTCCAACAGGTTTTTGTATCGCTAACCAGGCTGAAGCGTTTATCAGAAATTTTCTCTCGATTTCTTTACCCATTATCTGGCTCTTTTCTGCAAATCTGTAATTGGTAAACTAATTAATCTACCAACAACTTGTTTGCCTTTGTAAGAAATGATACGTAGCATGCTAGCATCTTTTGGAGGCGTAATAGCCGATGTATATTTTGGATAAAAGCGATCGGGTGTAGAGTTATCGAAACTATAATAAATATCAAGGCCATCAATCTCTGGTGTTAGCTCTATCATTAATTGCTTATCAGGCGTTCTTCTTACGGTAATCGATGGGTCGTAAATTGCTGCAGAATACTTGGTTTCTGCTAAATCCAAACGTTCAAAATGTTGCTCGGTTCTATCAACAAAATTTGTCCAGTTTTTCTTTTCAATTGGGCTCCAAACAGATTCTGAAATGGCAAATGCTCTTGGCCAAATCATATATTGAACCTGGCGGAAGTTGAAAATTTGCTCCGTCCATAAGTTAGCTTGTGCACCAATAATGTATTTCGGGTCGGCACTTGCCGGAATTGGGTTAAACTGGTAAGTTTTGTTTAAACGTAAAGATGCATATACCTTTGGTTCGGTAATTACATCGGCCTGCATGTAATCGAGGTAAGCAAAATCTGTCGGACTCATAACCACATTATGTTTGTTTTTAGAAGCTTCTATGCCGTATTTTAATCCTCTCCAACTCATAACTGAAGCAGTAGGCGATACACCACCTTCTAAAATTTCATCCCAACCCATAAATTTTTTGCCTTTTGAGACTACGATTTGTTCAACACGTTTTTCAAAATAAGCCTGCACCTGTGGAATGGTCTTTAAGCCTTCGCGTTGCATAAGTTGCTTAACCTGGTCGTTTTTCTCCCAGAAATTATGCGGAGCTTCATCTCCACCCATGTGAATGTATTCGAAAGGGAAAAGTTTTGCTACCTGCGTAATCACGGTATCTAAAAAAACGTATACTTTTTCGTTAGCAGGACAAAGGGTATTA
Organism: Pedobacter sp. Leaf132; assembly: GCF_920984695.1. Taxonomy (NCBI): domain Bacteria; kingdom Pseudomonadati; phylum Bacteroidota; class Sphingobacteriia; order Sphingobacteriales; family Sphingobacteriaceae; genus Pedobacter; species Pedobacter sp. Leaf132. The sequence goes on along the minus strand of NZ_CAKLBO010000009.1, from coordinate 41,251 downwards.
TCTACCAAAGCCAAAGGCGGTGCGCCACGACTCCAGTCCATAATTTTTTCACCAGAACGTACTTTGTAATTTACAGCATCTGCTGTGCAGGATAATTCTGGATAAGATGCAATGGCTGCTAAACTATGTCCGGGAACATCAATTTCGGGCAAAATATTTACAAAGCGTTCTTGAGCATATTGTACAATTTCTTTAATGTCTTCCTGCGTGTAAAAACCACCGTAGGTACGAGGTTCATCAGCCGTTGGCGGCGTAAAATCGCCAAAAGTTCCAACTTTTTTTACACTCCATGCGCCAACTTCTGTTAGTTTTGGTAAGCCTTTAATTTCTATTCTCCAGCCTTCATCATCGGTTAAATGTAGGTGCAGCAAATTAAATTTATAGCGAACCATATCATCAACAAAGCGTTTTACCTCATCTTTAGTAAAGAAATGGCGGGCAACATCAAACATTAAACCTCGCCAGCCAAGTTTAGGATAATCGATAACATCAACACATGGTGCCTGCCATTTTATATTCTTTACCACTTCTTTACTTTCAATTTCAGCCGGAAATAATTGAACCAACGATTGAACGCCCCAGAAAATCCCGGCAGGTTTATTTGCAGTAATTACAATTTGAGTTGGATTAACATTCAATTTGTAACCCTCATTTCCGAGTTGTGTATCATCTTGTGTATTCAGAATTAATTTTATGGTTGGATGCGCTGCACTGTTCGCTGTGCTAACAAATTTGCCCGTTGCGGTTGTTATTCTATCCGACAGAAAAGCTATGGATTGTTTTAAATCGCCGCTTTTTTGTGCCTGAATTACAATATTTTCGGGTAAAGTAAATGTTCCTGATTTCTTCATCAATGAAACCGGTTGAGGAATTATTGCAATTGGTGTTTGCATTGCAACAGCTTCTCCATCGCCACTTTCGGTTTCATTTACAATGGATTGTGCATAAACACCTATCGTGGAAATGCAAAAGGAAACAATCAGAAACAGCTTTCTCATTAAATATATTATTGTTGATTAATTGAAAATTATTAATCGGCAATTTAATAAAAAAAGATTTAGAACTGGTTTTGAGTTAAGCTACTATCACGCAGATTGTTTGTAAAAAAAATGCATATAAATATTAGTTTAACCGCAAAGAACACAAAGTCTTTCGCAAAGAAAAAGAAGATTAAGTCGTTAAACATATAACCTTGTCTTTTTTCTCTAAGTTTTGCGTGTAAATCAAACCTGTTTCACTATCGCATTAATAAAAGCATTGTGTAAATTTTTGCTAAAAGGACTTTGCTTATCTTTCAACCTTTCGGGGTGCCATTGTACAAAAAGTAAGAAAGATTTTCCTTCGGGATGTAAACGTTCCATTGCTTCTGCAACGCCATCAATAGTTATGGCACTTACAACAAAATCTTTGGCTATTCTATCGGTACTTTGGTGGTGATTACTATTTACTAAACCTTTATCGGTATTCACAATCTGGCTTAACCAAGATGAAGGATTTACGATAACCTCATGGTATCTGTCGCTTTTATCAGGCATTTTAGCATGGTCAAATTTCCCCCACGTAGCGATATCAGGAATTAAGTTGCCGCCGAAAAATACATTGCCAACCTGCATGCCTCTGCAAATGCCCAAAACCGGAATTTGGTTTTCTTCTGTATAAGCTAAAACTTTAAATTCAAATTCGTCGCGTTGCTCATCAATATCATCTTCGTAGCAATAAGGATAATATTCAGGCTGATTATAATATCGCGGGTGAACATCTTCGCCTCCGGTTAATACAATGCCATCGCATTTTTTTATATCATCAAAGTTATTAAGTTTATAGCCAAGCTGAATAACTTCAACGCGTTCATCATAACTTAAAGCCCAATCGCGATAGATTTCGAATTTACTGCAATCTGTAACACCTATAATAATTTTATCGGGCATAAAACTTATTTTAATAATAATAACAATGACCTATAATAAAGGTAATCTTACTAAATGACAATTAATCGTTTGTAAGCTCGCCACGTAACGATTTTTCCATTAGCCTTTTGCTTTCTTCAATTGGCAAACCTAAGCCCATTACAAACATTAGCTTGGTAACGGTAGCTTCAAAAGTTAAATCGAAGCCACTTAAAATCCCCATTTGCTGTAAATCTCTGCTGGTTTCGTAACGGCCCAATTGTACAGAGCCCTTTTTACATTGAGAGATGTCGATAATAATTTTTCCGCTATCAATAGCATGCTTCAAGCTATCTAAAAACCATTTTGCGGTTGTTGTATTGCCAGAACCAAAGGTTTCTAAAATAATGGCATCAACTTTCGATTCGGTTATAGCCTGCACGGCCTGAATGGTAATGCCAGGATAAAGCTTTAAAACCCCAATATTTGAATTAAAATTAGTTCGAAGATTTAAAGGCCCTTCTGGTGCTTTCAAAATGTAATTGGTGTGGAATTGCAGATGTACCCCTGCTTCTGCTAAGAGTGAATAATTTGGAGAACGGAATGCCTCAAATTTCTCAATATTATATTTTATGGAGCGGTTTCCTCTGAAAAGTTGTGCATCAAAATAAATGCAAACTTCGGGCACCAGTGCTTTACCATCTTCTTTTGTTGCTGCAATTTCTAAAGCGGTTATTAAATTTTCTTTTGCATCGGTACGGATTTGCCCAATTGGAAGTTGAGAACCGGTTAAAACCACGGGTTTACCCAAATTTTCTAACATGAAACTTAAAGCCGAGGCCGTAAAAGCCATCGTATCAGAACCATGGAGAATTACAAAACCATCGTAATTATCGTAATTGCTGTAAACAAGTTCTGCAAGTGTTTTCCAGATTTCTGGGTCCATGTTGGATGAATCCAAAACCGGATCAAATGAGTGTACATCTAATTGATAATTTAAACGATTAAGTTCCGGAACGTTATTTTTAATCTGTTCAAAATCGAATGGAATTAACATTCCGTTAACCGGATCATTCACCATACCAATGGTTCCACCGGTATAGATTATCAAAATTTTTGTCATTTGGTTTGTATTGGTTGCTCCCCGCAAAAGAACGCAAAAGATTTGTATTTCGCAGATTAGTTTTGAATCAATTGATAAATAAAGGCTGCTGTACTAATCAACTGTATACTGTTCAAAATACAGGCTTTCTCCATAATAATATCCCATTCGAAAGGGCAGGGGAATGGTTTCTTCTTTCTATTGCTAGAGTTCTACACACCAAAAATTTTTTTAGAATTTTCTGTGGTGATACTTGCTATTTCCGCTACAGATACATTGTAAATATCTGCGAGTTTCTGCGCCACATATATTAAATAACTGCTTTCGTTCGGTTTGCCTCTAAACGGAACCGGAGCCAGGTAAGGTGAATCGGTTTCGAGCACTAATTTATCTAAAGGAATATTTGCCAAAACCACATCTAAACCCGCTTTTTTATACGTTACCACACCGCCAATTCCCAAGTAAAAATTTAGATTAATCGCTTGCTTAGCTTGCTCCTCACTTCCAGTAAAGCAATGGAAAATCCCTCTCAATTTGTCATCTTTTTCGGCTTCTAAAACTTCAAAAACCTCATCAAAAGCTTCTCTACAATGTATTACAATTGGTAAACCTAAGTTTTTTGCCCAATTAATTTGTTTGCGAAAGGCGTCTTGCTGAATACTTAGAGTGGTCTTGTCCCAATATAAATCTATACCGATTTCGCCAATTGCATAAATTTTTCTGCCCTCAATGCTATTGTAAATCTCTGTAAGCTGCGCTTCGTAATCATCCTTCACATCGCAGGGGTGCAGGCCTGCCATTGCAAAACAATTTTCAGGGTATTTTTTCACCAAATCATCAATCATTTTAATCGAAGCCACATCTACATTTGGCAAAAACAATCGGTTAACATTGTTCTCAAAGCAACGCTCCATTAACTGGGCTTGTTTTTCAGTGTCTTGTTCGTAATATAAATGGGTATGTGTATCGGTAAAAATCATACGGCAAAGGTAATGATTTAACGAATGGGCTAGCTTTTTGAATGGTGTTATTTTTTAGAAAATGAGTGCTTCGGCGCTTTTGGCGGCTTGCAGCCCTGCTTTCCGTTGCTCCTGATGAAAAATCGGGATTCACTGCAATCAGGTTTAAGAACAGCGGTTTTTGCAAGAATAGCAGATTCTCAATACAAAATTTGCTATAGTTTTTTGTTGATACTTATTGCCGTTGGTTTCAACCAACGGTTAAAAGAATGCCGCAAATCAACCCCAAACCTTCTTTAAACAAGAAGGGAAGTTTCCATCAAAGGTATAACCGTTGGATGTCAGTCTGAGCTTGTCGAAGACCTGTGCAATATTTGAAACAACAAAGCGTCCTTCGACAGGCTCAGGATGACAACTCACTATATTTGCATTACGTCAACTTACATTTTTCTTAACCCCGACATACGCGGAAATACTTTTGTCCTTTTAACTTACAAAGTCTTCGCTCGAAGATGCTTGTTAGACTTTGTAAGTTTTGCAAAAGATTGCCTGCCTGCGGTAGGCATGAAGCATTGGCGGGACAGGTTTTGCCAGAAACGAATAACTGTTGCGCTTCAAAAAAACAAAGCTCAAAAATTTAAATCCTGCTAATCTGTTAACGCAAGAAGTCTGTATTTGAAGATATTTATTAGACTACGTAAGTTTTGCAAAAAATAAAAGCCTCAGAATCATAAATCCTGAGGCTTAAAAAATATTTTGTTTTACTTATTGTGCCGGAGCAGCTTGTGGTTGTGCAGCAACTGGTGCACCAGCCACGCCTTTTTTAATGCCTTTAATTTCGATATCAAAAACTAATGGCGTAAATGGGTTGATTGGACCACCACCATTTTCACCATAACCTAATTTAGAAGGAATGATGATTTTGATTTTACCACCAACACCAATTAATTGAACACCTTCTACGAAACCTGGTGCCAATTGGTTTAATACCAACGGACGAGCAGTATATTGTGCCATTGGAGAATGGATTCCAGCTTCTTTTGCAATTTTTTCGTTTGATGTATCGAAAACGTTTATTTTACCATCACCTTTTTTGTTAGTGAATTGACCGGTATAATCAACAATAGCTGTATCTGTTAAGCCAGCTCTTTCAGCATTACCTGGTTTTTCGATGATGTATTTTAAACCTGATGCTGTAGTTTTAACATCTAATTTATTCTCATCAATGTATTTTTTGATTTTAGCATCTTCGTTAGTTTTATTTTTCTCGATTAATGCTTTGTATTCCGTTTCAAAAAAGTCTCTTTTCTTTTTCTCGAAAGTAGAATCTGCTTCGTTAGCCGCTTTATGTAAAACCTTTTCTATTTTAACTGTAAAAGTTGCATAGTTTGATTTTAATCCAGCTGGTTTTGGTTGGCCAGAATATTTAGCCATCGAATCTAAGTTTAATTTGAAAGATGCGCTATCGCCTTCGCCTAACATTTTTAAAGCCGAAACTAAATCGCCTTTAAACATAGATTTGTTTATCGGGAAAAATGCCGGACGCTCGTTATCGTAAGTGTTTACTAAAGTAGAATCTGCATTTGTACTACTTTCAACGGTTTGAATACCATTTAATTTAACAAAATCGCCTTCTTTGATTTTCTCTTTGCCTTCATCTTTTAAGATTTTGTATTGCAAATCGCCTTCGCCTTTTTTGTAATTGTTACATGCAGCTAAACCCATTGTTGCTGCAATTAGAATAATAATTCCTTTTTTCATTATTTTATTGAATTGTTTTTGGTCATGAAATTAGCTTTGTAATTTCATTATTATTTATATTTCTGTTTTTAATTTAAGCGATTAACTGACTTTTATATTCTGGTAAAATTGATTTAAATTCATCAATAACCTCAGCCAGTGATTTATCTGATGCGCCTCCGGCAGCATTTCTATGCCCGCCACCGTTAAAGTATTTTTTACATATTTCGTTTGCAGGAAAATCGCCGGTAGAACGTAAAGATAGTTTTACTTTATCTGTTCTTTCTACTATTAATGCTGCCAAACGGATTCCGTTGATGGATAATGCATAATTTACCACACCTTCTGTATCGCCTGTTGTACTATGATATTGTGCAAGTTCTTCTTTCGTAACGGTAATAATTGCCGTGTTAAATTCGTGAAAAACCTCCAGTTTGTTTGATAGGCAGTAACCTAAAAATCTTAAACGGTCTTCGCTAGCATTATCATATACCAATTGGTGTATTTTATAATGTTCGGCACCCAAATCAATTAAATTAGCACCAATGCGGTAAACATTTGAAGTGGCTAAAGGAAAGCGGAACGATGCAGAATCTGTCATTATACCCGTGTATAAACAGGTTGCAACATCTTTATTAATGCCCTCGCTATCGTTAAGCTGGTTTGCAATAAAATCATAAACCAATTGTGCTGCTGCACAGGCGTTAATATCCCAATGGCGATAATCATCAAAATCTTCAGGCTCAAGGTGATGGTCAATCATCACTTTTTTAGCTTCCGAAGCTCTAACTAATTCGCCAAGTTCATTTATTCTGCTTAAGGTGTTAAAATCAAGGCAGAAAATTAAAGCAGCTTCTTCAACCAGTTTTGCTGCCTTTTCACGGTCATCTGTAAAAATTAAAACTTCTGCATTATTAGGCATCCAATGTAAAAACGTTGGGTAATCTGTAGGAGTAATCACTGTTACATGATGTCCTTTTTGAATAAGATAGCCATATAAACCTAGCGATGAGCCCATTGCATCACCATCAGGTTTATGATGTGTAGTGATAACAATTTTCTTTGGCGAAGCCAGAATGGATTTTAATTCTGTTAATGTAAGCATAATTTTTGCGCTGCAAAGCTAATTAAATTTAGTATTAGTTAAGCTGTTATTTAACGGTTTATTGCTTATTGTTTGTTACATCATCAGAAATTTTAAGAACATTGAGCAAACTGATTTGATAAATTGTTTGTTTATTTGCCGAAAGAGATGGTAATAAGGCTTTTTCTTTCGTCAATAATAACGTACTTTTGCACAAAATTGATAACAAAGCACAATGAGCACTAACAGAACTTTTACAATGATTAAGCCAGATGCAGTTGCAAATGGCCATATCGGATCTATTTTAAACGACATTACAAATGCTGGTTTTAAAATCATTGCATTAAAATATACTAAATTAACTGATGAAACTGCTGGTCAGTTTTATGCTGTGCATGCAGAGCGTCCTTTTTATAAGGATTTAGTAAGCTTCATGTCTTCAGGTCCTATTGTTGCCGCTATTTTAGAGAAGGATAACGCAATTGAAGATTTCAGAAAATTAATCGGTGCTACTAACCCGGCAGAAGCTGCAGAAGGTACTATCCGCCAGAAATATGCTAAATCAATTGATGCTAATGCAGTTCACGGTTCAGATTCTGACGAGAATGCAGAAATTGAAGGTAACTTCTTCTTCAAAGCAGACGAGCGTTTCTAAGCAGATTACTTTAAGATAAAACATAAAAACCCCGAAATTTTTCGGGGTTTTTATGTTTTTAAGTTTTGTATCTTTCGCCGTTCAAACATTATTAAATAGATGAGTCTATCATGATTTGCACAAAACACTTCAGGAGCTCATGATTACTGAGTGATAAGAACTAATGGAACCGAACAATCATAGATGATTGACTAAACATGCTAGTTTCATCACCTTCAAAAAACAAATTATATACAGATGAAAAAAATTTTCTTAACGGTACTTATATCAGGTATCGCTATTACATCATTTGCGCAAACTAAAAAACCAGTAGCTAAAAAACCGGCTACGGCAACTAAAACTAACGCAAGTGCAAAACCATCGGTTGGTATGGTATCTTTAAAATCATCATTGGATTCTACAAGTTATGCTTTCGGTACATCAATCGGTGCCAGTTTAAAAACAACGGGTTTATCTACCTTAAATTACGATGTTTTACTAAAAGGTTTAAAAGATGCTTTTACGGATGGTAAAGTTATTTTAGATCAGCAACAAGCGCAACAAGCAATCTCAAATGCTTTAAATAATGCCAACAAAGGAAAGTTTGCCGGTAAAATATCAGAAGGAAAAGCTTTTTTAGAACAAAATAAAAAACGTACTGGTGTGCAAACAACCGCGAGCGGTTTGCAATACGAAGTTTTAAGAGCTGGAAACGGTATAAAACCTTCGGCAACTGATTCTGTGTTGGTAAACTATAAAGGAACTCTTTTAGATGGAAAACAATTCGACAGTTCTTATGATAGAGGCGAGCCAATTACCTTTACTTTAAACCAGGTAATTAAAGGCTGGACTGAAGGTTTACAGTTAATGCCGGCAGGTTCAAAGTTTAAATTCTTTGTTCCATATAACTTAGCTTATGGTGAACGTGGTTATGGCCCTGATATACCACCATACAGCACCTTAATTTTCGAAATAGAATTATTAAAAATTAACGGTAAATAGGCTTTAAATAAAACATTCTTTCTTGTTTTATGTTAAATAAATCAAATTAACATTGACATGAAAAGAACATTGCCTTTAGTACTCATTGCATTTTTATGCACCACCTTAGCTAGTTGCGAATTGGCTCAAGGTGTATTCAAAGCCGGCGTTTGGTCGGGAATTATTATTGTTGTAATTGTCGTTGCGCTTATTATCTGGATTCTTTCGAAAGTTTTTGGTGGTAGGGGATAAGGCAATAAAAAATACGGTGCAAGGTTAGTAGCCTTGCATCTTTTTTTTACAAAAAAACCATCTCTGTAATAACCTGGTTGCCTGCATGGGCATTTAGTTTTTGAATAATTCCATCTCTAACTAAAACCAATTCATTTTTTATCACAGATGATTCTATCCTGATGAATAATTTTTTATCGTGGATGTAAATTTGTTTAGTTCTGTTTGCTATGGCTGTTCCCATAATCTCCGGCCATATGGCAAGAATAGAAGTTTCATCAAATTTACGGCGTAAACGATATACGTCAAGCATTTTGCTTACCGCATCTTTCATGGTTATATCATTCGGTTTACGCATTTTTAATCTGTCCGTTATCTACTTCAAACAAAGTTACATCAACTTCTATCTTTTTAAAAATAGATTTTACTCTTTCTATCCCGGTATCGGTAATAAAAATTTGCCCGAAATCCTGATGTGAAACCATTTGCATTAATTTCTGCACACGGTTGTCATCAAGTTTATCAAAAATATCATCTAATAAAAGTAAGGGCCTAAAGCCTTTTTTTTCTGCCAGATAAGCATACTGTGCAAGCTTTAATGCTATTAAAAATGATTTTTGCTGACCTTGAGAACCAAATTTTTTGAGCGGCATTTCATGTATGCTAAACACTAATTCATCCTTATGTATGCCGGTCGTTGTTCTCTCTAAAACCCTGTCTTTTTCAACAGATTTTTTCAATAAATCTTCAAAAGGTATTTCCTTTAATTGAGATTGATAATTTAAATCAACCAATTCATTATTATCCGTTAGGTAAATATAGTATTGATTAAAAAGCGGAATAAAACCATCCATAAATGCTTTACGCGTGGCGAAGATTTTATTTCCGGCCAAAACCAATTGCTCATCCATAATTTCGAGCAAAGTTGGGTCGTAGCGCTTTGTTAAGGCAATTTGTTTAAGCATCGCATTGCGATTTGCCAAAATTCTATTATACGCAATCAGTTGGTCGAGGTAATGTGAGTCTGTTTGCGAGATAACGTTATCAATAAATTTCCGGCGCTCTTCGCTGCCTTCCATAATCAGGTTTACATCATAAGGCGAAACCATTACCACCGGAAATAAGCCAATATGATCTGCAAGTTTATCGTATTCTTTTTTATTTCTTTTAAACTGCTTTTTCTGACTTCTTTTTACGCCACAGCTAATTTTTTCATTTCTTTCTTTTCGGTCAAAGTCGCCCTGAATCATAAAAATATCAGCTCCAGTTTTAATCTGTTGTCCATCAATTGGATTAAAATAGCTTTTACACAAACAGAGGTAGTGGATAGCATCGAGCATATTTGTTTTGCCAGAGCCATTATTGCCGGTAAACACGTTAACCGTTTCAGAAAAACTGATTCCGGCATCGCTGTAATTTTTAAAATTAAGAAGGGTAATGTTCTTTAACCACATAAATATGGCGCAATTTACCTAATTTTTAACCTGTAAATGTTAATATTAAAAATAAAGCTTACATTCATCCGAAGGAAATTATTATGATAGCTACAAAAATGTTAGAAGGAAATGTTCTCTGGTCATACGATTACGAACTAAATGATAAAAAAAGGTTTGGTTGGTTAAAAAAAATCGTTGGATTGTTTTCCTTTATAAAGCCAATGCACACACATGAGGGTAACATTTTATTAGCGTCAAATGGCCTTTTTATTTCTGGTGATGAACGTTTAGAGCTTCAGCTCTCTCAAATCGAAGAAATTTATATGGGGTTCGATGATGTGTTTCCAGCATCAGCAGTAAAAAATTTCGGGGCATTTTGGCAACCTATTCGCATCAAATCTTACCTGAGCTATTCAGAAAGCCAAACCATTTATCTGGTTATTAATTACAATGGCATTTCTACTGATAATAAAACCTGGTTTAATACATTAATAGCGATGCTACAACGATAAAAATCTAATATCCACAAATTCAGGGTACCTAAATAACTACAGTTTAATCAAATACTTATAAATAAAGGTTGTTACTTTGATTGAAAAACGTATTTTTGCAATCTTAAATTTTTTAAACAAACATGTCTACAACAGATAATCAGACAACTCAACCTATTAGAAAGGGTTCTTTTTTACAGGAAAACAATAAAAGCTTGCTATTTATAGCTGGCGCTGTAGTGGTTTTAATCGGTGTGTATTTTTGGTACCAAAACGTTTACTTAAAAGATCGTGCTGAAGAAGCTGCAAGTAAAATGTTTAAAGCAGAGCAATTAATCGGTGTTGATTCTTTATCAAACAGAGCGATTAAAGGCGAAGGCGGTTATCCTGGTTTAGAACAAGTTGCTAAAGATTACGATAATACAAAATCAGCTAACTTAGCTAACTTATATTTAGGCGGTATTTATTTGCGCAAAGGCGAATACAAACAAGCTATTGATGCATTGAGTAAATATAGCGCTACTGGTAGTCCGGTTGCAGATCCACTTGCTTTAGGTTTATTAGGTGATGCTTACAGCGAACTAAAAGACTACAAACAAGCTTCTACTTATTATAAAAAAGCTGCAGATAAAGCAAGTAAATTTACTTCACCAATGTTTTTAAAGAAATTAGGTTTGGTAAACGAAAACTTAAAAGATTTTAAAGCTGCTGCCGAAGCTTACAATAAAATTAAAACACAATATCCTGAAAGTCAGGAAGCTCAATTGATTGATGCATACATTGCCAGAGCTGAAGAGCAGGTTAAATAGACATCAAAAAAATATTTTGAAAAGATCATCGGAAGATGGTCTTTTTTTTTGCTTTAACATTTGGTCTATCCAATCGCATTAAAGTAAAACTTGTGCAATTATGACGGACATCACTTTGGTTATAATTAAATAGCATTATTTTTGTTTCATCAGAATTGATGCGCTTTATAATTGGCTCGTACATTCAAACACTAATTTTTTAGTGTAATTGCAGAAAAACATGAAGATAGAACAGATTTACACAGGTTGTTTAGCAGAAGCCGCATATTATATTGAGAGTAATGGTGAGGCGGCAATAATTGATCCTTTGAGAGAAGTTTCAACATATTTAAAGAAGGCTGAAAAAGCTGGCGCAACCATCAAATATATCTTTGAAACTCATTTTCATGCAGATTTTGTTTCTGGTCACGTAGATTTAGCAGAGAAATCTGGTGCGGAGATTATTTATGGCCCTACGGCAAAAACCGAATTTAAATCACACATTGCCAAAGATGGCGAGCAGTTTAAAATTGGCGATATAACGATTACAGCCTTACACACGCCCGGGCATACACTCGAATCTACAACTTATCTCTTAACTGATGAGAAGGGAAAAGACCATTGTATTTTTACTGGTGATACACTTTTTATAGGTGATGTTGGTCGCCCGGATTTAGCACAAAAAGGTAATTTAACGATGGAAGATTTGGCAGGCATGCTTTACGATTCCTTAAATGATAAAATTAAGCCGTTGGCGGATGATGTAATCGTTTATCCGGCTCATGGTGCAGGTTCTGCCTGTGGTAAAAGCATGAGTAAAGAAACTTTTGATAGTTTAGGTCATCAAAAGGAAGTAAATTATGCTTTGAAGGCACAAACGAAAGATCAGTTTATACAAGAAGTTACAGATGGTATTATGCCGCCACCACAATACTTCGCTAAAAATGCTGCCATAAATAAAGGTTCTGTAGAAAGTATTGATGATGTTTTTGAAAAAGGTCTTAATCCTTTAACGCCGCAGGCTTTTGAAGATTTGGCAAATCAAACCGGCGCTTTAATTTTAGATACCCGCGACCCGCAGGTTTTTGCAAAAGGATTTATTCCGAATTCGATAAATATTGGTTTGAACGGACAGTTTGCGCCTTGGGTTGGTGCCTTAATTACCGATTTACAACAACCAATTTTATTGGTTACCGATGAAGGAAAAGAAGAAGAAACGATTACCCGTTTAACCCGTGTAGGTTACGATAATACAATAGGTTACCTTGAAAATGGATTTGAAAACTGGGTTTCTACCGATAAGGAAATAGATAACATTGAAACGATTTCTGCTGATGCTTTTGAAGAAGCTGTAAATCAAAAAGAAATTACAGCTTTAGATGTACGTAAGCCGGGTGAATATGAATCAGAACATTTGGAGTTTACATTAAGCAGGCCATTAGATTTTATTGATGATTGGATGGGCGAAATTGATTCAAAATCTACTTATTATATCCATTGTGCTGGTGGTTACCGTTCTATGATTGCCGCGTCAATTTTAAAATCTCGTGGTGTAGAAAATGTAATTGATGTTGCCGGAGGTTATGGTGCGATTAAGAATACCGGGTTAAAAAGAACAGATTTTGCTTGCCCAAGTAAGGCAATGAAAGTTTGATTAATTTGAACCATCTAAGACACCTAAGAAAATCTAAGTCTAAAAGTCTTATTTGGTCAATAATATTAGGGCAATGAAAGTTTAATGCTATCGCCATTGCGAGGCACGAAGCAATCTCACTAGTCGATAAAACTTAAATGAAGAACCAATCTCTTTACGATATCATCATCATTGGTGCCGGACCAATCGGTATGGCTTGCGCAATTGAAGCGCAAAAAGCAAATTTATCTTATCTGATTGTAGAGAAAGGTGCATTGGTGAATAGCTTGTTCAACTACCCGGTTTTTATGACATTCTTTTCCACCTCTCAAAAACTGGAAATTGGTGGTGTTCCTTTTGTAACAATAAGCCCTAAGCCAAATAGAAATGAAGCGGTAGAGTATTACCGTCGCGTAGCCGAAAAATTCAACCTGAACATAAATTTATTTGAAAGAGTAAATCAGGTTAAAAAAGAGGCTGATGGCATTTTTACAATCAATACTTCAAAAACAAGTCACACGGCTAAAAATGTAGTTGTTGCAACCGGGTTTTACGATGTTCCATTGCTTTTAAATGTTCCCGGGGAGGATTTACCAAAAGTTACACATTATTATAAAGACCCGCATTTGTATGCATTTCAGAATGTAGTTGTTGTTGGAGCAAATAATTCTGGCGTTGATGCAGCACTTGAAACTTACCGAAAAGGCGCAAAAGTAACGGTTATTATTAGAGGTAATGAACTTGGTCCGCATGTAAAATATTGGGTTCGCCCTGATATCGAGAACAGAATTAAAGAAGGGGAAATAACAGCGATTTTTAATTCAGAATTACTCGAGATTAGAGAAGGAGAAGTTGATATTAAAACTTCAGAAGGCATTAAGACCATTCCAAATGATTTTGTTATCGCCATGACGGGTTATCAGCCTGATTTTTCAATGTTAAGAAAATTTGGAATCGATTTACCTGAAAGTTTATGCCCGGCTTACAATGAACAAACGATGGAAACCAATGTTAAAGGGCTTTATTTAGCTGGAGTAGTTTGCGGAGGTTTGGACACGCACAAACTATTTATCGAAAATTCTCGTATTCATGCGGAGATGATTGTCAAGAATATTGTAAGGTAGGTTTACCTTTTTCGTCATTGCGAGGCACGAAGCAATCTCGTATAATGATGTTCTGTCAAGAATAGATTGCTTTATGCCTAGCAATGACGATTTTTTCAATGTCACTGCACTTTCAAAACATCCTTTGTAAAATCATCAATTGCTGCTTCTACTGCAGGTAAATCTTTTGAAGTTAAATAACTTCCTAATACATGATTGCCAGCGTTTGGAATAGCTACTTTACGTTTAAGTGAAGCTGCTGTTCCAAGTTCATCAAACATTTTTAGCATTGCATCTACTCGAACGACTGGATCTTGTTCCAAATCATTTTTGTAATAATAAACCATTAAAACAGGCTGTTTTACCTTTTCGAAAACCTTTTTAAGCATGGTTGTTTCTACAAACTCTTGCAATTCTACCAAAGATTCTATTCTATAGTTGGTGTACCAATATTTTTTATATTCTGCCGTTCTTCCATCAACTACACGCTCATCGCTGCCTAAAACACGCCTTGCAATTTGTAAACCCCATGGGTCGTTTAGCATCCAGGCGTTTCTGTCATTAATGGCAACATTTGGCGAAAGCAAAATCAGGCTGTTAATTTCAGGGTAGGTTGCTGCAAGTTTTAATGCTGCAGTACCGCCAGTTGAGGTGCCAATTAATATTACTTTTTTACCTAATTTATTACCAATGGCGAGTGCTTCTTTGCTGGTGTTCCATAAACCTTCTGCTGTAAAATGTTGTAATGGTGCAATAGTATCAATTCCATGGTCGGCTAACCGAGATAGGTAAAGGTTTGCTTTTAATTTTTTAGCCAGGTTTAAATGCACCGGATTTCCTTCTGTTTTGGATGCTGAAAAACCGTGCAAATATACAATCGCATATTCAGTTTGATTATGACTGCTATCTGCCCAGATAATTTCTGCTTGGTTACCTGGCTTTATTTTGTGTTTGCCTTCGCCGGTAGCTACATAATTTTCAAGCTCGTTTAGTTCCGGAACTTTTATGGGGCTTGCTGAATATATAGGTTTTTTAGGCTTTGGTCCTGCGAAATATGCCACAACCAAAATTGCTGATAAGCTTAACAAAATTTTATAGCGCTTTTTCATTCAGATGATATTTGCTTTTTAAAATTTAGATTTAACTACAGCTGCGGTAACCATTAACTGCCCAACGTGGCGCATGGTATGTTCTGCAGCATGAAATAGCAAACCAATAACGGTTGATGGCAAACTTGCTCTTCCAATTCCACGATAATCGCCTAAAGTTTTTTCGTCTGTATCCTTTAACTGTTTCAAAGCCAAATCAACTTGATTATTAAATCTGGTAACTAAATCATTTACTTTATAGCCTACGGCTGAATCTTTGCCTTCTTCATACAATTGTTCAAATTGAAAATCGGTTAGCTTTTCTGCTCTTGCATAAGTAAAAACCCTATCAAGCACGCCACTTAAATGTTGAAGATGAAAACCTACGGAAGCCATGTTTGCTGGTCGCTGCCATAGTAATTCTGTCGGAAATTGATGCATATACTCATTAATTTCTTCTCTGGCTTGCAGCAATGCATGTGCTATTGGCTGCAATACGGTTATATATTCTGGTGATGGACCTCTTTGCCAAACTTCGAGCTGTTGCGACATTTTATTAAATTAGTATCTATTTAAAGGTAAAATATTTAATGAATATGTTAAGCAGCTACTTGGTTTTTATGGCATCTTTATGAGGAAACTTTGTGCCTAAACCTGACAATAGCGGCAGCCCCGAGTTTTTTTTACGAGGGCTACAGCGAATGGCAGGGCTGATGTTTACGAAGAATTACCGGAACATTCATTTTCAATAAGCCTTTTAAATTTAAGCTAATATTTAATTTTAAATCTTTAAAGATGTTCTATTTATACAATTTTGCTATTTTTGCGTTCCCGATAAGGTTTTAATACTTGTTGGAACATTTTAATAAATAAAATTGATATGAGTAGAGCAATAATAAAAACCGAAAAAGGTGATATGACTGTTGAGTTCTTTGAAAAAGATGCTCCGAAAGCAGTAGAAAACTTTAAGAAATTAGCAAAAGAAGGTTTTTACGATGGAGTAACTTTTCACCGTGTAATTCCTAATTTTATGGTACAAACAGGTTGCCCAAATTCTAAAGATGGTGCAACAGGAATGCCTGGTACAGGTGGCCCGGGTTATAAAATTGACTGTGAATTAGATGGTGAAAACCAATATCACGACCGTGGTGTATTATCTATGGCGCATGCAGGTAGAAATACAGGTGGTTCGCAATTTTTTATCTGCCATAGCAGAGCAAATACTGCACACCTAGACCGTAACCACACGGTGTTTGGTAAAGCTGTTGAAAATGTTGATCTTGTTGATGATATCCGTCAGGGTGATAAAATTTTAACTGTAGAAATAATTGAAGATTAAATCGCGTTATGCGTTTGGCGATAAGCGATTACCGCAAAACCCCAACCGCTAAGCGCTAAACAAATATATTATGAACTTAAGAGGAATAGTTGCCGTTTCGGGCAGACCAGGTTTGTACAAATTAGTTGGACAAAATAAAGTTGGTTATATTTTAGAAAGCCTTGATGAACAAAAATTAAAGGTTGTTGCAAATATTACAAATACAAAACTTGCTTCGCTTGAAGATATTACCGTTTACGGTGAAGAACAAGAAATTAAGCTTGTAGATGTTTTTGCCAAAATCAGCGAAAAAGGAACAACGCCGGATACAAAATCGGATACGAAAGTGTTACGTGCGTATTTTAACGAGGTTGCGCCAGGACATGATGAAGAAAAGGTTTATGCTTCAGACATGAAGAAAATCATCGGTTGGTATAACTTATTAAAAGATATGCCTTTATTTACTGAAGACGCTCCAGAAACGCCAGGTACGCCAGCGGAGGTAAAACTATCGGAAGAAAAGGCTGCTGCAGATAAAAAACAAAAGGCTACAGGTGCAAAAGCTTCGAATGCGAAAGCAACAACTAAAACATCTGCTCCGGCTAAAAAAGCTAACATGACAAGTAAAAAAGGAGTGTAATCTGCTTATACTTATCTTTTTTAAACACAGAAGCCATTGCAATTTGCAATGGCTTCTGTGTTTAAAAGATTTTTAGAAAAAGTACCATAAAATAGCAACTACCACTGCAGAGATAGCCAGACTAATCCATAAAACTTTATCGCTTCCTGATTGCCTGCTTTTAAATTTATATTGTCTTTTATATTTATCCAGTAACATAATCTCTTTTATTTAAATGATGTGTTTATTGTTGTGATTCCACAAGCTAAGGTTAATTTTTTTAATTATTAAGCATGATGATAAGGCTCTCCTTTTAAAATGCTAAATCCCCTGTAAAGTTGCTCAACAAAGAATAAACGAATCATTTGATGAGAAAAAGTCATATCGGATAAGGAGATTAATCCATTTGCTCTTTTGTAAATACTATCATCAAAACCATAAGGTCCGCCGATTATAAATATTAAATGCTGAACGCTTCCAACCATCTGTTTATTTAAATATGCGGAAAACTGTACAGAAGAATACTTTTTACCCGTTTCATCCAACAAAATAACAACATCGCCATTGCTAATTTGTTTGTGTAGCAGTTCTGCCTCCTTTGTTTTTTGTTGTGCTTCTGAAAGATTTTTTACATTCTTAACATCGGGTATGGCAACAAAATTAAAGTTAATGTAGTGCTTTAAACGATTGATGTATTTATCAATGCCTTCGATTAAATATTTATCTTCAGTTTTGCCAATTGCTAAAAGCGTAATCTTCATTTAATAATTTTCTATCTTTAGAATTTTTGGAGATTCAAATATAATGTTAAAAACGCAAGCACAGATAATTTTTGGTTACAGCCAGCATATAGAACAGGTTACCGCTACGATAGAAAACACAAAAAAGCGGATAGAAAACTTTTCGTATTTAAGAATTGCTTTATTTTTTGTTGAGGTTGCACTATTCGTTTTGCTGTTAAACTCTGCTGATGATATTGGGCGAACAATAATTCAAATTGGATTGGTAATACCGATTGTGGTTTTTGCTTTTGTTGTAAAAAAACAAAGCAAGCTGGATAATGAAATTTCTTATCAGAAACAACTGCTATGGGTGTATCAGAATGAGTGGAATCTGTTAAACGGCATAAAAAATGGTTATGATGACGGCGCCGAATACGAATCAGAAATTCATCCTTACACTTCTGATTTAGATATTTTTGGAAAAGCATCTTTATACGCATTAATCAACAGGTGTTATACCAAAAAGGGGAAGGCGCTGCTGGCGAAAAATCTTAAAGAAAGTGTACAAGCATCTTTTATTATATCCAGGCAAGAAGCTGTAAAGGAGGTTTTAACTTGTATTGATGATACCTTTGATTTTAGGGCAAATCTGCATGGTTTCGATGCCGAAAAAATTGAGCGTATAAAAGCACAACTCGACAAGGAACTGGCAGCGCAACTCGAATTTATCAGAAATGGAGCATTAAAGATCTACGTAAAAATAGCTCCTTTTATATCCTTCGGGATACTTGCTGCTGCAATATTTTTTGGTGGAATTTTTTGGAATTTGTTAACGGTTTATTTATTGGCGAACATTGCTTTTGTCGTTTCAAAAGGCTCGAAAATAAACAAGGTGTATTATAGTTTTAGCGGTGGTTCAAATCTTTTAAATGGTTATGCAAAAGCCATAAGCTGGACAGAAAAACATAGTTGGAACACTGTTTACATTCAATCTTTATTTGCTAGTGATAAACCAGTAAGCGAAGAAATTAAGAAGCTTTCGAAAATTATTCAGGAATTTGATGCAAGGCTGAATATTGTAGTGAGCACAGCGCTTAATGCTTTTTTGCTGTGGGATTTAAAATGTTGTATTAAACTTAATGAGTGGCATCAAAATTCATCAAAAGATGTTGTGGCTGCATTAAACCAATTAGGTGATTTTGAAGAGCTGATAGCTCTGGCAACCCTTGCATACAATCAACCTGAATGGGTTTTCCCTAAAATAAAAAATGATTTTACTTTACAAGCTGAAGAAATCGGACATCCGCTGATTCCTGAAAACATCAGGGTACGTAATAATTTTAATATAGAAAACATTCCTACCGTTGATGTTGTAACTGGCTCGAACATGGCTGGAAAAAGTACATTTTTAAGAACAGTAGGTATTAATGCAGTATTAGCTTATACGGGTGCGCCAGTGTGTGCCAAAGAAATGAACCTTTCGGTTTTTAAGTTGAATACTTTTATGCGAATTAAAGATTCGTTAAATGAAAGTACATCAACTTTTAAGGCCGAGTTAAATCGTTTGAAAATGATTTTGGATAATGTATCAAAATCAAGAGATACTTTTGTTTTAATTGATGAGATGTTGCGTGGAACCAATAGTCGCGATAAATATTTAGGCTCAAAGGTTTTTATTGAAAAGTTGATTGCCGAAGAAACACCGGCATTATTTGCCACTCATGATTTGCAACTGGCTGATATGATAAACGAACATCCAAAAACATTAAGAAATTTCCACTTCGACATTCAAATACAAGACGGCGAGATGAAATTTGATTATAAATTAAAGCAAGGGCCATGCTCTACTTTTAATGCAGCAATTTTACTAAAAGAAATAGGCTTGAGTTTGGAATAATTACCGCAATAGCATTACTGAACCCGAATATTTTACGTTTTCATTTTTTAGCGTAGTGCCAAGAATCAGATAATAATAAATTCCAACAGGCAAATCATTGCCTTTAAAAACGCCTTTCCAATTGTCGTAAATGTTCTCGCTTAAAAAAACAACGCTCCCGTATCTGTTAAATATCTGAAGTTTATATCGCTTCAGGTTGGTTATCCCAACTATGAATTCATCATTAATTCCATCGCCATTTGGGGTAAAAGAATTTGGCGTAAAAATCGAGCTCTCTTTTTTCACTAATAAATCGCCTAAAATAATACTGTTAAAGCAACCATTTTTAGAGAAAGCAGTAAGCTTTATTTTAAACAATCCATCGGTTTTAAATGTATGTAAAGGATTGGTTTCTGTTGATGTAAAGCCATCGCCAAATTCCCATTCATAAAAATCTGCATCTGTAGATTTATTAACAAAATTTATTGGTGCAGGAACAGAATATTTGCCATTAAAAC
Source organism: Pedobacter sp. Leaf132 (assembly GCF_920984695.1). Lineage (NCBI taxonomy): Bacteria > Pseudomonadati > Bacteroidota > Sphingobacteriia > Sphingobacteriales > Sphingobacteriaceae > Pedobacter > Pedobacter sp. Leaf132. Next base: position 21,042 of record NZ_CAKLBO010000009.1, on the reverse strand, counting down.
CGGGTTCAGTATAAAAATTGGCAATAGGTATTTTTGCAATAGGTGGAATAACAATACTCGCAATAGTCGGAATACAACTGCCTGATGTAAGCGAAACGCTATATGTACCTGCCTGATTTAAATTTGTAATGGGTATTTCAATAGCATTTGTAGTGGCTTTAAAATTATCAGGGCCAGTCCATTCGTAAACAATGCCGGTTAAGGTAGGAACAGATAGTTTTATAACATCGCCTATGCAAAACGATGGTTGATTAATGGCTATTACCGGTATTTCAGGTTTTACCTCAACCGTTAAATCAATACTTTTAGTTGCTATACAGCCGTTCGGCGTTTCTATTGTTAAAGTTATCGTTCTTAAACCAGGCGTTAGGTAGGTTATGATTTTTCCATCATTTAGGGTGTTTGTATTGCTCCCAACTCCATTCCCGAAATCCCAACTTACTTTAGTATAATTTTTTGAAGCATTTACGAGTGTAAAACTCTGGTTTGCTTCGCATTTATTATTGGTAACGATAGAAAAATCTGCCTCAGGTTTTAAATCTACTGATAAAATTTCTAAACTATTTTCCGGACTAACGCAGTCGCCCACTTGTATAAATAGTTTGTATGTTCCTATCACTTCAGGCCCTGTTACCGGTATAGTTGGGTTTCTGTCTGGAGATGAAAAGTTATTAGGGCCAGACCAATGGTACGTTGCTAACTTTACAGCCGGGGTAGAAAGCTGAAGCACTTCGCCCTGGCATAGATTTACACTTGAAGCTGTTGCTAATGGTTTATCAGGCGTTTTAGCTACGATGAAGCTTTGGGTTGTTATCACATTACAACCGTTAGAGCCCATAGCTTCTAACACAACAACCTTTTCACCAGGTGTGCTGTAACTTATTTTAAAAGGACCTTTTTCTGTAGAGGATGTCATACTTGCGCCTTCGCCAAACGACCATTTTAAGGAAGTATAATTTTCAGACTTACTTTCAAAAACATATGCTTGAGCATCAGTGCAAGGACTTAATTTTTCGAATAGTATTTCTGAAGTAGGGCCAGCGAAATCTGCCGTGCCATCAAATTCTATAGTAAATCCATTATTCCCGCTCGAGAAATTATCGATTAAAAGTGCATAAGTATTGCCTTCAACTAAATCAACATATTTAACAAAACCATTTTGGGATGTATTTGGGCAACCAGAGCTTTCTGTTAAGTCCGTTTCCGTCATGCTTAACCCGGTTTTATAGTAACTAGGCGTACAAGTTACGCCACTCCCCGCGGCACATCGAATAGCATTAAGTAAATTAATTTTGCTGCAATCGCCATCAACGCCCAAATCATAAAAAACCCAGTCAATATCATTCGTAGTTACAGATGGTGTGATTACAAAAGTTAAAGTTCCAGCTTTTGAAGCTTTAAATAAATACCAGGAAGAATTGGATTCTCTACCTAAACAAGTTCCTTCAGATTCTGTGTTATTTTTGCCGGCACCTGTAACATTTAATTGAGTAAACGATTCTTTTGAACATAATATTGATGCCGATATACAATCCTGCCCTGCTTTTATCGGTGGAAAATAATTATCTACACATAATTTAAATGTCCCGGTATTATCATTTACAGCGCTCACTCTGATGTAATATTCCTGCCCAATTGTTAATGAACCTTTGTAAAGAGAGGTAACATTGTTTGAGCTAAAACTCGTTCCTATCATTTCAGATATTGAGGTGCTATTGGCTTCAAATGTATAAAGCGCTACAAGTGGAGCTACCATGGTATTGGTACTTGCGGCATTAACTTTACCCGTAACGGATATGTTTACATCGTATTTTGATGCTGTAAATTTAAACCAAACGTCTTTACCTGTGGCAAACCAACCCATAGGCTTTGCATAAGTGGTGGTTTGGGTGGCTTCTAAATTATTATATGTTGCATCGTCTGTGCAAAACGCTGATGTATTCGTAATTTTTATAGCATCTGCAATTTCATCATTTGCAGGTGGTGCAAGTTTTGCCCATGTTTGATATGAACAAAGCAACATAAATAAAGAGAGAAGTAGAAAGCGCATAAAGTAAATCTATAAAAAAAACCTTTTAGGTAATTAAGATAGTTAATGATTTATTAATATTAAACTTTCATCTTTATAGAAGCGATTTAGAAATGATAAGAGCTTCTGATTTTGGTAACGACTTTTTATGGGGCGTGGCAACTGCTGCTGCACAAATAGAAGGTACATCTGATATGTATGGCAAAGGTGCTTCGATTTGGGATACCTTTTCTGCAAAGAATGGTAAAATTAAAAATGGACATAAAATAAATGTAACCTGCGATTTTTACCACCGTTTTAGAGAAGACATTGCACTTGTTAAAATTTTAGGCTTCAAAGTTTTTAGGTTCTCCATCGCGTGGTCCAGAATTTTGCCTTTAGGCAGGGGAGATATAAATCAGGAAGGCATTAGGTTTTATCATAATGTAATTGATGAATGTTTGGAAAACGACATAATACCATACATTACTTTATACCATTGGGATTTACCGCAAGCGCTGGAAGACGAAGGCGGCTGGACCAGCTTTAGCATTAATGCTGCCTTTAATACTTTTATAAGTATTTGCGCAGTTGAATATGGCGATAAAGTTAAAAACTGGCTGGTTATAAACGAGCCATTCGGTTTTACATCACTTGGCTATATGTTGGGTATACATGCGCCAGGTAAAACTGGTCTGGGCAATTTCTTTTCTGCCGTTCATCATACAGCTTTGGCGCAAGCCGATGGTGGTAAAATACTACGAGCTGAGGTAAATAAAGCCCATATTGGTACCACATTTTCTTGCTCAGAAATTTTACCATTTACGCAAAGCGATAACGACAATCTGGCTGCCAATAGAATAGACTCTTTAATGAACAGATTATTTCTTGAGCCCATTTTGGGTTTGGGCTTTCCGACTGCAAATTGGGATGTTTTAGAGAAGTTTCAAATTGAATATGGAACCTGGCGACATACAGACAGGTATAAATTCGACTTTGATTATATTGGCTTACAAAACTATTTTCCGTTAACGGTGAAATATAATGCTTTTATTCCGGTTATACAGGCATGGGAAGTTAAAGCCAAGAGCAGAAAAAAACCTCATACGGCAATGGGCTGGGAAATTAACGCTGACAGTTTTTATAATATTATTATGAAGTTTGCAGCTTACCCGGGTGTAAAAAATATAATGATTACCGAAAATGGTGCGGCGTACCATGATAAAATTATTGATGGCAAAGTTATCGATAATGAACGCATCGAATATTTTAAATTATACCTTAATGCTTTGCTAAAAGCTAAGAATGATGGTGCTCCAATTTCTGGTTATATGGCCTGGACCTTAATGGATAACTTTGAATGGGCTGAAGGTTTTAACGCAAGATTTGGCCTGATATATAATGATTTTAAAACGCAGGAACGAACGATTAAAGAATCTGGTTATTGGTGGCAGGAGTTTTTAAGATTGTAAAGGTGTCTTTTGATTGCTAAACCCGGTAGCAGCGGTAATACTTTTTGTTGCAGATTTTTAACAAGCTCGAACTGACATTCGCAAAAAGATTTTAGCGGATAACGGGAGTATCGGAACCTAAGCAGTACTGAAAATGCTTTTAAAATAAAAAATCCCATTTCGATTTTACTCAAAATGGGATTTAACTATTCTAAACTTATAAATTCGGTTTCCCGGGTGTAGCGATTAGTTACCTGCTTTTGCAGCAGCTTCGGCTCTGATAATGTTTAATGCACCACCGGCTTTAAACCAATCAATTTGTTGCGCATTGTAACTATGGTTAACCGGGAATTGTTCCTGCGTGCCATCTAAATGATGTAAAACCAATGTTAGTGGTTTGTCTGGCGTAAATTCTGTTAAGCCTAAAATATCAATGGTATCGCCCTCTAAAATTTTGTCGTAATCATCTTTATCGGCAAAGGTTAACCCAAGCATACCTTGTTTTTTTAGATTGGTTTCGTGGATACGGGCAAAAGATTTTACCAATACCGCACGTACACCCAAATGACGAGGCTCCATAGCGGCATGTTCACGAGATGAACCTTCGCCATAGTTTTCATCGCCAACCACGATAGAACCTAAACCAGCCGCTTTATAATCGCGTTGGGTTGCCGGAACCGGACCATATTCGCCGGTTAAATCATTTTTAACGTTATCAGTTTTATCGTTGAAGTAATTTACCGCACCAATTAACATGTTGTTTGAAATGTTATCTAAGTGACCACGGAATTTTAACCACGGACCAGCCATAGAAATATGATCGGTTGTACATTTACCTTTAGCTTTGATTAAAAGTTTTAAGCCTTTTAAGTCTGTACCTTCCCAAGGCGTAAAAGGATCTAATAGCTGTAAACGATGAGAGGTTGGAGAAACCAAAACCTCAACTTTAGAACCATCAGCCGCTGGTGCTTGAAAACCAGCATCTTCTACTGCAAAACCTTTTGTAGGCAATTCTAATCCGGTAGGAGGGTCGAGTTTTACTTGTTCGCCTTTATCGTTTGTTAAAGTATCTGTTAACGGATTGAAACCTAAATTACCGGAAATTGCAATGGCAGCAACCATTTCTGGCGAAGCAACGAATGCGTATGTATTTGGATTTCCGTCGGCACGTTTAGCAAAGTTTCTGTTAAACGAGTGTACAATTGTATTTTTTTCTGCCTTTTCTGCACCAGTTCTATCCCACATGCCAATACATGGTCCGCAGGCATTGGTGAAAATGGTAGCATTTAAATCTTCGAAAGTTTTTAAGTAACCATCTCTATCTGCAGTGTAACGCACTTGCTCTGAACCCGGATTTATACCAAACTCTGCTTTAGTTGCCAAGCCTTTTGAAATTGCCTGGTTTGCAATTGATGCTGCTCTTGATAAATCTTCGTAAGAAGAATTGGTACAAGAACCAATTAAGCCCCATTCTACTTTTAAAGGCCAGCCATTTTTCTCTGCTTCTGTTTTCATTTGAGAAACCGGAGTAGCTAAATCTGGTGTAAACGGACCGTTTAAATATGGTTCTAATGTATCTAAATCAATTTCGATAACCTGATCGAAATAACGTTCCGGGTCAGCATAAACCTCAGCGTCGCCGGTTAAATATTCTGCAATTTTGTTTGCTTCATCAGCAACATCATTTCTGTTTGTAGCACGTAAATAGCGTTCCATGCTCTCATCATAACCAAAAGTTGATGTAGTTGCGCCGATTTCAGCACCCATATTACAAATTGTTCCTTTACCGGTGCAGCTCATAGAAGTAGCGCCATCGCCAAAATATTCTACAATTGCGCCTGTACCACCTTTTACAGTTAAAATACCTGCAACTTTAAGAATAACATCTTTAGCAGCTGTCCAACCGTTTAATTTTCCGGTTAACTTAACACCAATAAGTTTAGGGAATTTTAGTTCCCAAGGTAGGCCAGCCATAACATCACAAGCATCAGCACCACCCACACCAATTGCAACCATACCCAAACCGCCGGCATTTACCGTGTGTGAGTCGGTACCAATCATCATCCCACCCGGGAATGCGTAATTTTCTAAAACAACCTGGTGAATGATACCAGCGCCGGGTTTCCAGAAACCAATACCATATTTGTTTGAAACAGATGATAGAAAATCAAAAACTTCAGCACTCTCTGTTTTAGCATGCGGTAAATCTATAGAAGCACCTTCTTTAGCGGTAATTAAGTGATCGCAATGAACTGTAGAAGGCACGGCAACTTTTGGTCTGCCTGCCTGCATAAACTGCAGTAAAGCCATTTGAGCGGTTGCGTCTTGCATCGCTACACGGTCTGGAGCGAAATCAACATAATCAGATCCGCGAGAAAATGCTTTTTTAGGTTCTTCGGCCCAAAGGTGAGCATATAATATCTTTTCTGATAATGTTAAAGGTCTGCCGACAACTTTACGGGCTGCTTCTACGCGGCCAGGAAAGTTTGCATAAACCTTTTTAATCATGTCTATATCAAAAGCCATATTTTATTTTTTTAAATGATGTTGAATAAGGTTACTTTCTAAAGTAAACAATTTTAAATAGACTTATTTTTGAAATTTGTCATAATTCGCTATTTAAAATCATTCTATGAAAATATTAATAAATGAAAAGGCTACCTGATACCTCGGATAGCCTTTTCAATTGATTAACAAATGATATGTTTTTTTGTTCTTATTGTTTTGTAGAAATTGGGGTAAACTTGGTTAAATTGATGCCTTCTACAGCCATTTTATATTCTTCTATACTTGGAATGCGACCCAAAATAGCAGATAAAACAACAACAGGCGTTGAAGCCAGTAACGATTCTCCTTTTTTGCCATCTCTATCTTCTACTACACGCCCTTGAAACAAACGTGTTGATGTAGCCATTACAGTATCGCCTTTGGCTGCTTTTTCCTGGTTACCCATACAAAGGTTACAACCAGGGCGCTCTAAGTACATAATGTTTTCGTATTCGGTACGGGCAGCACTTTTTGGTAAAGCATCGCTAAATTCAAAACCCGAATATTTTTGTAAATATTCCCAATCGCCTTCGGCTTTTAGTTCATCAATAATATTATAGGTAGGAGCGGCCACAACAAGCGGTGCTTTAAATGATACACTACCGGTTTGGTTTTCAACGTTTTTCAACATTTGAGAAACAATTTTCAGGTCGTCTTTATGTACCATACAAGAACCAACAAAACCTAAATCAACTTTTTTATCGCCACCGTAAAAAGTTAAATCTCTGATGGTATCGTGTGTGTAGCGTTTAGAAACATCCGCATTATTTACATCCGGATCTGCAATCATTGGCTCGTTAATGATGTCTAAATCGATAACTACTTCAGCATAATATTTTGCGTTATCATCAGGCATTAAAGCTGGTTTAATGCCAGTTTTAATTTCTTCGATACGTTTGTTTGCTTTATTGATTAAACCTTGAAGAACCTGGTTATGGTTGTCCATACCTTTATCAATCATTATCTGAATGCGGTTTTTCGCAATTTCTAACGACTGAATTAATGTATCATCCTGAGAAATACAGATAGAGGCTTTTGCCTTCATCTCTGCGGTCCAATCTGTAAATGTAAATGCCTGGTCGGCTAATAAAGTGCCAATATGTACTTCAATAATGCGGCCCTGGAATACGTTCTCACCATCAAATTGCTGTAACATTTGCAGTTGTGTAGCATGAACAACATCACGGAAATCCATGTGTGCTTGCATTTCGCCCTTGAAAGTAACTTTTACAGATTCAGGAATTGGCATGGAAGCTTCGCCTGTGGCTAATGCTAAAGCCACAGTTCCAGAATCTGCTCCGAAAGCTACACCTTTAGACATACGCGTGTGCGAGTCACCACCAATGATGATTGCCCATTCATCAATCGTAATATCATTAAGCACTTTGTGGATTACATCCGTCATTGCATGATATTCGCCTTTCGGGTCGCGAGCGGTAATTACACCAAACTCGTTCATAAATTTCATTAATTTAGGGATATTGGCCTGTGCTTTTTTATCCCAAACTGAAGCAGTATGGCAACCAGATTGATATGCACCATCCACAATTGGAGAAATAACTGTGGCTGCCATGGCCTCTAACTCCTGGGCAGTCATTAAACCGGTAGTATCCTGAGAGCCTACAATGTTTACTTCTACGCGAACGTCTGAACCGGCATGTAGCACTTTACCTTGCGTTAAACCAACAGCATTTCTATTAAAAATTTTTTCTACAGCGGTTAAACCCTGGCCTTCGATAGATACTTCTTTTGCAGGAGCATAAACTAAAGGCGCTTCAACACCTAAAACTCTGGCAGCAAAAGTTTGGATTTTTTTACCAAACACGATGGCATAAGAACCACCAGCTTTTATAAATTCCAATTTTTGTGGAGTTAAAGCCTTTGAAATATCAATAAGCTCTTGCTCGCCATTGTATAATTTTTTTGTTCTCGTGTTAATGGTCAGTACCGTACCGGTTTCAACTGAATAAACTTCTTCTAAAATAGGTTCGTTATTTTCATTACGGATAACGTTTCCGTTCTCATCCGTTTTCTTAACCCAATTTTTAAGGTCGATACCAATACCGCCAGTAACATCAACAGTTGTTAAAAAAATTGGCGAAATACCATTTGTACCACCAATAATTGGCGCAATATTTACAAATGGAACATAGGGGCTTGAGCGTTTTCCTGTCCAAAGAGCAACGTTATTTACACCCGACATACGAGAAGAACCAACGCCCATAGTACCTTTTTCTGCTACAAGCATCACACTTTTATTTGGATGCTGAGCTTGTAAAGCCTTAATTTGTGCCTGAGCTTCTGGTGTAATCATACATTTACCATGTAACTCGCGGTCAGAACGGGAGTGCGCCTGATTACCAGGAGATAATAAATCGGTAGAAATATCGCCAATACCGGCAATAAAGGTTACCACTTTAATTTCCTCAGCAATTTCTGGAAGCTTGGTGAAAAATTCGGCTTTCGCATAACTTTCTAATATTTCCTTCGCAATTTCATTACCATTAGTGTATGCTTCCTTCAAACGGTCGGTATCTGCATCGTATAGGTAAACCTGTGTCTTTAACACTTCTGCAGCTTTTTTAGCCTTATCGCCATTATCTGCTAAAGCGATATCCAATAAAACTTTGATAGACGGACCGCCTTTCATGTGCGATAGCAATTCGAAAGCGAAATCAGGCGTGATTTCCGGAACAACAGCTCCACCTAAAATAATTTCTTTTAAAAATTCGGCTTTTACGCCAGCTGCACCAGTTGTACCCGGCAAGGTATTGTATATGAAAAAATTAACAGCATCTGCTCTGTTAAAGTTGTTTACATTTTTGATTTGGTCAATTATTTCACTTAATAATTCGGCACTATCAATTGGTTTAGGGTGAAGACCTTGGGTTTTTCTATCTTCAATCTCCTGGATATAATCGTTATAAATACTCATCTTATATATTTTATTCCTTTCGCTTTAAGCGATGCAAAAAATGCAAACAGCCCTAGCTTAGAATTATTTTTTTGTGAATTAATTTGTGTTGGTTAGCCAAAAAATACTGTTTTTGGAATTAGAGCAAAAATAGCAAAAACAACCTTTAAACGCAAATAAGGCAGGCGATTAAATAATGGAAATTGTATAATATGATATCACTTTAACGAAGAAGGTTTAACCATAATTTTGCTTTAAAACAATCATAGTTCTAAATAACTGAAATTAATGCGTTGCCATTTTTTCTAAGCGGAGAACTGTTCATTTACGAACAGTTATGTTCAATTATGAACGTATAGAATTCAGGTTTATCTTTAAAATTCCATCTACAATCCAATTATGGGACATTGCCACAAATGGCACAGCAATGGCTAAAAACTACAACGTTGAAAAAGTGAAACCTCTATCAGCGAAATAACTTAAAACTTTGGGTAATGCATATTCTAATCTGTCAAAAGCTTTTAAACTATCGTGAAATACAATTATAGATCCGTTTTGAGTATGTTTAATTACATTTTGATAGCATTTTTCTGGGTGAAGTATAATGTCAAAATCGCCACTTAAAACATCCCACATCACAATTTCAAGATTTGCGATTTGCGATTTGAGATTTGCGATTTGACTTTTCTTAATCCTCCCGTAAGGTGGGCGAAAAAGATTTGTTTGCGTTAAAGTCTGGCATTTTAAGGCGTTTTGAATGTAGGTTTCATCGTTGGTAATCCATCCTTTTAGGTGATTAAAAGTGTGGTTTCCGATAGCATGGCCATCGTTTTTTACACGTTGAAAAACTTCGGGATGCTTTGAAATATTATCACCAATACAAAAGAATGTCGCTTTTGCATTAAATGCTTTTAAAGTTTTTAATACAAAATCTGTAACATTGGGTATAGGTCCATCGTCAAAGGTTAAATAAATAACTTTTTCCTTTCGGGATTTATTCCATAATAATGATGGATAATACCATTTAAGCAGAAGCGGCGATTTCACAAGGTACATTGCTTTCAAAGGTAATAATTGCCTTGATAGATTGAAATTATTAAAGTTGTTTATATAGATTTGAAAAACTAATTATGAAGATGTTTACCACAAATAAATTAATTACCGGTTCTGCATTATTGTTAGCCTTAAGTTTCAGCCAGGCAGTTAAAGCTCAAGAAGTTATTACCATAGAGCAAGCTGTTGACAGGACGCTGAAAAATAACCTGAATATTAAACAAGCTGCCTTTAGCGCTTCTATTAGCGAAGAAAATTTAACTCAATCAAAAAATGCATTGTTGCCAACTGTAAATGGAAGTGTTAACCAATCGTTGCAGTGGGGTAGGAGTCAGCAGGTTTCGGGTTTATTTGAAAATACACAAAACTACAACCTAAATCCAAATATCAATGCAAATGTTTCGCTTTTTGGTGGTGGTACAAAAATCAATCAGATAAAACAGAATAAATTTTTATTAGATGCCAGTAAAACTAATGTAGATAAAGTTAAAAATGATTTGATTTTGCAGGTTGTTACGGCTTATCTTCAGGTTTTAAATAATCAAGACCAGGTTAAAGCTACACAACAACAATTAGAGGTTGCAAATGCTACATTAAAACGCGAACAGATTTTATTAGATGCTGGCAGCAAAACAATTGCAGATATTTCTTTGGCTAAATCTCAAGCGGCCACTGCAGAATTAAATTTAACTAATGCAGAAAATCAATTGGCGGTGTCGTATTTAACATTGGGTCAGTTAATGGAAATTCAGCCACCAATGACATTTAAGGTTCAGCCTCCGTTGGTTAACGAGGTGGATAATGTAAAAACTTCTTACGTACCTGATGATATTTACAAACAGGCAATGGAAAGTTTTCCTGATATTAAATTGGCTATTGATTATAAAAAGGCCGCAGAAAAAGCCATTGATGTTGCAAAAGGCAGCTATTTTCCTCAAATTACTTTCGGTGGAGGTTTAGGCTCTGCATATTATTATCAGTTTAATGCCAGTCAATTCCGTTCAAATTCGGGCTTAACAGATCAGTTGGCAGATAACTTTGGTAAGTTTATAAACATGGGTATTCAAGTCCCTATTTTTAATGGCTTTTCAACTCGTTCAAATGTTCGTAGAGCAAAAATTACTTTAATGCAGCGCCAAACTGATGAGGCTTTAGCAAAAAATAATTTAATTAAAGTAATTAACCAGGCTGTTGTAGATTTAACGGCTGCAAAAAGCAGATATGCATCTACTCAAAATGCTTTTCTTGCTCAAAAAGATGCATTTTATGCGGTTGATTTACGCTATGAACAAGGTTTAGTAAATTCTCTAGATTACAGTACTGCTCAAACGAACAGAAATAGAGCCGAAATTGATTTTATTTTAGCTAAATATGATTTAATTTTTAGAGCTAAAGTAATTGATTATTATTTAGGCAAGCAAATCACGTTTTAACGCATAAACACTACAATTTTAAATACAAACAAACGAAATACAATAAATTATTATGAAACTTAAACACATTCTAATTACCATTGGCGTTATCCTGGTTGTTTTAATCGGATTAAAGCTTGCTGGCGTTATTGGCGGCAGTAAGGCCGAGAAAATAACTACAGATAAAGCGGCAGAAAGAACGGTTGTAGAAACCGTAACAGCGAGCGGTAAAATTCAACCTGAAACCGAAGTTAAACTGAGTTCGGAAGTTTCTGGTGAGGTTGTAGAGCTAAAGGTTAAGGAAGGTGATATTGTTAAAGCCGGCCAGTTACTTTGTAAAGTACGTCCGGATGTTTTACAATCGGGTTATGAAAGAACTGTTGCTTCCTTCAATGCTCAAAAAGCGAGTGTAGCAGCAGCACAACAACAGCTTATTCAAAACCAGGCAAATTTTGCCAATGCAGAGGCTACTTATAAACGTAATGTAGAATTGTTTAATAAAAAAGTAATTTCTGCTTCTGAGTTTGATGCAGCAAAAGCCGCTTATTTAACAGCAAAAGCAAACTTAGCAAGTGCCAAAGAAAATGTTGTTGGTGCTAAATTTACATTGGAACAAACCGGTGCAAATGTTAAAGAAGCTGGTGCAAACCTTGCTAAAACTACAATTTACGCACCTGTAGATGGTGTGGTTTCTAAACTTTCAATAGAGCTTGGCGACCGTATTTTAGGAACATCGCAAATGGCAGGTACAGAAATTATGCGTATTTCTAATTTATCATCAATGGAAGTAAATGTTGATGTAAACGAAAATGATATTACCCGTGTAAAAGTTGGAGATAAAGCTTCGATTGAAGTAGATGCCTTCTCTGATAAAAAATTTAGAGGTGAGGTTACTGAAATTGCAAGTTCTTCAACCGCAGTTGGAACAACAACTTCTACTTCTGTAGATCAGGTAACTAACTTCTCTGTAAAAATCAGAATTACTGAAGAATTATCTGGCAAACAACAATCAATTTTCCGTCCGGGTATGTCTGCTACGGTTGATATTGAAAGCGAATCATTAAAAGGTTTATCAGTGCCAATTCAGGCTGTATTTACCGATAATAAAAATAAATCTGGCGATAGCGGAGATGCAAATAATCAGGAGAACAGCGATAAACAAAAATCTAAACTGACGGATAAAACCGTTAAGCAATTCGTTTATGTTTACGATGCAGCTAGCAAAAAAGTTAAACAAACAGAAGTTACTACAGGTATTCAAAACGACCAGTTTATCATCGTTAAATCAGGTGTGAAAAATGGTCAGGAGATTGTTACCGGTCCTTATTCTGCTATTCAGGGTAAACTAAAAGACGGAATGGTTGTAGAAAAAACATCTAAAGACCAACTATTTAATAAAGAAGGTAAAAAATAGATTTTTTAGTTTGAAAGGTTTAAGGCCTAAGGTTTAGATTGCGTACATGCATCTACACCTTAGGCCTTTTATTTTTTTTTGCCTTAATATTTGCCATTAATAGTAACTTGCGGCCTTAAGGTGTAAGATTTAGGATTTAAAGCATTTGCTTTTAAACTAAGCCTTACACCTTTTACCTTTAACTTTCTTTAAACAGATGTTACCAAAAATAGCCATGATAGGTGGTGGAAGCTGGGCTACCGCCATAGTAAAAATGCTTTCAGATAATTTGACCGAAAAAGAAATTTTTTGGTGGATGCGTAATAAAGATGCTATTGATAACATTAAAAAATTTAAACACAATCCGCATTACCTAAGTTCGGTGGAGATTAAGCTGCCCGCCGATAACATTTCATCAGATATTAAGTGCATAGTTAAAGCCGCTGATTTTATTATTTTAAACGTGCCGGCTGCTTTTTTAAAAGATTCTTTGGTAGATATTACCGCTGATGATTTAAAAGGCAAAAAAATTGTTTCGGCAATTAAAGGTATTGTGCCCGAAGATAACCTGATTATTGGTGAATTTTTGCACCAGAAATACAACGTTTCTTACGATGATATTTTAGTGGTAAGCGGCCCATGCCATGCAGAAGAAGTTGCTTTTGAAAAGCTTTCTTACCTTACAATTGCCTGTACAGATATTGATAACGCCTTAACTTTTGCTTCATTTTTAAATACACGCTACATAAAAACCAACGTATCTGACGATATTTTCGGGACCGAATATGCTGCGGTTTTAAAAAATATTTACGCCGTAGCCAGTGGTATTTGCCACGGAATTGGCTATGGAGATAACTTTCAGGCGGTTTTAATTAGTAACGCTATTCGAGAAATTAAGCGTTTTGTAGATGCCGTTCATCCTATCGACCGCGATATAAAAGAATCGGCCTATTTGGGCGATTTATTGGTTACCGCTTACTCGCAGTTTAGCCGAAACAGAACTTTTGGTAACATGGTTGGTAAAGGCTACACTGTTAAATCTGCACAGTTGGAAATGAATATGATTGCCGAAGGCTATTACGCTGCAAAATGTATGCACATCAAAAACAACGATTACAATGTAGATATGCCAATTTGTAAAGCCGTACACAGCATTTTGTACGAGAACCGTTCGCCTGCCGTAGAAATGAAACTATTGGCAGAAAAGCTTAATTAAACTTTCGTTTTTTGCAGAGATTTTGTTTTTAGCCCCGGGCAAAGCGGCATCCCTGTAGCGCAGCGAAAGGATATAGCAAAGCACGGGAAGATACGCTGAAAAGAATTACAGGTTTAGCGCTTCAAGTATTTGTAAAGCAATTTCAAGGCTTATGGGTTACTGTTGTCCTACTTTCCGCTAATATCTATTTCATGAATGTCAGCTTTTATCCTGGCGTTTGTACTTCGAAATAGGATAACGCTGCAATTAGGTTTATTTAACGTACAACTCTGCTGTATGGCAAAACAAAACCACCAATCGCTTGTTATAATATCCAAATAAAATTAAATGGTTATGAAAAAGAAATTAGCAATAGGATTATTTACGCTTGCATTATTTGGAGGTTTAACCTTTAGTGCGCAGGCACAAGAGAAAAAAACTGAGGTTGGTAAAGCTTTAGACAAAACTGGTAAAGCAATTGGTAAAGGCGCAAAATCTGTAGGCAATAAAACTGCTGAGGTAGCTGTAAAAAGTGAAGCAAAAGTAACAGATAAAACCTGGAAAGGCAGAATGGCTCCAGATGGTTCGAATGTTTACATTAACTCGAAAAACGAAAAATACTACGTTAACGCTAAAGGCGCAAAAATTTGGTTAAAACCTAGCCAGATTAAAATCAGACCATAATACAGCTAAAAGAAAACAAAAAAAACCGATATTAATTATCGGTTTTTTTTGTTTTAGTTATTTTAAAAGTTATTAAACAATCGTTCCGTATAAATCGAAATCTTCAGCTCTATCTATTTTAACATTCACAAAGCTGCCGTTTGCAGCGTAACCTGTGCTTGCATCAATTAACACTTCGTTATCAACTTCAGGCGAATCAAATTCTGTTCTGCCTACAAAGAAATCGCCTTCTTTTTTATCAATTAATACCTTAAAAGTTTGGCCAACTTTTTCCTGATTTATTTCGAAAGAAATGCCTTGCTGAATTTCCATAATGTCATCAACACGTTGTTGTTTTACTTCATCCGGAACATCATCAATTAAGGTGTGTGCATGTGTTTTTTCTTCGTGAGAATAAGTAAAACAGCCTAAACGGTCAAATTTAGTTTCTTCTACCCAAGCAGCCATTTCTTCAAAATCGTATTGGGTTTCGCCGGGATAACCACAAATTAAAGTAGTACGCATGGCAATATTTGGTACTTTATCTCTAATTTGGTTTACTAAATCGATGGTTTTTTGTTTTGTAGTTCCTCTGCGCATCGATTTTAGCATATTATCAGTAATGTGCTGCAATGGCATATCAAGATACTTGCAAATGTTATCACGCTCATTCATTACATCTAAAATCTCCATAGGGAAACCAGATGGATAAGCGTATTGCAAACGAATCCATTCTATACCCTGAACATCAGATAAACGACGCATTAATTCATCGAGCTTACGAACGCCGTATAAATCTAAACCGTAATAGGTTAAATCCTGAGCAATCAGGATTAATTCTTTTGTGCCATTTTTAGCTAATATTTTCGCTTCGTTCACCAATTCTTCCATTGGTTTACTCATGTGCTTACCACGCATAAGCGGTATAGCGCAGAATGAGCACGGACGGTTACAGCCTTCTGCAATTTTAAAATATGCATAGTGAGAAGGTGTAGTTAATAAGCGTTCGCCAATTAGCTCGTGCTTGTAATTGGCACCAAGCTCATGTAAAATGTTTTGTAAATCGTTTGTGCCAAAGAAAGCATCAACATTCGTAATTTCTGATTCTAACTCTGGTTTATAGCGTTCTGATAAGCAACCTGTAACCACAACTTTGCCAATTTTGCCGGCTTCTTTAAGTTCACTAAACTGCAAAATCGTGTCGATAGATTCTTGTTTTGCGTTATCGATAAACCCACAAGTGTTGATAACAACGATATCATCTTTGCCCATATTATCAGATTCGTGCATAACATTTAGGTTATTGCCACGTAACTGTCCCATCAATACTTCTGAATCGTAAATATTTTTAGAACAACCCAACGTAATCACATTGATTTTAGGTTGTTTAACTGCGGGTTTACTTTTTGCTAATTTGGTATTCATCTTTTACACTTAATCTTTACTAATTATGTTCGCTACTCGTCATTGCGAGGCACGAAGCAATCTTTTAAATACTCTACGAGGTTGCTTCGTGCCTCGAAATAACTGATGTGTTATTACTTGAACAAGCTATTCACAAATTCTTTCTTATCAAAGAGTTGTAAATCGCCAATTTTTTCGCCTACACCAATGTATTTAACAGGTATTTTAAACTGATCGGAAATACCAATTACAACACCACCTTTAGCTGTACCATCTAATTTTGTTATGGCTAAAGCATTAACATCAGTTGCTTCGGTAAATTGTTTACATTGTTCAAACGCATTCTGACCAGTAGAAGCATCTAAAACCAATAAAATTTCATGCGGAGCATTTGGCACAACTTTTTGCATTACCTGCTTAATTTTACCCAGCTCATTCATTAAGCCAATTTTATTATGTAAACGGCCAGCGGTATCTATAATTACAACATCTTCATTATTGGCAACTGCAGATTGCAGTGTATCGAAAGCTACAGAAGCCGGGTCAGAACCCATGGCTTGCGCTACAACACGCACACCAACTCTTTCGCCCCAAAGTTTAATCTGATCTACTGCAGCAGCTCGAAATGTATCTGCAGCACCTAAAACAACTTTTAAATTGGCTTCTTTCAACTTATGTGCAAGTTTGCCGATGGTAGTCGTTTTACCCACACCATTAACCCCTACAACCATGATTACATAAGGCTTATGGTCGCCATATTCAAACTGACGAAAATCGTTACTATTGTTTTCTGATAACAATAATTGAATTTCATCGCGAAGTAAATAATTAAGCTCAGATGTAGAAAGGTACTTATCGCGGGCAACGCGTTCTTCAATTCTACTAATAATCTTTAAGGTGGTTTTAACGCCAACATCAGACGTTACTAAAACTTCCTCTAGATTATCGAGCACTTCATCATCAACAGAAGATTTACCTGCAACAGCTTTAGTTATTTTATTGAAAAAGCCATCTTTGGTTTTTTCTAAACCTTTGTCTAAAGCTTCCTGAGCTTCAGGTGCAGTTTCTTTCTTTTTGAAAAAATCGAATAAACCCATATTAAAATTTTATATAACAAAAAAAGCCCTTCCGGTTAAAACGGAACGGCCTTTAATATTTTTATCAATATTAAAAAATATTAACCTTATTTAGATGCAATAGCATCTTTTACGTGTTCGTTGTGTACGATAAGTTCTTTGAATGAATAAGCACCAGTTTTTGGTGATTTAACCATTGTAATAACTTTCGAATATTCTTTACCTGTACCTGTTTTAAGGGTTGCAACTACTTTCTTTGCCATGTTCTTATAATTTTAATTATTGAGTTAGAGAATGCTTAAATGATAGAATAAAAAATTCAGTCAATCAATCAATCTTTCAATCAATTATTTTATCTCTTTATGTACGGTTACTTTTCTCAATACCGGGTTGAATTTTTTCAATTCTAAACGCTCAGTAGTGTTTTTACGGTTTTTGGTAGAAATATATCTAGACATACCCGGCATGCCACTTTCTTTATGCTCAGTACATTCTAAAATAACCTGAACTCTGTTACCTTTTTTTGCCATTTTAATATAAATTGTAAACTGTTAATCTCAACAGTTAATGTTTTTTACAAAAATCCTTTTTTAACGAAACGGTTAATTGCTTCGTTGATACCCACTTTGTTGATGGTTTTAATCGCTGAAGTAGAAACTTTCAACGTAATCCAACGGTCTTCTTCAGGGATATAAAATTTCTGAAGTTTCAAATTAGGATAAAATTTGCGCTTAGTTTTAACGTTTGAGTGTGAAACGTTATTACCTACCATTGCCTTTTTTCCTGTTAAATCACAAACTCTTGACATGACTTGTAAATATAGTTGTTAAATATCGTCCGCTTAATTTTTTTAAGAGTGTGCAAATATCTGAATAATAATTGAAAACAGCAAGAGAGTGGCTAAAATTTTTCATATATTTTTTTAATCCATCCAAGCAATCTATTTTGATACGATTTCGGCATTTATCGTTATTATAAATTCAGTAAATTAGCCGATACTAACAAATATATAAACAGCGGCATGCAAATTACATCCTTTAAACAATACGAAGAAGATTATAAAAAGAGCGTAGAAAACCCCGAACAATTTTGGGGCGAAGTTGCACAAAATTTTCAATGGCGAAAACCCTGGTATAAAGTGCTTTCGTGGAATTTTCAGGAACCGAATATTAAATGGTTTGAAGGCGCAAAATTAAATATCACGGAAAATTGTTTAGATAGGCACTTAGCAACCAATGGTGATAAACCTGCCATTATCTGGGAACCAAATAATCCCGAAGAAGAATCTGTAACCTATACCTATAAAATGTTGCACGAACGAGTATGCCGTTTTGCTAATGTTTTAAAAAGAAATGGTGCCAAAAAAGGCGACCGAATTTGTATTTATATGCCAATGGTACCTGAGTTGGCTATTGCTGTTTTGGCTTGTGCCAGAATTGGTGCGGTACACTCCGTAATTTTTGGTGGCTTTTCTGCTAAATCTATCGCCGATAGAATTAATGATTCGCAATGTAAACTGGTAATTACCGCCGATGGCGCTTATAGAGGGAATAAGCAGATTCCCCTTAAAGATGTTATTGATGATGCTTTAATCGGCTGTCCAACGGTAGAAAAATGTATCGTTTTAACGCATGTGCGTACACCGGTTTCGATGCTTAAAGGTAGAGATGTTTGGTGGGAAGATGAGGTTAAACACGTAAATGATGTTTGCGAGGCAGAAGAAATGGATGCTGAAGATATGTTGTTCATACTTTATACATCAGGTTCAACCGGTAAGCCTAAAGGTGTAGTGCATACTTGCGGCGGATATATGGTTTACGCTGGATACACATTTACCAACGTTTTTAATTACCAGCCAAATGAAGTTTATTTTTGCACCGCTGATATTGGTTGGATTACAGGCCATTCTTACATTGTTTATGGTCCGCTATCTCAAGGCGCAACCTCTGTTTTGTTCGAAGGCATACCAACCTATCCAAGTCCATCTCGCTTTTGGGATATTGTAGAAAAACACAAAGTGAATACATTATATACCGCTCCAACCGCTATTCGCTCGTTAATGAGTTTTGGTGAAGAGCCTTTGAATGGAAAAGATTTAAGCTCAATAAGAGTTTTAGGTTCGGTTGGTGAGCCAATTAATGAAGAAGCCTGGCATTGGTTCGATGAAAAAATAGGAAAAAGCAAAGCGCCAATTGTTGATACCTGGTGGCAAACGGAAACCGGTGGAATTATGATTTCACCTATTGCAACCGTTACGCCAACCAAACCAAGTTATGCAACTTTACCTTTGCCAGGGATTCAGCCGATTCTGGTTGATGAAAATGGAAAGGAAATTGAAGGTAATGATGTAAGCGGAAATCTCTGTATTAAATTTCCTTGGCCGGGAATGCTCAGAACTACCTATGGCGACCATGAGCGTTGCAAGCAAACCTATTTTTCTACTTACGAGAATCTTTATTTTACTGGTGATGGCTGTTTACGTGATAAGGATGGTTATTATAGAATAACGGGTAGGGTAGATGATGTTTTAAACGTATCAGGACATAGAATAGGAACAGCCGAAGTTGAAAATGCAATTAATATGCATGCTGGTGTTGTAGAAAGCGCTGTTGTTGGCTATCCACATGATGTAAAAGGTCAGGGTATTTATGCTTTTGTTATCAACCCTGAAATGCATGGAGAAGCAGAATTAACTAAAAAAGATATTCTGCAAACCGTAACTCGTGTTATTGGTGCTATTGCCAAACCTGATAAAATATTGTTCGTTTCAGGTTTACCTAAAACACGTTCAGGAAAAATTATGCGACGTATATTACGTAAAATAGCCGAAGGCGATACTTCAAATTTAGGCGATACCTCAACGCTTTTAGATCCGGCTGTTGTAGAGGAAATTATCGAAGCTTCAAAGAATTTGAAATAGATTTGAATTTACTTATAAAAAAATGCCCTCGAATTTCGAGGGCATTTTTTGTTTTTACTCCTTTTTGCTATGTTTAACTTATTGGACATAAGGTGTTTTGTTCAAAAATAAATTAGCAACTAAATCAAAAACTATAAAAGCAAACAAAATTAAAAATCTATGTTATTTCTTAATGCTATTAGCAATCATCTCGTGTAAAAAGGATAGTAATAACATAGAAGTGATTGATGAAAACAAGGATGTACTGATGTACATAAAAAGTTTAGGTTATTCTGAGTCGTCAATTAAAGATGTTGGAAATGAGTATGTTGTGCAGGGTGATATATCGTTTCCAAAAAACATGAAAATACCCGAAAATAAAAGCTTAAAAGTAGAAGCCCCAATGATTTTACAAGATAAGTTAATGAGTACTGATCCAAATGCTGGTAGTTCAAAAGTTAGTCAATCATACACTGGGCATTTAGTTAGCGTTGATAATAGAATTAATGTTCGTGTTTTTATAGATCCATCTATTGTAAATTTAACCAATGAAATAAATAATGCAATTGGTATTTGGAATAGTGTAACACAAGCAGGTATTTCTTTCAGTATTGTTTCTGGAGGAACATATGATATTTTAATCGTTAATGAGATTTTTAACGCTTATGGACGTGCTCGATTCCCATTAAATGGAAGTGCAGGTTCTTTAGTTAGAATTAATTCTCAACAAATGCTAAATGATGGTCTTAATTCCATTCAGATAAGCACTGTAGTTGCCCATGAGCTTGGCCATACCATTGGCTTTAGACATACCGATTGGAATGGTAATGAATCTAGTATTGGAGTAGATGATATTGGAACACAAGTGAATGCTTTTGATGTCCCAAACGCAGGAGGTACTGTAAGCTCCCCTGTTTTTCAGACCATTCAAAAGTATAATTTTGTCCTCAAATTTCCTGCAATAAATCTACAGGAGATTTGAAGTTTAATGCCTGGTGTGGTCGATGGTAATTGTAGTCCACCATCC
>NZ_CAKLBO010000008.1:0-206276 GCF_920984695.1 Pedobacter sp. Leaf132 | reverse complement strand
CAGAGAAGTTAAGCCCACCAGAGCCAATGGTACTGCGGTAACACGTGGGAGAGTAGGTCGGTGCCAAATCTTAAAAGAAGAGCCTTGTAACAATTGTTGCAAGGCTTTCTTTGTTTATAAGCTTTTTTGCACAACGATGGGACTTGTGAGTCTAAAGTTCAAAGTTCAAAGTTGAAAGTTGAAAGTTCAAAGTAGTAACCCTGTACTAAAAGAGCCGGAATAACGTCAGCAGATGGGCAGGAATTGTGTAGATAATTCCAAGGTCCTTACCATCTAAGGCATCTGAGGGCATCTTAGTTTGATAGTGAAGAGCACTGGTTGCCTATGGAAATGGGTGATGCTTTATATTCATTACTGCAATAGAGGATTAGCTGGAACTGCCTAGATAAAACAAAATGGTTTTACTATCTAAGGCATCTGAGAACAGCTAAGGTTTCAATGTCGAAGAATTTGTTAATCTGGTATTGGCGTTGAAACTGTTCATCGAAGCAGCAGACCAGGCCAGCTAAACCTGATGACGTGGAAATCCTTTTTGGTTGCGCAGGTTTTTCTAAAACCTCTGCTGCCAATCATCAAAAAGATTGGAACAACAGCAGGGCTGGATGGACCGATGAAAAACCAGCTTTCGTTTTCAAAACCAAATCTTTTTTGATATTTCATATCAAGGTTATAATTAAGCCTATCATGTTAAATTATGCTAAATTTTTTAAGCTCGAAATAATAAAACCTTATTATTGTATTTTTGCGTAAGTATGATTTTATGAGTATGAAATTGAAAAGGTTAGGAACATTATTAGTTTTATTTATTATCCATTTTGGACTATTTGCCCAGAGTAAAGATGTTCAGTTGCCCAAAAACTGGTTCAATTTAGATTTGATTGAAAGCGGTTATTTTGGTATCAGTACAGAGAAGGCTTACAGAGAAATTCTTAAAGACAAAAAACCTAAACAAAAAATTATTGTAGCAGTAATTGATGGTGGTATTGACATCGCCCACGAAGATTTAAAAGATGTATTGTGGACTAATCCTAAAGAGATTCCTGGTAATGGTATTGATGATGATGGCAATGGCTATATTGATGATGTACATGGCTGGAATTTCATTGGTTCGAAGAATGGAAATTTAGAATTCGATAATCTGGAATTGGTAAGGTTGTTGCGAATTTACACTCCAAAATATCAATCGACCACGAATTTGACACCTTTAGATAGTACTCAAAAAGAAGAGTATAGATTATATAAGAAAATGGTTGGCGATTTTGGTAAGAAATATGAAGATGCCAGCAAAACATTTGCTGTGTTAATTGCCATAAATAAAGTTCTGGATTCTGCTGCAACTATGAATAATAAAAAAATTCCAACATTGGAGGATGTAGAGAAGTATAAAGCTGATGATGAGGTAGAAGAGCAGGTTAAAACTATCATTAGAAAAGGCTCTAGGGAAGATGGCAGTTTTGAAAAATTTTATAAAAGTATTAAGGACGGATACAAGCAATACGATGCCATGTTGAAGTATAATCTTAATCCTAAGTACGATATGCGTGCTACGTTGGTTGGTGACGATTATTCGAATCCAAATCAAAGAGATTACGGAAACAAAGATGTTAAAGGACCCGATGCTCAGCATGGAAGCCACGTTGCAGGCATTATTTCAGGAAACCGAAACAATTCTGTGGGAATAATGGGCGTGGCAAATAATGTTAGTATCATGGCAATTAGAGTTGTTCCAACTGGCGATGAACGCGATAAAGATGTTGCTAATGGTATTCGTTACGCAGTGGATAATGGTGCTAAAGTCATTAATATGAGTTTCGGTAAAAGCTATAGCTGGGATAAAAAGATTGTAGATGAGGCCGTTAAATATGCAGAAACTAAAGGTGTTTTGTTGGTTCATGCGGCCGGGAATGATAATCAAAATAATGATGAAGAAGAAAATTTTCCCAATAAGTATTTTGAAAGCAAAGAAGCCACGGAATATAAGGAGTTGCACAAAAAGCCAACATTAGCGGATTTTACGCCTCCTAAACCCAATATGCAGAATAATAGTATGGGAATGAGACCACCGCTGAGTAATAACTCGTTAGCTAAGCCCGTTCCTGTAGATACTGCAAAATTTAAATTACCGCACGCCAGTAATTGGATTGAAGTTGGTGCAAGCTCATATAAAGATGACGACAACTTAAAGGCCGATTTTTCTAATTATGGTAAATATAATGTAGATGTATTTGCCCCTGGATTTTTAATTAATTCGACAGTGCCGGATAATAAGTATGAAGACCTGGATGGAACAAGTATGGCATCGCCGGTAGTTTCTGGCTTGTCAGCGTTAATTTTAAGTTATTATCCAGATTTAAAACCCTACCAGGTAAGAGAAATTATTATGAAATCTGTTACTAAAGTTATACGAAAAGTTAAATATAAAAACGCAAGAGGTGAAAATATGAGAGTGCCCTTTAGCGATATTTGTGTAAGTGGTGGAATTGTAAATGCTTACAATGCCTTAAAATTAGCTGAAACATACAAGTAAAAAAGTATTGGTTATGTTATCGTTTTGATAAACTGCTGGAATGTACCGAACGGATATTTTTTAACGTTCATCCAGCTGATTAAGTTTTCCATTCTTGTAACCATTTTATCACCGGTATTTTTCCTTATGTAACCTGGGAAGCCGAATCTTTCAAAATCATCTAAATCTGTAAATTCCCATGGATGGAAATAGATGTTGAGGTATTTGTCTTTTTTATAAGTCCAGCTTGATAGAGCCTTGTAAATTGCTAACGGAAGGTTATGAAAGGATAACCAGAATAAAGGAAACCTAATAACAGGACTTACCGAGGCTGGAATCTGAAGTACGTTTTCTTTGGTGAAAAAAGTGCGGGAAATATTAAAGTTATTATATCTTCCGGGTAAATATGTTGGATTTATAGATGTATTATAAATATAGCCTGCCTTTTCAATTTCTTTTTCATCAACAGGCATCATCCTGGCCATTCTATAACCGGTAATCTCTTTGCCAGAAAGTTCTTCGAGCTTAATTTTGGATTGTAATAGGTGTTCAGGCTTAAAATCAGAATGATAATAACCATGTGAAGCTAATTCGTGTCCGCTTTTTGTAATCCTGCTGATTACCTCGGGAATATTTTCTGCAAATGTTACCGTGCAAAAAAATGTTGCTTTCACTTCGTACTTATCTAAAATATCCAAAATCTTTAGCGTGCCTGCTTTTGAAATTGCAATCTGATCGGCAAATGAGATTTCCCGATTATACTCGAAAGGCATATCAAACTCTTCGATATCAAAACTTAAAAGCACCATTATTTTACAGGAATATTTGTTGAACGGACAATGTAATTTGGTCGGTTTTTGCTTTGCATAAACATTTTACCTACATAAATACCGATGATGCCCAAAATAATTAATTGTAAGCCTCCAAAAAATACAATAGTCATAATTACCGATGCCCAACCCGAAACTTCAACATTGTTAACGAAAGCATAAATTATATAGGGAATATATAATACTGAAGCAAATGATAAGGTGAAGCCTAAATAAACGGCAGTATATAATGGTTTAATGCTGAAAGAAGTTACGCCGTGTAACGCCAACCTCAGCATCTTTTTAAACGTGTATTTGCTTTGACCAGAAAAACGTGCTGCCGGATTGTATTTTATAGCAAATTGCTTAAAGCCTAACCATTTTACAAGGCCTCTTAAAAAAGGTTCGTTTTCATTAAAATTTCTGAAAACGTTTACTACTTTTTGATCGAGTAATCTAAAATCGGCTGCGCCGGGTTCCAGTTCGATATCTGAAAGCCAGTTTAAAGTTTTGTAAAAAAGACTGGATGAACTTCTTTTTCCTTTAGAAAGGTTTTTATCTTCCTGGCGGATGGTATAAACAACTTCGAAGCCTTCTTCCCACTTTTTTAGCATTTCAGGTATTAATTGTGGTGGATGCTGCATATCGCAATCCATAGAAATGACACAATCACCATAAGCATGATCCATACCCGCTTTTACAGCTAATTGATGACCAAAATTTCTA
The DNA here is from genome assembly GCF_920984695.1 of Pedobacter sp. Leaf132. NCBI lineage: Bacteria > Pseudomonadati > Bacteroidota > Sphingobacteriia > Sphingobacteriales > Sphingobacteriaceae > Pedobacter > Pedobacter sp. Leaf132. Next base: position 202,235 of record NZ_CAKLBO010000008.1, on the reverse strand, counting down.
GAAAATTCAAGAAAAAAGATGTTGCTATGTTGCAATGCATAATCTTTTATTCTATCGATTGTATTATCAGCGCTGCCATCATCAACTAAAATAATTTCATAATCGTAATGGATAGGTTCAAAAACCTGCTTAATGCTTTCGGCAATTACGAAAATATTATCAGCTTCATTATATGCAGGAATGACTATTGAAACTAATTTATTCATTATCGGCAATAGAATATGAGGTGAAATCTTCTAACATCATTTGATAAATTATGGCTAACCAAATGAGAACGCAAGGTAAAGCTTTAAGCGAATATAGACGAATGAATTCTTTAACCTGTTGAGGAAAAATATCAGTTGGCGATAAGCTAGTTAATATAAAAGCAAAAACAAATAAAGCAATAGTCCAGAAGCTTAAGGGTTTTTTTTGAACAATAAACCAAACAGCAACGCCCGCAAAAGCAATTATATAGGTTGGTGATTCGGAGCCACTACTGAATATAACCGTAAAAATTAAAGTTGATGCAAGGAGTAAAAGCTGAAAAGCTAAGTGCTTATATTGTTTTATTCGGGTATATGGTAAAGCAAAAAGTATAATGCCAGCAAGCAAAAACGGCGTATTTTCTAAAGAAACATTTCCGGAAATTCTACGAGCCATACCCATTACCGATATATCCTGAAACGAAGTTAAAGAAGCGTTGATATCATTTTTATGGATTAATGAACTATACCAATCTGCATAAGTTTGCAAAATAAATTTAGGTGATGAAATAGCCATCGGTAATGCGAAAAGTACTATTAATGCAGCTAAACCAGCCAATATAAATTTAATTTTATGTTTGCTGAAAAAGAAAAAAGCCAAACCTACAATGCCATAAAGCTTTATCATTGTACCAAGCGCAATAAAAAATGCTGATTGTATTTCTTTTCTTTTAATGGTGTAAGAAAAGCTTAATAAGATGAAACCTGTTAACGCAATGTTAAATTGAAAGCTAAATAAAGCCGTTAATGTTTCATGTGCGCAAATCCACGCGATAATTTTTCTTTGGCTTAACGCTATGGGCAAACTGAAAATTCCCCATAACAAAATGCCCACACTTGCCATGTTCCATAAAACTGTTCCAATTGCATCAGGAAAGAGTGCAAAAGGTGCTACAAAAAGAGAAAAGACCGGACCATAATGGTTGCTATCTAAATATTCAGGATACTCGGCATACAGATTTTTGCTTTCAACTGTATGTAAGAAAACGTATTTGTAAATCTGGTAATTGTTAAATGTGTTGTGATTATACTGCTTAACAGCCGAGATTATAGCTAATAGCAAATAAACAATTATGATAAATTGCTTATTCATTAAAAGTTCTTTCAGTTTAGAAAAGACAGATTTATTTTGGTTCATTTTAAGATTGGAACCACAAATATAAGTATTTAAACATTTGTATAAATAGGATTGACCATCATTAAAAATTCAATGTAAAAGCTTAGGTTTTATTCAATATAAGAGTTAGAGTGTATGATTAATTATGCTTTTTGTTCTTTTTTGTTTAAATATTTGGAGTTAGTAAATCTTATATTTATTATTGTTTTGTAACATCCTTATTACGAGATTAACTAATGATTAACTTTCCTGAAATACTTAGAAAAGGAAAAACTTTTTCTACTTCTAAGCAAGTTATTATATTTATATTATGGCTTGCGATTGCTTTATTCTTTGCGATAAATTCTTTAATTACTCATCGATTTAATAATTATTTAATTTTTGAAAACGTATTTAGAAACCTTATAAATGGGCAATCATTTTATGGGCAATATCCTCAATTTCATGATGATGTAAATCATTACGGACCAATATTTTCTTTGTTTATTGCTCCATTTGCATTGTTGCCTAATTGGCTCGGTTTAATTTTTTGGAATGTATTTAATTGCATAATGCTATTTTATGCATTGCAAACATTACCACTCAAAACTGATAAAAGAGTTTTAATAGGTTATATCGCCATTCCATGTTTAATTGAGTCCATGTTAAATCAGCAGTTTAATGCAACAGCTGCCGCTTTTATAATATTAAGTTTTACAAAATTGAACAAGAATAGAGGCTTTTGGTCGTCTATGCTTATCATACTTGGTTCCTTTATTAAACTTTATGGAATTTTGGGCTTATCATTCTTCTTCTTCGTAAAAAATAAACCCAGATTTATTCTGTATTTAGCAATGTGGTCGATAGTGTTTTTTATATTGCCTATGTTCTTCTCTTCACCATTAACCATTTTCGAATCTTATCAGGAATGGTTTATTACTTTAGCAGAGAAAAATTTAACCAATACTACTCAAGGTTCTGTTCCTATATCTATAATCGGCTTCTTTAGATCTTTAATTTACGATTACGATATTCCGAATTTGGGATTTTTAATGCCAGGAGCATTTATTTTTCTTATTCCTTTTTTAAAATGGTCTTCATTTCAAGATAAAATCTTTCAGCTTTTAATATTAGCCTCGGCCTTGCTTTTCCCTGTTTTGTTTAGCACGAGTTCAGAAGATTGTACCTATATAATTTCAATTGTGGGTGTAGGTTTATGGTTTGTTTTTGAAAATGACAAGCAAATTAGAACGGTTTTATTGCCATCGCTACTGGTTTTGTGTTGTAATTTTCCGTTATTATTATTTCCGGTTTGGGCCCATAAACATCCTATTTCATTAGCCGTACTAAGCCTTCCATTCTTTATTGTTTGGTTAAGAATAATCTATATGGCTTGGGCATATCAGCCAGAAATACAAGAGGAACAATTATTAAAGGCTTCAAAACTTCATATTTCTTAAAAATCAATTATTTTCCTGAAACCATAACGGGTTCTTTTCGTTTAAGAGTAGACGAAATTTATCTATGAATAAGAAAATATTAATTGTTGATGATGACCAGGATTTACAAGACGTATTTCCACTTCTGTTTAAAGACAGAAATTTTGAACTTAAAAGTCTTTTAAACATCACAGACTTAGAAACGGTAGTTAAAGATTTTAAACCCGATTTGATTTTGCTGGATATTTGGATTGGTAATATTGATGGTAGAATTGTATGTAACTATTTAAAAAGCCATGAAGAAACAGCGCAAATTCCGATTGTTTTAATTTCTGGCGAAATTATAGATATTGATGATGCCAATAGCCGTCCGGATGCAATTGTTCAAAAACCTTTCGAGATTGATTATCTACTCGGAGTTATGGATGAACTGATGATGTAAAAAATAAAGCCCCAAAAAATTAATTTCGGGGCTTTGATATTTAGAGGGAAAAATTAAAATCCTAAACCAACGGTAAAGGCTCTTGAAGCTGTAGAAACTGTTCCAAGTGCAGTAGCCGCTCCGGTTGTTAGGTTAACTGTATAAACTCTCTGTGTTGTACCTACAGTAAAAAGACCATAAGCAATTCCCGAAGTTGAACCGATATCAAATCCGTTTGAAGCTTCCACATTAACTCCTAAAGCACCTACATCTACTAGAGTACCTGCATTTGGTGGGTCTTGTTTATATAATCTATCGCCAGTCGAATCAATATTGAATAAAACTGTTGAAGCTGCAGCAGCCACATTATTTGTATATGCTGAACCTGTTACAGCTGCAGTTGAAAGCGAAATATTTCCATCAACAATTACAGTTCCATCAGCTGGGTTAAAACGTAAATTTTGACCAGTGTTGCTAACAATTCTAATTCTGTCTACAGTAGGGTTAAAATCAAATCCAAACTGTGTACCAACTAAAAGTGTACTCAACGGACTTGCGGTAACTGCAGCAGCTACTCCAGATGAAGCATTTATTGTGTAAATTCTACTCGTGCTTCCCAATGCGTATATCTGTCCATTAACCGGGCGCATATCAATACCTAAAATTGTTTCGCCAGCCTGAATGCCAGTAATTGGCTTCGCGATGATTGTTGGCATTGTAGCTAAATGATTAAAAATTAATAAATCATTTGTTGCAGAAATTGCATAAGCAACAGCTTCAGTAGGGATAGCCAAGCCTGTTATTTGTTGCGTAAAGTTGCCAATTTTTGAGGCTTTACCTGTATTTGTGTCGATAATAAATAATGATGATGTACCACCAACCGACATTGCAGCTAATGCTGATGTTCCGTCAGGATTGATATCAAATCCGCTTGCGTCTTCCACATCATAACCTAAACTTCCAACTTCAACAAGTTTACCATCATTTGGTGGGTCTTGCTTGTGAAGTTTATCATTAGCAACATCAATATCGAAAAGAACTGTAGTAGTTGCGCCTGCTTTATTCTGTGTATAAGCGGCAGCAGTTACCTTTGCATTGGTTACTCCATTAATTGTTCCATCGGTAGCAGCAACTGTTCCGGTTTCCGGATTCAGGCGTAAATTTTGCCCTGTTGAAGTAACAAGTCTTATTCTATCTACCGTCGGGTTAAAATCAAACGCAACAGATGTTCCGCTTAATACAGGGCTGAAAGGTGCTGCTGAAATAGATCTTGCTACACCGGTTTTCTGGTCTATAACGTATAATCTGCTGCTGCTGCCAATGCCATATAATTGCCCGGTCGATGGTCTAAAATCAATGCCCAAAATAGTCTCTCCAGTTTGTAAACCAGTAATACTTACTTGAGATGTAACAGTTGAAGGCGTATTCGCATTAATTAGTAGTAATTTACTATCAGCAGTTAAGGCATAGAAATTTAAGTCGGGTCCGGGTGTTAACGGATCGTTAAAGTTTCTGTCTTTTTTGCAAGATGAGAACATTGCAGATAAGGATACTACGCATAGTATCGCAAAGATTGTGTTTTTAATTTTAAGCATTTTAATAAAGTCTATTTAAGGAATTCTGTTAATTATTCGAAAAATAAACTGCCTTTGGGAGGCTGCTTAGGCACTTTTGAATATATCGTGGGTAAATAAATGTTATATTTTGTGAAAGTGCTTTTAGTTATTTTTAAAAAAACAACGCAGCTAAACTGAGTCAAAATAAATTCTGTAGTTTTTAAATTTCCGCTTTCTTGATTCTCCTCGTCTGCTGATTCAATTTTTTCTTTGTCTATATTTTCTTTAATTTTTGATTGTTTAATTTTAAAAAATATAGGTGAAGCAGCTCTGGCACTTACACTAAGCGAAATTAGGAATGTGAAGAAAAGTAGGAAGTAAAATTTTTTCATCGTAAGTTGTGCCTTAACCCTTTCTAAAGCTTACATACGTACATATACAACTTACGGTTTTTGAACCCAAAAATTTTTAAGGTTTAGTTTTCCATCGTATGATTGTTACTTGCAAAATGAAATAATATTAAACATTTGGCGGTTATTTAAGTTAAACAGTTATAAAATTTATAGATTATGGCAACTTTAAATACTTCATATTCAGAAAATCATTCAATGATAAAAAGTCAAGCTTCTGATTCTGTGACCATTATAGACCATACTTTAGAAACTCAAAACAACCGTGAGCTATTCCTTCGTTTTTTATTAGAGAATCTGGAAAACGATTCTGAAGAATAGTAGAGTTTACTTTTTTGATTTATTCTGAATTTTCTTTGGTTTTCACGCAAATAATCCGTGTTAACTAAACAATTTATCCTTCAAAAAACTAAAATTTTCTTCTAGATATTTAGCAATAAGAATCTCATTCAATTGATATTTAAAGCACTGTGCTGTGTAATATTCATTTGTTTTCTATGAGTATATCTTTTTGCAAATCATTTTCTCAAACGTTTGCGCAGCATTAATTATATGGTCTTTTCCTCTCGATGTTAATTCCTGCTTTACAAAAATCATAATTCGTGAAATATTATTTAATAATGTTGGATTTTCGTAATCCCATGATTGGATAATCGGACCAGTCAAAAAATCGCTGTTATTTTCGCATTTTGTGCTAAAGTCTTATCAAACGTTTGCGTTTAGTTTTTACTTTAAACATTAGTTTCTTCCGCTTAACTTGGTCAAAACAGTTATTCTAACCACTCAACAAAAAATATTATGAATCAATTTTTTTAGGTTAAGGAATGAATTCAACATCGTTCCAAACAATTACTTATATATCACATCCCAGTTTATCCAAAAAATAACCTACAATAATCAAACCTGAGAAATGAATAGAAAGTACAGTATTCAGTATTAGATAGTTACGTTAAAGTGTTAAGAAAATCTCTATGAAGAAGTTAAAATTTAAAAGTTTGGTTAAGTTGTATGTGACCCTAATGGTACTTACTTGCGCAATAATAACAATAGCTTGTAAGAAGAAAGATGCAGCAGACCTATCTCCAATAAAAAATGTTGAGGAAACTATTGATGGTATTTTAGTGCCTTTTGGTGGTAATGCTTTTATTCAAACTAAAGGTAACGATGAAAAAATTGAAAAAACGGGCTTAGCAAATTGGACAAGCGATAAGGCAATTTGTGTTGTTTATGTAAGAGTGCAGCAGCCGGGAGAAATAAAATTAGGTTTGAAGCTTAAAGTTGCCGATGGTACTAGCCAAATTAGTATTAAGGCAAATGGTTCTGCCAATAAAATAACTGTTTCTAATAGAGACATTAAAAACGTTTATGTTGGCAAAATTAATGTTGTTGAAGCAGGATATGTAAAAGTAGAGATTCAAGGTTTATCCAAAACGGGTAGCACTTTTGCAGAAATATCTGATTTAATTATTGGCGGTACAACGGCTTCAAATCTAATTTTTGCAAATGACCCGGAAAACTATTACTGGTCTCGTAGAGGTCCTTCGGTGCATTTGGCTTATACCATACCAGCCTCCACAAATGTAGAATGGTTTTATAATGAACTTACCGTTCCGGTTGGCGAAGATACCCCGGGTTCGTATTTCATGGCAAACGGTTTTGGTCAGGGATATTTTGGTATTCAGAGCAAAGCTAATGATAGATGGATTTTATTCTCGGTGTGGGACCCATCAACCGGAGTAACTGAGGCAACTTCTAAAGGTGAAGGCGTTACCGTACAAAGGTTTGGTGGTGAAGGCACAGGTGGTCAAAGTTATATTGTTTATAATTGGAAGGCCGGACAAACCTATAAATTTTTAACACAGGCAAAGCCTGATGGTGCTGGCAATACACTTTATTCGGCGTGGTTTTTTGATCCTGAAACAAACAATTGGCGTTTTATGTGTACGTGGAAAAGACCATTAACAAATACTTACTTAACCGGGCTACATTCTTTTTTAGAAAATTTTTACGATACCAATGGTTACATGGGCAGAAAAATGTTAACTAATAACCAATGGATTTGCAGTAATGACGGCGTATGGACCGAACTAAAAGTTGCCAAATTAACCGGTGATGCTACCGTAAAAAATAAGCAGAGAATGGATTATGCAGGTGGAATAGATAATGGAAACTTTTACCTTAGAAATGGCGGTTTCTTTGACCAATACGTAGACGTTAACCAATTATTTACCAGAACCACAGCAGGTGTTAAACCTGAAATTAATTTAAATAATCTTCCCAAAAAATAGTTACAAGTTTTTCAATTTATTAAATTAACCAAATAGAAAATATTAAGAACCACCGAACACAATTTTTAGCTGAAATTGATTTGTTTGGAGTAAAATAATAATCACCTATAAATAAACTAAAGAATAATGGAACGTAGAGCGTTTATTAAAAACAGTGCAATAACTGCAGCAGGCATAACAATTTTACCTAGCGGAACTGTATTCGCAAAATCTGAGGGTGCAAAGGTAAGATTAGCATACATCGGCGTTGGCGCCAGAGGTATGAGTCATATTTCTGAAGGAACTTTAAGAGATGATGTAGATATTGTGGCCATTTGTGATACTCAGGAAAGCTCGCTTAAAATTTGCAGAGAGTTTATCGCTAAAAAGGGAAGGCCTGCAGCTAAAGAATATACTGGTAGTACCGATGCCTACAAAGAAATGATTGCCAGAAAGGATATTGATGCTGTTATCATATCAACACCATGGCAGTTTCACCATGCCCAGGCCATAGATTCTATGAATGCCGGAAAGTATGTTGGCTGTGAAGTTATTGCCGGTTTAACCGTAAAGGAGCATTGGGATATTGTAAACACGTCCGAAAAAACCGGTATGCCATACATGACTTTAGAAAACGTTTGCTATCGCAGAGATGTTATGGCTGCATTGAACATGGTTAGACAAGGTATTTTTGGAGAATTGATTCATTTAGAAGGCGGATATCAACACGATTTACGCGAAGTACTTTTTAACAATGGTAAACAGTATTATGGTGGCGGTGTAGAGTACGGCCCAAAAGCTTTGAGTGAAGCGCAATGGAGAACGCAATTTAATATAGATCAGGACGGAGACTTATATCCAACACATGGCGTTGGCCCGATTATGCAGTATACAGACATTAATCGCGGTAACCGTTTCACAAACCTGGTTTCATTTAGTTCAAAGGCCAAAGGCTTGGCAGATTATGTTGAAAGTAAAGCTCCAGGTCATCCAAACGCGAAAATTAATTATAAAAATGGTGATGTAACCACAACTTTAATTAACTGTGCTAATGGTGAAACCGTAATGTTATCTCACGATGTACATTTACCACGCCCATATTCTCTTGGTTTTAGGGTTCAAGGTACAAATGGATTATGGATGGATGTAAATAAATCAATCCATATAGAAGGTAAATCTAAACCACACGCATGGGAGCCAGTTAAAGAGTGGTTTGAAAAGTATGATCATCCACTTTGGAAAAAACACGAAGCTGAAGCTGTTGGTGCTGGTCATGGTGGTATGGATTGGTTTGTATTTAATGGTTTTATTCAGGCTGTAAAACAGAAAAAACAAACACCGATTGACGTTTACGATTCTGTTACCATGAGCGTTATAACGCCACTTTCTACAAAATCTCTAAAAGAAGGAAATATGCCGCAGAAATTTCCGGATTTTACGAAAGGTAAATGGAAAGACAGAAAAAACACATTTGCGTTAGATGATAGCGGTTTTTAGATAAAAAGCAAAATCATTTTTTATATTGTTTAGGTAATCGATTTTGAACTTGTAGAATTTTAAAATATTCTGCAAGTTCATATTGATAAATCTGAAAACACGAGCATCAAAATTAACAATAGCATTTACGAAATCTTATGATTGAAAAAGTATTAGAAGGGTTTGGAATAGATACGAGCAAAGCTGAGTATAAACCTTTTGGGAGTGGATTAATAAATCATACTTGGAAAATTTCATCTCCTGACGGAGAATTTATTCTTCAAAAAATAAATACACATGTTTTTTCATCACCTAAAGATATTTCGGATAATATGCTGATGATAAAACAATACCTGGATAGTGTAGCGCCAAAATACTTTTTCGTTGGGCCAATTATAGCCAAAAATGGCGATTCTATTTTAGAACTTGATGGCGAAACGTATAGACTTTTCCCTTACGTAGTAAATTCTTTAACCATTGATGAAGTTGAAAAGCCTGAACAAGCTTACCATGCAGCAAAGCAATTTGGAAAGTTTACGCGTATGCTCGAGGCTTTTAATCCCAATAAACTAAAAATCTCCATCCAAGATTTCCATAACTTACCTTTCAGGGTAAAGCAATACCGTAAAGCGCTTAATATTGCCAGCAAACAAAGGCTGGAGGAGGCCGAATGGGCAATTAAAGAAATAGAAAGGCACTTCAACATTGTAAACATTTTTAATGAAGCAGTAGAGAAAAAAGAATTAACCGTAAGAGTTATCCATCATGATACTAAAATTAATAACGTTTTACTGAACAAAAATACTGGTGGTGGTATCTGCGTTATCGATTTGGATACTGTGATGCCGGGCTATTTTATAAGTGATGTTGGCGATATGATGAGAACTTATCTTTCTTTATCAAATGAGGAAGAAACTAATTTCGAAAATATTAAAATCCGACCGGAAATGTTTGCCGCAATTTATAAAGGCTACATGGAAGAAATGGAAAAAACCTTAAATAAATCTGAAAAGGAATTATTTATTTATAGTGGCAAGTTTATGATATTTATGCAGGCTATTCGTTTTCTAACGGATTTCTTATCTGGCGATTTATACTACAAAATCTCTTATCCAAGCCATAATTTAACACGAGCCGAAAATCAAATCTTCCTCTTAAATAAGTACATAGACAGCGAATCTGTATTTAATGATATAATCGAAAGCAGAAGCAAAGTTTTGGAGTTAACTTCTTGATACTTAAGTATCAAAGTTTAAAGTCTGTTTACATATCTGTTGTCACATTTTAATTATACTTCAAAATAGCGGGTAATTGTTTGTGCACTAATGAATATTGTATTTATATTTGATAATCGTTAAATTAACGTTTATGCGTTAATTTTAATGATCAAACCTAAAACCAAATATAAATATGAGCAGACTTTATCTCGCATGCATGCTATTGCTGGTAGTTTTTACTGCGCAAGCGCAAACCCGAAAATTAAGCGGAACAGTTTACGAATCGGGTACTACAACTACCATTCCCGGCGCCAACATTTCAGTTTCTGGTACCAATGCCAAAGCAATTAGTGATGTTAATGGCAAGTTTACCATTGATGTTTCTTCTGATAAGCCTTACACCTTACTAATTAAATATGTAGGTTACGCAGATCAGTCAATCGTTATTCAACCAACCGACCAGAATATCAAAATTAATATGGCTTCGCAAGCCAATGATTTAGATGAGGTTGTTGTAGTTGGTTTCGGTACAATTAAAAGGCGGGATTTAACGGGTGCAGTAGCATCTGTAAAAGCGGCTGATATTGTTAAAGCACCTACTCATAATGCCATCGAGGCTATTCAGGGTAGAGCTGCCGGTGTAGATATTACCCGAAGCAGTGGTAGTGCAGGTGCAGGTGTAAATATACAAATCAGAGGTACACGTTCTATTTCCAATAATCCATCTCCTTTATATGTAATAGATGGGGTTCAAAATGGTGGAAGCATAAATAACATCAATCCTAATGATATTGAAACCATTGATGTATTGCAAGACGCATCTTCAACAGCTATTTATGGTTCTCAAGGTGCAAACGGTGTCGTTATTATCACAACCAAAAAAGGCACATCAGGCAAACCAAAAATTTCTTACAATGGTTACTATGGCATTAATGGCGAAACTGCTTTTCCAACACCTCGCCAAGGCGAAGATTATTTAACACTTAGGAGAGAATCTTTTAGAAACGATGCAGGTGTAATTACCCAAACTGATGCTCAAATTTTTAATGGAGCAGGCGAGCTGGCCGCTATTCAAGCGGGTGCACTAGTAAATTGGATGGATTTAGCTATACAAAATGGAAGGCAACAAAGTCATACGGTTTCTATACGTGGTGGCTCAGAAAGCACAAAAGCATTATTCTCTTTAGGTTATTTTAACGAAGAGGGTGCATTAAAAAACAACGATTATAACCGTTACAATTTCAGGTATAATATTGAACACAAAGTGAATAATTGGCTAAAAGCAGGCATAACTGGTCAGTTATCTTATAGTAAAACCAACGCCCGCCGAGATCCATTATCTGCAGCCTTAACCGCTCTACCCTTCGGTACACCGTACAATGCAGATGGAAGTATTAACATATTTCCATTAGCGGGTTTTGCAACAGGTAATACAGCGCTTAGTCCGCTTACCGATGAAAGACCAGGTGCGGCCATTGACGAAAATTTAGGAACAGAAGTAAATGCAACTGCTTTTACAGAAATTACACCAATAAAAGGGCTTACCTATCGGATGAATTTCGGTACTGTATTAAGTAATAGCAGAAGAGGCGTTTTTAACGACCAATTTTCGAATGCACAAAATACAGTAAGATATGCATCAGCCTCACTAACTAATAATAACGGAAGATATTACAACTGGGATAATGTTATCACGTATAATAAATCGATAGACAAACATAATTTCACCATTACCGCATTATCAAGTTACATTCATAGCGATGCTGATGTAAACTCTGCAACGGGAATCAGGCAAGTGCTGCCTTCGCAAGGTTTTAACAATCTTTTCGGTACCGAAGCTTCAAGTCGGGTTACAACATCTGGCTTTACTCGTTTTGATTTATTAGCATTTGCCGGACGATTGAATTACAGCTACAATGGTAAATATTTATTTCAAGCTACCCAGCGATGGGATGGTGCTTCAGTACTTGCACCAGGTAGGAAATGGGATGATTTCGCATCAGCTTCTGTTGGATGGGTAATTAGCAGCGAAGATTTTATGAAAAGCCTGAAGCAGATTAGTAACTTAAAACTCAGAGCAAGTTATGGTTCGGCCGGTAATTCTGGAAGTGTTTCGCCCTATGGCTCACAAAGTTTAATCAGCACTGTACCAATGGGCTTTGGCGAAGTGCCGGTTCCGGCATTCGGTTTCAGCGGCTCGGTCGCAAATCCTGATTTAGGCTGGGAACGTTCTACCACTTTAAATACAGGATTAGATATTGGCTTATTTAATAATCGTATTTCAGGTTCCTTAGAATTGTATCGTACTAAAACATCTGATATTATTTTAAGTAGAGGTTTACCTTTATCAAGCGGACAAAGTACAATTACACAAAATATTGGCGCAACCCTAAACAGCGGTATTAACGCAAGTTTAACCACTATTAACTTTCAAACCAAAGATTTTACATGGAGCACAACGGCAACGTTTTCTCGCAACAAAGAAAGAATTACAGCCTTAATTGATGGTAGAAATATTGTAGCTTCAAATAATCCTGAAGAGAATTCGCTTTTTATCGGCTCTCAGGTTAAAGTATTTTACACTTACAAAAAGCTGGGAATTTGGCAGTTAGATGAAAATCCAGGCGCATTAAGTTTAGCCGGTCAAGCTTTTAGGTTTGGTGATATTAAATTACAAGATGTTAATGGTGATGGCATTATAGATCCGGCAAACGATAGACAAATCCTTGGCGGAATACAGCCAAAATGGTACGGAGGATTGCAAAATAATTTTAGATATAAGAATCTTGATTTAAGCATTTTCCTTATCGCAAGGTATGGGCAAACCGTTAAAGCAGAATTTGTTGGAAGATACAATCCGGGTGGTGTAGCCAACGGACCAGATAATTTCGACTATTGGACAATCAACAATCCATCTAATGATTTTCCTCGTCCTCGCCAAGGTAATGGCTTATCAAGTATTTACCCAAATCAATACCAATCTTTATTATATATTGATGGTTCATTCTTCAAGATAAAAAATATACAATTAGGCTACACATTGCCTAAAAGCATTACTGATAAATTAAAAATCGGTTCTCTACGTGCTTATGCTACCGGCTCTAACATATTCACTTACTCGAAAAATAAATTATTGAGAGATTACGATCCAGAGCGTGGCGGTGCTGAATCATCACCATTAAGCCGCCAGTTTGTATTTGGTTTCAATTTAGATTTATAACATTTAAGAAATTATCATGAAAAGGAATATATTATTGTTCGCAACACTTTTATCAGCGTGTTTGGTTTCTTGCGAAAAACGTTTAGATGAAGTAAATCCAGGTGGCGCAACTGCTGATGCAACCTGGACAACACCACAAGGGTTTGTAACTGCAGTGAATGGTGCCTACCAGGAGCAACGTGCCTGGTACGGTAAGGAAGATGGTTTATTAGTTTCAGAAGGCGGAACCGATTTATGGTTCAATGCAAACAAGGCAAATTACGCAAATCAGCTTACACGCTATGAGGGTTTATCCGGTGCAACACCAAGCTCTTCGTTAGCATTGTTTAGGTTGTTTTATCGGGCAATTAATCTTTGTAACGCAGGAATCAATCGCATAGAAAGCGCAGGCTTTACAGACGCTGCAGAAAAAAACCGTCGTTTGGGCGAATTAAGATTTCTTCGTGGATTTTATTATTGGCACCTAGTAGAGCAATGGGGTGGAATAAATCTACGTACTCAGGAAACAACAACAGTAGAATTAACTGCCACTCGTAGCTCGGTAAGTGCTTTTTACGATTTAATCATTGGCGATTTAAAATTCGCAGCAGAGAACTTACCTGTTTCTTCTTTCTGGGGTGCAGAATATAGTCGTGCATCTAAAAAAGCCGCACTTGGTTTTTTAGCAAGAGCATATTTATCCAGAGCATACTACGCAACCGGTATAGAGCGTACAGAATATTTTACGCTTGCCCGAAACACTGCAAACGAAGTTATCGCCCGTAAGGCTGAAATTGGTACTGATTTATGGGCAAGTCCGGCCGAACTCTGGAACCCCGCAAATAATAAAAACAATAAAGAAGCGCTTTACATCATCAGCAATTCTACAAATACGGCCATTGATTATGACGGTAATGCAAACAGATTACATGCATGGTATTTAACGCAGTACAGCAATAAACCGGGTTTGGTTCAAAGTATTCCGTACGGGTTTGATGGTCAACGCCGTTTGCAACCTACACGTTTTCTTTTAGATTTGTTTAATGATCAGATAGATGCTCGTTATGCGGCAAGTTTCCAGGAAAACTGGTTGGCAAACTCTACAACAAATGGCTCAACAGCATTTACCTGGACGGCTGCACAAGCTGCTACTTATGGTAAAGCTGCAAGTGTTGTTGGTGCAACTGTAGTAAGTGGAACCGGCCTTTCTTTACAAATTACTAAAAATGTAGTGGCTGATAAAACCACCAAACCTTATGTGGTTGTAGATAGAGATGATTTATTCAATGCCAACGGTACAATAAAATCGTTAACAGATTTTGTAGCGTTAAAGAAGTTTTTAGATAATAACCGTACCGTTCCAAATTCTCAACCAGGTTTTAATGATGTTATTGTGATGCGTTTAGCAGAAATGTATTTAATATCCGCTGAAGCGGAATTTCAGATTGGAAATTATGGTGCGGCGGCAACACAATTAAATGTATTACGCACTCGTGCTGCTGTTAAAACACCTATAAACCAAACTGCAGCTATGCAAACAACGGCTGCTGCAGTTCAAAGTGGTGGTATAGATTTTATTTTAGATGAACGTGCAAGAGAACTCTGCGGAGAACAAATCAGATGGTTCGATTTAAAAAGAACACTAACCGGCGATCAGTTTGTAGCTCGTATTAAGGCTGCCAACCCAGATATTACTGCAGTGCAGGCATTTCACAGATTAAGACCAATACCCTTAACTGAACTGAACGCCTTGCTAAATGCAGCGGAGTTTGGTCAAAATCCAGGATATCAATAAATAACCTCTCAACAACAAAAAAGCAGGCAATTTGCCTGCTTTTTTATTAAATGAATTTTAGTTCTATTTGTTATTTGGCAACTTGATCATCATTGTATTTTTTGAAAATCATTGCTAAATCATCAAATCCTAAATATTTTGATTGAAATTGTTTTGTAAGTGCTGTGTTGTCTGCAAAGGCTTTTGATAAAATATCAATATAATTCTTCTTGGTAAGTTCGTAAGTTGTATTACCATCTTCATAAAAAAAAGTTTCATCAATACCTGTTGTTGAAGCACCACTAGAAAAAGAAGTTGTACTCGCAAAATTTGCTCTGCCGTTAGATGTTTGCATACTTGGCGCTGAACCCATGCTTCTACTCGCCGAACCTACCATAGTGTATATATTAAATTTTCTAAAAAACTTTGTAGTTGGGGTAATAGCAGCAACTGATGCTAAATACAACTTATTTGGCTTGTTATTCTCAGATTTTACCACTAAGCTATCTTTACCACCAGATAATACAACGGATTGTATTTTATCTAGACTTAGCGTTTTCTGTTCTGTTTCGTTATCGCTTTTGTAAACAATAGAATTTAAAGACGGAGGGCAATAAATAAAGCCATCAATTTTTTGTCCATTGGTATCATAATAGTGTCCAAATTTATAATCTTTGGCACTTTGGGCAGAGGCTGATAAGGAGAGTATAATCAGCCCTGCAAATAAATTTAATTTTAGCATAATGTAGATAATTTGTATTCTTAAAATTAATGAAAGTTATGCAGATTATTTTGATAAATCATTGTAATAAATCCGTTTAACTTGGATAGTTTAATAATTTTTATTTCTTTTTGATTTATTTAGATTTTAAAAATTTAGCTGCTAATCAAAAATTTATATATCTCCACCATAAAATTTTGACAAACATTAATGCTCTGATGAGGTTGTTTCAATAGGCATTGGCAACATGTGCTTTAAAATTTTAAATTATCCGTATTTTTGAAAACACGACAGTATGCTACTTAACTATCTACGCCTTTTACTTCTGCCATTTTCACTTATTTACGGTATAGCTATAACATTACGCAAAAAGCTATATGACTGGGGCATCCTATCATCTGTAAAATTCGATTTGCCGGTAATATGCATAGGTAATCTGGCTGTGGGCGGTTCTGGCAAAACGCCTACAACAGAGTATCTGGTAAGGTTACTTGCTGATTATAAAATTGCAATTCTAAGTCGCGGATATGGCAGAACAACAAAAGGCTTTATACTTGCTGATGAAAGTGCAACTGCCGAAACAATAGGAGATGAGCCATTACAATACTTTCAAAAGTTTAATAATGTAACAGTTGCCGTTTGTGAAAACAGAGTTAAAGGCATCGAAAAATTAAAAGACAAGCATGATTTAATCATTTTGGATGATGCATTTCAACATCGTAGCGTGAGGGCAGGCTTAAATATTTTACTTTTTGAATTTAGAAAATTAGGTACTTTGCAGTTCTTGCTTCCGGCAGGAAATTTAAGAGATGTTTTTGCATCAAGAAAGCGGGCAGATGTTTTGTTAGTAACAAAGGCTCCAGTGCCGCTTCTGCATGTTGCGCAACAAGCCTCAATTAATGAGTTACAACCTGATGAAACTCAAAAAGTATTGCACTCTTATTTAAAGTATAGCGATTTAAAGCATTTATACAGTGCCGAAATCCGGTCTTTGGAGTCAATAAAAGAGCACGAGATATTTTTACTTACCGGAATCGCAAACCCAGCGCCACTTATTGAAGAGCTCGAAAAGTATTCTAAAACCATTAAGCACGAAGAATTTCCAGATCATTATGCTTTTAAGCAAGCTGATATTGGCAAATTTAAATCAGCTTTTGAAGCCGGAGTAAAAAAAGAAAAAATCATTATCACAACAGAAAAGGATAGCAAGCGTTTAAAATCTGCGGAGTTTAAAGATTTACTGGTAAATTTACCGGTATATTTTTTACCCATCGAGGTTGAATTATTTGAAGAAGATAAGATTACCTTTGATGAACTTATTTTAAACTATGTTAAGAGCAATAGAAGAAACAGTTGAATATATAAAACGTAAAACCCAGGATTTTAAACCAGAGATAGGCATTATTTTAGGCACTGGCTTGGGTGGTTTAGTTAAAGATATCGAAGTTGAGCATCAATTGATGTATTCAAACATCCCTAACTTTCCAATTTCTACACTGGAATTTCATAGCGGCAAACTAATATTTGGAACCTTAAATGGGAAGAAGATTGTAGCCATGCAAGGTCGTTTGCATTATTATGAGGGCTATAGTATGCAGCAAATTACCTTTCCGGTAAGAGTAATGAAAGGTTTAGGTATCGAAAATCTAATTGTTTCCAATGCTGCGGGTTCTTTAAATCCAGAATTTAAAAAGGGCGATTTAATGATTATTGAAGATCACATCAATCTTCAGCCTGATAATCCATTACGTGGTCTAATTGAAAGTTCGCTTGGTCCGCGTTTTCCGGATATGAGTGAGCCTTACAAGCGTACTATAATTGCAAAAGCTTTAGAAATTGCTAAAAACGTAGATGTTAAGTGCCATAAAGGTGTTTATGTTGCGGTTTCTGGTCCGAATCTGGAAACCAAAGCGGAGTACAAATATTTGCGTTTAATAGGCGCTGATGCAGTTGGTATGAGCACCGTTCCGGAAGTTATCGTTGCCAACCATGCCGGTTTGCCGGTTTTTGCCATTTCTGTATTAACAGATGAGGGTTTTCCTGAAGAATTAAAGCCATTTAATTTAGATGAAATTTTAGAAGCAGCTGCTAAAGCAGAACCAAAAATGACAGAAATCTTAACCAAACTAATTGCTGAATTGTAACATGCGCAAGGCTATTCTCCTATGTTTGGCAATTTTGTTTTTCATCGTTAAAAACGATGCAAAAGCGCAAGATTTAAAAACTAATGTTGGTAATAATAAGGAACTTGATTCGCTACGTAAAAAAGAAGAGGGTGAAAAAGATTCTGTCATTTTTACGGCAAAGTTTATAAAATATACTAAAATGGCTATGAGCAGAGACAGTATTGTTTTATTGCCATTAGATACTTCTACATATAATATTCAAAATTATAGTCCACTTTTACAGCCAAGGCATCCGGCTATTACAACGGGTAGCGTTGGGCAGGTAGCCCGACCTTTACTTTATGAGCCATCTAAAAGAATTGGTTTTGATGTGGGTTTCCATTCTTTAGATTATTATGCTTTAAATCCTGAAGATATAATTTATTATCAGGCAAGAGCACCATTTACAAGCTTGTACTTGGTTAGTGCAGGTCAAAAAGAGCAATATTTTAAAGCCATTCACAGTCAGAATATTAAAAAAAACTGGAATATGGGCGTCAATTTTAACCGAATGGATTCCCGTGGTTTTTACAGTAGACAAAGAGGAGATAATTTAAATATTGCCATTTTCAGTTGGTATCAATCGCCAAATAAAAGATACAACATGTGGGCTTCTGCAATTTTTAATACTTTAAGAGCTTATGAAAATGGTTCAATAGCAGAGCAAACGATTTTTAATGATGATTATGTAAAAATTGATAGAAAGGCCGAAGCAACCAATTTAACATCTGCCCGAAATCTGTACCGAAAAAATACAATCTTTTTAAGGCAAACTTATTATGTTGGTCGTATAGATAGCGCTACAGCAACCAATACATCGGTTTTACCAACCAATAAGGTTACTTACACTTTGGAGTACAATAATGATAGCTATGGTTTTTTTAAAGATGAACTGGATAATAATTTGGTTATACCAAAGGCTTTGGACAAAAGCAGTAAATTGGGTATTAACAGCGTAAACGCTTTAGATGCAATTTACACTAGTGATTCTACTCATTTGCAACATGTTAAAAACGAATTTATATACAGTTTCTTTTTAAGGGCAAAAAATTCGACTGTAATAAAAAATGAATTAAAACTTGATGCCGGCATAAAGCATGATTATTACAACTATACATCACTTGGCGCAAGAAGAGATGGTGTAACTTACGAAAACAGAACTTTTAGTTTTCAAAATTTGAGTGTTATTGGTGCGCTAAGCTATCGCTTTACCAGCAATATAGATTTAAACTTAGATGTGAACCAGATTTTTCAGGGCAGAAATGCAGGTGACTTTTTGTATGAAGCGAAAAGTAGAATTGGTTTAGGTAAGGCAATAGGAAGAATCGAACTTGGTGCTTATCTTCAAAATCAGTCTCCATCACAGCTTTTTACCAGTTATAATGGTAATCACTTTGAGTGGATAAATTCAGATTTAAAAAATACAAAAGTTGCCAACCTATCTTTTGGTTACATAAATGATAAACTAGGTTTAGAAGCGGGTGCAAAATATTTTCTAACCAGCAACTATTTATATTTTGGAACCACGATATTGGGATTAAATGATATTAATGTAAAGCCACTTCAAGAAAGTGCCGATATTAGTTTAATTAGATTAGATGTTGCCAAAAGATGGCGTTTTGGAAAGTTCTTAATTGAAAACTATTTAGCTTATCAAAAAACTGATAATAATGATGTGTTAAGAACACCAGAATTTTACACCTGCAATAGTTTCTCTTTCGATTTGAATCTTTTTAAAGTGCTTAAAACAAATATTGGTTTCGATGTTAGATATAATACCAGCTATGCAAATTATTTATATTCGCCTGCTATTAGTCAATTTTACATAGACCGCGAAGCTACAGTTTTGAAATCCGTACCTGTTGTTGATGTGTATTTAAAAGCGAATTTGAAGAGAGCAAATATTTTTGTTAAGTACGATTATGCTAATCAAGGTTTTTTATCCAAAGGATATTATACAGTTAATCGATACCCAATGCCAGATGCTTTGCTAAAATTCGGCTTAACCTGGAATTTTTACGATTAAACAAAAAAAGCTCCCGAAATTTTTCGGGAGCTTTTTTTGTACTTAGATATTTTCTTAGAAAGAATAACCTACTGAAAAACCTAAAACACGGTTTGTTAATTTACCGTCGCCAGATCTTGAATCTTTAGGTATTAAGTTTGATAAACCTAAACCATAGTTAGCGCCTACTAAAAATCCAGAGTTAGTGCGGTAAGCTAAACCAAGGTTTGCTCCAAATTCTGTTGAGCTGTAGTTTTTATCAGTTGTTGAACCAAATTTTAAATCATTTTCATTTGAAATTGTTCCTGCAGCATTACCACCAGTTGTAACAGTTTCAAATTTATTTTTACCTGAAATGTTAAATCCAACATACGGACCAGCTGAAATTTGTACTGCACCTGCATCACCTGTCGGGATTCTGAAAACTGCGTTTATTGGAACTTCGATTGCCATTAAACTTGTTTTGTTTGTTGTTGTGTTGGTAACACCAGCTGCTGTTCTTGTTTCCTGAAATTTAGCACCTTTATTTTGCAATGATACACCTGGTTGGATGAAAAAATTGTTTCCAACACCAAAATCTGCAAATGCCGTAACATTGAAACCAACGTTATCTTTCATTGTATTGTTGTAATCTTCACTACCGGTAAAGTCACTAGCGTGAAATCTAGCCAAGTTAACACCCGCTTTAATACCAAATCTAGCATCAGAACCGCTCATTGTTGTTTGTGCGAATGCACCTGTTGCTAATAAAACCACTGAAGCACTTAATAATAACTTTTTCATAATATTTTCTTTAGGTAAAGAATCTTGTTTAAATTTTTCTCCGAATTAATTTTCGGTTGTTAATTATCGCCATCATTCCAAAAGCTATGCCAAAGTATTATTTATGTTACCGCTTTGTTAATTAAAATATTGGTTTACAGTAGGTTTTTCTTACAATAAATCATTTAAGGGTAGGGCTGAAGTAATTTACAGAGTAATATTAAGAGTGTATAGTTAAGTGGATTTTTAGTCTTTTATAGAATAATTTACCGTTGCTAATACAAATTTAACTCTATGTTTTTTGAGGTTTTTTCTTTGCTGCAGGAAAAAGTACATTATTTAGGATTAATCTGTAACCCGCAGAATTTGGGTGGAGATTTAAATCGGTAGGTGGGTCGCCAACAGCGTGCTGGTAATCTTCCGGATCGTGCCCGCCATAAAAAGTAAACTGACCTTTGCCAACTTCTCCGTGCAGGTAACGTACTTCTGCAGCGCCCTTATTTTCGCCCAAAACGGTAACACTGGTTTTTATTAATCGTTTTTTAAATGCAGTTGTTTGTCCCATAAAGCCTTTAATAACTTTATCATGGTTTTGCGTGAGCATAGTTGGTACTAAATCCCACTTTGCCGAAAAATCAAAAAGTGTGAAATAATCATTACTTTCATTTAAACCTCTGCCATTGGTTGCATCTATATCCGAGAATTCATAATTCATTGGGTTATTATCGAGCTTGAAGTTTTGAAATGCAAGTGTTTTAGAAAAATCTAATTTAGATTGAGCGTTTGGATCGGCCCCATCTCCATCAAACATCGCTGCGCAAATATCTACACCTTCTGCAGCTAAGGCAATATCGAAACTATCAGTACCAGAGCACATGGCAAACATAAAACCTCCGCCAATGCAATATTCTTTAATCTGTTTGGCAACAGCGAGTTTCATTTGCGAAACTTTTTTAAAACCCAATCGCTTTGCTAAAGCTTCCTGGTTTTTAACATCTTCCTGATACCAATTGGCAAAGCGAAAAGATGACCAAAACCGGCCATACTGGCCCGTAAAATCTTCATGGTGCAAATGCAGCCAATCGTATTTGCTAAGTTTATCCTGTAAAATATCATCGTCGTAAATTACATCATAAGGAATTTCGGCATAGGTTAAAACTAGCGTTACGGCATCATCCCAGGGTAATTTGCTTTTTGGCGAATACACGGCTATTTTCGGAGTTTTTTCTAGTTTAACCATTTCCATATTTACAGATGGGTCGCTGATTTCATTAAGCAGATTTACAACTTTTCCATCGGCAACTACTTCGTAAGAAACGCCCCTGATTTTACATTCATCTTCTACTGTTTTATTGTATTTTATTAGAAAACTGCCGCCTCTATAATTTAAAAGCCAATCTACCTCAACCTGTTTGCTAATGGTCCAATAGGCAATTCCGTAAGCTTTTAAGTGGTTTTTCTGGTCTTCATCCATATAAATTAATATTGATGATGCTTTGGCGCCAAAGCTTAAAAGCAGAAAAAGTAATAAAAAGTAATGCTTCTTTTTAATGGTCATAATTACATAAAACACTAAAATACTTTATTTAGTCTGTTTCCTAAAAATAAAACTGCGCTATAGTATATTAATTGCATTCGTTAAACTTGCATAATTCTAACCAGGCTGTTTAGCCTTACTGCCAGGCTTTTTGTGTATTTACTTTGTGCCTAAACCTGATAGCAGCGGCAGCCCCGAGTTTTTTACGAGGGCTAAAGCGAAGAGCAGGACTAAAGATTGTAATTTGTAGTTCCTTTGTTTTCCAAATCCTTATTATTAGCAATATACATTATCTTTTTATTGGAAATAAGCTTAAGTTTGCAATCAAAATTTTTTCGACTTAATGCCGGGAATCGAACAGATAAAAACACCAATAGCAGCCGATATTAAAGCGTTTGAAAAAACCTTTAAGGAATCTATGCATAGCGATGCACCGTTGCTGGACAGGATTACACATTACATTGTTAAGCAAAAAGGGAAGCAAATGCGCCCGATGTTTGTTTTTTTTGCTGCAAAACTTTGTGGTGGAATTACCGAATCTACGCATCGTGGGGCGGCTTTAGTAGAGCTTTTACATACGGCAACTTTGGTGCATGATGATGTTGTGGATAATGCGTATGAGCGCCGTGGCTTTTTCTCTATAAACGCTTTATGGAAAAATAAAATTGCGGTTTTGGTGGGTGATTATTTACTTGCAAAAGGCTTATTGCTTTCGGTAAACAATAATGAACATCGATTGTTACAAATTGTATCAGAAGCGGTTAAGCAAATGAGTGAGGGTGAGCTGTTGCAGGTTGAAAAGGTACGCAGAATGGATATTTCTGAAGATTTATATTTTGATGTTATCAGGCAAAAAACGGCTTCGTTAATTGCATCTTGTTGTGCTGCGGGAGCGGCTTCATCGGGGGCAGATGATGCTACCATTGAAAGAATGCGTTTGTTTGGCGAAAAAGTTGGAATTGCCTTTCAAATTAAAGATGATACATTTGATTTTGGTACCGATGATGTTGGAAAACCATTAGGTATTGATATTAAGGAGAAAAAAGTAACGCTACCTTTAATTTATGCATTAAACAAAGCCGAAAAATCTGAACGGAAACGTATTATTAATCTGGTAAAAAACCACCAGGATGATACGGTTAAAATTCAGGAAATTATAGATTTTGTAAATGCAAAGGATGGTGTTTATTATGCCAACCAAAAAATGCTCGAATACCAGCAAGAAGCTTTTGATATATTACACCAATTTGAAGCCGGGGAAGCGAGAACAGGACTCGAACAACTCGTTTTATATACCACAGAACGTAAAAAATAATGAGTAACGAATTACTTTTCAGTTTAGGTTTCCTTCTGTTTATTGTGCTTATTCTGGCACTTGATTTAGGTCTTTTTAGTAAGAAAGAACATGTTATAAGCTTAAAACAAGCCGGTATAATGAGTTTGATAATGGTTGGGCTTGCGCTTGGCTTTTATTTTTTGTTGCTAACCGAAGGTCATCAGTTGCACGGTATTGAAGATTTTAATCGATTGCAATACATCATTACCAAGCACCAGCATCACATAAAAATTATCCCTGATGATTTGCCACAAAGTTTGGCTGTTTATCGGCAAAACCTTGGATTAGAATTTTTAACAGGATACGTTATAGAATATGCTTTATCTGTTGATAATATTTTTGTAATTGTCCTTATTTTCTCTGCCTTTGCTGTTGAAGAAAAATACTATCACCGCGTATTGTTTTGGGGGATTTTAGGCGCAATTATCATGCGTTTCATCTTCATATTTGTAGGTGCGGCCTTAATTGCAAAGTTCGCATGGATTTTATATATTTTCGGTGCATTCTTAGTTTTTACTGGAATAAAAATGTTTTTCAGTAAGGATGAGGATGACAAAATAGACCCGGAAAACCATCCCGTAGTAAAATGGGCCTCGAAGATTTTTGCAATTCACCCTAAATATGAAGGAAAGAATTTCTTCGTTAGAATTGACCATAAGCGTATGGTTACGCCATTGTTTTTGGTTTTGCTAATTGTAGAATTTACAGATTTGCTATTCGCGGTCGATTCAATTCCGGCAATTTTTGCAGTAACAAAAGACCCCTACATTGTATTCTTTTCGAATATTTTTGCCATAATGGGCTTGCGTTCTATGTTTTTCCTTTTGGTAAATATTATCCATAAATTCCATTATTTAAAAACTGGTTTAGCATTCCTTTTAGCCTTTATCGGTGTGAAAATGTTAGGTCATGTTTATTTAGAAAAATGGGGTTTTACTACAGAACATTCATTAATCGTTATTCTGAGTATTCTGGTGATTAGTGTGGTTGCCTCATTGGTTTTCCCGAAGAAGGCAAAACATAAATAATGGTTTTTTGACCACCTTATACATGTAAGTCCATCTAAGTTGAAATAATTAGATTTTTGCCTATACTATCAAAGACTTATAATATTCGTGTAGGGCAAATAGCCTTAAATGTTCTCAGATTTCTTAGATGGGAAAATTTTTGGAAAGCAAAAACAACATTTCACTTATCGTTCGTCTTGCTTTCCGTTTAAATCTTTTTTAAACTTCTGTCATGCAGAGGCACGAAGCATCTGTTTCATCGTTTGCAGATGCTTCGTGCCTCAGCATGACAGCATATTCAATGTCGCTGAAAACAAAAAGTATTTCCACTTCAATCAGGTTTACAAAACAAATTTTGTGCTTATGGCTTTGGTTGTAGAGCGCAAAATAAACGTTACAGCCAAAGTTTTGCACTTAAAATTTGTACTTTAACACCATCAAAAACTAAACTTTTATGAAATACCTTTTTTCTGCTGCGCTGATTTGTGCTGCATCGTTTGCTAATGCACAAGATAAATTTGGAGAAGTGTTTACTAAAATAAATACCGAAGTACAGCAAAACTCAAAAGCATATCAAACCTTAAGATATGAAACCGAAACCATCGGTCATCGCTTAACGGGTTCTGAAAACGGTGCCAAGGCAGAGCAATATGCTTACAATTTACTAAAATCGTATGGCTGCGAAGTTAAGTTTCAACCATTTGAAGTTGAAAGCTGGAGCCGGAAAACAATTAAAGTAGAAATTGGTGCCGATAAAAATTCGCTATCACAAGTTAAAGCTGTTACACTGGCACATTCGCCGGTTTCTGCAAATATTACTGGTGATATCGTTGATGCAGGAAATGGTTTGGAAGTAGATTACCAGGCCAATACAGCCAAATTTAAAGGTAAAATTGCTTTGATTTATTTGGGCGTTTTACCAGGTTCTCCGGCAGGAACAAAGTCTTTGCACCGCTCGGAAAAAACCGCAATTGCAACAAAATACGGTGCAAGCGGAGTTATCATTATCAATACTGTTAAAAATGGCGTTTTGTTAACTGGTACAGCATCGGTTACTGGCAAATTAATTACTATACCTGCAGTTTGTATCGGTTTAGAAGATGGTTTGGCATTGAAAGAGAAACTAAAAACCCAGGCACAAGTTGCGCATATTGAAATGACAAATTTCTCTGGCTTAATTAAAGCAAGAAATGTAATTGCAACATTTAAAGGAACCGAAATGTCAAAGGATAAGATTGTTGTTGGCGGGC
The DNA here is from genome assembly GCF_920984695.1 of Pedobacter sp. Leaf132. Classification (NCBI taxonomy): domain Bacteria; kingdom Pseudomonadati; phylum Bacteroidota; class Sphingobacteriia; order Sphingobacteriales; family Sphingobacteriaceae; genus Pedobacter; species Pedobacter sp. Leaf132. Next base: position 176,352 of record NZ_CAKLBO010000008.1, on the reverse strand, counting down.
ATTTAGATAGTTGGGATTTAGCAACTGGCGCAATTGATAACGGCATTGGTTCTTTTGCAATTATGGATATGGCAAGAACTTTCAAAAAACTGAATCTTAAAACAAAGCGTACTGTAGAATTTGTTTTATTTATGGGTGAGGAGCAAGGCTTGTTAGGTTCTAAAGCTTATGTAGAGCAAGCTAAGAAAGATAAAAACTTAAACCAGGTTAAGTTTATGCTTAACTACGATATGACAAACGACCCGAAAGGCTTTTCAACTTCTCGTGCAGAAATGAAAGAATTATTTACTGCCTGGGGAGCAGATATTGTAAAAATTGATTCAGGCTTTAAAAATCTTTTCAATGCAGGTGCCGGTTTACATAGCGATCATCAGCCTTTTATGTTAGAGGGTATTCCAACTGGTGGCGGTGCAGGTGGTAAATTGCCGAATAACTCGGGTCCGTTTTACCACTCTGATGGCGATAGCTTTAAATTAGTAGATGAACAAGGGTTAAAAAATACGGTTCGCTACAGCACAATGTTAACCTACGCTTTAGCAAATACGCCAAAAATTCCGGTAGGTGTGCAAGGCGAAGAAGAATTAAGAGCGTTTTTAGAAGCACAAAATTTAAAAGAGCCTTTGACCATTGCCGGCGAATGGCGTTGGAAATAGTTTTTTACAGCGTTATCACTTTTTTTCTTAGGGGGTTGATGTGATAGGTTTAGGGATTACAATGGTTTTTATGTGCAGTATTTCGAAACATAATTACCACGAACCAGTTTCCCTAAACCTAAACCTAAACCTAAACCTAAACCTAAATCCTCTACCCACTAATATAACTTTCCAGCTGAGATATGGTTTGGCGTTGGTCGGCGATAATAAATTTCACCAAATCACCTATAGAAATCATTCCTTTAACCTCATTATTCATCACTATTGGTAAATGACGAATGTGTTTTTCTGTCATAATTTCCATGCATTTATCAATCGTATCGTTTAAAGAAATGGTAATTGGGCTGGCAGTCATGGCTTCATCTATACCTGTATCTTTCGATGCTTTGCCTTGCAGCACGATTTTCCGGGCATAATCTCGTTCTGTAAAAATTCCAACTAATGTTTCATTTTCCATAACAAGTACAGCGCTGATGTTCTTATCAGTCATTACTTTTAATGCATCCAAAACAGAGCTATTCGGACTTACAGAAATAATTCTAACTTGCTTGGTATCAAGTAAATGTTTTACAGTTTTCATAATGGTTAATTTGGTTACATCAATTTAAGAAATAATAAACTGTAAATCAATATTTTAATTAGAATATACAGGCCTTTGCTTTAAAAGGATTATCTAACCAATGCAATTGCACCTAACGATACAAATAAACCAGATAACAGTATTATTTTAATCAGCCTTTTGGCAAAGCTAATTGGCGAAAATAACGCCCAGAATATTTAATGCTTTGTAGAAATTATTCATAGAGAACGAAATGTTACTCTAATAATAGGCATTAGATTTTACATTTTATAAACCTGCTAGTTCTTTCAATTATTTGGCTTTCACAAAGCTATGCCGTAACTTTGTATTACATTTAAAAACAATAAATTATGTCATCAGTAGAGACAACATACCTTCCTTACAAAGTTAAGGACATTTCACTGGCAGAATGGGGTCGTAAAGAAATCGAATTAGCCGAAGCAGAAATGCCAGGTTTAATGAGTTTACGTAAAGAATTCGGTCCAACGCAACCATTAAAGGGTGCTCGTATTGCAGGCTGTCTGCACATGACTATCCAAACGGCTGTATTAATTGAAACTTTAGTGGCTTTAGGCGCAGAAGTTACCTGGTCATCATGTAACATTTTCTCAACACAAGATCACGCTGCTGCTGCAATTGCTGCTGCAGGAATTCAGGTTTACGCTTGGAAAGGCTTAAACGAAGAAGAATTTGACTGGTGTATTGAGCAAACTTTACACTTTGGTCCTGATCAGCAACCATTAAACATGATTTTAGATGATGGTGGCGATTTAACCAATATGGTTTTTGATAAATACCCTGAGCTAATTGCTGCAATCAAAGGTTTATCAGAAGAAACTACAACCGGTGTACACCGTTTATACGAAAGAATGAAAAACGGAACATTGCACTTACCTGCAATTAACGTTAACGATTCTGTAACTAAATCTAAATTCGATAATAAATACGGTTGTCGCGAATCATTAGTTGATGCGATTCGTCGTGCAACTGACGTAATGATGGCTGGTAAAGTTGCTGTTGTTTGTGGTTATGGCGATGTGGGTAAAGGTTCAGCAGAATCTTTAAGCTCGCAAGGCGTGCGTGTTATTGTTACTGAAATCGACCCAATTTGTGCTTTACAAGCTGCAATGGAAGGTTACGAAGTTAAAAAATTCGCTACTGCCGTTAAAGAAGCAGACATTATTGTAACCACAACTGGTAACCGTGATATCGTTCGTGGCGAGCATTTCTTAACCATGAAAGATAAAGCTATCGTTTGTAACATCGGTCACTTCGATAACGAAATCGATGTTGCCTGGTTAAACGAAAAATACGGTTCAACCAAAGTAGAAATCAAACCTCAGGTAGATAAATATACTATCGAAGGTAAAGATATCATCTTGTTGGCCGAAGGTCGTTTAGTAAACTTAGGTTGTGCAACCGGCCACCCAAGTTTTGTAATGAGTGCTTCATTTACTAACCAAACTTTAGCGCAATTAGAACTTTGGACTAACCCAGGTAAATACGAAAATAAAGTTTACGTTTTACCAAAGTATTTAGACGAGAAAGTTGCTCGTTTACATTTAGAAAAAATAGGCGTAGAATTAGACGTTTTAGATCAACACCAGGCTGATTATATCGGCGTTCCGGTAGAAGGTCCGTTTAAATCAGACGAATATCGTTATTAATCGCTTCCTCGTCATTGCGAGGAACGGCTTGCCCCGACTGTTCGGGGAAGCAATCTCATTTATGAGTTGTCAAAAGGGATGTGCAAATTGCATATCCCTTTTTTATCTTCCTGTCATCCTGAGCTTGTCGAAGGACAATAACTTCCGTGTTTTCTGTGTTTCCGTGGCAAAAAAAAGAATATTTTGAAAAGGTACGTTCAGTAATACTTCGGCAATTTCAGCCCTGCTGTACACTTTACTTCTCCCGATGAAATATCGGGATCCGTGTTTGTTTCCATCAGGTTTATTTTACAAAATACAGTAATTCTTTTGCCGGCTAAAACCTACATTTGAAAAAAAATCAACATGAAAAGCTTGCCCCTCGCCTTATTTATTAGCGCAATTAGTTTAAACGCAAATACTCAAACATCTCCTAAAAAAGTAATCACAAAACAAGTTGTAGATATCGCCTGCGGCGAATGTCAATTCAAAATGCTTGCCAGCCCACAAGGCGGGAAAGGTAAAAGCTGCGATTTAGCAATCCGGATTGATGGTAAACCTTACTTTGTTGATGGTAAAAACATTGATGATTTCGGCGATGCACACGGTGAACATGGCTTTTGTAATGCTGTTAGCAAAGCAGAAGTGAGCGGAGAGATTGTAAAAAACCGTTTTAAAGCAGAAGAAATTACAATACTGCCAATTAAAAAATCATTATAAATTTTATTTAGCATTACACTAAACGCCCATTAATCCTTATTTAAAATATTTCTAATCTACTCTAAATCATTTATCTTTACAATCATCACCATGAATAAAGAGAAATTGAAGTTATGGTTTAAAAGGGTTGGCCTAATAGGCTTTCTATTTTTCCTGATTAAAGGCTTGATTTGGCTTGTGGTGTTCTATTATGTTGGGAAAAATGTTACTTAAAAGTGAACAGCATGTTTGCTAAAAAATTCCATATAAATACCAGAACTATTGCAAAAAACTTAGCTAAGTAAAAGTTAATGCCGTTTTTACGCTGGTGAAAAAAGTAAATAATAACGGTATTTAAGACTAATCCAAATAAGCTTACGGCAAGGAATTTAAAAAATTCTGTTCCCCAATGTGTGTTTGTGCTTTGGAAAGTCCAAATTCTATTAATTAAATAATTATTTGTTACGGCCAAACTAAAACCAACTGCATTGGCAATATATTTATTGATTTTTAGTTTCTCCTTACACAACCATGTTGCGCCAAAATCTATAGCCATGCCTAAAAGACCTGTTAAACCGAACTTTAAGATGCGAAAGATTAAATCCATTCTAATTTACTTTAACCAAATAAAAGTGCTCCAGCACCCGGTTTCTTGAGTTTTTGTTTAGGAATTTTGGCGTTAATTTAGAAATATGAAAGTATTCAAAAGAATTTAAAACTTGAACATTATAGGATGCTTTTAATTTAGGAAGCTCAACTTCTGAAACGTATAAAACTAAATCTTTCGTGTTCTTATATTGATTTAAATCTTCATAATTCCGCAAATATTTTACTTCGCCTGGGGCATAAAAATCAAATGAAAAAGCATCTATATAATTTAAAACTGCAGGTTTAGCGGTTGGGTAATTTTTCTTTAACCATGTTCCGGCCTCACTGCCAGATTGGTATTTTAAAAGGGCAGGATAGAAGAAAACAAATAAATATGCCATCAAACCGATAAAAAGGAATACACTTCTGCCAATGATGGTTTCTACTTTAAATCCTTTAAAAATGATAAAAGCCACAATAAAAATAATGGCTATCATGATTATTGCTATTACATAATTATTAAAGCCGAAATAATATGCTAGCGCAGAAAGTAATATGATAACCAATGCATAAATAACATTCTGTACAATCAGAAATCCCTTTAAACCTTTTATTTCAAGCTTCTGCAAATACAAAGCCGTTATAATGGCAAACTGAGGAAAAACAATTAAAATATAGTGTGGTAATTGGAACTTCGACAATGAAAAAATTAAAAAAGTTACTGCCGCACTTGCCCAAATAATAATACTTTCTGGTGCCAGATTATCCCGGTTTTTCTTTTTAAATAAATTTACAACTGCTGCATAAAGCAATACCGACCAAGGTAAAAATGCCCAAAGAGTTGTGTGTAAAAAGAAAGAAATATCTCCTTTACCTTTAATTGGTCCGTTGTTAAAAAATCTCCCGAATTGGCTATCCCAAAAGAAAAATTTTAAACCTGATACGCCGGTTCTGTTAAAAACAACTTTCTCAGGATGTAAATCGAACTGTGTATAAAGGGAGTATAATTCTGGCGTAATGAATACAAAGATTAAAACAATTGCTATCCACCATTTTGGTTGCCACAGTTGTTTATACTGTTTTGTAAATAACCAATAAATGATGAAGCCGGCAAAAACGGGAATCAATACAAAAATTCCTTTTATTAGTATTGCGCAAGCTGCAAAAAACGAACCTGCTACGACATGCCAGAAAGAATAATGTTGCGCTTTATAATAATGATAAATGGATGCCAGTGTAAACGTGGTGATGTAAATCTCTGCCCTTACATCAAAAGTTGATGTGCCAATATGCAGGGCGCTCAGAAAAATTAAAGCGCTAATTAGTCCCGTTTTCTCATCATAAATATCTTTTGCCAGCTTATATAAATACCAAACGCCAAGCAACCCGAATAAAAAGTTAGGTAATTTATAAGCGAATGCAGAGATGCCAAAAAGTTTAAATGAAGCAGCTGCTATCCAAAAAGTTAAATGTGGCTTATCTAACCAATCTGCTCCTCGGCCGTATAGGTTAAGCCAGTCTTTATAAATAATTATGTTTTTTGCCATCGAAGCATAAAGTGCTCCATCTGGCTCCATAACCCCACTAAAAAGAGCAAAACTGCTAACAATTACGAGTGCTGCAATTAAAATTTTATATAATGTTGTATCCTTTAAATTCATGACGATTTGAACAAATATGAGCAAAAAAAAGTCAAATTTATTTAAGCTTTGAGATAAACAAAGGCAAAGCCTTATCTTTACGGCATGACAAAGTTATCGGTTAATATCAACAAAATTGCTACTTTACGCAACAGTCGTGGCGGCAACAATCCTGATTTAGTTAAAGTTGCATTAGATTGTGAGCGTTTTGGTGCGCAAGGTATTACTGTACACCCGCGTCCAGATGAACGCCATATTCGTTATCAGGATGTTTATGATTTGAAAGCCGTTATTTCAACAGAATTTAATATCGAGGGTAACTGCCGTGAAGATAAATTTGTCGATTTGGTTTTAGCCAATAAACCTGTTCAGGTTACTTTGGTGCCAGATGCCGAAGGTCAGATAACTTCAAACCATGGTTGGGACACCCTAAAACATAAAGATTATCTTAAAGAAATGGTTGCTGTTTTTCAGAAAGAAGGCATTCGCGTTTCAATATTTGTCGACCCCGTTGTAGAAATGATTGAAGGTGCTGCTGAAACCGGAACAGACAGAATTGAATTATACACCGAGGCTTATGCTCAAAATTATTTCGCAGATAGAGAAAAAGCTGTGGTAAATTACATCGCAGCGGCAAAATATGCCAACCATTTGGGTTTAGGTATCAATGCAGGGCATGATTTGGATTTGCATAACCTACATTACTTTGCCCAAAGTATTCCTGGTTTGTTAGAGGTTTCTATTGGCCATGCGCTGATTAGCGATGCGCTATATTTGGGTTTGGAAACAACAATTCAAAAATATTTACAACAGTTAGCGTAATAAGCTGCAAATAATAAAGTCGTCATTGCGAGGCACGAAGCAACCTTTTAAGATAAGATTGCTTCGTGCCTCGCAATGACGTAATTAAAAAATATCATGTTAAAAGGAATTATCCTTGTCTTTTTTGGTGCCTGTAGTTTTGGCATCCTGTCAACTTTTGTAAAACTTGCTTACCATGAAGGCTACACATTAGGCGATGTAACCGGCGCCCAGGCTTTTTTTGGTGCCGTTATTTTATGGACACTCTTTTTCTTTCAAACCAAAACCCGGAAATATAAAGCAAAAGCAATTGAGACTAAAACGCCTTGGTGGCAAATGGTTTTGGCTGGAACTTGTACCGGTCTTGTTAGTGTTTTCTACTACCAATGCGTTAAGCTTGTTCCAAACTCTGTGGCCATTATTTTATTAATGCAGTTTATTTGGATGAGTATTTTACTCGAATTCTTAATCTTTAAAAAGAAACCTTCAGGATTACAGTTTATAGCAATTCTACTGGTTTTAGGCGGAACAGTATTAGCAAGCGGTATGGTAGAAACGAGTATTAAAAGTTTAAGCTTAACCGGAATTGGCTTTGGGTTGTTAGCGGCGGTTTGCTATGCTGGTTTCTTAATGCTGAGTGGAAAAATTGGAAATGAATATCCTCCACTAAAGAAAAGTGCTTTAATGATTACGGGCGCCTGCATTTTAATTTTTATCATTTTTCCGCCCACATTTTTATTCAATGGCGCTTTAAGCGGTAGTTTATTGAAATGGGGTTTGATTATAGCTGTTTTCGGAACCGTTATCCCTCCATTATTTTATGCAGAAGGTGTTCCAAGAATTGGTACGGCTTTAAGCTCAATTTTAAGTGCCGCAGAATTGCCCGTAGCAGTAATGATGGCTGGCTTTGTGTTACAAGAGCAGGTTTCTTTTTTGCGGTGGGTTGGCGTTTTCGTAATATTATCGGCAATGGTAATTCCAAATTTGAAGTATTTGAGACGGCCTGCTTAGTTTAATAATTAACCGCAAAGTTCGCATAGATAAGTGCGCAAAGAACACAAAGCTGGGTGTTGAATTTTTAACCACAAAGCACACTAAGAAAAACACAGAGAACACTGAGTTAAGTATTCAAGATTTGTGAATTCGGTAAAGCCTCTGTTCACTCTGCGATAAAATATGTAGCCTAAACTCTTCTTTTTCTTTGCGAAAAACTTAGCGTTCTTTGCGGTTAACCTAAAAATAAATACCTTTAAAAAGCAAATTCAAAAACATGAAAAAACATATCCTTTATATATTATCTTTTCTTATTATCGGCTTCGCCGGATGTAAAACCAAAACCACCATTAATCAGGAAGAAGCGGGTAGTGTAATTACAGACTACTTGACTGCTAACCCGGAATACAAAACAACACGGTTTAATTTTGGAGAAATTAAATTTAGCAGCAAAAGTGATAAACAAGATTTAGCTAAATACAAAACTTTAGAAGGTACCGGAATGGTAACATTAAACTTAAAAGAAGCGAACAAAAAATTTTTATCGAAAGATAGCAGTTTCCTTTATCGAGTGACGTTAACCGAAAAAGCAAGTCCATTGGTTTTAAAGCAAGATGATGATAAGGCTACGGTTAAAGTTGTGGAATACGTTCTTTCAGATGAAAAACCAGTTGATTTCTCTCAGGTAAATTCAAGTACAGCCAAAGTTACTGTTTCATTAAAAAAGGTAAATACAGTTTTTGCTCCTTTTGATAAAAACGCAAATGAAAACAGCGACTTCATAACCAAAACTTATAGATTGAAGTTAAGTAAGGATGAAGGTTGGAAAGTGCAGAAGTAAACTTTTACTTATTCAAAAACCAGGTTTTAAATCTTTTAAATAAATCTACTTTTTTTGCTTTTGGTTTTCCGTCATGGGTTAAATCATTATCGTAATGATTTTGCAGTTCTGCCGCATAATCTTGTTCTGATTTGTTGCCAGATTTTAGCTCTTCGATAAAACGAACTGCATTGAAATTCAAGGTGCTGTTGAAAGAAACTGCGTAATATTCACTTCGCTTTATCGGTTTTTTATTTATGTTAATTTCATCAGCTCCGTTTTCTGCAAAATAATCTATATGCTGGATTAATGGGTTAAGCTTTTTTAAACGTTTTGTTCCTTTTCTTTCGTTTCGCCAGGGATGTTCTCTTTTGTGAAGTTGAGCCAATAGAAAATCTTTTTTCCAAAGGGTAATTTGGTGAGACATTAAAAAATTTGACGCCTTATTATCTACCTCTGCAATATTAAATCCTTCAATAAAATTATCAGTTTCTTTTGTTACATAAACATCAGAACTATGAAGTTTTACTTGTTTCCAGTTATTTATAGTAGCTAACTTGAATAATTCAGTAAAGAATTTAGGATTTACCGGTTTACTTAACCACATGTCTTCCTGAAAATAGAGCACATAATCCTCATCAATATTTTTGAGTAAATTAGCAAGTCTATCTGCCCATTCGCCTTTGCCAGATTTGATATTGGTAAAGCCATTAACTTCTGCATCTTTTATTTCCGTAGCAAAATAATAGTTGCAAGGAATTTTAAAATCCCAGTTCTTAGAAAATGAATAGTCGAAACCTTTGTATAAAAATTCATAACGATCGCAGGCGTGAACTAAAAGAGCAACATTATTTTTTGAGTTTGGCATGTAATCTTAAATGATTAACGTGAGTTATGGGTGTAAAAAATCGTTTGTAGTATTAAAACTGTATTCTAATATCAATTAAGCATGTTGTTTTGTCCTGACCGGACGGGCTTTTTTCTTTTTGACGTCAAAAAGAAACAAAAAACGCCAGCTGAAAATTTTTGTTTTAAAGTCAGTGAGTTGGCTTTGACTGTGCTTCCCCAATCCCGTACGTACGGGATGTTAGGCCGGTAATAAGTAGAACGAAGATTTTATGCTTTGGCTTAGTCAAACGTTCATGTTTATTAATAAAATTAAGACCCATAATTCATGTAGGTTTAATATTTCAAAGATATAAAACTTTGAATGGGTTTAAACTGACTTTTTTAGCGCGGGTTTATTTTACCAAACCCGACAGCCGCGGAAATACTTTTGATTAAACCCATAAGGTTTTAAAAACCTTATGGGTTTGAAAAAGATTGTAGCAAATGGCGGGAACAAACTTAAATTTTTACACAAGCAGCGCTTTCCAAATAATTTAAATTTTTAGCAATAAAGCACACAAACGTTTGAGTGTGTCACTAAGTTTATAATCTACAATTTTTGTAGCTTTTAATCGTAAATAAGACACCTTTTTTACACTTATATATAGCAAAATACAACGCCCTTTTCGTTACCTTTGCACGCAAATTATTATTCATAACGCATGAGCTTAAATATCCATTACAAGGAAGATTTTCAAAACCGTCATATTGCGCCGAATGAGGCAGATACAGCAGAAATGCTGCAAGCTGTTGGGGTAAATTCTATTGATGAGCTGATTGAACAAACAGTGCCAGGTGCAATTAGGTTAAAACAACCTTTAAATTTGCCTGCTGCAAAATCAGAAACTGAATATCTTGGTGCTTTAAAACAAACTTCGTTGTTAAATAAGGTTTTCAAAAGCTTTATTGGTCAAGGTTATTATGATACGATTACGCCAGGCGTAATTTTGCGTAACGTTTTTGAAAATCCGGGATGGTACACGCAATACACACCTTACCAGGCTGAAATTGCTCAAGGTCGTTTACAGGCTTTGTTAAATTTCCAAACGATGGTTATCGATTTAACTGGAATGGAAATTGCCAATGCATCTCTTTTAGATGAAGGTACAGCTGCGGCAGAAGCAATGTTTATGCAATATAGTACGCGTAAAAACCAGGCTGCAAAGAAATATTTTGTATCTGAATTGGTTTTTCCGCAAACGATAGATATTTTAAAAACCCGTGCAAATCCATACGGAATTGAACTGGTTATTGGAAGCCATTTGGATTTCGTTGCTACAGAAGATTTTTTCGGTGCAATTGTTCAATATCCTGCTGGTAATGGTGAGGTTTTCGATTACAAGAACTTTGCTTCAGAACTGCACAACCAAAACATTAAATTAACAGTTGCTGCAGATATTTTAAGCTTAACCTTATTATCGCCTCCAGGCGAATGGGGTGCAGATATTGTGGTTGGTACAACACAACGCTTCGGTATTCCGATGGGATTCGGTGGTCCTCACGCAGCATTTTTTGCAACTAAAGATGAATATAAGCGTTCAATCCCTGGTCGTATTATTGGTGTAACCATCGATAGCCACGGTGATTACGCTTTACGTATGGCTTTGCAAACCCGCGAGCAACACATTCGTAGAGATAAAGCAACTTCAAACATTTGTACGGCACAAGCTTTATTGGCTATTATGGCTGGTTTTTATGCAGCTTATCACGGTCCGAAAGGTTTAAAAGCCATTGCAGAACGTACACATGGTTTGGCAATAAGCTTAGCCTCAACATTAAAAAGCTTAGGTTACGAGCAATTAAACGCTGCTTATTTTGATACGATTCGTTTCGATTTAGGCGATTTAAAAGGCGGTATTCACTCCGGATGTTTAGACAACGAAATCAACTTAAATTATGTTGGGAATGTTGTAACCATTTCAATTGATGAAACCACAACCTTTGAAGATGTAGCTTTAATCGCTAAAATCTTTGCTAAAGTAAAAGCGGTAGCGGCAGACCAGGTTGAAGTTGTAGAAAATGTTGAAACGGTAATTCCATCAGCTTTACAACGTACTTCTGAATATTTAACACACCCAATTTTTAACTCGCACCATTCAGAACATGAAATGTTGCGTTACATCAAATCACTAGAGGCTAAAGATTTATCGCTTTGCCATTCTATGATTGCATTGGGAAGCTGTACAATGAAATTAAACGCTACGGCAGAAATGATTCCGGTTACCTGGTCTCACTTCGGTCGCGTACACCCGTTTGCACCTGCCGACCAGGTTTTAGGTTATTATTCTGTTTTTAATGAATTGGATAAATGGTTAAGTGAAATTACAGGCTTTGCAGCAATGAGTTTACAGCCAAATGCTGGTGCTCAGGGCGAGTATGCTGGTTTAATGGTTATTCGTGCTTACCATCAGGATAGGGGCGATTTCCATCGTAACGTAGCTTTAATTCCTGCATCTGCTCATGGTACAAACCCTGCTTCTGCGGCAATGGCCGATATGAAAATTGTTGTTGTTAAATCTTTAGAAAATGGTAACATCGATGTTGAAGATTTAAAAGCGAAAGCAGAATTACATAAAGACAATTTATCATGTTTGATGGTTACTTATCCATCAACGCATGGTGTATTTGAAGAAAGCATTATCGAAATTTGTGAAACTATACATGCTAACGGCGGACAAGTTTACATGGATGGTGCAAATATGAATGCTCAGGTTGGTTTAACAAGTCCGGCTAATATCGGTGCTGATGTTTGCCACTTAAACTTGCACAAAACTTTCTGTATTCCTCACGGTGGTGGTGGTCCTGGTATGGGTCCGATTGGTGTTGCAAAGCACTTGGTTCCATATCTTCCTGGCCACGCTGTGGTAGATATCGACAAAGGAAAATCAATTTCTGCGGTTTCTTCTGCACCTTGGGGTTCGGCTTCAATCCTGATTATTTCTCATGCATACATCGCTATGATGGGCGCTGAAGGATTAACCAATGCTACAAAATATGCTATTTTGAATGCAAATTATATGAAAGCTCGTTTAGAACAACATTATCCGGTACTTTATTCAGGTGCTCAAGGTCGTTGTGCACACGAGATGATTTTAGATTGTCGTTCTTTCAAAGCATTTGGAATTGAAGTTACCGATATTGCAAAGCGTTTAATGGATTATGGTTTCCATGCGCCAACGGTTTCATTCCCGGTTGCAGGTACTTTAATGGTTGAGCCTACAGAATCTGAGCCTAAACATGAGTTAGACCGTTTCTGTGATGCTTTAATTGCCATTAAAAAAGAAATTGAACAGGTTGAAAACCTAACTTTCGATAAAATAGATAATCCTTTAAAAAATGCACCGCATACTGTTTCTGTAATTACCGCTAATGAATGGGAACATGCTTATAGCCGTCAAACTGCTGCATTCCCGCTACCTTATGTGTTAGAGCGTAAGTTCTGGCCATCAGTTGGACGTGTAAATGATAGCCATGGCGATAGGTCTTTAATTTGTGCTTGTCCGCCGGTTGAGAGTTATTTGGAGGAAATAGTGCCTTAGGGTTTAGGGTAGAAGGTATAGGGTTTAAGGTAAAAGATTTAAGGTTTCCCTTTCCATCGCTGGACCCAATATCAATCCGTCATTGCCAGAAGGCTTTTTCAGCCGACGAAGCAATCTCATTTTAGATAATTAAGCCTTGGTTCGTGTCTCCAAGAAACAAATAAATCATCTGCAAGTTTTAGAATTTATTTTTTTTAAAGCTTGCAGATTTTTTTCCCCTCATTTCAGGCGCAACCGAGAAATCTTTGTACTGATAACCTATGTTCAAAGATTTCTCTATTTCATAGCAAAATAGTCCGAAAGGATAATTGTATAAAACAGAAACTATTTAAATAAACACTCCAAAATGCCATAAGTTTCCGGCTGGGTCTAGCAAGAAACATTCGCTGCCCCAATCTTCATGTTTGATGGGTGAAGGTTTAACATTATATTTTTTATCTAAATCTAAAGCAGACAAATCATCGTGAAAGCGGTTAATGTCGTCAACTTCCATAAATACCATGGTATTTTCAATCCAATCTTTAACGTAGGCATTTTGTAAATAAAAAGCCATATTGCCACTCTTAAAAACCGACATTTGGTTGTCTAAAGTCACTTCTTCAAAACCTAAATCGCGGTAGAAGTTCCTCGATATCTGGAAATCTTTAGCGCCAATAAACGGGCGGATTGATTTTGCATTGTGATTCATTATTTCTTTTATTTATTTGCTTACTAATATAATGAAATATTGGTTGGACATTTTGAAATCCTAAATAGAAGCACCGCATTGCCCGCCTAAACGGGATTGAAATGATATCTCCCGATTTTTCATCGGGAATTTAATGGAAAGCCCGACTAACATTAAACAACGCTGCTGCATTTGCTTTTCCTAATCATTTTTAAGCCGTCAAATTAAACCTCCACAATATTTTTCAGTCAATAGAATGATTTTAAATAAATCATATAATTTTAAAAAACTTAACATACATCAATAGCAACCAAGCAATGTTAAGTATATCTTTGTATCAAATTTTAAAAAACCAGAAAATGAAATTAAAAATCTCTTCAATCTTTTTATTAGTTGCAGTTGTGTCATTATCAGCTTTTACAACTATTAAACCAGTAACTTACACTGTAGATGCAGCAAAATCAACCATTACCTGGGTTGGGAAAAAAGTTACAGGTTCTCACAACGGAACTATCGCTTTACAATCAGGAACGTTAAACGTTGATGGTAAAAAAGTAACTGGTGGAACTTTCACTATCGATATGAACTCTATAAAAGATGCTGATGGTAGCGCTAAATTAGAAGGCCACTTAAAAGCTGATGATTTTTTCGGAGTAGCTAAATTCCCAACTTCAACATTCGTAATTACTAAAGTTGCTGGTACAAATGTAACAGGTAACTTAACAATCAAAGGCATCACTAAACCGGTAACTTTCCCTGCAACTATCTCTGTTAATGCTGATGGTACAGTATCTGCTTTAGCTGGTAAAATCGTTGTTGATAGAACTAAATATGACATCCGTTACGGTTCAAAATCTTTCTTCGATAGCATTGGCGACAAAGCAATCGATGATAATTTCGAGTTAGCTGTTAAATTAGTAGCTAAAAAATAGTTCTCCAGGTCTCGGAAAAATATAAAGCGCTCAATTTATTGGGCGCTTTTTTTGTGTCGTTATTGCGAGGTACAAAGCAATCTTAATGCGCCAAAAAAATATCGATATGCTTTTTAAAATATTTTGAAAGCAGTTTTGAAGTTAATTTTAATGTTTGTTCCCGCTATTCGCTACAATCTTTTTCAAACCTATAAGGTTTTAAAAACCTTATAGGTTTAACAAAAGTATTTTCGCTGCTATCGGGTTTAATCACTTACAGAACTGCAAGAAACAAAGGTTGTAAATTGCAGAATGTGCTGAAGCCTTGGTTGCTTATCATTCTTCCGTCAGTTGAAACTGACGGCAATGAAATCACGAAACTATCTGGTTAGCCTTAGGCTTTCAAATTATTTAGCACTTGCATTTACCTAGCCGTTGGCCTTAGCCAACGGATATTGGCAAATAATTCATGAATATTTAAATTTCAATAGTCAACTACGAACTTTAAACTTTAAACTTTTCACTTTTCACTTTGAACTTTTCACTACCTTATCTTAAATCCACCCTCAACTTCATCTACAAAACCGGTAGCTTGGTCTTTGCTATGGTAAAATAAACACTCCCAGTTTTCTGCTGCTGCTCTTTTGCCAAATTCTTTGCGCAATTCCATCGCCCTGCGGCCATCGAAATCATATTTGGCAATAAAATTTTTAATTAATTCGCCCGGCTCTGGCAAAACATCACCGCCAAAAAATACTTTCTGGTTACCTTCAGTTAATAAAAAAACCTGATGATTCGGACAATGCGCACCCGTAAATTCAAAAGCAATTGTTTCATCTAAGCTGCCATCACCCTCAATAAATTTTAATTGCGCATTTCTTTGAACAACCTCAAAAATGTCGGTATGATAAGAGGATGATGTGCTGCTAAAAGCAGTTTCCCATTCGCCACGATTAATCACGTATTCTGCATCCGGAAAGCTAAGTTGTGCTTTATCACCAATTTTATGAATCATACCACCAGAATGATCATAATGTAAGTGCGACATTAAAACCTTAGTTACATCTGTTGGGTCGAAACCTGCATTGCGAATATTTTTATGCAAAATTAATTCACCATGGTCATCACTAAAACCCAATCCGGTATCAAATAAAATCAAGTCGTTTTTTAGCTCAACCAAAAATGGCTGTACATTAATAAATAAAGATGCTGGTCTATCTCTAAAATTATGAATAGCAGAATCAAAAGGAATAAATTTTTTCGTAGCATCTACAGAGTAGGTGCCTTCAAATAAAGTATGAACTTGCAAAATATATTAGTTTTAATGTGCTGTAAAGTTAACAATCTATTTCTTCATTCGTTTTGGCATTGTGTTTAAGTATTCAATTAAAATGTATATTTACTGTTCGGAGAAAGAATAAATGGAAAAAAGATGGGTAAAAGCATCAGATTGTAATGATGATACTGTTAATAAAATAGCTGAAGAATTAAATATAGACCGTTCACTTGCGCAAATATTAGTGCAAAGGAATATTTGCAGTTTTGATGAAGCAAAAGATTTTTTCAGGCCAAATTTAGATCACCTTCATAATCCTTTTTTAATGAAGGATATGGATGTTGCTGTGGCCAGAATTGAAGTCGCCATTGATAATCAGGAGAAGATTTTAATTTATGGCGATTATGATGTTGATGGTACCACTTCTGTAGCGCTCGCTTATAGCTTTTTCTCTCAATTAACCTCCAACATAGAATATTACATACCAGATAGATACCTCGAAGGTTATGGTATTTCTACAGCAGGAATTGATTACGCTAAAGAAAAGGGTTTTACTCTAATTATTGCTTTAGATTGCGGTATAAAATCAATTGATAAGATTGATTATGCAAATGACTTAGGTATTGATTTCATCATTTGCGACCACCATTTACCAGGCGATGAATTACCAAAAGCTTTGGCGGTTTTAGACCCGAAAAGAAGTGATTGCGAATATCCATTTAAAGAACTTGCTGGCTGTGGAATCGGCTTTAAACTCGCTCAGGCTTATGCTCAGCAGTATGAACTGCCACAGGAAACCTATTTGCAATACCTGGATTTGGTTATGGTAAGCATTGCCGCCGATATTGTTCCTGTGGTTGGTGAAAACAGAATTTTAGCTTATTATGGTTTACAGAAACTAAACTCAAACCCTTGCGAAGGTTTGAGGGCTTTGATGGAGGTTTCTGGCAAAACCGAAAATTATACCATAACTGATGTGGTTTTTACATTAGGTCCGCGGATAAATGCTGCGGGCAGAATAGACCATGCAAAACATGCCGTAGCGATGTTGCTGTGCCAGGCTGATGGCAATTCTTTAGAGCAGAGCGAATCAATTAATTTAAAAAATACCGAACGTAAAACTTACGACCAGGATATTACCCGCGAAGCTTTAGCTTTGATTGGCGATAGTGAAATCTTAATTAATCGCAAAACTACTGTTGTTTTTAACGAAAATTGGCACAAAGGCGTTATTGGTATCGTAGCATCCCGGTTAACCGAAAAATATTACCGACCAACAATTGTACTTACAAAATCAAACGGTCATGTTGCAGGTTCTTGCCGTTCGGTGGTTGGTTTTGATTTGTACGAAGCTTTGAGTGGTTGTTCAGATTTATTAGATCAATATGGCGGCCATAAGTTTGCCGCAGGCTTAACTATGCAAGAAAGCAATGTTGCAGCATTGGCTGATAAATTTGAAGAAATTGTATCTGCATCCATAACCGATGAGCTTTTAACGCCCATGATAAAAATTGATGCAGAAATTGAGCTTGCTCAAATTGATGGGAAATTCTATCGCGTTTTAGCACAAATGGGTCCGTTCGGACCAGAAAATATGGCGCCAATTTTTGTAACACATAATGTTTACCTTGCTCAGTATCCAACTGTTGTTGGGGCAAATCATTTAAAAATTAATATAAAACAACAAAATTCGAGTATTTTTGAAGGCATTGCTTTTGGTTTAGCAGAATTTGAGAAACTTTTACAACCAAATGTTCCGTTCTCGGTTTGCTATACTTTGGAAGAAAATGTGTGGCGTGATAAAAAGCGTTTGCAGTTGAATATTAAAGGCATTAAGACAATAGAATAAGAAGCAAGGATAAAAGAACAAATTCTTTTTTCCTGTATTGCTGAATAAATTCTGAAATAAATTCAGAATGGCATAATTTGAAAATGTTGATTTGGATTTATGATAATCGTAAATCAAAAATTTAAATAAAGAATGATATTAAGAGCTGAGCATCTTGTTAAAAAATATAAACAGCGAACTGTTGTTAATGATGTTTCATTTAACGTTAGTCAGGGTGAAATTGTTGGTTTGCTTGGGCCAAACGGGGCAGGGAAAACAACATCATTCTACATGATTGTTGGTTTAATAAAGCCCAATGAAGGTAGGATTTTTCTTGAAGATGAGGATATTACAGAAGATGCAATGTATCGCCGGGCACAAAAAGGTATTGGTTATTTAGCCCAGGAAGCATCAGTTTTTAGAAAGCTAACTGTTGAAGATAATATCCTTTCTATACTTGAAATGACTAAACTTAGTAAGGAAGAGCAGAAAGATAAACTGGAAGAATTAATTAATGAATTCAGTTTGCATAAAGTACGCAAAAACAGAGGCGATTTATTATCTGGTGGCGAGCGTAGAAGGACCGAAATTGCGAGAGCTTTGGCTGCAAACCCAAGTTTTATTTTACTTGATGAACCATTTGCGGGCGTAGATCCGATTGCGGTTGAAGAAATTCAATCGATAGTTGCAAAACTAAAACATAAAAATATTGGTATTCTAATTACCGACCACAATGTTCAGGAAACGCTTTCGATTACCGATAGGGCTTATTTGCTTTTTGAAGGTAAGATTTTAGAGCAGGGTGTACCTGAGGTTTTGGCCGAAAATGAAATGGTTAGAAAGGTTTATTTAGGTTCTAACTTTGTTTTAAAACGTAAGAATTTTGATGTTTAAGAAAAGCTCATGGCAATAGTAAATTCTATTTTTACTTGGTTAATGAAAAAGCGAATCCACCAGATTGAGCTTTTTATGAAATATCCGCATGATGTGCAACAAGAATGGTTTCATACCTTAATTGATAGCGCTGAAAATACAGAATGGGGCAAGCTTTATGATTACAAATCAATTTTAACACCTCAACAATTTCAAGAGCGGGTTCCTGTTCAAAATTATGATACTTTAAAGCCTTACATCGAGCGGATGCTTAATGGTGAGCAAAATATTTTATGGCCATCTGATATTAAATGGTTTGCAAAATCATCTGGTACAACGAGTGATAGAAGTAAATTCATTCCAGTATCTGAAGAAAGTTTGGAAGAATGCCATTTTAAAGGCGGTAAAGACATGCTGTCTATTTACTGCAATAATCGCCCCGATAACCAAATGTTTACTGGTAAAGGTTTGGTTTTGGGTGGAAGTCATCAGGTTAACCAATTAAACGAAGACTGCTTTTATGGTGATTTATCAGCTGTGCTGATTAAGAATTTACCTATTTGGGCTGAATTTTATCGTACGCCGGATATGTCTATCGCCTTGATGGATAATTACGAAGTGAAGATGGATAGAATGGCAGAAGCCACCATCCACGAGAACGTAACCAGCATTTCTGGTGTGCCAACCTGGACAATCGTGTTAGCTAAAAAGGTGTTGGAACTTACGGGTAAAAAACACTTGCTTGAGGTTTGGCCAAATTTAGAACTATACGTTCACGGAGCGGTAAATTTTGGTCCGTACCGCGAGCAATTTAAGCAGCTTATTCCATCTCCGGATATGTATTATCTGGAAACCTACAATGCTTCTGAAGGTTTTTTCGGAATTCAGGATCAGGATAATTCGGAAGAAATGCTTTTGATGTTGGATTATGGTATTTTCTATGAATTTATCCCGATGGAAAATATTGGAGAAGAAAATCCGACAGCACTTTTGTTGGGCGATGTTGAGTTACATAAAAATTATGCTATTGTAATTTCTACAAACGGCGGTTTGTGGCGTTATATGATTGGAGATACGGTTCAGTTTACATCACTGGAACCTTATCGTATTAAAATAACAGGGCGAACAAAACATTTTATAAACGCTTTTGGTGAGGAGGTGATTATTGATAATGCAGAACAGGCCTTAACTAAAGCTTGTGCTGTAACAGGCGCTGAAATTAAAGATTACACCGCCGGGCCAATTTATTTTGAAGGCGAAAAGGCTGGTGGACATGAGTGGATTATAGAATTTGATAAGCAACCAGATGATTTAGAAAAGTTTATAGATGTAATGGATAATACCTTACGTGAAATAAACTCTGATTATGATGCAAAGCGATTTAAGGATTTGGCGCTCTGCCGTCCGAAAGTGCATAATGCAGCGTCGAATACTTTTTATAATTGGTTAAAAGCGAAGAATAAACTGGGCGGTCAGCATAAGGTTCCTCGTCTTGCAAATGAAAGAAAGTATGTGGATGATATTCTGGAAATGATGAAATCTCAATAAAATTATACTTTTTTCGTTTTACATTTTACATTGAAATAACCTCCATGAAATTAGACAGAAAAAAGATATTAGATTTTTTTAAAAAATCGGAAAATAAGGCAAGTGTTTTATTAAACAATAAAAGCAAGGCTAAACAAACCATAAACGATGCATTAGGAAAAGCAGTTACCAATAAAGGTGATTTGGAAGGCGTGTGGAGCAAATTGCTCTTACTTTTCGCGATTGCTAAAGATTATGTTAATGGCCATTATACTGAAATTCCAAAAAGGTCAATCATTTCAATATTGGGCGGTATTCTTTATTTTTTATCTCCTATTGATATTGTACCCGATTTTATACCGGTTTTAGGTTTCATAGATGATGTATTTATTTTGAACCTGGTTTATAAGCAAGTTTTAAAGGATTTAGAAAAATATAAGGCCTGGAAAGATAAACAGTTAGACCTAAATGAACTCAATGGCTCAGCAACATAATGGTTTTTTCAACTGGTTAAATCATCATTTATTCACATGCCCTTTTAAAGCTCAGTTTGGTTTCGATTGTCCGGGTTGTGGCTTGCAACGTTCGGGAATGGCGCTATTACAGGGTGATTTTATCGAATCTTTCAAGTTATATCCTCCAACCATCTTAATGGTTTTTTTGGGTTTTTACACCATATTCCATCTAAAATTCGATTTTAAATTCGGTGCTTTAATCATCAAAAGTACATTTATTGCTATTGCAGTAATTGTTGTAATCAATTACATTTACAAAATATACAACCATCAACTCATAAGTTAACTCTATTATGTCTGAAGAACAAAATCAACCGGAAAACCAACCAGAGAATCAATCTTTTCAACCTATTAATACACCACCAGTAACGCCTCCACCGTTTCAACAGCAGCCACCATTTGGTCAGTTTGGCGGAGGAATGGGTTTTCAAAATTTACCAAATGCAACCATAGTTCTGGTTTTAGGTATATTATCAATTGCCTTCTGTTGCTGCTACGGTATCCTGGGTTTAATTCCTGCGATAATTGCATTAGTGCTAAGCAAAAAAGATAAAGCATTATATGAATTAAACCCATCAATGTATACAGAAAGCTCTTTCAAAAACTTAAAAGCCGGTAGAATTTGTGCCATTGTAGGCTTAGTGCTAAATATCATTTCATTGCTTTACTACATCGCAATCATTGTTATTTTTGGTTTTGGAATGATGAACGACCCACAGAAAATGCAGGAAATCTTAAAAGGCTTACAATAATTTCAGCTTTTTAATTTTACCTTAAAAATATAAATCGAATGGTGCATGCCATTCGATTTTGTTATTTTTGTACATTATATTGTAAATCAAAACATAAGATAAATGTATCCAGAATATTTAGTTGAGCCAATGCGTAAGGAATTAACCAACGTTGGTTTTGAAGAATTAAAAAATGCACAAGAAGTTGATGCAGCTATTAAAGGTGAAGGGACTGTTTTAGTTGTTGTAAATTCTGTTTGTGGTTGTGCAGCAGCAAATGCTCGCCCGGCAGCGAAAGCAGCAGCAGCGCATGAAAAACATCCTGATAAATTGGTTACTGTTTTTGCAGGAATGGAAAGAGAAGCAGTAGATCAGGCTAGAAATTATATGATGCCTTATCCGCCATCTTCACCAGCAATGGCATTATTTAAAGATGGTAAGTTAGTACACATGATTGAGCGCCATCAAATTGAAGGCAGACCAGCACAAATGATTGCTGATAACCTTATTGGTGCTTTTGAGCAATACTGTTAATACAGATAAAATTATTCAAGAGATTGCACAGGTTTTGGTAACTATATCTGTGTAATCCTTTTTTTATTTTCTAAAATCTGTGATTCCTAAAAATCCTTATTTAGTAATTTTTCTAGTTCGCCGAATGAAACATTCATCCTAACTCTACCTTGTTTAGCGTATGAAATTTCCCCCGTTTCTTCTGATATAATCACAGCAACTGCATCAGTTGTTTCAGAAACACCAATTCCGGCTCTATGCCTCAAACCAAATTGAGATGGAAGCTGATCGTTATCAGTTAAAGGCAAAATGCAACTTGCACTTTTTATCTTATTCTCAGAAATAACCACAGCACCATCATGTAAAGGACTGTTTTTCTGGAAAATACTTTCTAATAATCGCTTAGATATTTTGGCATCAACAACTTCACAACTATTTGCAAAAAACTGTTCATCATAAAACTTAACAAATACAATTAAAGCACCCGTTCGTGTTTTTTTCATGGTTTTGCAGGCATCGATGATGGGTTTTATACGGGTTAGATTGTTGCGTTCAATTTCTTTTCTACCAAATAAATAGCCCCACCAAGCCTTATTTTTTTGAAGGAAGGCATTCTTACCAATAAGTAACAAAAATCTTCTTATTTCGGGATGAAAAATTACGATTAGCGCAATAATACCCACGCTCATAAATTTTTCAATTATGGCGGTAAGCAACTCCATGTGTAAACCCTTTACTATCCAGTAGAAAACGGTTATTACAAACATTCCAACCAGTAAATTAACAGCAAGGGTATTACGAATAAGCGTGTATACATAATAGATTAACAGTGCAACAAGCACAACGTCTACTACATCGGTGGGTGATATTTTAAGGAAATCGAAATCAAAACTTTTCATCTACGGCAAGATAGTAAATGTTGGACGTTTCTTTTTGTTAAATGATTAAATTGTATGGTTTAGGTTAACTGTTTTAATTGTCGTATTATTAAGTTCTTGATTGAACCCTAGATTTTATCATCAGTAATATTTGACACGTAACGTCATTGCGAGGCACGAAGCAATCTAAATTGAAAGATTGCTTCGTGCCTCGCAATGAGGAGGAGATTCAGATAACTACTCCAAACAATTAACCAATTTAATGCACTCTACGGCTTCCTTAACATCATGAACTCTTAAAATTTTTGCCCCTTTTTGTAAAGCTATTGTGTTTAAAACAGTTGTTCCATTTAAGGCTTCGCTGGCAGAAGTGCCTAATACTTTGTAAATCATTCCCTTTCTGGAGAAACCAACTAAAACCGGGAGATTAAAAATTTTGAAGTTTTCTAACCGACTTAAAAGTTGATAATTATGTTCTATCGTTTTGCCAAATCCAAAGCCAGGGTCGAGGATGATATCATTTACATGCAATGCTGTTAATTGCGCTACTTTTTTGGCAAAATAATCGATTATATCTAAGGTAACATTTTCATATTGAGGATTGTGTTGCATATTTTGAGGCGTTCCTTGCATGTGCATAAATACGTATGGAACCTGCAGGCGGGCAATTGTGCTAAACATTTCTTCATCCATATCTCCGGCAGAAATATCATTAATTAAATGCGCACCTGCTAAAATGGTTTCGTTAGCAACCTTGGCTCTAAAAGTATCAATAGAAATTGTGGCTTCGGGCAAATGTTTATTTAAAGCTTCCACAATCGGTATTAACCTAAAAAGCTCTTCATCAGTAGAAATATCTATTGCACCAGGTCTGGAAGAATAACCACCAATATCAATAAAACTTGCACCTTCATTTAAAAACTGTTCAGCTTTTCTGATTGCATCATCAACGGTGTTTGTTCTGCTTTTGGTGTAAAATGAATCTGGTGTTATATTCAAAATTCCCATCACCTTTGGTGTACTCAAATCGAATATCTTACCTTTAATATTAAGACTTTGCCTAGGTTTAAAAAAGTTTTTTTCTGCCATATTAAACCCTTTCGGGATTTGGGTTTCGCTTTAAAAATGTATCTTTAGCTTTCGTTTTTTCGATACAAAAATACATTAAAACTAAATAAATACAGGCTTTGGCACAAACAAATACCGCTTCTGAATTTGATGACGTAATTGCAGTTTGCAGATCTTTATTCTTAAAAAAAACAACCGATTACGGTACGGCCTGGCGAATCTTGAGGTTAAGCTCAATTACCGATCAGATTTTTATTAAAGCGCAACGCATCAGAACTTTAGAAGAAAAAAAAGTTAGTAAAGTTGGCGAGGGCATAACGCCAGAATACATCGGGATTATAAATTATTGCGTTATCGCTATGATGCAATTAAACTTTAACGAAAATGACCCTTTGGAAATTCCCGTTGAAGAAATACAGGTGCTTTTTGATGAAAAAGTTAATGAAACTAAGGAACTTATGTTTGCTAAAAACCACGATTATGGTGAAGCCTGGAGAGATATGCGCATTAGTTCTTTAACTGATTTGATTTTACAAAAAATATTTAGAGTTAAACAGATTGAAGATAACGAAGGGCAAACACAAGTGTCTGAAGGGGTAAATGCAAACTATCAGGATATGCTAAATTACTCAGTTTTTGCTTTAATAAAATTAGGTGTAAAATAATGAAGAACACGTTTTTAACCATTTCCAGAATTTTCGTTGGTGTATTATTTATCTTTTCAGGATTGATAAAGGCAAACGATCCGCTTGGTTTTGGTTATAAACTGCAGGAATACTTTGACGTTTTCCACATCAGTTTTTTAAGTCCGATAGCAACAGGTATAGCCATTTTAATTTGCACCTTAGAAATTGTTCTTGGCGTATTGCTTTTATTAGGTTTTTGGGGCAAAAATGTATCCTGGGGATTGTTATTACTCATCGCATTTTTTACGCTGCTTACCTTTGTTTCTGCTGCATTTAAAGTGGTTACAAGTTGCGGTTGCTTTGGCGATGCTATTCCGCTAACACCATGGCAATCTTTTGGTAAAGATATTATCCTGTTGATATTTATACTTTACATCTTTATTAAAAAGGACGATATCAAGCCAATCTTTAGCAAAGAGAAAACGCAGCGTAACATCACAATGGCTGTTGTTTTGGCGTCTTTCTTATTTGGTTTATTTACCTATAATTTTCTACCAATTATCGATTTTCTGCCTTACAAAGTTGGCGCCCATATTCCATCTTTAATGGTTATTCCCGAAGGAGAACAGCCCGATGAGTTTCAAATCATGTATCACCTTAAAAATAAAAAAACTAAGGCTGAAAAGGATATGAGCGATAAGGAATATTTGAAAACCGAAATTTGGAAGGATAATAACTGGGAAATTGTTGGCGAACCTACTAAAGAGCTTATCAAAAAAGGTTTCGAGCCCAAAATAAAGGATTTAATTATAACCGATGCATCGGGAACGGACTATACTAAAGAGTTAATTGAAAATCCTTACTACAGCCTGGTTTTTGTGGCTTACAATTTAAACGATGCAAATATTAAAGCAATTGGAAGTTTAAATGCATTGGCTTTAAATGCTACGCAACAGTACAATATTCGCAGTGTTCTGTTAACTTCAAATGCTGCTCGAGATGCTGAGGTATTTATCAAAAAAAACAATCTTTTTTCAGAAGTTTTTTACGCTGACGCTGTTCCACTAAAAAGTATGGTGAGGGCAAATCCTGGAATTATTTTACTTAAAAATGGTGTGATTGTAAATAAATGGCATTTTCACAATATGCCCAGCTTCGATGATTTGAGTAATAAATATTTCAGCAAATAAATGTTCGCATACGCCCTAAAAAAACTACTTTATGGCTTGCTGGTTATGGCGGGTGTTGTATTGGTAGTTTTTGTGTTGTTTAATATTTTACCAGGCGACCCGGCCCGTATGACGATGGGTCAAAGGGCTGATGTTCAATCACTAGAAGCGGTTAGAAAAGAATTTGGTTTAGACCGTTCAAAACCGGTTCAATTTCTTCTGTATGTAAATGATTTATCGCCAATAAGCTTTTTAGATAATGATACCATTACTCAAAACAAGTATCATTATAAAAAGCTTATAAATTTTAATAAAAAGGCATTAGTTGTAAAATGGCCTTACCTGAGAAGTTCGTATCAAACTAAACGAGATGTAACCGATATACTTTCGGAAACTGTTCCGAACACATTTATTTTGGCGCTAACGGCAATGATTTTTGCTACTTTAATCGGTGTTTTTTTAGGGGTTTTATCAGCAGTGTATAAAGATTCGTGGATAGATAAATCGGCAAATGCATTCGCAATTTTAGGTATTTCTGCACCTTCATTTTTTGCGGGAATTATAATTGCCTGGCTTTTTGGTTTTGTGCTAAGCAACTACACCGGACTAAAAATGAGTGGCAGTTTATATAGTTACGATCCTTTTAATGGTGAAATTTTAACGCTAAGAAACCTATGGTTACCCATGGTTACTTTAGGATTAAGGCCCTTGGCAATTATTGTTCAGCTTACCAGAAGTGCAATGCTTGATGTTTTGGCTCAGGATTACATTCGCACAGCCAGAGCGAAAGGGCTTGGCAGAAATGCCATAATTTATAAGCATGCGCTTAAAAATGCCATGAACCCTGTAATAACGGCAATTTCAGGTTGGTTTGCATCTTTACTTGCCGGCTCTTTCTTTGTAGAATATATTTTTGGATACAACGGTTTAGGCAGAACAACGGTAAGCGCATTGGAAATGTCTGATTTTCCGGTTGTTATGGGTTCAATATTATTTATTGCTTTTGTTTTTGTAGTGATTAATATTTTGGTAGATATTTTATACGCCTATGTTGATCCACGAGTTAAATTGGTTTAAGATGATTGAAGAATTTATTCGTTATACGGAACTTGCAGATAGGGAAATTTTGACTGTATTTAGCGCAACAAATAAAGATATGCCTGAGGCGGAACGCCTGTTCAGTCACGTTTTGAATGCACAACACATTTGGGTTAGTCGCATAGAAGCTTCGCCATTGCAGTATGAGATTTGGCAAGTACATCCTAAAGAAACTTTTGCTAGCATTTCAACTGAAAACTTTCGGTTAATAAAAGAAAGTTTAGCTAAGCAGGATTTAGATACTGCGATTACCTATCACGATTCTCGGGGTAATGAATACAAAAACAAAGTTGCAGAAATGTTTATGCAAATGTTAAATCACTCCACTTACCATCGTGGGCAGATTGTTTCGATGTTAAAAAAGGAGGGGATTACACCTCCGGTAACAGATTATATTTATTTTAAACGCAAAAACCTTTTATGATAATTTTTTTAGTGGGCTATATGGGTTGCGGCAAAAGTACCAAAGCAAAGCAACTTGCGCATCGTTTAAATTGCCCGGTAATAGATTTGGATGCAGAAATTGTGAGCCAAAGCGGCAAAACCATTGCCGAATATTTTGAAGCTTTTGGAGAAAGCGGATTTAGAACTTATGAAAGTGAGATGCTAAAATCTTATCCATATCCAGAAACTTGTGTAGTTGCTACTGGTGGCGGTTTGCCTTGCTTTTTTGATAATATGGATTGGATGAATAATCGCGGTTTAACCATTTATCTGCAAATGACACCGGCGGCTTTGGTTTCAAGATTACATAACCGCCAGAAAAGGCCATTGATAAAAG
Organism: Pedobacter sp. Leaf132; assembly: GCF_920984695.1. Lineage (NCBI taxonomy): Bacteria > Pseudomonadati > Bacteroidota > Sphingobacteriia > Sphingobacteriales > Sphingobacteriaceae > Pedobacter > Pedobacter sp. Leaf132. Next base: position 149,044 of record NZ_CAKLBO010000008.1, on the reverse strand, counting down.
ATTTAAACGACGAGGAACTTTTCGTTTTTATTGGGGAGAAGTTACAGGAACGCGATCCATTTTACACTAAAGCCAAGCTTATAGTTGATGCTTTTGATTTAGATGGAGAGAAACTGGAAGAAACAATTTCAGATAAAATTTAAGCTTTCTTTATATTATCATCAATTATTTTTGCCGAAAGTAAGGCCAGCGGAATCCCACCGCCTGGATGTACGCTACCCCCGCAGAAATAAAGATTTTTCAGCTTATTACTAAAATTTGAGTGACGCAGAAAAGCAGCGAACTGATTATTTGAGCTGTTGCCATAAAGCGAACCCTGGTAAGAACCTGTTTTAAACTCAATGCTTCGCGGGTCAAGAATGGTTTCACTAATAATATCTTTCGAAACATCTTTCTTTAATATTCTGTTGAGTTTCTGTAAGATATTTTGTTTTGCCGCCTCAATTAAATTATCCCAGTCCTGACCATCATTCGCTGGTACGTTTATCATTACAAACCAGTTTTCACAACCTTTTGGCGCATCAGTTTCTAAATGTTTTGATGTAATGTTGATGTAGATTGTTGGGTCTGAATAAATTGTCTTATCCTTCCAGATAGCATCAAATTCTGCTTTGTAGTTTTCTGAAAATAAGATATTGTGTAAGCCCAATTCGGGGTAAATATTTTTTATTCCCCAGTAAAAAATCAACGCCGAACTGCTTCTTTGTTGAGTTAGTAATTTTTTAGGTTGAGGAATGTTTTTTAGTAGATTTTTATAGGTAAACCAGATATCTAAATTTGATACTACAATTTCAGCATTAAAAAACTTATTGGCGGATGTTATGCCACTAACTTTACCACTGACATAATTTATTTCATTAACCTTTTGGTTGTACAGAAATTCAACACCTAAATCTTTAGCCAAATTTACAAGTGATAGGATAATGCTATGCATACCCTGTTTTGGGAAATAAGCCCCAAAATGATATTCGAAATGCGGAATAATATTTAAAGTTGCAGGCGCCTGATAAGGGTTTGAGCCATTATATGTAGCATACCTATTAAATAACTGGGTAATTCGCTCATCACTAAAAGCATGTAGGTTTGCTTTATGCTGAGTTCTGAAAGCATCAATTTTTCCAAACGAAAAAATGCTTTTAACTGTATCCCAGTGCAGATAACTTTTCAGTTTATGTAAACTTCTTTCCAAGAAAACCTTGTGTGTAACATGGTAAATCGTGTCACTTTTTTTAAGAAAAAATTTTATTTCTGATGCCTTTGCATTGGTTTTTTGCTCAACCTCTTTCGCAAATTTGTTGAAGTCTGCAGAAGCGTTTAATTGTAAGCCATCTTCGTAAAAATATCTGCAAATTTCATCAAGCTTTTCATATTCAAAATAGTTTTTTGGGTTTTTGCCAGCCAACGTAAAAAGTTCATCAACATATTGTGGCATGGTAAACAAACTTGGGCCAGCATCAAACCTGAAACCATCGGTAATAACTTCAGTTAGCTTTCCTCCGGGATATGAATTTGCTTCAAAAACCTGTACGCTGTAACCTTTTGCAGCCAATCGAATTGCACTTGCTATTCCGGCTACGCCGGCACCAATAATAATTGCTTTGGGCATTCTTTACTATTTCAGTTCGTTTAAATAGATACTGGTTTGCTTTTCAATTTCTAAAGTAGCTACTTTAATTGCCGAGCCAACTCTTGTAGTTTCAGGTTTTACAGGCATTCTGCTTACCGTAGCCAGTGCATCTACATACCATTTGCTCCAGGTTTCGATGATGTGTTTTTCATGCACTGCAGATTTTCCTTCAGTAATTGCTTTTTTGCTGAGATCAAATTCCGTTTTTAAACGAATTAACCCATCATTTTTAATTTGGTTTACGGTTTCTGATGCGGTACTTTCATCAGCAGAAATTAGTGTTAATGCCGCAGTTAAAGCGCTTACACCAACATTTTTCATCTCTGTGGATGAAACTTTATCAATCCTGTCATTATCAGTATGGTAAAAAACATCAGTAAAGTGCCACATCAATAAACCCGGAATTTTATTTTGCAGAAATGGAGTATGGTCACTTCCGCCTTCAAAAGGGTTGTAATTAACCGTCCAGTTCGCAAAATTGCCTTGTTCTTTACAAATGTTGAAAATGAAATCGTTAAAATAATGAGGAAATAGGTCTTTCTCCTTAACATCTCCGGCACCCCATTCGGTGTGTTTGTCGGTTCCACGTGTCCATATTGCTGATGGGTCAGGCATTTTTTCGATTAAGAAGGAGCCTCCGGTTTTTTTGGTGTCTTCGCCAACCATATCCAAACTCATGCCCCAAAGTATGCCTTTGGCACGGGTTGTATCTTCAACAACATATCTTCTGGTTGATGTAATTTCATCGCCCCATAAAAATGTTAAGGTACGTTTTGGCGTTATTTTTTTTGCTTTATAAAGTTCGGCAGTTAAACGAGCCATTTCAGCTAATGTACCCACGCCACTTGCATTGTCATTAGCGCCAGGTTCTTGAACGTGGGCACTAAAAACAAAACGTTCATATGGTATTTCACTTCCTTTAAGGTTTGCAATTATTGTTAATTCTTCTGACTGATAAATTTTGGTTTCGATATTTACTTTAAGCTTAGTTAAGCCTTTTAAACAACTGGCTTTTAATTTTTCTTTTGCCTTGTAAGATAAAAGTAATGTCCACACTTCGCTATTTGCCTTCATGCTTCCAAACTGGATAGACGTTTGATGAGTTTCAGGTTTTGTGTAAGCAGGCATAGCATATCCTAAAACACCAACTGCCCCGGCTTTAGCTGCAATTGCTAATAATCTTGATGGATGGCTTTCTGAAAAAACTATCTTACCCTTTAAATCTAATTTTTCTATTTCTGATGGTTTAGTATCGCTTATGTAAACAACATCGGCGGTTACACCTTCCATTGGTGTTGAGATACAGTTTATGGGAATCATATTCCGGTTTGTATGGAATGTAATTAAAGGTTCAGTTTCTCCAATGATATTAATATTGGCATCTACAGGTTCCCAGGTTTTATTCTTCATTGCCCTTTTTTCAATACGATAGCTTAGAGGCGCTTCCATTTCACTCTGTTTTTGCTCTACATAACCCGCTTTTTTCAAAATATCTTCTACGTATTTTATGCTTGCGTTAAAACCTGTATTCCCCGGAACTCTAAAATATTTTTCTATAAATGATGTGGTTTCAAAGGCGTTTTTCTCATTAAAACCTTTACGGGTAAGGTTAAAGTTTGTTGATGTATTTTGAGCAAAGCTGCTAAAACCAATTAATGTTAGGGCAATAAAGATTTTCGTTTTCATGCAAAGGAATAAAAGCGAAAGATAGCAGATTTTTAAGTCAATGCGTTGCCATTCAACTTCATTTTTTTTGAATTGATATAATGGTTTAATAAAAATGTAGCGGTGTAATTATTTCAGGTGCAATAGTATTAATGCAATTAATGCCGGTACAGTTTGTATAAAAAGAATTTTCTTACTTGCGGTTGCAGCGCCGTAAATGCCGGCGATGATTATGCAGGTTAAAAAGAAAATTGCTATGTAGAATTTCCAATGATGATCCTCAATTAATAACGACCAGATTAAGCCTGCGGCTAAGAAGCCATTATATAAGCCTTGGTTTGCTGCAAGTGTTTTGGTTGGTGCAAATAATTCTTTTGGTATGGTTTTGAAAACTTTAGGTGCTTTGGTTGTCCATGCGAACATTTCGAGCCATAAAATGTAGATGTGAATTGCGGCTACTAAGCCGACTATTATCTGTGCTACTATTTGCATTTTGTTTGGTTTTGAGATTGAAGATACAATTAATTTAAATTATTTATTGCTACTGGTTTAAATGGTTTGTTTTATTTTAGCCAGACTACTTGTCCCGATTATCATCGGGAGGCTTTTACTTTTTTCTTGATAAAAATTAACAAAAAATCAAGGCTCGCGAAGCTTTGTTGTAAATCCTCAATAAATCGTTAAGCGTAATCCTAATACGTGTTAGAGTTTTTACAGTTTGAAAGTTTGTACAACACTCGTAGGCTTTCTTATGTCAGTGGTTATATCAAAGGAACTTCAATAAAGATTTATTGGCCTTTACTATTTCGCCTTGATGAAGATATTTATTTTTTCTTACAAAAAATATAGTTTCTTGATATTGAATAGATAAATTTGATTAAAGTAATAGGTTTAGCTTTGAAAACTACGAACTGCTCTTTTCAATCACATCTTGCGACTACAAATTCCTAATAATTTTTTTTGAGATTGCTTCGTGCCTCGCAATGACGGCAACTGAGAAGCCAAAAGCTACAAACTTAGTTTATAAACCCGATGGCAGCGAACACGGAGTGTAACGAAGTAAAGCGGACAGCGGGACTGCTGTTCCCGAAGAGCATCTAACTTTCATTTTCAAAATCCCCACCTAACCCTGGCAGAAAGGGAGGGCTTGCAGTTTGGCTGGGCTTATGCTGCCTTTCTCTGGGGGGAAGGTGGTCAATAGTCGGATAAGGTTCTTTCTGTCATGCTGTCAGTACCAAATAAGAATAATTTTTACATTTTATCAGTCTTTTAGCTGTATTCTCTGCCAAATGCCGATTGGCACAACCATTGTTTATAAGCTGTAGAATTATTATTAAAAAAAGAGAAAATACAAAATACAATGGGAAAAATTATTGGAATAGACTTAGGAACAACAAACTCTTGTGTTTCGGTAATGGAGGGCAATGAGCCTGTAGTTATTGCGAACAGTGAGGGTAAACGTACTACACCGTCTATTGTTGCTTTTGCAGAAAACGGTGAACGTAAGGTTGGCGAGCCGGCTAAACGTCAGGCTATAACTAACCCAACAAAAACGATTTATTCGGTTAAACGCTTTATGGGTAACAGCTACGACGAAAGTGCAAAAGAAGCTGGACGTGTACCTTATAAAGTAATTAAAGGCGATAACAACACGCCACGTGTTGAAATCGACGATAGAAAATATACTCCACAAGAAATTTCTGCAATGATTTTGCAGAAAATGAAAAAAACTGCAGAAGATTTCTTAGGACAAGAAGTAACTGAAGCGGTTATTACAGTACCAGCTTATTTTAACGATGCACAACGTCAGGCTACTAAGGAAGCTGGTGAAATTGCAGGTTTATCTGTAAAACGTATCATTAACGAGCCAACTGCGGCTGCTTTAGCTTATGGTTTAGATAAAGCACACAAAGACATGAAAATTGTTGTGTTTGACTGCGGTGGTGGTACACATGACGTTTCTGTTTTAGAATTAGGTGATGGCGTTTTCGAAGTAAAATCTACTGATGGTGATACACACTTAGGTGGTGATGATTTTGACCATGTAATTATCGATTGGTTAACAGATGAGTTTAAAAGCGAAAACAGCATGGATCTTTCTAAAGACCCAATGGCTTTACAACGTTTAAAAGAAGCTGCAGAGAAAGCTAAAATCGAGTTATCGAGCACAACTTCTACTGAAATTAACTTACCATACATTACTGCTGATGCTAGCGGCCCTAAACACTTGGTGCGTACTTTAAGTCGTGCTAAATTTGAGCAATTGGCTGATAGCTTAATCAAACGTACTATCGACCCATGTAAATCTGCATTAAAAAATGCTGGTTTAAGTACAAGCGATATCGACGAAATTATTTTAGTAGGTGGTTCAACTCGTATTCCTGCAATTCAGGATGCTGTTAAAGCTTTCTTCGGTAAAGAGCCAAGTAAAGGTGTAAACCCTGATGAGGTTGTTGCAATTGGTGCAGCTATTCAAGGTGGTGTTTTAACTGGTGATGTAAAAGATGTATTGTTATTAGACGTTACGCCTTTATCATTAGGTATCGAAACTATGGGTGGTGTAATGACTAAATTAATCGAGTCTAACACAACTATCCCTACTAAAAAATCTGAAACCTTCTCAACTGCAGCTGATAATCAGCCATCTGTAGAGATTCATATTTTACAAGGTGAGCGCCCAATGGCTAATCAAAACCGTACAATTGGTCGTTTCATTTTAGATGGTATTCCACCAGCACCACGTGGTGTGCCTCAGGTAGAAGTTTCTTTTGATATTGATGCGAACGGTATTTTACACGTAAGTGCAAAAGATAAAGCTACTGGCAAAGAGCAAAAAATCCGTATCGAAGCTTCATCGGGTTTAACTGACGAAGAAATTCAGAAAATGAAGCAAGAAGCTGAAGCTAACGCAGAAGCTGATGCAAAAGCAAAAGAAGAAATTGAGAAAATCAATGGTGCTGATGCTTTAATCTTCTCAACTGAGAAACAATTAAAAGAGTTTGGTGAAAAATTATCTGCTGATAAAAAAGCACCAATCGAAGCTGGTTTAGAGAAATTAAAAGCAGCTCACGCTTCACGTAACTTTGCAGATATCGATGCAGCTCAGGCTGAATTGCAAAATGCATGGAATGCAGCTTCAGAAGAAATGTACAAAGATGGCGGTCAGCCTCAAGGTGCTGAGCAACCACAAGCTGATGGTCAGCCTCAAGGTGGCGGTGATAACGTTACTGATGTTGATTTTGAAGAAGTAAAAGAAGAGAAATAGTTTTTAGTTGTAGGTTGGAAAACCGAAGATTTGAAACAAGGAAAAGCGTTTCTGATTAAGTTCAGAAACGCTTTTTTTATAGGTTCGTCATTGCGAGGCACGAAGCAATCTCATAGCTCAAAGTTTAGCATAATCACATAAAATTTGCTTTGTGCCTCGTAATCACGACTTCCATTTAACTGAAAATGAAAGCTTCGGTACTTTTCGGTAACAGCAGCCCCGCCATTCGCTGCAATCTTTTGCAAGCCTATAAGGTTTAATTCGAGTAGTTTATTGTACTCTAATTGCCTCATTGAGGGCTTCGCCGTTTAAAACCTTATAGGTTTATACCAAAAGGATTTCCGCTGCTGTCAGGTTTATGATTAGCAAACTGTGGCTTTTGGGGAACTTACAATGCAAAAAAAAGGGTTCAGTTATTTTTAACTGAACCCTTTTTATAATTTAAACAATCGATTTATCTTAATTCCAAAGTTTTTCTGGATATGTACCATTCTTAACTAATTGGTCAATGCTATCCTGAACGTAAGGTTTATCCTCTTTATAAGTTACGCCAAACCATTTGTTTGATGTTGGAACAACTTTAAATGTTGCTTCACCTGTTTTAACTAAGTTCTCGCCAATTAAAGGGATAAAGAATTCAGCCTTTGGCTTATCTTTATTTGCCGTTGCAAATTCTACAAATAATTTCTCGGTAATTTTGAATACCGCAGGTGTAAAGCCCCAGAAATTCATCGAAACAGGGGTATCGAAAGCTAATGGAAATTCTTCACCATCTTCTTCATAATAGATTTTTCCATCTTTTGGATATACTTTAGTACGTTCGATAATTTCTTCTAAATTACCAGAACCATCAACTTTACAAACACCGCGAGATACTGCACCAAATTCTGAAAGTGTTTTACCAACTTCGTAACCAATAATTGAGAAATTGCTGTCAGATGCTTCGTCAGTTAAGAAATCAACCATCTTTTTAAATGCATCAAAACCGTAGTAATCATCAGCATTAATAACACAAAAAGGCTCTTTAACTACTTTTCTGGCAGATAAAATTGCGTGAGCAGTTCCCCAAGGCTTTTCTCTGTAAATTTCTTCTTCAATACCAAATTGTTTTAAATCGAAATTTTGAAAAACGTAATCTCTTTCAATTTTTCCATTTAGTTTTGGTTCAAAAATCGATTTAAAGTTCTCTACAAATTCTTCTTTAATGATGAATACAACTTTGCCAAATCCGGCTTTAATTGCATCATAAATTGAATAATCGATGATGGTTTCTCCATTTGGGCCAAAGCCATCTATTTGCTTCATGCTTCCGTAGCGACTGGCCATCCCGGCAGCTAATATTAATAGGGTAGGTTTCATATTTTAACTAATTGTGCTAATTATATTTCGATTAGCTAGGCGTTTTATTTATTTAAGTATGTAAAAATTTTATCTAAGTCTGCATCATTTTTAAAATCAACCTTCTGATTTTTTAAGTATTCATCAAATTGATTTTCTTTATCATCAAATAAAGCTAAAATTGATTTCTTATTGGGTACAATTTTACTAAAAATTCCATTTTTAAGTGAATAATAGCTTGAAGTTGTATGAAATGCTTTAATAACCACCGCAGAGCCGTATTGTTTGGATTCTGTTATCGATTTATTAATTCTTTTATAAAGCCCAGCTTTGTTATCATTAATAATCTGAAAATAAGAAGTATTTGAAAGTGCATCAATAGCAGGCAAACCATTTTTATATTTTAAATAGTTTCCGCTCTTTGAATCCATAAGTTCAAATTTTGCAACAGGCTCTGCGAAGTACATCATCTTTCCGGCATCAACAAAGATTAGCTTATCATCCATTAAGTTGTATTTTAATGAATCATACTGATAATGCTTACCATTAATTAAGGTAACCTTACCTTTCGACCATTTATCAATCAAATAGGGCGTGCCCTCAACATCTGTATATTTCTTTTCTTTTATCGGTGTTCTGATAACATCACCAAAAGGAAGGATTTCGTATTGAGCCATTGCTCCGCTTGAAAGAAAAATAAATAGAAAAAGTAAGTTTTTCATTAAATTAAATTTTAAAATCCAAACAAACCACCCCCACTTCTGGTACGCGTTTTCTTACCTGTAAGCATTCCGAACAAGCCGCGAACAATTTCTTTACCTATTTGGCGTGTAATTGTAGCGCCCATAACTTTTTCGATGATGCTTTTTTCACCTGGTTTGGATTTGCTTTCAATCTCTTCCTGTTTCTTTTCTTCTGCCTCTTGTTTAATTTGTTCATCGGCAGCTATTTGCTCATTAATTCTTTTGGTTAAAATATCGTAAGCACTTTCCGGATCAATAGCATCTTTATACTTGCCGTACATTTGGCTTGCATTTATCAATTTATCGTAATCTGCAGAAGTTAATGGCCCCATAACCGCTCTTGGCGGAGTAAGCATTGTAGCCGAAACTTCAGTAGGAATACCTTTTTCGTTCAATACCGTTACTAAAGCTTGACCAGTACCCAAAGAAGTAAGCACTTTATCTATTTGATAAAAATCAGATTTTGGATAGGTATTAACCGTTTTTTTCAATGCGTCAACATCGTTTGGTGTAAAAGCTCTTAAAGCATGTTGTACACGATTACCCAATTGGCCCAAAACACTTTCCGGAATGTCAGTAGGTGCCTGCGTACAGAAAAATACGCCTACACCTTTTGAGCGTATTAAGCGAATAATAGTTTCAATTTGCTCTAAAAACGTTTTCGACGAATTATTGAAAAGTAAATGTGCTTCATCGAAAAAGAATACCAGTTTCGGTTTATCTAAATCGCCAACTTCTGGCAAAGTATTAAATAATTCTGCCAATAAACTCAACAGAAAGGTAGAATATAGAACTGGTTGATTTTGAACATCGGCAATGTTTAAAAGACTTATCACACCCTTACCGTCTACACGTTCAAATAAATCATCTGCATCAAATGATTTTTCGCCAAACATGCCCGCCAAACCTTGCTGCTCGATAGCCACAATTTTCCTTAAAATTGTACCCGATGTTGCTGTTGAAATGCTACCGTAGCTTTCTTTTATTTCTTTTGCTCCCGGACCATCAGATAAGTAGGAAAGTAATTTTTTTAAATCATTTAAGTCGATAACAGGCATTTTATTATCGTCGGCATATTTAAAAATTACAGCCATTACACCACTTTGGGTGTCGTTTAAATCTAATACTTTTGATAATAGAGTAGGGCCAAATTCTAAGACTGTAGCACGCATTTGCGCACCGAGTTTTCCTGAAAGTGAGTAAACTTCTATTGGAAAACCTGTAGGTGAAAATGGTTTATTTAATTGTTTTGCCCTTTCTTCAATTTTAGGATTTACACTTCCGGCTTGATTTAAGCCAGATAAATCGCCTTTAACATCAAGCATAAAAACCGGAACACCGGCATCAGAAAGCTGTTCTGCAAGTAATTGTAAGGTTCTGGTTTTACCTGTTCCGGTTGCGCCGGCAATTAAGCCGTGTCTATTCATCATTTTTAATGATAAATTAACTTCTGCTTCGCCGTAAACTTGTCCGTCTAACATTCCTGCTCCAAGGTAAATATAAGAGCCTTGCGGAGCGTAAGATGCTTTTATTTTTTCAATAAATTTTGATGAAGAATCACTCATTATAATAAATTTCTAAAGCACCAATTTAGTAAACTAATATTAAAATAATGTTTTTTTATTTGCAGTAAATCTTAAGCCGTCTAAAACGATAATTAATGATTAATTTTAGAAATATCTTATTGAATTTTTGCTAATTTTTCAAACAATTCTCTTTGCTCAGCATTTAAATTTTTTGGGATTTTTATCTGCCATTTAATATATAAATCGCCAAATTGATTATCCTTTTTATAAATTGGGAAGCCTTTGCCTTTTAGGCGCAAATTTGTATCTGGCTGTGTACCTGCCGGGATGTTAAGTTTTACCTTACCACTCAAAGTTTCAACAATTTTTTCGCCACCTAGTATTGCAGTGTATAAATCTATCTGCTCGTCAACATAGATATCATTTCCTTTACGTTTAAATTTAGGGTGCTCGGTGATATTAAAAGATATGATTAAATCTCCCGCCGGACCATGATTTGGTCCGGGTGCACCATAACCAGGCAATTTTATCTTTTGCCCATTTTCTACACCTGCCGGGATGGTAATACGAACCTGTTTGCCATTTATCGTTAAAGTTTGCTTGTGCGTGGTGTAAGCATCAATCAAATTTATATTTAAATCTGAAGTATAATCTTGCCCTTTAAATGGAGAACGTGAGCTACTTCTCGAGCCACCGCCGCCAAACATCGAAGAAAAGAAATCTGAAAAATCTTCGCCACCAAAGCCAGAAAAACCGCCTCTGCCACGACCTTGTGATTGTCGTTGTTGCTGCCCTCCAAAAGCATCGGCTTGTTGCCAATTCTGACCATACTGATCATACTTTTTCCTTTTATCCGGGTCGCTTAAAACTTCGTTTGCTTCGTTAATTTGCTGAAACTTCTTCTTTGCTTCTTCATTATCGCCATTAACATCAGGATGATATTTCCTGGCTAACTTACGGTAAGCTTTTTTTATTTCGTCTGCACTGGCATTTTTTTGAATCTCAAGAACTTTATAGTAATCTATGTAAGCCATAATAATGGGAAGCGATATTTTGTGTGTAAATAGGAATGTAAAAATAGTTAATCCCGGTAAGTATAGCTAACACCTTAAAAAATAAATGCCCCGATTTTTTCGGGGCATTTACAAAACATAATTTATTTTTATTTTTTGTTTTTCACATATTTTTCAAGCCATTGGTCTTGCTCCCAAAGTACGTGAAGAATATTTTCTTTACCACGATATCCGTGAGCTTCGAAAGGCATAAATACAAATCTTACTGTTCCGCCTAAACCTTTAATCGCTGCAAATAAACGCTCACTATTGATTGGATAAGTTCCGGTGTTATCATCCGAATCGCCATGAATTAATAATAGTGGAGTTTTAATTTTATCTGCATAGCTAAACGGACTCATTTCGTAATACATTTGAGGTGCTTGCCAATAAGTTCTGTCCTCATTTTGGAAACCAAACGGTGTTAAAGTACGGTTGTAAGCGCCACTTCTTGCAATTCCTGCAGCAAATAAATTGGTGTGTGCTAATAAATTGGCAGTCATAAATGCACCGTAGCTATGTCCACCAACAGCCATACGTTTTCTATCACCAACGCCTAAATCAGATAATTTATTAATTGCAGCTTCAGCATTTAAACTTAATTGGTCAACAAAAGTATCGTTAGGTTTTTTGCCATCTTTAGCAACAATCGGCATTTCTGCATTATCTAAAACGGCATAGCCACGGGTTACCCAATAAATTGGCGAACCCCAAGAAATTGTTGTGAACCTATCTTTAGAACCGCGAATTTGCGCTGCATCAGTTGCAGAATTAAACTCACGTGGGTAAGCCCAAATTACGGCTGGGAGTGGTCCGTCTTTTTCTTTGTTATAACCTTTTGGCAAATATAAATCACCAGTTAAATCAACTCCATCTGCACGTTTGTAAGATATTTTTTCTTTCGAAATTCCATCTAAAGAAGGATAAGGATTTCCGAACGCTGTAACCGGTCTATCCGCTATGCGTAATACTAAATTTTTAATGTAATAATTTGGTACTAATTTCTGACTTTCCTTACGGGTTAATAAAATAAGTTTATCCGCATCAATAACATCACTTACAAATTCATAAGTTCCTTCTGCACTTCGCCAGATAATTTCATTCTTTTTTGTAGCTAAATCAAACTTCGCCAGGAAAGGTAAATCTCCTTTTTCTGATGAGCCGACAACATTATTCATTAATAATTTGGTGCCATTATCTACCAAATGAATTACCGAACGGCCGTATTTGTTTTTAGTCGTAACAGGAGTACCGGGATTGCCATAAGCATCGGTTTGATTACGAGTATAAAGCTCTTCAATTTTTCCTGTTGATGGATTGTAAATGCTTACTTTATTGGTTTGCTTACTACGTAAACCTTCCATAACTAAAGCTAGATTTGCATTACCCCATTGTACACCACGATAACGAGTTTCAGTTTTAAAAAGCTCTTTTTCTGTTCCGGTAAATGGCGCACTTAAAGCATAAACAGCATCGTGAAAAGGAACATTTTTCTTAATTAATCCGCTATCTAATGGTTTTGCCCAGATAATGGTTGCAGGCTCATCATCTCTCCAGCTAAAACCGCGAGGTACATTTTGCGTATTATCGTAACCTGAGGGCGTACCTTCTGCAGATGGAAGTTCTGCTAAAACTTTAATTGCTTTTCCGTTTAAATCGGTAATCGTCATGGTTGATGGAAAACCTCCCGCAGTAACCAAATAAGAAAATGGTTTACGAATGGTTTCTACCAACATATAAGTTTTATCCGGAGATAAACTTACCGAACCATAAATTGCAGGTTTACCAATCGGCGTTTCAACTCCGCCAGTATTTTTTACCAATTGCGAAGTGCCATAAAATCCGAAAAGTTGCTCATCATACGGAGATTTAATTAAATCCTGATAAGTTGGGCTTGGTGCTGCTTTACCTAAATTTTGCTGAACGGTTGGTCCTTTTGGCATTAAAGGTTTTACTGGTGCAGCACTTGCAGGTTTGGTAACGGCTCTGTAAACAATGGTATTATCGTTTAACCAGGTTAAGCCACTGCCCAAAACAGTATTTAAGAATGCTTTATTAGTTTTTGTCGCTTTTTTTGTAGCTAAATCAATAATGTATAAATCAACGCCTTTTTGAGTAGTGTTGGTAAAAGCAATTTTGTTTTGAGCCGGGTTCCAGCTGATGTTACCGGCATATAATGGTGTTGGTAAACCAGTAATCGGGAAGGTTTTATCCGTTTTTATATTTTTAACAGAGAAGTTGTTAATATAATTCTGGCGACTAGGAGCGTAATTGTTAGGGTTTAAACGCATACCAGCAATGCGATATTCTGGCATTGCCAATTCTTCTACCGAAGGATAAGAATTTCTTTCGCTAAACAAAATCCATTCTGCTTTATCATCAATACTTACACCAGGTGTTGGCTTTGCAAGTAATAAATCGGCGATTTCTTTAGGCGGTGTTTGGTAGCTCACTGCATCCTGCGCAGCAGTATTTAGAGAAACACAGGCGCCTGCTATTAAAAAATAGAGGTGTATTTTTTTTATCATAATTAGGGTTAGTTAGTTTTCCGATTGAAAACCAAATATGCAAATTAAAAAAATAAGCTATTGATGCGTAACCGCTAATTTACAAGTGTTAAATAGTTATATTGCTTTAGCAGCGTCTATCTCCATCCTCTATTAGTGAATTTGAAATCATCTTTTTTAAAATGTCTATATTAACATCGCTCAGTTTTTTAACGTAAATGCAAGCTTTGCCGGTTTTGTGTTTACCAAATTGAGATAATAATTCTTCACGGGCTGGAAATTCTGATGAAAGGTATAGCGCAAATGCATCTTTTCTTGGTGAGAAAGCTACAATAGGCGCATCGCCTTCTCTGCCACTTTCATATTTATAATGATAATTACCAAAGCCAATTATTGCGGTGCCCCACATTTTTGCTTTAAAGGATGATAATTCTTCAAATATTTTTACCAATTCGAAAGCATCATTGCGTTTATTTTCATCTTCAACTTTGTTAAGAAACGCTGTTACACTATCATCGTTTTCTGTTGTTTTATTTTGAGCCATAATCTTTTAAAAATTTATTTGTTTGGTAAAACAAGTTATAAAAAAAGGCTTGAAGAATTAACTTCAAGCCCTTATAAAAATAGAATATGGGAAAAATCTATTTAAATTCCCTAAAATCCTGACCGTCTTTAATGTTTAATAAGCTTTCGTAAATTAAACTGATAACGTTATCAACATCTTCTTTGTGAACCATTTCTACAGTAGTGTGCATGTAACGTAAAGGCAAAGAAATTAAAGCCGAAGGAACACCGCCATTTGAATATGCAAAAGCATCGGTATCGGTTCCTGTTGAGCGTGATGAAGCCTGGCGTTGAAACGGAATTTCGTTTTTCTCTGCAGTTTTAATTAGCAACTTATTTAAGTTGGTTTGAACGGCTGGTGCATAAGAAACTACCGGACCTTTACCAGATGATAAATCGCCTTGCGTATTTTTGTTAATCATTGGTGTGGTTGTATCATGTGTAACATCAGTTACAATAGCAACATTTGGTTTAATGCGTTGGGCAATCATTTCGGCACCGCGTAAACCAATTTCTTCTTGTACAGAATTTACTATATACAAACCGAACGGAAGTTTTTTCTTGTTTTCTTTTAACAACCTTGCAACTTCGGCAATCATAAAACCACCAACACGGTTATCTAAAGCCCGACCAACATAATAACGGTCGTTTAAAATCATAAACTCATCTTCATAAGTAATTACGCAACCCACATGGATGCCTAATTTCTCTACTTCTTCTTTAGAGGTACAACCACAATCCAGGAAAATGTTTTTAAGCTCTGGAGCTTGTTCTTTTTCGCCATGGCGAGTATGAATTGCAGGCCAGCCAAAAACTGCTTTTACCAATCCTTTTTCTGTGTGGATGTTTACGCGTTTTGAAGGTGCAATCTGATGGTCTGAACCACCGTTGCGAATTACATAAATTAAACCATCGTTGGTAATATAATTTACATACCATGAAATTTCATCTGCATGCGCTTCAATAACAACTTTATAATTTGCCTTCGGATTAATAACACCAACTGCAGTTCCGTAATTATCGATGAAATGCTCATCTATATATGGTTTTAAGTAATCTAACCATAATTTTTGTCCCTCCCACTCGTAACCAGTAGGTGCAGGGTTATTAATATACGCTTCTAAAAACTGAAGTGATTTTTTGGTCACTACAGTTACGTGCTTTTTTTTGTCGTCTTCTTTTTTCTTAGCCATATTTATTTATGATTTTAGATTTACGATTTTAGGTTAGCATGCACCAAACTAATTCCTAAGCCTAATTTTTATTTATTTTAATCTAATTTTTAAAATAGTAAATCTACTATCTAAAAATTCATTTCCATGATAACGTAATCATTTCCATTTTTAGAAAATCGATTATTGGTTTCAAGGAATCCAAATTTAGAATAAAATTCGGTAGCGTTTACACGAGCATTACACCAAAGCTTCGAAGCATTTTGAATTTTACAAAAATCTATCAAATAGTTTAATAAAATTGTGCCGTATCCACGTTTTTGTGCATCAGGAAGTATGGCGAGCTTGCGAAATTGGTAAACATCACTTTCATTAAATAGAGAAACTACACCAGTTAGCTTATGTTCTGCGTATAATCCAAAATGCAAACCATCGAAATCGTCTTTCAGTTTTACTAAATCAAATGGAGCATCCGGATACATGCTTTCATGTCTTATCCGCCAGGTTAATGAAGGGAAGATTTGTTCTACCTGAATTAGTGTTTCCAATTTAATATTTCTTTTTACCGTAGTATTTATAAATTAAAATATTTAGTAAAATGATTGCAGCCATACCATAGCAAAATAAATTCCATCCACCTTTATCCCATAGGTACAAGCCTAAAGCTGAACCACAACTTGCACCAATAAAACTCACCGACATAAAAATCGTATTCAGCCTGTTTCTGGCTTCGGGAATTAACGTGTAAATTCTGGTTTGGTTGGTTACATGTATAGCCTGCTGACCAATATCTATTAAAACAATGCCAATCACGAATAAATATAAATGACTCTTGGTGAAGTAAAATAATGCAATGCTCACAATTTGCAAAATGAAACCAATCATTAAGTTTTTTCGTGGATTACTTCCATCGCTTAATTTGCCAACCAAAGGAGCCGCCAAGGCACCTGCCGCACCCGCAATACCGAATAAACCGATTTGCAAAGTCTGAAAATTAAAAGGTGGGTTAGCAAGAAATAAGACCATAGTGGTCCAAAATGCGCTTATTATGGCAAAAGCCAGAAAATTTATAATTGATGTTTCTCGAAGAACCGGCTGATGTTTGATATAGCTAAACATAGAGCCCATTAACTCTTTGTAATTTCCTTTAAATGATGGAATGCTTTTTGGAAATCGTTTTGCCATTAGTAAGATGAGCAATGCACAAATTGCTGCGGCAATGTAATACATGGCTCTCCAGCCAAGCCAAAAACCAATGCTTCCGCTAACCGCTCTTGATGCAAGAATACCAACAAGCAAGCCGCTCATTATAGCTCCAATATTTGCACCTCTGTTTTCATCTGTGCTTAAATTTGCAGCGAGCGGTAAAATCAATTGCGGTACAATAGAACAAGCCCCAATAAAAACACTGGCTACCTCGAGCAAGAAAAAACTTTTAGCTAAGGCAGCCGATAAAAGGGCTACAATTGCCATTCCGGTGATAACTAGAATCTGCTTTTTACGCTCAAACATATCGCCCAAGGGCACCAAAAGAAATAAGCCCAAAGCATAGCCGATTTGTGTTAAATAGGTAATTCTTCCGGCATAACTTTCTGTTAAATTAAAATCTTTTGCAATTAAAATAACTAATGGTTGGCAATAATAAATGTTTGCAACGATTAAGCCGGTGCAAAAGGCCATCAGAAGAATATCTATACGTTTTAACATGTGTTTTTATGTAGGATGTAAAATGAGATTTGGAAAATATAGCGTGTGGGATGGACGATGTATTATGTGAAATGGAAGATGTAAAATGTGAAATGGAAAATGTAGCGTGTGGGATGTACGATGTAAAATGAGAAATGGAAAACGTGAGTAACCACAACTTCATCACCCATCTTCCCTCATCCATTCTACATCTTCCATTCCCCATCTTCCATCTTTACATTTTCCATCCTTACAAAGGTATATTTCCGTGTTTTTTTCTAGGATTATTTACTACTTTATTTTCCAGCATTTTAAAAGCTTTTATCAACTTGATACGGGTTTGAGAAGGTTCAATAACCTCATCAATAAACCCTCTTTCGGCTGCTCTGTAAGGATTAGCAAAAATATCTGAGTACAATTTTTCCTTCTCCAGCCACTTTTCTTCTGGATTTTCTGCTGAAGATATTTCCTTTTTAAATATAATTTCTGCTGCACCTTTAGCACCCATAACCGCGATTTCGGCACTTGGCCAGGCATAATTCATGTCGGCACCAATATGTTTGCTATTCATTACATCATAAGCGCCGCCATAGGCTTTTCTGGTGATAACCGTAATGCGTGGAACAGTAGCTTCGCTAAAAGCATACAATAATTTTGCACCATTGGTGATGATTCCGTTCCACTCTTGATCTGTACCTGGAAGAAAACCCGGAACATCTTCAAAAACTAACAGTGGAATATTAAAGCAATCGCAAAAGCGAACAAAACGAGCCGCTTTGGTTGATGAATTACTATCTAAAACACCAGCTAAATAAGCTGGCTGATTTGCCACAATACCAATACTTCTTCCTGCCAAACGGGCAAAGCCAACCACAATATTTTCGGCAAAATCTTTATGAACTTCTAAAAAAGTGTCTGCATCTGCAACAGAAGAAATAATTTCTCTAATATCATAAGGTTGAGTAGCATTTTGAGGCATAAATGTATTTAATGCTGGTCTGCTTTCGTCTTCTGATTCGTAAGGCAAATTCTCTGGAATTTCCTCGCAATTTTGAGGCATGAACGACAGCAATTTCTTTACGTGATTTATGGCCTCGATTTCATTTGCGCAAGCAAAATGCGTAACGCCAGAATTCGTGGCATGTGTATTTGCACCACCTAATTCTTCTGAAGTAACTACTTCATGTGTTACGGTTTTAACTACATTTGGCCCGGTTACAAACATGTAAGAAGTTTGCTCTACCATTAAAATAAAATCGGTAATCGCAGGCGAATAAACAGCGCCACCAGCGCAAGGGCCCATAATTGCAGATAATTGCGGAATTACCCCAGAAGCCTGAACGTTTTTGTAGAAAATATCGGCATAACCACCTAAAGAAACTACCCCTTCCTGAATACGTGCACCACCACTATCATTTAGACCAATTAATGGCGCACCATTTTTCATGGCCATATCCATTAATTTGCAAATTTTTTCGGCATGTGTTTCTGATAGTGAGCCACCAAAAACTGTAAAATCCTGAGAAAAAACATAAGTTAAACGGCCGTTAATTGTTCCGTAACCTGTTATAACGCCATCGCCAAGGTATTTCTCTCTCTCCATACCAAAATCCGTGCTTCGGTGGGTTACCATCATCCCGATTTCTTCAAAACTACCTTCATCCATTAAAAAATGAATACGCTCTCGGGCAGTTAACTTACCTTTTTTATGTTGCGCATCAATTCTCTCTTGTCCGCCGCCAAGGTTGGCTTTGTTTATCTTTTCCTGAAGTAAAGCAATTTTCTTATCCATATTCGGTTCAATAGATTTTAAAATTAAAAATTACTATCGGGAAAACAAGTTTCGGCGGCTGGTTAATTAGCCAATCAATGCAATTTGATTTGCATATTAAATTGAAATTAAAAACAATGCTATATTTTTCTTCCATTATTTGTATATTTAATTAAATGGTAATTAATTGATTGTATGCTTGTTGACCTTATTTTTGGTCTGCAAAGCATTTTTTTTACACCTCTGTGTAGTGAAAAGTCATTTATCCGATTACTTTTGCAAGCAACGAGATTAAAATAAGATTAGAAAATAATCGAATGTTTTTAAGGAAGTATAAATATATTATTGTCGCAACTTTTATGCTCATCTTCATAGCGAAGATGGGGATTTCTGGTGCGCCGGTATTTTATACGTGTATCGATCGTGAAATTATGAAAGCCGTAATCATGCAGATAGAGTTAGAGCATGCCGGCGGGAAAGATACCTCTAAAGAAACCGCAAAATTTACCGACTTTAAACTGGTTGAGCTAAATCACCCAATCTTATCTTACGAATTCTCTTCGAGTCATTTCTTTTTAAAAAGCAGTTTTATAGAGCATTATAAACGTTATGTAGAACCCTTTCATCCAACGGTACCAACGCCTCCTCCCAATTTTATCTAATATATTTTTAGGGTAATTTATTTGAACCATTGCTTTGGCAACGCATTAGAAGCTATATTTTGTAGTGATGTGTTTGAATTACCCACCACGATTTAATCGTTAAAATTTATTAGATAATTATATTGTTATGCAAAAGTTTAACCCGGCCTTTTCAGGTACGGACATCAGGAAATATTTTCTTGCAAAGAATTTAAAAAAAGACCTTCCATCAAGTATAGTAGTTTTTTTGGTGGCTTTGCCGCTGTGTTTAGGTATTGCACTTGCCTCTGGTGCGCCATTATTTGCCGGCCTAATTACCGGTATAATTGGCGGCATTGTAGTTGCATCCTGTAGCGGTTCGCAGCTTAGCGTAAGCGGACCAGCAGCTGGTTTAACCGTTATTGTTTTAGGCGCCATAACATCATTAGGCGCTTACCCAACTTTTTTGTTAGCTGTTGTGCTTGCAGGCGTTTTCCAACTTATATTGGGCATAATTAAGGCTGGCACTATTGGTAATTATTTCCCTTCAAGTGTAATAGAAGGTATGCTAGCGGCTATTGGTTTAATTTTAATTCTTAAACAATTACCTCACGCTTTAGGTGTAGATACAGATTTTAGCGGAGATGAAGGCTTTTTTCAGCAAGATCATGAGAACACCTTCTCGGCCATAACAGCTGCGCTAGGGCATTTTAGTCTGGCTGCTGTGGTAATAAGTGGTTTATCAATCGCCATTTTAATAGTCTGGCCAAAATTCAAGCAGCTGGCAATTGTTCCGGCACCATTAATTGTGGTAATTATTGGCATTGTAGGGACAATAATTTTTGCAAACACAAACACGCCATTAAGGGCCGATCAAATGGTTAAAATTCCAACTTTTAGTGGTTTTGATGAGTTTCTTGGTCTTTTTACTATGCCTGATTTTTCTCAATTGGCAAACAAAAATGTATATATTGTTGCTGCAACCATTGCAGTTGTTGCCAGCTTAGAAACCCTTTTAAGTATAGAGGCAGTAGATAAAATTGACCCGATTAAGCGGGTAACTCCAACAAACAGAGAATTAATTGCTCAAGGTATTGGTAATATTACAAGCGGTATGGTAGGTGGTTTACCAATGACATCCGTTATTGTAAGAAGCTCGGCAAATGTTAATGCCGGCGGCAGAACAAAAATGTCGGCCATATTTCATGGTGGCTGGTTATTGCTATCCTTGCTGTTTATTCCGCAGGTTATAAATATGATCCCTTTATCTTGCCTGGCGGCAATATTATTGGTTACGGGCTATAAATTAACCAGGATTAGTTTGTTTAAACACATGTACCACAAAGGTTGGGACCAATTTATTCCATTTGTAGTAACTGTTTTAGCAGTATTATTTACCGATTTATTAAAAGGTGTTGCCATTGGTATGTTGGTATCTATATTTTATTTGTTACGTACAAATATGCGTAATCCCTTTTTCTACAGAATTACGAAAGAGGGCGATAAGAAGAATATCAGAATAAAACTTGCAGAAGAAGTTTCATTTTTAAATAAAGCAGCCATACAGGTAGTTTTAAACAATATCCCGAAAGAAACGAATGTAATTATTGATGGTACAAATGCCCGCTACATAGATCCCGATGTATTGGAAACCATTTTTAACTATAAGCATAATGCTTATACAAAAGGCATAATTGTTACGCTTGAAAACGTTCAGAAACATTATACCGTTCCCAAATTATCTAACAATATTATCGATGATATAAATAAGTAATTTAGTAAAGAAAAAGTCCCGGTATTATTCGGGACTTTTTTCATTTACGGTATTGGGCATATTTCCAGCTTCACCTTTATTGCCTTTTTCTTCATCTTGCCTTGCTTCTTCCGAACCGAAATCGCCTTTACCAAAATCCTTTGCCAAATTTCCAGCCTCAGATTTAACCTTGTTTTTGTCGCTATCTGCGTTGCTATGATGTTTTGGGACTAAGTTATCAGGCAAATTTGATTTTTCAGCATTATTTTCTTTGTGACTTTCCATAACTTTTAATTTCTATTAAAACGTTAGGATGAAGCAATGGTTTTAAATATCAATAAGGTTTTTGGAAATGAATGCGCAGTAATTCTTGGCTTCATCAGTCCCATTATCCGCTTTATCCCGATGAAGGGTCGGGATGCCCGCTACTACCGCCTGCCTGCTGCTGGCAGGGGTTTAGGAACTATGGGCTGTAGCTTTTGGGAGGAAATGATTGGAGCAAAACCACCCCAATCCCTGCTTGAAAATAAGGAAGGGAGTTAGAAGTGCTAAATCGGTTATCATTGCGTGGCAGGAAGCAATCTCTATTCGGATTTTTTTTAAAATGAGATTGCTTCAATCGATGAAAAATCGATTTCGCAATGACGGAATTCTCCAAACCAAAATAGTAGCAAAAGATTTGGTTAGGTTTGCATCATGTAACCCTCATTTGGAGGGGGCAAGGGGGAGGATTTAGTTTAGCTTATTAAAAGAATTTAGCACTCTGCAACCTCAAATAGCAGCAAAAGCTTTTGTATATAAACGGGATTGTAGCGGCATCCTTTTTGGCTGCTACAGGCTAAACTTACGAAGTCTAGCACATAATCCAAATTATTAAACTTTGTGAGTTTGCTTAAAAGAACCCAAAAAGATATAGCGTAAAGCCCGGGCAACATTAATCTTTTTTGCTGCAATTGCTTTCCAAAACCTTTTGAAAAAGAAAACCCCTTGATAAATCAAGAGGTTTCTATTATGTTAATGCTTCGAAAAGCTCAGCATGACAACCATAAATTTACAATCCTAGGTCTGCGTTTGCACAAACCAGAATATTAATCTTCTGCCAAAAACGGATAACGGTAATCGGTTGGCGATTCGAAAACTTCTTTAATGGTGCGTGGAGAAACCCAACGCAATAAATTAATCATCGAACCTGCTTTATCATTAGTACCAGAACCTCTGGCGCCGCCAAATGGTTGTTGGCCAACAACAGCACCGGTACATTTATCGTTGATGTAAAAGTTTCCGGCCGAGTTGCGTAATGCATGGCTTGTTTTATCAATCGCGTAACGATCTTGCGCAATTAACGCACCCGTTAAGGCGTAAGGAGATGTTGTGTCAATTACTTCCAAAATAGAATCGAAATCTGCATCAGCATAGATGTAAACTGTTAAAACCGGACCAAATAACTCTTCGCACATGGTTGTGTATTTTGGGTCTTTAACCACCAAAACGGTTGGCTCCACAAAATAACCTTTGCTCTTATCATAGTTACCGCCCGCAATAATTTCTACATCTTTATCTTTTTTAGCCTGGTCTATGTATTTCGCTAATTTATCGAAAGAACGTTCATCGATAACAGCATTTATGAAGTTGGTAAAATCTTCTGTTCCGCCCATTTTAAATGTTGCTAAATCGCGTAACATTTGTTTTTTAATTTCAGGCCAAAGGCTTTCTGCGATGTAAACACGACTAGCAGCAGAGCATTTCTGACCTTGATACTCGAAAGCACCACGAACAATTGCTGTATTGGCAATATCAACCTGTGCAGAAGGATGAACCAGGATAAAATCTTTACCGCCGGTTTCGCCCACTATACGCGGGTATGATTTGTATTTATGAATGTTTGTACCAATAGTTTTCCAGATTTCCTGAAACACTTTTGTAGAACCGGTAAAGTGGATACCTGCAAAATCAGGGTGGTTGAAAATCACTTCTCCGGTTTCTGGTCCATCAGCGTAAACTAAATTGATAACGCCATCCGGTAAACCCGCTTCGCGGAAAATTTCCATTAAAAGGTTTGCGGCATAAACCTGCGTATCTGCTGCCTTCCAAACCACAACATTACCCATCATTGCTGCCGATGCAGGTAAATTTGCTGCGATAGCTGTAAAGTTAAATGGTGTTAAAGCAAATACAAAACCTTCTAGCGGGCGTTGCTCTACTCTGTTCCAGTTTCCACGAGGAGAAACAGGAGGTTGTTGCTTGTAAATATCGCTCATGTAACTTACGTTAAAACGTAAGAAATCTATCAGTTCGCAAGCTGCATCAATTTCTGCCTGGTATGCATTTTTGCTTTGCCCTAACATGGTTGCTGCATTTAATTTATAACGATATTTGCCCGCAATTAAATCAGCTGCCTTTAAAAATATAGCTGCTCTGTGCTCCCAAGATAGGTTTTCCCAATCTGCTTTTGCCGCTAATGCAGCATCAATTGCCTGGGCAACATGGGTTTTATCGCCAATACTATATTGTGCTAAAATATGTTGATGATCGTGTGGTGGAACAACCTTACCTTTTTTAGTGGTATGTACTTGCTTACCACCAATGTACATCGGGATATCTTGTTGATGAGACCTCGCTTCAGCAAGTGCTTCTTTTAAAAGAACACGTTCTTTACTGCCTGGGCCATAATTTAATATAGGTTCGTTTACCGGAGTAGGTACGTTAAAAAATCCTTTAAGCATATTTTATTTTTTATGATTTGTCCAAAGATAAGGCTTTTTAAAGAAGGCTATTCTATTATTCTGTAAAGAAAATAGGAGTGGGCACCAGATGCAATATGACCTAATATTTTAGGCTAATTTTTTAATATACAAGCGCCAAATAACGCCCGTGATGACTTACGCAAGCCGCGCTGGTATTTTTATAATCAGCTAATAAATTTGGGGCTTTATAAATAGCTGTTTTAACATTAACGCAGTGGTTTTTTAAGCAACTAGCAACGGTATGAACATAATCATCATTAATATCACTTTCAGTGTAGTAGGTTTCTGCGTCAATGCAAACTGCTCCTTTTTTTAAATCTTCCTGCCGGATACTACACTCTAAACTTGTTGGCGCAAAGTTCCGTACACCTGTAATGCGGTTATGAATTTTGTAAGCGGCTTCTTTCATACTCCACAGCAGCCAAACCAACCGATCAGGATTTTCAGAAGAACGTATGTAAAATTGTTCTTGTTTAGTGAAAATTTTATTTAAAAAGCCACTTCTTTGCCAATTGCTTTGGGTTTTGGCAAGCTTTAAATCTACAATATCATTTCCCAGCATTGCTATTCATTTTCTCCTCAATAATAGCAATTGTTGCCTCTACAGTCAGCATTTTTGCCATTGATTCGTTGTCTATTTCAATACTAAATTTTTCTTCCACATCAAGTACCACATCAACCAAATTGGCAGAATTTATTTTTAAATCTTTGATAAAATCTGTGCTTTCATTTATGCTTTCTAGTGCAGCAACATCTTCCGTGTAGGGCTTTACAATAAGCTTTATTGCCTCAATAATTTCGTTTCTATTCATGGTTGTATTTTTTAAAAATAACACAAACGTTAACATCTCCAAAGCCAAAACTAGCTTTCGCAATAATGTTAACCGGTTTATTTATCAACTTTGTTGGAATGCGATCTTCAGCAATAGTAGCTGTTATTGCTGGATTTAAATCTTCGCAATTAATATTCGGGAATATAAAACCTTGCGCTAATTCGAGTATTGAGGCAACACTTTCAATACTTCCAGCTGCGCTGATGCAATGACCAATCATCCCTTTTAAAGAATTTATGTATGGAAAATCATCGGCGGTTGC
Organism: Pedobacter sp. Leaf132; assembly: GCF_920984695.1. NCBI lineage: Bacteria > Pseudomonadati > Bacteroidota > Sphingobacteriia > Sphingobacteriales > Sphingobacteriaceae > Pedobacter > Pedobacter sp. Leaf132. The sequence continues at coordinate 123,916 of NZ_CAKLBO010000008.1, read as the reverse complement.
ACCTAAAGCTGCTTTCCAGTTTTCAATTTCTAGCGCATCTTTGGCGGTTGCGGTTAAGTGTCCATTAATTAAATCAATATCCTGCGGTTTGATGTTAGCATTTTTGATGGCGTTTATAATGCACCTTTGTACCGCCTGTGGATTTGGTGCGGTCATGGTGCCTAAACCTCTTTGGCCGCCAGAATTTAAGTCTCCACCTAAAACCTCGGCATAAATTTTAGCCTTTCTGGCTAAGGCAGATTCGAGCGTTTCTAAAACCATCGCACCTGCGCCACTACCCGGAACAAAACCACTCGCAGTTAAACTCATTGGTCGGCTTCCTTTTTTGGGCTCATGGTTATGTTTGTAAGTGCACACTTTCATTGCGTCAAAACCACCCCAAATATATGGTCCACTATCGCTGGTGCTTCCGGCCAACATTCTTTTGGCTTTGCCTGCTTTTATCCTTTCGTAAGCAAGTAAAATACTTTCAGCACCGGTTGCACAGGCAGATGAATTGGTACTGACTTGATTGCCTAAACCGAGTTTTCCGCTAATAAAAGCGCTCACACCGCTTGCCATCGTTTGTATTACTACAGAACTTCCAAGCTTGCGTATTTCCAAATCATCAATTTTATTTATGGCCCATCTAAATTTATCAATCCCTGAAGTGCCTGTACCGAAAATAGTTCCGCTATCCCAATCGGGTTCATCAGATTCGTTAATGGTTAAACCAGCATCTTTCCAGGCATCTAAACCGGCCACAACGCCATAAACAATTCCTGTGCTATTTAAATTTCTAAGCTCAAGAGGAGAAAAATATTCTGCAATTCGTTCATCGCTTAAAAACGGTTTGCCAGCTATCTGGCAAGAAAAACCTAAAGCTTCTAAATCGCTTTGAAAAGTTATGCCCGAGATTCCATTTTTAATTGCATGCGTAAAAGCAGGTAGGGTTGTGCCGTTTGGTGCACAAACTCCCAAACCAGTAATTACTACGCGAATATTATCCATTATGTTTAGAAATTAGCATGCCAGATATTGTTCCTTTACAAACCAAATCTCCATTAGCATTTTCCATTTTTACTTTACAGCTTAGCTTGTTAAATCTAAAGTATATCTTTTCACTGCTTACCCAAACCTGTTCTCCGGGGTACACAGGTTTTAAAAAATCTATAACATTTGATGTCATAACAAAACCCATATCGTTTTTAGTTAAAGCATCTTTCAAAAGAAAAATCCCTAAACAAACCAGTCCAATTTGCGCCATGGTTTCAGTTAAAATTACCGCTGGTGTAACAGGATTATATTTAAAATGGCTTTCAAAAAATGTTAAATCTTTACCAAATGTAAATGTTCCTTTGGCGCCATTTTGGTCTACTTGTAGCAGTTCATCAACAAATAAAAATGATTTCCCGTAAGGTAGTTTTTCTATAATTTGGCTGTTTGTCATGCTACCATTCCAATAATATTCTTTGTGCTGAAAATCCTGGTCCGAAGCTTAACATTAAACCTTTTTCTCCCTTTAGAGGTTTTTTATCCATATAGCTTTCCAAAACGTAAAGTACGGTGGCGCTACTCATATTTCCATACTGTCTGAGTATTTCTTTAGTTTCGTTTATGTTTTTGCCCAGTTTGCCAAATAATTCTTCTACAACCTGTATTATCTTTTTTCCTCCTGGATGAAATATCAGATGTCTAATATCAGCTATTGCTAAATTATTTTTTGCTAAAAAAGGATGTATAATTTGAGGAAAATGTGCTTCGATGGTATTTGGAACTTCAACATCTAAAACCATCTGCAAACCGGTATTTGTTAACTTAAAACCCATCATATCTTCAGCATCGTAAAAGTGATACATTTCTTCTGCTAACATTTCCGGACCATCATCTTCATCGTTTGAACTTAGTAAAACACAGGCTGCTCCATCGCCAAAAATTGCAGCACTTACAATGTTTGCCATCGAAAAATCGTTGAGCTGAAAAGTTGCAGTTGGAGATTCGACTGCAATAACAGCTGCTCTTTTACCCGGATTTGCCTTCAAAAAATTTTTGGCATAAATCATTCCCGAAACTCCCGCGGCACAACCCATTTCTGTAACCGGCAGACGGACAATATCATTACGGAGTTTAAGTTTATTGATTAGATAGGCATCCAAAGATGGAATCATTATCCCGGTACAGCTTACCGTAATAATGTAATCCAAATCTTCGGGTTTCCAATTCGCTTTTGCTAAAGCGGTTTCTAAACATTGCGCACCTAATTTAATGCCTTCACGTATGTAAATGTCGTTGCGCTTTTCAAAACTCAGGTCGCTAAAAACCTCCTCGGGCGACATGAACGAGTAACGTTTATCTACTGCGGCGCCTTCAAAAATCTTTTTTACTTTTCTAATAAATCTTTCATCCTGGTCTTTAAGCCAAACATCCAGAAAGGGAATAATATCTTCAGTTGCCCTCCAAAATTGGGGTAATGCCTTACCAACGGCTTTTACAATTACACTCATGCTGTTTTAATTATCCATTGGTATCTAAAAGCCCATTTCCATTTAATCGAGCTGGTTTTTATATTTAATTTTTTCGCATACTGGATGAAATCTTCTCTTTTAAAGCCACGCAAAATTGAAATTAATCCATCGGTTTTCGACATGTGATTTAGGCGGAACACAAAACAAAGCACTTTAAAAAGTTGATAAGCTATTGCACTGCGTTCCAAATCGTTTATTACAATGCCAATGCTTGCAGTTTGCTTAAAATAGTTTAAAAGCTTTATTATTTCATCGTTTTTAAAATGATGAAGCGTTAAAGTGCAGAGGTAAATATCGCAAGCTTGCATTTTTACTGAATCATCAAAAATATCTAAACATTGATAACTAATATTTGCATAATCCTTTGATAAATTTCTGGCGTGTTCAATCGTAAATTGATTAGCATCAATGCCTACTAATTCAAAATTTAAATTGTTTTTTTTAGCATAATTTGATAATGTTCTAAGCATATCTCCATTGCCGCAACCTATATCAGTAATACGAATTATTTTATTGGTTGGATTATTTTCAAGCAATTTTTTAACCCCATCAACAGTAACCTTGTTGCCACCCAAAAGCTGATTGATACTTGCAATTTTATCTAATGCATCTTGTAAAATTTCCCCTTCCATTTCAAAATCGTCCATCATCTCGGGGGCTTCGCTACGAAACCTGGTATCTACTATCATATTTCTGATGCAATTATCGGTTTGCCATGTGTGTATTTTATGGTTTTATTTAACATCGCCGGGAAAAGATTTACAGTTTTCATGGCTATGTTTTCCATCATATTATTTTTTAGAACTGAGGCTAAAATTTTTCCAAATTTTAATCTTTGTGCAAATAGAGCCTTCCATTGTTGCGTATATTCCTTTTCGAGTGCTTGCCTATCAGGAATGATTCCATTATGATATTTATATAATAGCTCCGCAACAATTTTAGCGCTGTGAATGGCCATAGCCATACCATTTCCACAAAGTGGATGAATTAATCCGGCAGTATCGCCAATCATTAAAATGTGGTTAAGTACCGGCTCTTTTTTTTCAAAAGAAATCTGACTGATGGTTAAAGGTGCTTCAAAAATCATCTCTGCTTCACTAAAAATACGCTCCAGATTTTTATTTTGATACAACACATTTTTTTGAAAGGTATCAATATTTTTATGTTTTTTGAAGCTTTCATAATCTGCTAAATAGCAAATGTTTAAAATATCATTTTCTACTTTTGAAACGCCACAATAGCCACCTTTAAAATTGTTTAAGCTTACAATATTGTTTGCGAAATTTGATTTGTAATGTGCCTTTACTGCAAGGTACGGAGATTTTTTTCCAATAAATTTACGATCGAGTTTAGAATCTAATAGTGCCCTTTTACCATAAGCGCCAATTACATGTTGTGCCTTATAAACTGAACCATCAACAGTATCTACAACAAATTGATTATTAGTATAGGCTACATTTTGCACATTTCCATGAAAAATATTTATTCCCCGGGTTGTAGCAACCTGATAGAGGTAATTATCAATTGCATATCTGCTTAAGCCAATGCCTCCAAGTGGTAAATTAGTTTTAATGCTGTTGCCATCAACAGATGTAAATTGTAGTTGGTTGATTTGATTTGGCTTCAGAACTGATAAATCTAAGCCAAGCCAATTGTAATACGGTAGAATTTCGTTCGAAATATATTCTCCGCAAACTTTATGATGAGGATAGTTTTGCTTCTCGATAAGTGTAACCTCTAAGCCTAATTTTTTAAGATGCAAAGCCGCCGTTAAACCAGCTAAACCACCACCAATAATCAAGATTTCTGTTTCAATAGGCATTCATCAAGATAACACTTTAAACTCACCTTTGTTTAAAGCGTTACCTTATTAATGGATAAATTTTTAGAAAGGCAAAAATTGCCCTTTAGAATATTGTTAGTCCCGTTTTTCATGTATGCCTGCGGTAGGCAGGTGTTCCTTATATTGCAGATGCTTTATGCCTCAAGAATTAAACAAAGAGACGGCCCTTTTTTTATTCATAATTCTCCATAAAATACTTAATGTTAGGTATTTATAATTGCTATTCTTTTCTTATATTGCATTACCAAACAAATTCTTAACGCTTTTTTATACCCAAATATTCCGCTCCATAACCTTATTTCTAGTTTGGCCGATAGGTGCTATTGGAATTTTTAACTCCGATGGCTGTGCAGACGAGTAATCACTAAATTAATCTTCCATATCTATGCCTTATTTTGACTTTCACATTCATCCGACTTTAAAGTCGATGTTCACTACCGGCGCTGCTAAAACAAGCCCCTGGCAAAATATTGATACTAAAAAAATCAATTGGTTTATTCGCATGTGTAGCGATTTTAGCAGAATTTTGGGTTCCCAATCTAACCTTCAACAACTGCTTGATTCGAGATGTAACCTAGTTTGCATTGCTTTATTTGTGCCCGAGCGTGGCTTTATCGACAATAAGCTGCTTAAGAAACAAGCTGAAAAATCGCCATTGCGAGAATATCTTAATCCTTTAAGACTTGACGACATGATTTCGGGCAGATTAAAGCCATTTCCAGATTTAGTAGAGGAAGATTTAAAGCTTATATTAAGTCCGAAGGTAACAGATGATGGCAAAACTGTGGTGGCTTTATCTTATGAGGTAATTTATGATGAAGAAGATAAAGAGCGGATTTATGCAGTTTTTACCATTGAAGGATGCCATACGCTATCTTCAACACTCGACCCAAAGAAGATTAATAGGGTTGAAGTTTTAACAAATCTGGAAAGTTTACGAAAATCTTATCCCATTTTATCTATCAATATAACCCATCTCGAGCAATATCCCTTCTGCAACCATGCTTATGGGATACTTTTTGTAGAGTCGCTAAGTTTTATCCCCAGGGAGAAAGAAATATCTGCAGATGGCATAGAAATTATACGATTTTGCTATGAACGTAATATTTTGGTTGACCTTAAACACATGAGCCTGGGCGCCAGAACCAAATTTATTTATGATATACGTGAAAGAGCAGATTTTGCACCAATTAAGCAGCCTTTGGTTTGTACCCATGCAGGATTTACCGGGCTTTCTGTAGGTGAAATACCAAATTATATGCAAATCGATTCGCCATCGGTAAAAGGGTATTCTAAAATTACCTGGGGAAAACCTACTAAATATCAAACTTACGAATCGGTAGCCTTTAACCCGAGTAGCATTAACCTTTATGACGAGGAAATTATCGCGATTTTGGAATCTGACGGCATGATAGGACTTTCTCTGGATAAAAGAATTTTGGGTTATGGAGAAGGCAGCATCAAAGCCGAAGAACAGCAGGATTTACTTACGGAATCGGAATATATATCTAATAAAGAATTAGAATATTTCATTACTGGAGATGCCGTAGGCGAACATTTAACACCATTTTGTTGTATAACACATGAAGTGGTAAACCGTGCTGTACAATCTTTAGCCGATGTTCCATTTTACCACCTTCATCACTTTATGGCACATGTTTTACACCTGATGAAAATTTCAGCTGAATATGGATTTCCGGTAAAAAATGCGCTTCAAAAGGTTTGTATCGGTTCGGATTTTGATGGCTTAATTAATCCTTTAACTTTTTGCGATTCGGTGCTCGAACTCCCGCAATTTGAAAAAGATTTTATAAAATATTTTCCCCGCTTTTTGGAGCAAAATAATTTAAGCAATCTAATGCCATCAGGTATTAGCATACAGCAACTCGCTCGCCAGTTATTCTTTAGCAATGGTCGAGATTTCGTTTTAAAACGATTACCGTTGATTCTGCCAACAACATAACAACCCCCTCAAAATTTTTATCTATAAATGCATGCTCATGAAAAAGGTATCTTTAGAAACAGTAATGCTATTATCCATAGCTTTCTTGTGTTCGCAAAATTCATTCGCTCAAATTCCACAGCAGAAACCGCAAATTACTACGTCTTCAGATAGCAGCTCGGTAGAAGATGACATCCGCAGGGCTGAAATAAGTAGTATTCCGTATAATAATCTGCAACAGATATTTGGGTATCACGACCCGATATTATATCTTTCTCCAGCACCGGTGTTTAACAGTTTATCTACCCGCAAAATTGCTTTACAAGATGGTGAAGGCATGAATGGATATTGGCTGGAGGGTAACATTTCTCACAGAGTAACCATGTATCGTGGTAAATATTACAGTCGCCCGTTTTGGTCTCGTGCCAGAATTACCTTTGATGCCGCTTTTATGCTTCGCATGACGAAAGATAGCTCTAGTCCCTTATTGCCAACGAGTAATGATGTGGGTTTAGGATTAGATTATTTGTTAAGCGATGTAAACAAAATAGAATCGCCAAAGGCCACAACCGTTTACTTAAAGGCGCAAATACATCATTATTCAAACGGGCAGGCATTACCTTTTTTTAAATCAACAGCTCCAAATCGCAATAACTATAAAAATGGAGATTTTAGTACCAACTACATCAGGCTGATGGTTTATGGCATGAAGCAGACTAGTGATAATCATATTTATTCGGCTGGGCTTGGCTTGCAACGTGAAGTTGACCTCGGCGGACCATTAACTTTGAGCGATGAACTTGCATCTGCTTATGGCTTAAATAGGGTTTTGCTTAACCTTCAGTGGACAAGAAGATCGAGATTTGTTTTAACACAACTATCAGATACAGATAAAAAGAAATTCTCTAAAAACCCTACAGGAAAAACCGTGAGAAATGCAAGAACCCAATGGATATGGCGAAGTGAACTCGCATACATTATTGATAACGATTTATCTCTTTATCCACTATCTAGTAAATACAGGTTAGGTGTACACAACTACTTAACCTGGATGCCCTGGGTAACCAGTGATTTTGGTTTTGTGTTTCACAATTATTTTGGCAGGGATTACCTGAACATTCGTTATGATGACCCAATTCAAACTTATCAATTAGGTTTTGTTATGAATTTTAATAAAATGCGTTGAGCGAATAATTACATTAAAAGGCAAAATATTGTTATTTATTTAAAGTTTTCCAGATAAGTTCATAGATATCTGTAGGTTGTAAAGTTTCGCTAATTTTCGTGCCGGTAATTACCACCGGTTTAAAATCTGCAGAAACACCTATACGTCCGTGCGAGCCTTTTACCAAAGTTGCATCTAGCGGAATAACATCCATAACATACCTAAATCCTGCTTTTTTCCGCAGGAGTTTATAACCTGCTCTAAGTTTTGACGACATAAACATTTCAACCGGATCGTAACCTGGTTTTTTATGAATGTCTACGCATCTGGCGTAATCTGGCGCTTTTTGGTCATCAAGCCAAAAATAGTAGCTAAACCAACTGCCGGCTTTTGCAGTAACTACAAAATCTCCTGAGCGCTCATGGTTAATTTTATATTCAGCCTGCTGTGTTTTATCGAGTACCAAATCGACACCCGGAACGTTATTCAGCAAGGTTCTTACTTTTTCTGAAATGCTTTTATCCGTTAGGTAAATGTGTGCAATCTGATGATCTGCCACTGCAAAAGCTTTAGAAGCGCCCGCATCTAAAAGTTCAAGACCTCTTTCCTCACGGATTTGAATCAAACCTTCCTTGCGTAACATTCTGTTTAAATGGATTGGATTATTAACACCTTCAATACCATATTCAGAAAGTATGATTACTTCAGCTTCGCGGCTTTCATAAAATTTAACCAGTTCCTCCGCTAAAGCATCAATTTCATTTAATTCTTTACTTATCTTGGTTAAGTCTGGTCCGAATTTTTGTAAGCAATAATCTAAGTGTGGCAAATAAATTAAACTTAGCGTTGGGTTATGCAGGCGTTCGGTTTCCATCGAAGCATCAGCTATCCAACGGCTTGATTTTATATTTGCGCCTGGCCCCCAGAATTGAAATAAAGGGAATTGACCTAGTTTTTCTTGCAAATGGTCGCGTAGTGCTGCCGGTTGCGAATAGCAGTCTGGTAATTTTCGTCCATCAGCCAGGTAATTTGGCCTTGGTGTTACCGAAAAATCGGCAGTAGAATACATATTATACCACCAAAACATATTTGCACAGGTAAATTTTGGATCTGCTTTTTTAGCCCGATCCCAGATTTTTTCACCGTCAACTAATTTGTTAGATTGTTTCCAGAATTTAACTTCACTATCTGTGTCATCATACCAACCATTACCAACAATACCGGTTTGTGCCGGATATTGCCCCGTTAAGTAGCTTGATTGTACACTGGTGGTTACCGCAGGCAATAAAGGCTCTATATTACTTAAGTTTTTCTGCTCAATGTATGCTTTAAGAAAAGGCGTATGCTCGCCAATAACGGATGTTGATAAACCTACTATATTGATAACTACAGTTTTATTCATGAGGATGGTTTAAAATGTTTTTTACCCAATTTAATTCCCGAATGATAGATTCATTCAATGGTGCTTTAAGGTTCTCCGGCAAAACTTCCCAGGTGTAGGTTTCTACTTCAAGATGATTAGTGAAATGGTGTTTTTTGAATATGTTTAGCACCTCAATTATATCGTTTTGCGTAGATTGAATAAAGCCCATATCTGCTATAAAAATAGGCACATGAAAATGAGCACGCCATTCTTCGGCAAGGCAATTTTCATCATCATTTAGTGCTAAACTTAAATCCGGATAACGTTGTAAGCTGCCATCTGCTTTTTTAGCAATAACCTGATGCAGATAAGTTGGCTCATCAAACCTTGAAAGTTCAGCTTTAATTAAAGATCTGCTTTCATCAGTTGCCGGAAGTTTGGCCTTTAACGCTGCACTAATCTGAATTTTTCCAATTTGTATGCCTTTTTCTTTCAGCGTTTTGATAATTTCTTTATGAGGTTCATAACCAATGGCAAAATGACAAACATCATAACACAAAGTGATGTGTGTTTTTAAATCCTCAACCGATAAATTTTTATCTGCCGAAGGCAAAAGTACGTTTTCATACCATTGGATAAATTCTTCTCCTGATTCTAAAAAGCCATCTGGTTCCGGTTCAATATCCAGATGTAATATTTTTCCGGTTTGTTCTTTAATTGCTTTAAGGTTATGCGCAACTTCGATTATATTTTTAGTAGCGATATTAGTTGCTTCAATAGATTTTTCAGCTTCGTTAAACCAGGGTTTATAACTTAATGGAGAGGTTGAAATGCCGCCATCAATTCCATCAGGCAATAATTCGGCAAGTATTTTAAATAAATGGGTGGTATAATTTAAGCGCTCTGGCCTTGTCCAATCGGGCGCATGAACCTGATCCTTTACCCGCGTATTATGAAAGCCGCCATAAGGGAAGCCATTCATCGTAAACACATAACCGCCTGCTTCATCCAGCCAGGCTTTAAAAATGCTTAAATTATCATTTTCCAGAAGTTCTGTACTGGCCAGGTTTGATAAACGTAAACCAATTCCCATCGGTTCTGATGGTGAAAGTTGTTCTTTTAGTTTTGGAAAACTATCTTTTAAAACGGCAAAATGTGCCGCCCAATTTTCACCTGCGTATATATTGGTACAAAAGGTTAGCTGTGCTGAATTTATCTTCATACCTAATTAATGGGTTCAAGATTTGATAGTTTATTAAGTTGTAATGCAGCCTGTTGTAAAAATTTTGCATCCATTTCATGTACTTCTATACCAACACCAAGCTTACTCAAAAGCGTTATGGTTAGTTCGCCACCTAAATGCTCACGAAATTCTTCCAGACCTTTTAACAGCAAACTTTCATCACCATTAACTTGCAACAGGGGATGGGTAAGTTCGAAACCTAATGCAGTTAGCAAATTAAGTACACGATTTGTATCAGCTGTGCTGAGCATACCTGCTAAATTAGAATAAACGGTATCAAGCGCTATACCCAACGCTACTGCTTCGCCATGTCTAATTTCAAAGTTTGTTAAGTATTCTAATTTATGTGCGCTCCAATGTCCAAAATCTAAGGGACGGGCAGAACCGCGTTCAAAAGGATCGCCGCTTTTGATGTGATCCATGTGTAAAGCCGCACACTTCCAGATTTGATAATTCATCACCTCAAGGTTTCTGTCGGCCAGTTGTTTTGCATTGTTTTCCAGCCATTCAAAAAATGTCAGGTCTTTAATTAATGCTACTTTTACGGCTTCAGCAATCCCTGAACGCCAATCTCTATCGGATAATGTGCTTAGAAATTTTTCATCATTAAAAACGGCAACAGGTGGAGAAAACGTGCCAAGGAAATTCTTTTTATTGAAGTAATTTATGCCGTTTTTTACGCCTATACCCGAATCGTTTTGCGAAAGTACAGTTGTTGGAATTCGGATATGCTTAATGCCTCTATGCGCTACAGTTGCGGCATAACCAACCATATCTAGCAACGCCCCGCCACCAATTGCTGCGATGTAAGAATGCCGATCGATCCGGTAGTTGTTAACTGCATCTAAAACTGCATCAAAATGCTTGGTTTCGTTTTTTATAATTTCTCCTCCCGGGACGATTAGTATATTTTCTACTAGCTCAACCTGGTTATGCTTTTTAAAATAAGCTTTAATTTGCTGGCAAAGTTCAGGGTGTGCAGATGCTACACCACTATCCATCACAAAAAATATTTTTTTGGCTGCGCCTGAGGTATTCATTTCCTCCAGAAAATCGGCTATCAGCAAATTTTCTATAGAAAACAGGGAAGAGGTAAAAAAAACGTTAAAACGATATTCTACGGTAAAGGATTGTTTTAAATGCTCCATCTCAGGGAAATATTCTTATAAAATAAATTAGGTAACGGCAAAAAGTTTAGCCAGATACATAGATAAAGGCAATAAGGCTGCAATCACGATTGCAAGCAATAATGCATTGAAGGTTGCTGCCCATGCGGCGTCCATTAAAATCAAAGAGATAACGCCAGCTTTAACAGCGCCGCCAATATTTTTTCCAACGGGATTTTTTATTGCCTTGATTAAGGGATTAAAAATCATCACGGCAAACGGAATCAAAAATAGTAAAGCCCACAGTAATTGTCCGTTTGCGAAAGCAATATAAGTAATCGCCAAAATAACTAATGCATATAATACGGCTGCAATTTGCAGGTTTGTACGTTTTCCACCATGAACTTCGCCACGGCTGGTCATGGTTATGGAGAAAATATAAATTACCGGAATTATAGCCAGCCAGTAGTATTGAGGCAATGCTGCCGGAACAATGCTAATACCAAGCAATAAATTTAATCCTCTGCAGGTGCCCATATTTAAGGGGCCAAAGAAAGGATGATGCTTGCCGATTTTATTGTAAAGCAAGGCAAAAGCACTAATTGCTAAAGCAAAATAGCCAGAAATAGTATTGGTAAAAAATGCAAGCGTAACTCCGATTAGTAAGAGTACTGCACCTAAAATGCTGGCATTGGTAATGCTAACAATTCCGCTCGGAATGGCACGTTCTGGTCGCTCAATTTTATCAAGCTTTGCATCAAAAACGTCGTTGAAAACAATACCGCCTCCGTATAGGCAGGCAGTAGCCAGACAAAGGCTTAAGACTGGTATCCATAGCGTAGTGCCGTCATTAACTAATATTCCGGAAATGGCAATTCCCGCAAGGATATCTGCAACAGAGGTTACAATATTTGCAGGGCGCATCATACGCAGGTAAGCAACTAATTTCATCTGTTTAGCTGATTATGATAGAAGATTTATCAGTTCTTGGTTGCTGCCCGCCCCGCAAAATGGTATTGCCCTCAAACTTTCCAGATTGATCTATCGAAACTGAACCCGCAAAATCTGCTTCATCAATTTGTCCGCTTTGGGCGAAAGCATTTATCGCATTGCGATAAGTTACCAGTTCAATATCTTCATTGCTGATGCCTTTTAATTTCATTAAGGCTGCCGTTTTAGGCACAGCCAGTGGGTCGCTGATGCCCCAATCGGCAGCAGAGTTGACCATAATTTTGCTTGAACCGTACTGTTTAACGATGTCGACCATTCGCTCATTGCCCATTTTGGTAAAAGGATAAATTGTAAAAGCTGCATAAAAACCTCTCTCGAGCACTTCTTTTACAGTTTCCTCGTTATTGTGATCGATAATTATCTGCTCAGGGCTAAGGCCATGCTCCAAAGCGATATCCATACTACGCTGTGTACCTTTTTTCTTATCGCGGTGTGGTGTATGTACCTGAACGGGTAAGCCTGATTCTTTTGCGAGTTCTAACTGTAAACGGTAGTATTTTTCTTCCGCAGCAGTTTGATCATCAAAACCAATTTCCCCAATGCCAACAACACCTTCTTTGTAGATAAAAAGGGGTAAAATTTCCATCACCTGTTCGGCAAGGCGTTCGTTATTTGCCTCCCGAGAATTTAGTCCAATGGTACAATAATGTTTTATACCGAATTGAGAGGAGCGAAAGCGTTCCCAACCAACTAAACTGCTATAATAATCGCGAAAACTATCAATGCCTGTTCTTGGCTGGCCGAGCCAGAAAGCCGGCTCAACAAGGGCTACCACACCGGCATCAGCCATTGCCTGATAATCATCCGTTGTGCGGGATGTCATGTGTACGTGTGGGTCGAAAAATTTCATTCCCTTAACCACGCTAATATCGAAAGCTTCCGGTTCTCCCATCGTGGCCTTATCTCTTGCTATTGAATTGCTGCAACACATATCTTATGCTTTAATAATTTTAAAAATCAATTTATTTAGAAGATTCGGAAAAAGCTAAATCTTCCATATACCGCTTTGCCGGCTTATAATCTGATGATTTTATCGCTTCTGTTATTGCCATTTTATCAGCAGTATCCTGCTTTTGTAGCCCGATTTTCATCGCTTCAAAAATTTTTTCATCCAGAAATGGCGCAGTTAGTTGCCAAAGTGCAGGATTAACTTTGCGTCCGGCGGCGTAACGTTCTCGTGCATAATCACTAAGGGTTAGCGCTAAAGATGCATTTGCTCTTTCAGCAAGACCAATGATATTGTTTATGTTTTTCTCTGTGAAAAATGCTTTCAAAACCAATTGGTTCCAGGCAGCTTCAGATAAATATTTTGATGGGTAAGGATTATTTTCCATTATCGCCTCCAAAACAACACCGATATTGCTTCTAATTCCCTCGGTACATTGATTAATCCAGCTTTCAGGTTCTGATAAAAAAGGTATTGCCAAATAGAGTGCAACTGCTTCATTAACCTCTGCAGATAAAAATAAATTTTCTATTACCGCTTTAGCCTTGCCTGCTGGCTGATAACTTTGGCTGTGCAATAACCAAACCCGGGCCAGGCGGTCAACGGTCCATTCTTTTATCGTTGTTAACTCCAATTTTTCGATGGTTTTCAGCTGGTTTGAAGAAATTTTGATTATAAGTTTGCCAGTCTTTCTGGGAAGCAAGACGAAAGATTGCCCCAATTTAGTTAGTTCAGAAGCTTTACCGGCATGTTGTAGCCAGGCAAAGCTTGCTTCATCCAGGTTATCCTGTAAAATATCAAAAAACAGGTTGCTTATTTCTTTATAATTATCCGTAGCCATTACAAATTCTTAACTAAAAGTGCCGGAAGAAACCAGGTAGTTTATTAACAAGGCACCTGCAATTATAAGCAATCCAAAAAATTCTCTTGTTTGCTCTATGTAAGGTTTATCGGCTTGCATGCTTTCTACCAAACTTGGTTTATTGTATTTGCCAATCCAATCTCTTACTCCATCTTTCGCGAAGAAAATTTTAACCGCGTAAATTAAGTAAAAGGTAATTAAGGCCAGATACACGTTTGGATAGAAATAGCCTGCTGCGGCTAAACCACAACATATAGCTGCAGCCATATAAATCGGTACCCAAAGCCATGAATCTTTATCATTAAGATTAACATAGGCAAACCCGGTAAAGGCTATAGCAAAAATAATATTGATGATGAGTAATAACATTGTTCTATTTGGTGCTTAATCGTTTTAGCTGGCTAAAATAAGTATTATATTAGTAAATAAACTTAAGGTAGGCGTGTAAATGTATGTCACAAGTTAGTGGTTAATAGCCTAAGATAAGGGGAATGGATTTTTGAATCAAATATGATGTGAATTTATTTTATTCAGGCTTAAGTATTAAAAAATTTTACAATGCAAAGCATTGCTATGTTGATAAACTCAAATTGTTTATATCTTATCTAAGAAAAGCAAAACAAATACTAGGGCAAAGGGTTGTCATTGAAATTATAACCTCTATGAATAAAGAATTACAACCAACCGCTGATTTAAAAAAGTTTATTGAAAAATTTGAACCATCTAAATTTAAAATGCTTTCCCGCGGGATAGAAATTAGGGGCATCAAAGATTTAAACAGAAATATAAATTTTGCCAAAGAATTAATTGAGAAGCTAAAACTTAAATTATCGGTTTCACATAGTGCTGAAATGGCTATTTACGGAAGTTTCGAAGTAGTTTACAGCTAAGGCAGATTTAAAAATAAAAGCCTGTAAAATTAAAATTTACAGGCTTTTTTAATTTAGTAGATATTTAGCGCAAATCTATTTCCATTATTCTACTTTAGAATTCCAGATAAAACCTCATCTCTTCCATCAATCTTTTCATGATAAATGAGATTCAGAATTCTGGTGAGTAAAGGGTAAACGTGAATGTTTTCAAATGATTGAATTTGTTTGTTTTCTTTAAATGAGGGTCCCCATGCTATAAAGGTTGCTTGCATATCTCTGACCAATATTGGATCAAAACCATGATGCCCGATGCCTGGTCTCCGATTGGAAAATACACGTGGCCAGTCTGGAAGTAAAAGTATATCTCCAATCCTGTTCATGTAATCATCCGTGCTTCTGTAATGAAGATAATCTGGCATTTCGTCTCTCAAATATACTTTATAGCCATCGTTTTTAATCTTTAATTTATTATATAGAATGCTAACGTCAGCTTTGTTTTTCGCATGCACAACCATCATGGTTCCCGACGATGCGATAGTATATTTCGCAGTATCAATCTCATTCGGCGTTTTAATTGGGTTTTCTCGGTCCACCTCAGTCATTCCGTGGTCTGAAACAAAAATATAATTTACAGGAAGACCCAGAGGCTTAATTGCTTCTGTAAGTTTATAGATAGCTGTGTCAACTTTTTTTAACGCTTCAATCGTTTCTGGCGCCTCAGGGCCATAAATATGGCCAGTGTGATCGGGTTCAGAAATGTAGAAAGTAATTAAGTGTGGTCGTTTAGCTTCTGGTAAACTTAACCAGTTTTTGATGATATCTATCCGGTTATTAACTGTAATATTCTCAGTGTAATTAAAATAATAAGTTGGACGGATTCCTTTAATCTCTGCTTCAGAACCAACCCAAAACATATTTGCAGTTAGCATTTTTTGTTGCTCTGCCAATACCCAAATTGGCGTTCCGCCATACCATTTACCTTGACGCACTTTTGAAAATGCTCCCATAGAATATCTCTCTCCACTTTTTTCTTCCAAAAAGGAATTGTTTACCAAGCCATGATGGGATGGATACATCCCTGTTACAATACTATAATGGTTTGGAAAGGTCACGGATGGATATCCCGGAATCAATGATTTTGCTACCACACCACTTTTTCCAAAACTTAACAGATTTTTAGTTTGATATTTTGACGCATAGTCATACCGAAAACCATCTGCAGAAATAAGAATAACATAAGGCTTCTTTTGTTGCTTTAAAGCGTTTGCTCTATCTTTATTAATATGTTCTCTTCGCTCATTCTGTGCCCGAACCTGGCCAAGCAGCAGCGTTAAAATATTTAATATTAATGCAGTGCTGTAAGTCAGTTTGTTCATAATTATTGCGATTTCTTTTAACTTTTGTGTCTGTGGTATATACCTAGCTGACACAAATATCACGTTAAGAATTAATGTCTTATTAAAATTTTGTAAACAAAATTATTTAAAAGTATCATTATATGACTCTTCTGCTAAAACAATCAATAAAAACTTGTAGTAATTTCCCGATTTTAAAAAGGGTAAATTTACGGCATGATTGATTATGGTAAGTTGATAAATTTGTTAAAGCCTTACAAATCAAGTCATGACGAATCAAACTAAACTTGCAACATTACAATATCTGGTAATGAAAATTGAAATGATAAAAGTTTATGAGCCAGACAGTTTTAATGATATTTTAAGTATGTTAAGTAGTGTTCCACAACTACAATCTCCGGGTATTAAATTATTATTAAGAAAAACACCAACAGAGAAAAACTGGCTTTGCCTAAAATATAATATGTTAGAGGCTATGGTTGCTAAAGTAGGCGATTTTCTAAATAATTAACTGCCCTTCACATTCTCTTTTCTAAAATTTTGGAGTTAACTCCAGTGTTTATGTTCACTTTGCTAACACCATAACCATGGCTAATTCAGGTAATATTTTTAATACCGTTGTAAGTATAAATGGCCGTACTTGGTTGCTATCAAAAAATATTGATGAATGTCAATCAAATAATTTAAAAAGGGTGAAATTACTGTATTACTAGTTAGTAAAAACTTTAAATTTGTGGTATGGAAAATCTAAGTAGAAAATCAGCGCTCAGTTCTTTTCTGTTAAAAGTTAAACAGCTAAGGGGTTATGGCGATATGAATTCTTACAGTTTGGCTACAGAATTTAAAAGTATCGCTAATGTTTCAGATTCAATGATTAATCATATTATAGAAGATATGTCATCTCCGCAAACCTGGAATAATGGCAAGTCATTTTTTATTGAGACGGTAATAGAAAACATGTCGGAAAATTAATTCAAACTACTATTATATAGAGCCTTCAGTTAAAAATTGAAGGCTTTTTTTATACAGTATAATTTAACCACAAAAAACCTTATCTTCAATTAAACTTAATGATAATGAAGAAATTAATAACATGTCTATTTTTTACGGCCATTTTTTTTGTGGCTGATGCACAAAAGTTTGTGCCAGAAATAAAAACCGGAACGGTAATTAACGCCACTGCTGTAGTGGGTGGACAAGAGTTTCCCTTAGCTTTAAAAATTCTTAGTGCGTCAGCACCTTACAGTATAGGTTGGGGTGTTGATGGTTATGGCGAAGGTTCTTTCGAAATGAGTGAGAAAGCCTTTAACAGCGCTACAGAATTCTTGCAGGTAACGCAGCCAGCTTTAGGAAGTACTAAATTAAGTGATAATCAAACCTTTTCTGTAATTTCTAAAGATGCTTTTAAAATGCTGATGGATAAAAAAGCCTTTACCTACGGCGATAATAATTTTAAAATTAAAACACCTGAAACAGCCGCTATAAAGGTAAATGGAAGAGATGTTGATGTTATCCACGTTGTAAATGAGAAAGGTTCGCAGGAGTTATGGATTTTAAATAACCCGGCATTCCCTTTAATTATACAAAGTGCTGGCCAGGCTACGGATATCATAATAACAGAAATTAAGTAACGATTTTGAAACCTTAAAAAATATAAAGCCCGAAAGGGCTTTTTTAATTTCAAAGCACTATTTTTACGCCAATTATGGAAAACGACAAAAAAGAAATATTCGATAACGTAGCACAACGTTTAAAAATTGAAGGTTTTAATGTAGTAAACCGCGATGAAACTCGACCATGGGGAGGTTTTTTTGTTATTGATGAAGCACAAGCACAACAATTTGCTGATACTTATTTTGATGGTTTAGATGTTGAAAGCTTAAAAATTGGCGGTAAGCTAAGTCCGAAGATTTTAATTGTTGCACCCAATACCCGTTTATCTTGGCAATATCACCACCGCAGAGCTGAGATTTGGCAAGTAGTTACAGGAACTGTTGGTATTAAAACCAGTCAGACTGATGAAGAAGGCGAAGTTAAAAGTTACGGACCAAAAGATCAGATTAAATTACAACAAGGCGAACGCCATCGTTTAATTGGTTTAGATGATTGGGGCGTTGTTGCAGAAATTTGGCAGCATACTGATGCTTTAAATCCATCTGACGAAAGTGATATTGTAAGGGTTCAAGACGATTTCGGTAGATAATTTTTTTGCCCTGCTCTGAAATTTGAGCAGGATTTTTTTTATTTTAGAACACAAGATTAAACGTTGTAGAAACTAAATTCACTAAAATTTCGTTTGTATAGCATACACACAATAAATGATTATTCTAATATTTTTTCTTTGCCATTGGTTTTTATCTCTCTTTAGCCAAACATTTTTCCTTCATCGTTATTCATCGCATAAAATGTTTAAGATGGAGCCTTTCTGGGAAAAGTTTTTCTACTTGATTTTGTTAATTTCTCAGGGTTCATCTTTCTTAAATCCCAGAGCTTACGCAATTTTGCACCGTATGCATCATGCCTATAGCGATACGGAGAAAGATCCTCATTCACCACACTTTTTTAAAGATGTTTTCGGGATGATGATTGCAACTAAGAATATGTATATGAATTATTTGCATTTCAAAATACAGCCAGAACCTGCATTTCAAGGCAATTATCCTGAATGGCCTTTAATTGATAGAATTGGTGATTCGTGGTTTTGGAGAATTGGTTGCGTTTTATTTTACATTGGTTTTTACGTTATGTTTGCAAATTACTGGTGGATGTTTCTTTTACTACCTATCCATTTTTTAATGGGACCATTACATGGTGCAATTGTAAACTGGTGCGGACATAAATACGGCTATTCTAATCATGATAACGAAGATCATAGTAAAAATTCTTTACCATGGGATTTCCTTTTAATGGGCGAATTGTTTCAAAATAATCACCATAAAAAACCTAATAGTCCGAATTTTGCGACTAAATGGTGGGAGTTTGACCCAACTTACCCGGTTATGAAGGTTTTGCACTGGATGAAAATTATTAAGATTAGAAAGGTTTAGTTAGAATTATTTGTAGAATTTAGTTTCTGCAATTTGCATTCCCCTCTTTTAGTGGGGTGCCCGGAGGGCGGGGGGGGTTGCTTGTCTTGGCCAGACAGGCTTTTTTCTTTTGACAACAAAAGAAACAAAATTGCCGGCTGAAAATTTTTGTTTTGAAGTTTCTACTTCGGCTTTGACATTGCATCCCCAAAAATTTGTTAGGCCGGTTAAAAGTAGAACGGAGAAATATTGCTGTGGCTTTGTGAGGTAGAAATTAAAACTGCAAATAAAATGCTCATTGTTAGGTGTATGCTCATAAATAATAATGATAGCTAATCGGATTTTTAATTGAACTCCATGCGTGGTTTTAATTTTCCTTGCATTGTTTTTCGTATATTAAACCCGACAGTAGCGAGCACGAGTGTAACGAAGTAAAGCGGATGGCGGGACTTTCGTAACCGATAAAAACCGAACCTTGCTTTTCAACTCATTATAAATCGTTCCACTATGATAAACTTTCTAAAAATTATTTTTTCGGCACTTTTCGTTTTTATGTGCTACAAAGTTATTGCAACTTCTCTTGAAAGCAATTTGTTTGATGAATGGAATTTTCTGGGCAGCATACCGTGGATGCGAGCTACACTATGGGACTTTTATGCCAATATTTTCATCATTACTTTGTGGATGTTTTATAAAGAAAAAAGCATTATTCTTAAAATCTCTATCGTAATTTTATTCGTATGTTTAGGTAGTATTGGCACTTTAGGCTATATTTTAGTTAAATTATTTCAACTCAAAGATGGCGAAGGTGTAAATGAATTACTTAGTAAGGCTTAGGGTTTGAGCTTAGTGGTATTGGGTATCTTGCTAGGGGTTTCAGTTATGCGAATTGGCTTTTTGCCTTAAACCTTTTACCTTAAACCTTATGCCTTTTCAAGTACGAGATCTACTTTTTATTGCGCTAATTTCATTAATTGCCTGTTGTACCATTATGTTTTTGGTTTGGCTTTGGGCAAAAAAAATAAAAAATGCGGGTGTGGTTGATGTTTTTTGGGCGCTCAATTTTCCCGTTATCACTATTATCACTTTCTTTTTATCTGAAGGATTTGAAACCAGAAAAATTTTAATTTGCGGCATGTTTCTTTTGGCCGAATTACGCCTGGGTTTACATTTATGGCAGCGTGTAATTGGTCATATTAGTGAAGAAGAAGGCCGATATCAACAGTTAAGAAAAGAATGGGGCGATAAAGCCGAAAGGAATTTCTTTGTGTTTTTTCAGTTTCAGGCCATTTCAAATGTGCTTTTAGCTATTCCGTTTTTTATAATTACAGCCAATCCTTCAAAACAGATTGCCGTTTGGGAATTTATTGGCCTAGGCATTTGGATTATCGCTTTTTTTGGAGAAATGATTGCAGATAAACAGCTTGCCGCATTTAAAAAAGATCCTAATAATAAAGGAAAAGTTTGCGATACCGGTTTGTGGAATTACAGCAGGCATCCAAATTATTTTTTTGAATGGCTAACCTGGATAGCGTATTTCGTTTTTGCAATCGCATCGCCATGGGGCTTTCTTGCAATAATAAGTCCGGCAATTATTTTTTATTTATTGATGTATGTTACCGGGGTTCCAAATAATGAAGAACAAAATTTGAGGAGCAAGCCTGCTGCCTATAAAAAATACCAACAAACAACAAGCGCCTTTTTTCCGTGGGGGAAAAGAAAGGATTAGGCCGCTGGCTAAATGGACGATGGGCAATACCGCTCTTAAATCCTGTATCCAATTTACATCGTATATTAACATTTTCCACTATACATTAACCATCTTACATTTTCCATAACCATGTGGTACGATAAACTTTTAGAAAACGATAAACTTCCTGATACGGCTTTGCGTATGGGCATTAGAAAACTTTGCAAGCAACGTTTGGATGACGAAACTTTGGGTGATGAGGAGTTGCAGCAAGAAAAATTTATGGACCTGGTTGATGAATTAAAGCAATCGCCAATTGCCGTAAATACTAGCGAAGCTAACGAGCAACATTATGAATTGCCAACAGAATTTTTCCAATATTGCCTGGGTAAAAATCTTAAATACAGCAGCGGTTACTGGAAACCGGGTGTAAAAGATATTGATACATCTGAAGATGATATGTTGGCCTTAACCTGTAAACGGGCAGATTTACAAAACGGACAAAATGTGTTGGAATTGGGCTGTGGTTGGGGTTCGCTTTCTTTGTACATGGCGGCAAAATTTCCGAACAGTACATTTACAGTAGTATCAAATTCGGCTACGCAAAAAATTTTTATTGATAAAACGGCAGAAGAAAGAGGCATTCAAAACCTGACGGTTTTAACAGCCGATATGAATACGTTTACCATCGCCGATAAATTTGATAGAATAGTTTCTGTTGAGATGTTTGAGCACATGCGTAACTATAAATTTTTGATGAATAAGGTTGCAGGTTTCTTAAAAGCTGATGGAAAGTTATTTGTACATATTTTTACCCATAAAACTTTAGCCTACAAATTTGAAGTAATTGATGAAACCGACTGGATGAGTAAATATTTCTTTACCGGCGGAATTATGCCTTCAAACCATCTGTTTTTTTATTTTAACGATGATTTAAAAATTGATAAACACTGGGTTGTAAACGGTACTAACTATGGCAAAACATCTGAGGCCTGGTTAAGCAATATGGATAAACATAAAAAAGAAATTATGCCAATTTTCGAACAGACTTACGGTAAAGAGCAGTCTGTAAAATGGTGGGTTTACTGGCGTTTATTTTACATGAGTTGTGCCGAATTGTTTAATTATAATAAAGGCAACGAATGGATGGTTTGTCATTATTTATTTAGCCCCGCCCGGCATCCCCGGATTGAAGGAGCATAAGCGCAAAAATTAATTTTTAAATAGCGAATCAAAATTTATATGGAATATACAAACTCCTCTCCTCTGGAGAGGTCGGGAGGTGCTAAGCTTGCCATAATTGGCTCCGGAATAGCAGGAATGGGTTGCGCTCATAAATTGCAACATAAATATGATATTACCATTTTTGAAGAAGCAGATTATATTGGTGGTCATACAAATACGATTACACTTGAAGAAGATGGAAAACCAATTTATTTGGATACCGGCTTTATGGTTTTTAATTATGAAACCTACCCAAATTTGACTGAAATGTTTGCGGAAATTAATGCGCCAGTTATTAAAACCGACATGTCTTTCAGTGTACAGTTTTTACCAAAAAAGTTAGAATATAGCGGTTCAAGTTTAAATCATTTATTCGTACAGCGGAAAAACATCTTTAATATTTCATATTTAAAAATGTTGATGCAGATTAATCGCTTTAACAAACAAAGTATAGAGATTTTAGATAAACCAGAATATCAGGATTATTCGATTGGCAAATTTTTTAAAGAATTTGGTTATAGTGATGATATGCTTTGGCAGTATCTTATCCCGATGAGTGCTGCGGTTTGGAGTGCACCGATGGAGCAGATTTTAGATTTTCCGGCGGTAACGTTGATTCGTTTCTTTAAAAACCATGGTTTTTTGGGCTTAGATACTCAGCATCAATGGTATACGTTGCAAAATGGTAGTCAGGCCTACCGGGAGAAATTGATTGCTCCATTTCGCGACAGAATTAAAATCAGAAATAAGATTGTTGCTGTTAGGCGATTAGAAGACGGTAAAGTGGAGGTAGAAAATTCAAGAGGTGAAAAATTTGAATTTGATAAAGTAATTATGGCTTGCCATGCCGACCAGACCTTTGAAATTGTAAAAGACAAAACTCCGTTAGAAGCTGAATTGCTTTCGAAATTTAAGTACCAGTTAAACAAAGCCGTTGTGCATACCGATGAGCAGCAAATGCCTGGAGCAAAATTAGCCTGGAGCAGTTGGAATTATCGTGTAGAAAAGCATGGTGATAAATTGTTGCCAAGTACAATTTATTGGATGAATAATTTACAAGGTGTTTCTAAAAAAACGAATTACTTTGTATCTATAAATCCATCGGCATCTTTAAATCCCGCAAAAATTGTAAAACAAATTGATTATCATCACCCGTTATTTGATGTACCTGCAATGCAAGCGCAAGCTGAGTTGCATAAACTTAACGAAAGCGGTCCGATTTACTATTGCGGCAGTTATTTCAAATATGGTTTTCATGAAGATGCTTATAAAAGTGCGGTTGATTTGACTAAGGAACTTTAGATGTCATAAATCGTCATTGCGAGGTACGAAGCAATCTTTTTATCAGATTAATATCAACTTTTAGATTGCTTCAATCGATGAAAAATCGATTTCGCAATGACGGAAAAAACATCATTATCGATGTGAACAATATGTAATTGATGAAATGCTGCGAATAATACATACATATCAATGAGATGTGTATGTTGGTATATATAGGTTAAAGATTCTTCGCTGCACTCAGAATGACAAACTACTTGGACAATGTCGGGTGCACTTGGCCAACGGTTAAATAAATTTTGTAAATTGTAATTATAAATGTCTTTTAAATCATCTATATACACCGCAAAGGTTATGCACCATCGCTTTGCGCCAAAAAAGCACTCGTTTTGGTACAACGTATATATGTTCTATATTGATTTAGATGAAATCGATACTTTATCAAAAAAACTTAGGTGGTTTAGCAGAAATAAATTCAATTT
Organism: Pedobacter sp. Leaf132; assembly: GCF_920984695.1. Classification (NCBI taxonomy): domain Bacteria; kingdom Pseudomonadati; phylum Bacteroidota; class Sphingobacteriia; order Sphingobacteriales; family Sphingobacteriaceae; genus Pedobacter; species Pedobacter sp. Leaf132. The sequence continues at coordinate 100,001 of NZ_CAKLBO010000008.1, read as the reverse complement.
ATTTTCTTTTAGAGATGCTGAACACCTACAACTTCCTAAAGATAATCCCGATAAAACTAAAAGTAACCGCGAACATTTAGAGGATTACTTAATGGAAAATGGAATAGACAGGAAAAATTTAAAAATCAAGTTGCTAACAAACCTTAATGTTTTAGGCTATAATTTTAATCCGGTTTCTTTTTATTTTTGTTTCGATGAAGCAGAAAATCCAGTATGTTGTGTAGCTGAGATTAGTAATACCTATCGGGAAATGAAACTTTTTTTCTTTGGTAAAGAGGATTTGCAAGGGGATGTCTTTAAAAAAATTGCAACTAAATATTTTTATGTTTCGCCATTTATTGATCATGATGATACCTTTGATTTCAGTTTAAAAATACCCAATGATAAGTTGGAAATTAAAATAGACGATATTGATAAAAACGGCAATCGTTTTTTTATAAGCACATTAATGGGAAAAAAGCAAGCATTATCTAATCGTAATTTGCTCAAAAGTTTTTTATCTATACCACTAATCCCTTTGCAAATAATGGGAATGATACACTGGCAGGCGTTTAAACTTTGGTTAAAAAAAATACCTTTTCATCCTAAAGCCGAAAACCCTGAGCTGCAACGTAACGTATATAAACCCTATAAGCCATAAAACAAACCTCTCCTTAATTATGAACACCTTTGCCGCAACCAAAACATCAAATGGATTTTTTGATAAAATAGTGCTTAATGCGCTATCAAAAATGACTTTGGGTAAGCTTGAACTTACTTTGCCAAATGGCGAGGTTTTAGTTTATGGTGATGGCGTAAACAATATCGAAGCTAATATTCAGGTCAACCATCCCGATTTTTTTAAATCGATTGCACTTTATGGCGATATTGGTTTTGGCGAGGGTTACACGCTGGGCTTATGGGATACATCGAACATTACAAACGTAATTAAGTGGGTGCTTTTAAACATCGAAAATGCTCCATCGGTTACCGGAAGTAAAGTTAAATCATTAGCCTTAAATCTTTTTAGGGTTGTTAACAAGCTTACACATTTACGCAGAGCGAATACTTTAGCAGGTTCTCAAAAAAATATCTCAGCGCATTACGATTTGAATAATGATTTCTTTGCTACTTTTTTGGATAAAACCATGACTTACTCCAGCGGCTATTTTATGCCCGAAGATTTAAGTTTAGAAGCATCTCAATATGCAAAATATGATAGATTGGCCAAACAATTAAAGGTTAAAGCATCAGATCATGTTTTAGAAATTGGTAGCGGTTGGGGCGGCAATGCAATTTTTCTTGCAAAAAACTATGGTTGTAAAGTAACTTCTGTAACCATTTCCAAAGAGCAGCAAAAATTCGCTGTAGAAAGAGTTAAATCAGAAGGTTTAGAGGATAAAGTTTCAATCATTATTCAGGATTACAGGAACATCGAAGGAACATTTGATAAAATAGTTTCTATAGAAATGTTAGAAGCAGTTGGTCATCAATATTTAGAAACCTATTTCGAAAAATGTCAATCGCTGTTAAAACCCGATGGGATTTTCGCATTTCAGGTAATTACTTCTCCTGATAGTCGTTATAAGCAATTGCGTAATGGAGTCGATTGGATTCAAAAACATATTTTCCCAGGTTCGTTGTTACCTTCAGTAGCTGCCATAAACAACGCAATTAATAATACTGGCGATTTAACCATGGTTGATTTGAAAGATATAGGCTTAGATTATGCCAAAACACTTCACCTTTGGTTTATAGAATTTAATAAAAGTGCAGATAAAGTTAGGGCGTTGGGTTTTGATGATACCTTTATTCGTAAGTGGAACTATTATTTAAATTATTGTGAAGCTGCTTTCGCCATGCGAAATATTAATGTAATGCAGCTGGTTTATTCCAGACCAAATAATACCTCTAGGTAGGATTTGATGATGTAAAAGGTAATGATGTTAAATGGAAGGTGTGATGATGTAAAATGGAAGATGTTTGGGTGGATGAGGTGTTTAATGATCAGAAAAAATATTAAGTGGATAATGAACGATTAGTTTGCTATCCATTTTTTACTTTCACGCTTTTTATATAATCTATAAAACATTTTAAATTATTCATTTTTTTTACCGAGAAAAACCCCACCTTTGCCGACTAATTTTTATTAGTCGCGTTAAAAGTATTTTAATGTATTGTAACAAAACGCAATTTGCGCAGACTAATTACCAAATACTATTATTATACATGAAACGAATTCTACTATTAACCTTCATCCTCGGTTTATTTTTTAATGCGAATGCCCAGTTTGGCATGGGTGGTCCGGCAAAACCATCAGTAACCGGCCGGGTATCTGTTACAGTTATCGATTCGCTAACTAAAAAGCCAATCGATTACGCTACTATTTCTTTAATATCTATAAAAACTTCAAAATCTGTTAATGGTGGTGTTACTGATGAGAAGGGGAAACTAACAATTCAAGGCATTGCACCAGATGCATATAAATTAATGATAGGCTTTATGGGCTACAAAACTAAATCTGTTTTGGTAACCACAACGCCATCAAAACCCGATGCTAATCTTGGTAATGTTGTCATTTCTTCAACGGAAAATAACTTAGCCGATGTGCAGGTTGTTGGCACCAAGGCGGTTATCGAAAATAAAATTGATAGAATGGTTTATAACGCAGAAGCGGATGGAACTAACGCCGGTGGCGATGCAACTGATGTAATGCGGAAAGTGCCAATGCTTTCTGTTGATATGAATGGAAACGTTCAACTACGTGGTGGTGCAGTGCGTGTTTTAATTAACGGAAAGCCATCAGGTACAATGGCAAGCAGCGTTGCTGATGCATTAAAAATGATTCCTGCTGAACAAATTAAAACTGTTGAGGTAATTACCAGTCCGTCAGCAAAATACGATGCAGAAGGTTCTGGTGGTATAATCAACATCATCACAAAAAAATCAAATGCTCAAGGTGTAAGTGGTTCGGTAAATGCATCTGTGGGCACTCGTCAAAATAACGGCTCATTTAATTTAACTGCTAAAACCGGTCGTTTAAGTGTTAATACAAACTTGGGTACTAACTTAGCTTATGCTCAAAAATCAAGAGTAGTTATTTTAAATCAAACCACATTAAACAACGGAAGCTTAAATAGTGTGTCTCAGGATGGTTTTTCTAAATGGAGTCGCCAGGGTTATAATGGTAGTTTTGGTTTAGATTACGATTTTAATGCTTACAATAATTTAAGTACTACTGTTAAAATGAATAGCTTTTCTAACGGTGGTCCAGGAGAATCGAACTACATCATTAATGGTTTGCCAGCAACAAATGTTAGCGATATGGACATGAGCTTCAGAAACTTAGATTGGAATGTTGATTATAGAAAAACCAGCAAAAAAGAAGGTGAGGAATTTTCGGTTTCAGCGCAGTTATCAAAAGGCAGAACGCCTACAAGTTTCAGTAATATTTTAACTTCTGCAACTTTCCCTAACGGATTTCAAACCATCAGTAACAACACAGGAAAGAATAACGAATATACTTTCCAAACCGATTACACTTATCCGATAAGCAAAGCTACTATTTTAGAAATTGGCGCTAAAGCCATCTTACGTGATATTAAAAGTCAGTTTGATAACGCAGCACAAGATTTCGAATACAATCAGGATGTTGCATCATTATATGGTGTAATTAGTTTCGACCTTACAAAAAAATTAAAATTTAAAGGTGGTTTAAGAGGTGAATACACTCAAATCGATTTCAATACACAGAATAGTGGATTACAGAAAAACGATTACCTGAATTTATTTCCAAGTGCCATTATATCACAAACCTTAAAAGGCAGCACTACATTAAAATTAAGCTATAACCGTCGTTTACAAAGGCCAGGTCAGTCTTACTTAAACCCTTTCCGTAATGAAAGTGATCAGTTTAACATTATGCAGGGTAATCCTCAGTTAAACCCCGAGTTGAGCGATAATTTTGAATTGGGTTACAGCACTTACATTAAAGGCTCGATTATTAATGCATCAATTTTCTATCGTCGTACAGGTGGTGTAATCGAGAGTTCAATTTCACCAATCTCTGAAAACGGTGTAAATAAAACTTATACATCATACATTAACGTTGGTACTGCGCAAACTTACGGCGCTAACGTTTTTGCATCATACAATCCTAAACCTAAATGGACTTTAATGTCGAATGTTGGTTTAAATACATACGAAGTAAGCAATGCACTTACCAATGTGAGCACGGGTACTTTCTTAAATTATAACATATTTGCAAGATCTGCTTATGGTTTTGGTAAAGGTTACAACTTTGAGTTATTTGGTGTGGTTAACTCGCCAAGAAGAACTTATCAAGGTAAAACTGCTTCAATGGTGTTTTATGGGGCCTCAATGAAAAAGGAAATCCTTAAGAAAAAAGGAAGCATTGGTATTAATACCTTAAATCCATTTACCCGCGATTTGCATATAGAAACGGTTAATAATTCAGTTACCGCAACTGGTACCGTTTTCCAAAGTCAAAATATATACTATCCGCTACGTTCTTTTGGTGTTAATTTTAGTTATTCTTTTGGTAAGCTTAAATTTACTGAGAAGAAAAAAATTAAAAATGATGATACCAAACAAGACCAGCAACAAGGTGGCATGGGTGGTGTGCAACAATAATTTAAACCCAAATTAATATTATCACAAGCCTTTCTAATTTTAGAAGGGCTTTTTTTGTGAAATATAAAATCAAATGCCGCTAAGTGTATTAATTACACCACCAAAAAAATTACAAAGCAGCTGATTTTTTTGGATTGAGTTGTTTTTGCGTTGTTTTGTTGCTTTATGCTCATGCTGTTGCTGGTTTGGGCTAAATTATTGAGTAAAACTTGCGAGAATTTGCAGTATTTATTAGATTTAATTGTGTGATTATGTTTCTAAAAAACATATATTGCATGTAACTAAACAAAAATTAACCTAAACAACAGAGATATGAGAAAAATCTTTACCTCACTATTTTTTCTGTGTGTACTTTTTGCAGGCCTTTCTACAACGGCTCAGGTAAAAACCATTACCGGAAAAGTAACCTCATCAGACGATGGTCAACCCTTACCCGGTGCGAGCGTAAAAGTTAAAGGAACTTCTACAGGAACTTCAACGGCAGGAAATGGAAGTTTTACTTTACAAGTACCACAAACAAACGCAGTTCTTGTTATTAATGCGATTGGATATACCACTCGCGAAATTAGCGTTGGAAATCGAACTTCAGTTGATGTTTCTTTAGTTGCTGATGCGCAAGAGCTACAAGAAGTTACTGTATCAACAGGTTTGGGTATTACCAGACAAGCAAAATCTTTAGGTTATGCGGCGCAAACCGTAAGATCAGAAGAATTAAACTTTAACCGTCAGCCTAATTTAATTAATGCTTTACAAGGTAAAGTTGCGGGTACAACCATTTCCAGTATGGGTGGTGGTCCTGGTCAGGGTGCAAATATTAGAATCAGGGGTGTAAATTCAATCGATCCAAATACGCCAAGTGATCCGCTTTACGTAATTGATGGAGTTCAAATTGATAATACTACATCTACTTTAGGTGCAAATCCCGGAGGTACAGCTTATGGTGCCAGAGGTGTAAGTAATCGTGCTTCAGATATTAATCCAGATGATATAGAAACCATTAATATCTTAAAAGGTGGTGCTGCTACGGCTCTATATGGTTTAAGAGGGGCAAATGGTGTGGTTGTAATCACAACTAAAAAAGGAAAGGCGGGCGGTATAAGCATCAATCTAAACAGTAGCTATGGTTTTGATGAAGTGTTAAAGAAACCAGCGGTTCAAAAAGAATATACTCAAGGTGTTTTAGGTGTTTATGCAAATCCTCCAAGTGGTATTGGACCGGCATGGGGACCAACAATAGCTGAGGCAAAACTGATAGATCCAACACATCCTGATCAACTATATGATAACTATGATAGAGCATTTGGAACTGGTCAGCAAGTTAAAAACTCGGTATCAGTTGCAGGTGGTAGCGAAGCCGTTCGGTTTTTCTCTTCTGTTTCTCAGTTATATCAAAAAGGTATGATGCCAAACACCGATTATAAAAATCTATCTGGAAGATTAAATACAGATTTTACCATCAGCCCAAAATTTAAAGCTGCGGTAAATATGAACTTCAGCAACGCTGGCGGTTATACTTACAGTGCTGATAGGTTTGGTGAAGGTTTGGCTTATTGGTCGCCACGTTATGATGTTGCAGATTACATTAATGAAAATGGTACTCAAAAATACATAGGTACAAATAACCCAATCTGGGGTACAGCAACCAATCAGCTCAAAGGTGATGTAAACCGTTTTATTGCTGGTGCTTCATTAAGCTACGAGCCTGTAAAATGGTTAAACTTATCATATCGTTTTGGTTTAGATACCTATAATGATAACAGAGTTAGAACTGCACCGGGCCCGATGGGTATTGCTGGCGAGCAGGTTTATGATAACGACCAAGGTTTTTACGGTGAATACAATGCAAAATCCAGAACTTTGAACGGAACATTTATCGCAACGTTAACATCAAAATTAACTAGCGATATTACGGGTACCTTAAGGTTAGGACAGGAGATGTACGATTCTAAAATCAAGAACATCGGTACGTTGGGCAGTCAATTAAGTATTTATAATTTTTATAATCTTGCAAATGCAAAAATAATTAGCGTTTCTCAAGGCTTTGAACAAAAAAGATTGATAGGCTACTTTGGTGAGGCAACTTTCGATTATAAAAATTATTTGTTCTTAACCGTAACCGGAAGAAATGATATCACTTCAACCTTGTCAAAAGAGAATAGGTCATTTTTCTATCCTTCGGCGAGTTTAAGTTATGTATTTTCAGATCATTTTAAATTACCAGCTTCAATCAGTCAGGCAAAATTAAGATTGTCTTACGCGAAGTTAGGTAAAGATGCGCCAATTTATGCGGGTACATCATCAGGTTTTGCAACTTACACTGGTTTGCCAACAGGCTCAACAGGATTAACATTAGCATCCAATTTAGGAAACCCAAATCTTCGTCCGGAGTTTACCAATACTTATGAAGGTGGTTTAGAAATGTCGTTTTTTAAAGGTCGCTTAGGTTTTGATTTCAGTTACTATTATTCATTAAGTAAAGATCAAATCGTAAGAGCTCAAATCACATCAGCAACTGGTTACGTTACAACATCAATTAATGCAGGCAACATTCGTAATCGTGGTGTTGAGCTAGTAATAAACGGTAAGCCTGTTGATGGTCAGAACTTTAAGTGGGGTGTTAATTTAAACGTATCTGCAAACCGCAATAAAATTTTGTATTTACCTACTGAAATCATTTATGGTTCAGCAAGAGGATACGGAAATGCAGGTGTAACCATGAAACTTGTACAAGGCGAATCATTTGGTAATATCTACGGCTCTTATTTCAATAGATATTCTGGTGGCCAACCTCAGGATGGAAACTTCTTAGATAAAAATTTACCGCTCCTTATCGGTGCAGATGGTTTCCCAATCATTTCTGGCGGTACACAAAGAATACTTGGAAACTCTCAGCCAGACTATGTAATTGGTATGGGTAATAATTTCACTTATAAAAGATTTAGCTTAAATGTTTTGTTTGATGCTCGATTAGGGTTTGAAAAATACAACTGGCTTGAAGATTTTTATTCTGCTTTTGGTTTACCTGATTATACTGCCGACAGAAGAACAACAAGAATTTTTGAAGGTGTTTTAGCGAATGGACAACCAAATACTAAACCTGTTTATATGGGTCAGCGTTTTGGTCCTGATGGTGTAGATTATGGCGAGGGTTATTACCGCAGATTCTATAGAAACGTATCCGAACCATTCGTAACCGATGCATCTTGGGTTCGTCTTCGTTCTGCAAGTTTAACTTATGCATTGCCTACAAGCTGGTTGCCTAAAAAAGCAATCCGTAATGCATCCGTTTCGGTAACGGGTAATAACCTTTGGTTATGGACTAAATACTACGGTGTAGATCCAGAATCAAGTTCTTATGATGCAGGAAGTAATAATGATGGTTCTGCCGGATTCACTTATCCAACTGCCCGTACAGTTATGTTTTCACTAAACGTTGGTTTTTAATTTGATAACGATGAAAAAGATTTTAAAATATACGATGTTATCAACCTTGGTGGTTAGCGTTGCCTTTCAAGGTTGCAAAGACAGCTATTTTGATGATGTTACTAAAAACCCAAATCAGGTAACAACGCCAACATTGGCTTCTTTACTTGCAACATCAACAAGTAAGGCTGGTGTTAATAATTACAATGTAGCCAGTGCTATTGCGCCATACGTTCAATATACAGCCAACCCGGCTGCTGTTGGTGCAGGCGATACTTATCAGGCAATAGATTTCAGCGGAACCTGGGATGCGCTTTATTTCGCAATGGCTGATGCAACAGAAATGAAAAAAATGGCTATTGCACAAGGCTCTAGCGAGTATAAAGGCGTAGCCAATGTACTTATTGCATATAACCTGATAATGGTAAATGACATGTGGGGAGCTGCACCATTTTCTCAAGCTTTCGACATTACAAACTTTACCCCGAAATATGGTACCGCCCAGGAGGTTTACAATCAAACCATGGCCTTAATTGATGAAGCAATTGTAGAATTAGCTAAAACCAATGCAACTGTTAAACTATCTGCAGCCAGCGATTTAATTTATGGTACTACAGGTGTAAATGAAAGAGCAAATTGGTTAAAATTTGCATACGCACTAAAAGCAAGGTTGTTAAATAAAGTTAGTAAAACAGCTACCTACAATCCAACTGCTGTATTGGCTGCAGTAAGTAATTCTTTTACTTCAAATGCTGAAGATGCTCAAATGTCAACATTCAGCATTAGAAATTTCTGGGCAAGTGTTGCCATTAGTAATGCATCGCAATCTCTTGGAGGATGGCTTTCAGAACAATTAGTTGATCATTTAAATGGAACAACTTATGGTTTGTTCGATCCAAGAATTGCAAAAATAACCGACCGAACAATTAATAATGTTTACATTGGAACTGTAAATGGTGCGGGAAACAGATTGCCAGGCGCAAACACACTAAAAGATGAGTGTTACATTTCAGTTAACTCACCATGGACCAGCCCAACTTCTCCAATCTTTATTGCCACTTACGCAGAGCTGAAATTTATTGAAGCCGAAGCCGCATTTACAACCGATAAAACTAAATCTTATAATGCTTATCTTGCTGCTATTGGTGCGAACATGGATAAATTTCAAGTGGCTTTAAGCGATAAAACTACGTATTTGGCCGATCCAAGAGTTGCAGTAGGTGTTGCAGCCTTTACTAAAGATTTAATCTTTAAGGAAAAATATGTTGCAACATACTTAAACCCTGAAGCCTGGAATGATGCCAGAAGATTTGACTATAAATACAAGGATTTTACGCTTCCTGTAAACGTAACCTTGCCAGATTTTATACGTAGAAATGATTATCCTCAGGGAGAAAAAAGTAAAAACGGTGCGAACGTTCCAGCTGAAGTTCCAAGAACAACAAAACTATGGTGGGATCAGTAACATTTTTATAAAAAATTACCCTCTAGGCCCTTTCCGTTTATCGGTTAGGGCTTTTTTATTTAATTTATTAGAAATTTTTAGATAATGAAAAAAGTAATACTGGTTTCGGTAATAATTATATTTTCAATTCAGCTTTATGGACAAAAGTATAGCCTGCAATCTGTCTTAAGTTACCCGTTTCCAAGTCAGTTGGTTGCGGCGCCATCGGGTTCTAAAATAGCTTGGGCAGCTAATGAACAGGGTAAAAGAAATATTTACGTTGCAGAAGCACCAGATTACAAAGCAGTAAAAATTACTGATTATAAAGAAGATGACGGGCAAGAGTTAAGCAGCTTATCGATATCAGCTGATGGTAAGTGGGTTGTTTTTGTTCGCGGTGGCGACCATGGCGGTAGAGATGGCGGACCAGTGAATGCGCTAAGTATGCCTTTAATGCCTAAAGTTGAGGTTTACTCAGTTCCATTTACCGGAGGTAAAATAAATCTAATTGGCGAAGGCGATAATCCTGTAATTTCTCCCACAGAAAACAGAGTCGTATTCTCAAAATCTGGTCAGTTACTAATGGGTTCGCTGGATACGGCTATTCCTGCGAAAGCGATTATAAATATGAAAGGCATTCAGTCGGGCTATAAATGGTCGCCAGATGGTAAGATGCTAGCATTTGTTTCAAACCGGGTTGACCATTCCTTTATCGGTATATATACAAATACACAAACTCCAATTAAGTGGATTTTGCCTTCATTTTCGAAAGATGCTGCGCCAGTTTGGTCGCCAGATGGTACAAAACTAGCTTTCGTTCGCACACCTGGAAGTGGCGGTGCAACAGATTCTATCTTAACTAGAAAACACCAACCATGGGCAATTTGGGTAGCTGACGTAAATAATGGTAAAGGAAAGCAAATCTGGAAGGCACCAGAAACAATAAGAGGTTCTTATCCGTCAATTGATGGTGGCACAAATTTATTATGGGCTGATGGAAAAATTGTTTCCGCTTCTTATGAAGACGGCTGGCCACATCTATATTCAATGAATACTGATGGATCTGGCAGAATTCTTTTAACCCCGGGAAATTTTGTTGTCGAAAATGTGGAGTTAAGCAATGATAGAAAAACCTTGATTTTTGCAACAAACACGGGCAAAAATGCCGATGATTTGGATCGCAGGCATATTTATAAAGTTTCGGTAGATAAAGCCGATATGGCCGCGTTAAGTTCTGGTTTGGGTATAGAATCTTATCCTGTAATTTCTGGTGATGATAAGGCTGTTTTCTGTTTAAGCTCCACCGCTCAAAGACCGCTATTGCCTGCTGTTTTAAACAATAAACAAATCGATTTAATAGGAGAAGAGTTAATTCCAAAAGATTTCCCGATTAAGGATATGGTTATTCCAAAGCATGTAAGTTTTAAAGCCGCAGATGGAAATACAGTTTACGGACAATTATTTTCGCCAAAAGATAACGCTAAAAAACATCCGGCGATTGTTTATGTACATGGTGGCCCGCAAAGACAAATGTTTTTAGGTTGGAACCCAATGGATTATTATTCTATTGATTATGCTTTAAACCAGTATTTGGCCGAATTAGGTTTTACTGTTCTTTCTGTAAATTATCGCTTGGGCTTAGGCTATGGTTACGATTTTCATAAACCTTTAAATGCTGGCGCACAAGGCGCTTCAGAATATCAGGATGTAAAAGCCGCCGGAGTGTGGTTAGCCACACAGCCAAATATTGATAAATCTAAAATTGGAATTTATGGCGGCTCTTATGGAGGTTATTTGGTTGCCTTAGCTTTAGGTAAAGATTCGAACCTTTTTGCTGCGGGTGTAGATATTCATGGCGTTAATAACCGCTTTAGCAGCAATAATGGTGATAATAGAGAACCAGCTCCGGATGCCGCATTAGCCGCAAAAATTGCTGCCGAATCTTCGCCAATTACTTACCTAAATACATGGACTTCGCCTACATTAATTATTCATGCTGATGATGATAGAAATGTTGCTTTTAGCCAAAGTGTTGATTTAGCTAAAAGGTTTGAGGATAAAAAATTTGAATTTGAATTTTTGTCTATTCCGGATGATACGCACCACTGGATGAAATTCTCTAACGGAGTTAAAGTTAGCGAAGCTACAGCAGAATTTTTAAAACGAAAACTGATGAATAAATAACGTTATGTCTTCTTTATGTATTTTAGAATCATCAAACTTAGCGGGTTTAGTTGATACCCGCTAATGTTATTCTGCAACATCACTACCGATTGATCGTAAAAAACCGGAACAACCGGCGAATAATCCATTACCATCTGATCCATTTTTCTATATAACTGAAAGCGTTTTTCGTTGTTTGTTTCGTAATAACTTTGCTCAAAAAGCTTGTCGAATTCTTTATTATAGAAGGCCGTATAATTCGGTCCGAAGGGAACCTTGTTTTTAGAATAAAACATCGACAGATAGTTTTCGCCGTCCGCATAATCTGCAATCCAGCTTCCGCGGAAAAAGTTAACATGGTTTTTAGAAATCAAATCTCTTAAACTTGTACTTGGGCTAACATCAATCTTCGTTCTAATACCGATAGCAGAAAGCTCACTTTGAATAAATTCTATTAAATCTTTATAAGTTGTTGTAGTGTTCAAGGTAATTTCGCCCATGCCTTTCCCTTCGGGGTAACCAGCTTCTGCCAATAATTTCGCTGCTAATTTTGGGTCGTAATGATATCCATGAACTGCTGAACTATCAAAACCAGGCATCCCTTCGGGTATAAAACCAGATGTTGCAGCTATGCCAATACCATTTCTTAAATACTTGATGAGTTTATCTCTGTCGATGGAATAATTTATCGCCTGGCGGATTTTTTTGAGCTTTAATGGCGAATTTTTAACTATCGCCAAATTGGAATCAACCAGAATGCCTACATATTCAGTGCATAAATAAGGGCTTTTAGTTAATTGAAATTTACCCTTATATTTCGAAGTCATATTTCCACTTTTAGTCAAAATATCATCGCGGTAACTTCCATCAACACTATAATAAAAATCTAAATCCTTTTTCAAAAAGCTCATAAATCCACTTTGTTTATCGCTGATGAATGAGGCTTTAAGTGCATCTATATAAGGTAATGGTTTTCCTTTTGTATCTTTTTCCCAGTAATGTTCGTTTTTCAAAAGCACCAAAATTTCGCCTTCCTTCCAATATTTAAATTTAAAAGGGCCGGTTCCAACCGGGTGACTTCTAAAATCTTTACCATAATGTTCTACAACCTCTTTTGGTACAACAGAACAATATTGTGAGGTAAGTAAACTCATAAAAGGTGGGAATGGTCGCACCAGTTTAATCTGGAAAGTAGTATCATTTACCGCAATGAAATTGGTTTGATCTTTTACTTTATCGCTAAAAATCCAGCCACCAGATGAGGCAACTTTGGGGTCAATTAAACGGTAAAAACTGTAGGCAAAATCTGCAGCAATAACTTTTCTGCCTTTTCCGTTTTTAAAAGCCTGGTCGTCATGAAAGTATACATCATCACGCAGGTTAAAAGTATAAGTTAAGGCATCATCAGAAATTTTCCAGCTTTTTGCAATACACGGAATGGTTTGTAATGTCGAATCGATTTGTACCAAACCATTAAAAACCTGATTGGTCATCCATATTGCATTTTGATTTCGGGCAAATGCAGGATCTAAAGATGTTAAGCCTTGATCCAAATTGATATTAAATACTTTTTTATTGTTTTCATCTAACTTTTTCTGACAAGAAAACAGCGTAACGGTGCAAAAAAAATAAAATATATACTTAAATGAGTCCTGCATGAATTAAGGATTGTTATTTTTGCACAAATTAATAAATTTAATGCAGATGTCTTTTTTAAACGATTTATTTATTGGTCTGGATGAGACCCAAAAAGAGGATTTACAAGAACGTTTAGAGATTGTAGCGCACAAAATTAAGTTTATGGATAAAATTCCTGTTGCTTGTTTGGATGCGGGCAACAATTCAAATTACTTATTGTCCGAAGAAATTTCGCAAGCTGGGGGAATGTTCGAAACAGATGTTTTTAGTGCTGCATTTATTATTTATTACCAACCCGGCAAAACACTTACCGATTTAATGCGTGAAGTTCCTTCAGCTTTAAATTCAGATTGGCAAGCGGTTAAAAATAACAGAATTATATTGTTAAATGATGATGTAAACAGATTAAGAACTGCAGAAAATGCAGTTTCTTTGATAGAAGATTTAGCAGAAATGATTCATCCGGGTTCATTTATTTTTGGCCACGAGGGCGATAAATGGATTAGGTTTGGAGCGTAAATTAGATGGAAGATGTGTGATGGAAGATAGATGATGTGTGATGGAATAATTAACAATAAAATTGTAAAATTCAATTAACCATGAGAAAATTTGCTTTTATCAGCTTACTTGTATTGTTTTCTTTCCTAACAAAGGCGCAAACTGTACCAACCTTAACTGCAGATGTAGCTGAAAAGCTTTCCATAATGCCTTTAAAATGTATTGGTCAAGAGTTTCCAAATAAAACTTCGCATGTTGCCAATACTGCACTTGATGGCAGATTATTACCAAGCGAATTGCACCCGGCTTTTTATGGTTGTTTAGATTGGCACAGTTCTGTTCATGGCCATTGGATGTTGGTGAGGCTTTTGAAAACAGTTTCTGGTTTAAAGAACAAAGCTGAAATTACAGCGCTTTTAAACAATACTTTCACGCCCGAAAAAATGAAGGCTGAAGCAGAATATTTTACAAAATATCAGGTAGCAAACACTTACGAGCGTACGTATGGTTGGGCATGGTTATTAAAATTAGATCAGGAATTATATACCTGGGATAATCCGGATGCAAAAAAATGGTATGCAGCACTACAGCCTTTAACCAAACAAATTTTAACGCTTTGGAAAGCTTATTTACCAAAGCAAACTTACCCAAATAGAACAGGTGTGCATCCAAATACTGCATTTGGTTTGGTGTTCGCTTTAGATTGGGCTAAGACATTTAAAGATGTTTCTTTTGAGGCGCAAATTAAATTAAAAGCTAAATCTTTCTATTTAGATAATGTTGCAACGCCAGCTTACCTGGAGCCCGATGGCTCAGATTTCTTTTCGCCAAGCTTAGAAATTGCCGATTTAATGCGTAGGGTTTTGCCAAAAGCAACTTTTGTTAATTGGCTTAATAAATTTTATGAGGAGCGCAGTTTAAAACGCATAAGCGATTTGCCTGTGATTAGCGATATTAACGATTATCAAGGTGTGCATTTGGTGGGGCTTTCTTTTACCCGAGCCTGGTGTATGAAAGGAATTGCCAGAGAATTGCCGAAAGGACATAAATTAAAACTTCGTTTTGAAAAAACTGCTGAAAAATTTCTTGCAAATGCTTTACCATTGGTTTTTGCGGGTAATTATGGCGGCGACCATTGGTTAGCATCTTTTGCGGTTTATGCCTTGGAATAGCCGACAATACTTGAGTCGTGTCTTCCTGAGCTTGTCGAAGGATTTGTTGGATATTATTAAAAAAAATCTGTTTTTAGATGGTGTTCGTTTAGCCGAGATTTTTTTTGAAAAGCAAGCTTCGGTGTGTATCGGTTTCGCAAGTCCCGTTATACGCTTTATCCCGAGAAATACGGGATGCTCGCTTCTACCGGGTTTATTTAACCTAAAACTGTGTTTCAAAAGCCAGATTCGACAGATTAGTATGGTATAAATCTAATCCCTCGGTTTGTGTCTCCACAAAACGAAACATTAATAGGGTAAAAATAATTGTCTGTGGAGACACAGGCAATGGCAGAATGAATAATAAATTTGCAATAATTCCTCGGTTTGTGTCTACACCGACCGAAACCGTTGAGTTTTTCAGTTTTATGCAAAGAATTAAGTACTTAAACCCGGTTGCAGCGGTACCCTGCAGCGAGGAAGCATGACGAAGCGAAGCGTACAAGCGCAAAACGGGACTAACAATAAAATGAAATGCAGGTTTTGCTTTTCAAATTAATGATTGAATTTTGATTGATAGAAGGTTTGAATAAAGGTTAAAATTTGATGAACTTTTCTATTTGCTCATCAATAAAACTAAGTGTGTCTTCTTTTATCAATTTGCCTTCCAAATCGAGCTCGTTTTTAATGTTTGGGATATGTAAACGCAAGGGTAAAACATTAAGATGTACGTAATGGCAAACACCTGTAAAATGCTCAACACCACGAATGTTGCCATATTTTCCTGAAGAAATACCGACCAAGGCAGCTTTTTTATCGTAAAAACTATCAGGGAAATTACTGGCATCAATTAATACCTTCAGTACGCCAGGATAACTACCATTGTACTCAGGCATTACGAATATGAATTTCTCTGCATTGTAAATCAAATCTTGAATCTCTTGAAACGCTTTAGATCTTTTACCGTACATGTCGGTATTTAAAACATCGGCAGGCAAATGCTCCAAACTAAAAACTGTAGCCTGCAAGCCTTTTTTTAAAAGTTCAGACTGGTAATATTTGGCAACTTTTAGCGTATTGCTATTAGGTCTGTTGGTTGCCGCTATTATTGTTATCATGAAGTAAATTGTTAATAAGATGTTTAAAACGCAAATACTGTAATTGCTAAAATTGCCATATAGTTTGTATCTTAGCTGATTGACAAAAAGGGCTTAAACAAAGCAAAAATAGAACATTTTGCCGATTATAAGGCATTAAATAAAGAGCCCTAACGTAAGCGTAAAGTAAATTTCGGACATATAGATGAGCAAAATAATTGCATTAGCAAATCAGAAGGGTGGTGTTGGTAAAACAACTTCATCAATTAACCTGGCGGCAAGTTTAGCCGTATTAGAATATAAAACCTTGTTGGTTGATGCTGATCCTCAGGCAAATTCAACTTCAGGTATCGGCTTTGATCCCCGAAATATAAAAGACAGTATTTATGAGTGTATTATAAATGATATTGACCCTGCACAGGCAATTCAGAAAACAGATACGCCAAATTTAGATTTATTACCGGCACACATTGATTTAGTTGGTGCAGAAATTGAAATGATTAACCTTAACAACCGCGAGTACAAAATGAAAGCGGTTCTGGAGAAAATTAAAGATCAATATGATTTTATTATTATTGATTGTTCACCATCGTTAGGTTTAATTACCATAAACGCTTTAACCGCTGCAGATTCTGTTATTATTCCGGTTCAATGCGAATATTTCGCATTAGAAGGTTTAGGCAAATTATTGAACACCATAAAAATTGTGCAAAACCGTTTAAATCCTGAATTGGAGATTGAAGGTATTTTGCTAACCATGTATGACGTTCGTTTGCGTTTATCAAACCAGGTGGTTGAAGAAGTAAGAACACATTTTAACGAATTGGTTTTTGAAACCATTATTCAGCGTAATACTCGCTTAAGTGAAGCGCCTAGTTATGGTGTTTCGGTTATTATGCATGATGCAAATTGCAAAGGCGCAATAAATTACCTTAACCTTGCCCGCGAAATTGTAAAGAAAAACGGCTTGTTAAAGGAAGAGGAAAATATAGGAACGGAAAATTATAAATAATAGATGACATCTTTTCAGCGAAAAACAGGATTAGGCAGAGGATTAAGTGCGCTTTTAGATGATAGCGAATCGGCACATCCGCCTAAGCAGCAGGTAAATGCGGTTAGTGAAACGGAGCAGATTGGCAATATAAGCCATGTAAGTTTAAATGAGGTTGAAACCAACCCTTACCAGCCACGTACCGAATTTGACCAGGTTGCATTAAACGAACTTGCTGATTCGATTAAGGTGCAGGGATTAATACAACCAATTACGGTTAGAAAAATCGGTGCAAATAAATACCAGCTAATTTCTGGTGAGCGAAGATTTAGAGCGTCTAAATTAGCAGGTTTAACGCAGGTTCCGGCATATATTCGTAGCGCTAACGACCAACAAATGTTGGAAATGGCGCTTATCGAAAACATTCAAAGAGAGAATTTAAATTCTATAGAGGTTGCTTTAAGTTTCCAGAGAATGATTGATGAAGTGGGTTTAAAGCAAGAGCAACTAGGCGAACGTGTTGGGAAAAACCGTACAACGGTTACCAATTATTTACGTTTACTAAAATTACCGCCTGCAATACAAGCTTCCATTCGCGACCAACGCATTACAATGGGCCATGCAAGAGCATTAATTAATGTTGATGGCGTTGATAAACAATTGTTTATCCATCAGGAGATTTTAGACAAAGGTTTGTCGGTTCGTAAAGTTGAGGAGTTGGTTCGCAACCTTCAGCACGCACCGCTAAAAACTGCTGGAAAATCTAAAGAAAAAGGTAATTCTTTTCAATATCAAAAATTACAAGATGATTTAGCTTCAAAATTTGCTACTCGTGTAAAATTAAAGGTTACACAGAATGGAAAAGGGGCCATCGAGATTCCTTTTGTAAGTGATGAAGACCTTAACAGAATTTTAGAATTATTAGATTGGTAATGTTAAATAACAGGATTGTAATAACGTTATCTCTGGTATGTGTTTTCTTTTCAAATCTAGCTTCGGCTCAGGTACAGGATACTTTATTAAAACCAATTGACACTGTAAAGGCTACACCCATTAAAGCTGTACCCATGGATACCGTCCGCAAAAAAGCAGATACGGTTAAGTATGTAAATCCTGGAAAAGTTGCCGGGAGAAAAGCTGTTTTTAAATCGATGTTGATTCCCGGATGGGGACAGTTATATAACAACCAGCTTTTGAAAGATAAGTTAAATGCAAAAGGTGAAAAAACAGGTCATTTTTGGCAAAAAACTTACACTTTGGGTAAGGTTGGGTTGATATACGGTGGTTTTGGTGCATTAACTTTATCATATATTGAAAGTCGTAAAAATTATAAAATTTTCTTAACTGAGGCACAAAACAGAGCATTTAATAATGCTCAAACCGATCCGGCACTAAAGAGGGACCTTAATACGGAGTTATCAAGATATGATGATACCAACGTTTTAAATGCCCAGGCAATCTATAAAAGAAACGGACAAATTGTTATCTTTTCTTATTTTGCACTTTATGGTGCTCAAATTATTGATGCTTACGTTGCGGCCAGACTAAATTTTTTCGATGTTGATGATAAGCTTTCATTTAATGTGAGTCCAACTTTGATAAATAATCCAAATGCCATGTATGGTTTTAATAATGCGCCTGCTTTAAAACTTTCTATAAAATTTTAATATATAAATCACCTAAACTTATAAATAACCGATGAAAATTGCGCTTTTAGGATATGGCAAAATGGGACAAATTATCGAGAAATTTGCGCTTGAACGTGGTCATGAAATTGTTCTAAAAATTTCTATCGATAATCAGGAAGATTTAACCCGTCAAAACTTAAAATCGGCAGATGTTGCCATTGATTTTAGTACACCAGATTCTGTTCTGAAAAACATTGATGTTTGTTTTGATGCCAATGTTCCTGTTGTGGTAGGTACTACAGGTTGGTACGGTAAATTACAGGAAGTTAAAAATGAATGTAATAGCAGTAACAATACTTTACTTTATGGGTCTAATTTCAGCATTGGCGTTAACTTATTCTTCAAATTAAACCAAACTTTGGCTAAGTTGATGAATAATTATCCTGCCTACGAAGTTCAGGTTGAAGAAATTCATCATACTCAAAAGCTTGATGCACCAAGCGGAACAGCGATAACTTTAGCAGAAGGTATTGTAGATAACTTGGAGCGTAAATCTGAATGGTTGAACGAAGTAGTTGGAACAAATGTGGAGGTTTTTCCGAAAGGAGAACAGTTGCTAATTGAATCGCATAGAATTGAAAATATACCGGGTACGCATACGGTAATTTACAGCAGTGAGGTTGATGATATAGAAATTAAGCACACGGCACACAGTAGAGCAGGTTTTGCATTAGGTGCAGTGGTTGCGGCAGAATGGTTAAAGGACAAGAAAGGTTTTTTCAGCATTACTGATATTTTCGAGTAGGCTGATTTTAATAAACAGATAACGGTTAACTGATTTTAATTTTAAATCGTTAACAACTAAACAAGATATATGAATTACAAATTCTGGCAAAAAAAACAGGATGCCACCAAAAAGAAAAAAACTAAAACCCGCGAATGGGTTGATGCCATTGTTTTTGCCGTTGTTTCAGCAACAATAATCAGGGTTTTCTTTATTGAGGCTTATACCATTCCGTCTGGTTCCATGGAGCGCTCATTATTAATAGGCGATTTTCTTTTTGTAAGTAAAGTAAACTATGGCGCTCGTATCCCGATGACACCGGTTGCCTTTCCTTTTGCACATCATACCATGCCAATTACTGGTACAAAAGCCTACTGGGATGGCGTTCAGTGGAAATATCATCGCTTACCTGGTTTATCAGATATAAAAAGAAATGATGTTGTGGTATTTAACTTCCCGGAAGGTGATACGGTTGCTTTAGAAAACCAGGTGCCAAGTTATTACGATTTGGTTAGGCAAAGTGGACGCGAAGCGATTCATAGCCAATATACAATTGTTAGTCGCCCGGTAGATAAACGCGAAAATTTTATTAAACGCTGTATCGGTATTGCGGGTGATGTTATCAGCATGAAAAATGGTATTGCAAACATTAACGGTAAAGATGAGCCTTTAATAAACACCGGAATGATGCCTTACAAAATCGAATTTAAAACCATGGAATTTAATTATGGTGTGTTTGATGATTTAAAAGTAAAGCTCGGCGATATGCAACTGATTGGTGATAATACCTATGTTGGAGATTTATCGCCAGAATTAGCCGAAAAAATTAGAGCCTTTGATTTTGTAAAATCTGTTAATATGTTTGCCGCTACTGCATCTGATGTAGAGCCAGGAGGCACTTTCCCTCACGACCCAAAACGTGTTTGGAACAGAGATAACTTTGGTCCGATAAAAATTCCTGCTAAGGGTTGGACGGTTAATATAAACAGTAGCACAATGCCTTTATATTACCGAGCAATTAGAACTTATGAAGGCAATAAAGTGGAGGAAAAAGCCGGAGTATGGTACATTAATGATAAACCTGCTACAAGCTATACTTTTAAAATGAATTATTACTGGATGATGGGCGATAACCGCCATAATTCTGCCGATTCTCGTTATTGGGGATTTGTGCCAGAAGACCATGTTGTTGGTAAAGCATTGTTTATTTGGATGAGTTGGGATAGTGAAGGCAGTTTCTTAAATAAAATCCGTTGGAATAGATTATTACGAGGTATTAAGTAAAATTAAACACACATATCCAAACAAAAAAAGGCTTAAAGAGATTTAAGCCTTTTTTTGTTTGGTAACTAACTTTTAAAAAAAATTAATAAGTTTTTAAATGTTTTAAATTTATTTATTAAGTTTGTTATAACTAAACCAAACTAATGTCTGTTATAATTGAGAAGAATCAGCGCTTACGTGCAGATATCATAAAATATCTTTATTATAAAAATGCATTGTCATTAACCGATTTGAGTAAGCTTACAAGTAAAAGTTTGCCATTGGTTACCTCTATTGTTAATGGTTTAATAAATGAAAATTTTATTATAGAACAAGGTTTAGCGCCTTCTACAGGTGGCCGCCGAGCTTCCATTTATCTGCTAAATCCCAATAATCAAAAATTTACAGTTGCTGTTGCTATGGATCAATTAGTTACCAGATTGGTGATTTATGATTTATCACGAAAAATGGTGATACCTATGCAATATCTTGATTTCAACATGTCTGATGAAAGCAGTGATGTTGATGTGCTTGTCAATTTTATTAATAAAAGTATTCAAAGCTCAAATATCAACAGAAAAGATATTATTGGAGTGGGCATAGGTATGCCGGGCTTCGTAAATGCAGAGCTTGGTGTGAATTCATCTTATTTGCCAATTAAGGGCGGTACAACAATTCGTGATTATTTAAGAAAGAAGATAAAGCTTCAGGTGGAAATAGATAACGACTCGAGTTTAATCGCGCTGGCTGAACTAAACTTTGGTGAAGCGGTAGGCCTGAAAAACGTAATGGTTGTTAATATTGGTTGGGGAACAGGTTTAGGAATGATTTTGAACGGGCAGCTTTATCGTGGAAGTAGCGGCTATGCAGGCGAATTTAGTCATATACCATTATCAGATAGTAAAAATTTATGCTCGTGTGGTAAAAAAGGCTGCCTGGAGGTCGATACATCTCTACTCGTTATGGCAGAAAAGGCCGAAAAAGCGTTAGCTGAAGGTACAGTTTCGAGCATGAGTGAGTTGTTTAAAGATAAAAGTAAACATCCACGGGAGCATTTTCTGGACGCAGTTAATGCGCAAGATCCTTTAGCAATTTCTATTCTCTCCAAAGCAGGTTTTCAATTGGGTAAAGGGTTGGCTACGCTCATCCATATCTTAAATCCAGAGTGCATAGTGCTAAGCGGTAGAGGTGCGAAAGCAGGAAAAATGTTAGTTCCGCCTATACAACAAGCTATAAATGAGTTCTGCATACCTCGTATTTCAGAACAAACAAAAATAAAAATATCGACACTAACAGATGAGGCAGAGCTTTTTGCTGCTGCAAGCTTAATAATAGAGAATTCTCAATTCGATTAACTTAAAACCAAGGCGTATGGATAAATCAAAAAACAACTAACCTTAAATTCCTAATTAAATAAACAAACTTAAACTAAACAATATGAACAGAATATACTACAAGTGCTTGAGTATATTGTTATTTACCATGCTGGCGATAACAACTTTTGCACAAAATAAAATTACCGGTACGGTAAAAGATGCATCTGGGCCTTTTCCCGGAGCAAGCGTTTCCGTTAAAGGAACAATGAGAGCAACACAAACCGATGCAAACGGAAATTTTACCATTGCAGCACAGCCAAACGAAACATTAATTTTTACAGCTGTTGGTTACAAAAGAACAGAAGTTGCAATTAATAGTCAAACTACGCTAAGCGTAACCCTTACCGAAGATGCAAATTCACTTAATGATGTGGTTGTTACAGCCTTAGGAGTAAAGAGGGATGCAAAAGCCTTGGGTTACGCAGTTAGCACTATATCCTCAAAAGAGTTAACACAGGCAGGTGCAACAAACTTTGCAGGCGCAATGTATGGTAAAGCTCCGGGTGTGAGAATTTCATCAGCACCGGGTGGCGCAACAAGTGGTGTAAACATTAACATTCGCGGCGTAAATTCAATTACTAATAAAACCCAGCCACTAATTGTATTGGATGGTGTGCCTATTCGCGATGGTGAGTATGCAAACAGCGATTATTGGGGCGATCAGCGTATGCGTGGTAACGGATTACTGGATATCAACAATGAAGATATTGAAAGTATTTCCATTCTAAAAGGCGCCTCTGCAGCTGCACTTTACGGTTCAGAAGCAGTAAATGGTGTGGTTTTAATCACTACAAAGAGTGGTAAAGGTGCAAAAGGATTTAATGTAGATTTTAATGCAAATTATACCAATGATAAGGTGGCTTATTTGCCAAGATATCAGAACGTACGCGGGCCAGGTATCGATCCATTTTACTCAAACGCCGGACAAGCAGCTGATGGTTTTGTTTATCAGGATTTAGATGGTAACGGAACCAAAGAAACCAGAGGCGTTGGTGCATTTTCTATCAACTTTGGGCCAATCTTCGATGGTAAACCTACATTAGCATGGGATGGACAAATGAGGCCATACGATGCACAGATTGACAATTACGCTAAGTTTTTTCAAACAGCAAATAACTCAAATGTAAATGTTGCAATATCTAACACAACTGATAATTCTAATATACGTTTATCCCTAACCCGTCAGGATAATCAGGCGGTAAGTTATGGCACTAAAAACGAAAAAAATATAGTAAACCTAAACACTTCATTTAAATTAGGTAAGCGGTTTACAACTGATTTAATTGTAAACTATATTAATCAGTACACTCATAATCGTCCATTTCTGGTTGACCGTATGATTAACAATTTTACAGGTATGATCGGTAGATTCGATAATCCGGAGTGGTACAACGCAAGGTATAAAACCAGTAGAGGTTATAAGTTTGTAACCGGAACAAACCAAAGTTTAACTCCGGCAGAAAATATTATTTACCCAGGATTTAAAGCCGATGTTGCAGACTATATCTGGAATGTTAGAGAAAATAATGAAAACGAATTCAGCGACCGTGTTATCGGAAGTTTGACCAATACCTGGAGTATTACAGACGACTTAAAGTTAAGGGCTCGTGTATCATCTGATATTACTTCTCAAAAAACGGAAACATCAAAACCAAACGAAGTTCCAATCGCATTTAATCCTAATTCAGGCTTTTTTGGTTTGATGAACTACAATAGCAAAATTCTTTATGGTGATGCCTTGTTAACCTATACAAAAAAAATCACTAAAGATGTTGGCATTACCGCAATGGGAGGTTATACAGCTACCCGCGAAACTTACAACTCAGTTCAGCGTGAAACAAATGGTGGTTTAAGTGTAGAAAACTGGTTTGATTTAAGTGCTTCTAATAATATGGCTACGTTTAACAATGGTTTAAACTATCGCAGAACATTAGTTAAAGATGCCTTTTTAGGTACCTTGAATGCCAGTTTTAGAGATTACTTATTTGTTGAAGGAACTGTTCGTAGAGATAGAACATCTACCATGAATCCTAACGACAATAGTTTTGTTTATCCATCAGTTAACTCAGGTTTTGTTTTCTCAGAAGCGTTTAAAATGCCAGAAGCAATTAGTTATGGTAAAATAAGAGCATCCTGGGGTATTGTAGGTAACTATCCATCTATTTATTTAGCTAATGTTGCATATTCACAAAACACATTAGGTACTCAAGGCGGTTCTAGTTCAGTGCTTTACACAACTATTCCAACATCATATGGTAATGAACTTATAAAACCAGAGCGTAAAAAAGAGCTTGAGTTTGGTTTGGAAATGCGCTTTTTGAAAGACCGTTTACGTTTAGATGTATCGTACTATAATGCTCAAATCAACGATCAGATTTTACCTCTAACCATTCCTTCATCTTCAGGAGCAACATCAATTCTGGCAAACGTAGGTACCTTAAGAAATAAAGGTATTGAGGTTGCTTTAAGCGGAACGCCGGTTAGAACGGCTTCATTCAGCTGGAATTCTACAATTAATTTCTCGAACAATAAAAACGTTGTAGAGAAATTGGCAAATGGCGCTACAGAACTAATTCATGCAGATTATGATGGTAATGCAGCTCAATTAAAATCTATTGTTGGACAACCAATGGGCGATATTTATGTGCACCCAATTGCTAAAGACGCAAGAGGAAACGATATTGTTAACAGCGATGGTTTATACAAGCTTGATGCAAATAACATGGTTAAAGCCGGTAACTCTATGCCAAAAATGATTGGTGGTTTTATCAATAGCTTTGCATACAAAAACTTCTCTATGGATGTTGTAATGGATTTCCGCTATGGTGGTCACGTAATGCCTACTGGTATTAATTGGATGATTAGCAGGGGTTTATTGGAAGAAAGCTTAAACTTTATGGATGAGGCCAGCGGTGGTTTAAGATATTACAGAAATGCGGCAGGCATTGGTGTACAAACTACCGGTGCCCAGGGTCCGAATGGTGAAAAAGTTTTTACTGATGGTATGTTGATGGGTGGCGTTTTAGAAAACGGACAGCCAAATACAAACGTAATTTCTCAATCTTATTACTATTGGAATACTTACAACTGGGGTGGTCCTCAGTACAGTTCAGCTCGTTACGAATTGTATGTAATTAAAAACAATTACGTTAAAATGCGTGAAATTACATTAGGATATAAAATTCCGGTTAGTTTGGCTAAAAAAATAGGTGCTAAAAACTTACAAATCTCTGCATTTGGAAGAAACCTGTTTTACTTATACAGAACTATTAAGGACTTAGATCCGGAGCAATTGACATCAGGTTCAAGATGGACACAAACCATTACAAACGCAGGTTCTAATCCGGCAACTAGAACTTTTGGTTTTATGCTTAGAGCGGGCTTTTAATAAGTGCTAATTGTAAAGAAGATTAAAATGAAAAAGATATTATCAAATATAGCGATAACACTATGCTCTGCGTTGGTTATCACCTCATGTAAAAAATCAGAATTTAATGATGCTTACAGAGATCCCTCAAAAGTAACTACATCATCAGTAGCGAAACAATTTGCGGGCTTAATTTATACTAATAGGGAATATGTTGTACCAAGTTACTGGAATTATTTTGTGGTGCAGCGTACATCGGTTAACCAATATACACAAGCTGTAGGTTGGGCTAATGCTATTGGTCAGTATGTTCCACCATCGGGTGGTGTTAACGATAGATGGTCTAATTATTACAATTTTTTGGCTCAATACAGAGAGTTACAGAAAATTTATAATGCATCTAGCGCTACAGAACAAGCCGATAATCGCATTTTCATGATTACTGCGGCAATTTACTTTTATGATCATACTCAAAAAGTGGTTGATTTGCACGGAGATATTCCATGGATGGATGCCGGCAAACTTAGTTCTAATGGTGGCGATTACAGCGCTTCGTATGCAAAATATCAAGGTGCAGAAAGCATTTACACAACCATGTTAGATGATTTAAAGAAATTTTCTGATGATTTATCTACCATTACCGTTCCTGCTGCATCTTTAACTGCATTCAAAACTCAAGATCTAATTAACAAAGGTAACATCGTGATGTGGCAAAAATACTGTAACTCACTCCGCCTTCGTATATTATCACGTGTTTCAGCGGTAGGCAGCCTTTCTGCCAGATCTAATACTGAAATTGCTGGCATTTTAGCAAACTCGGCTAAGTATCCATTATCATTGGTAAATGATGACAATATACTTTTAAAAGTTACTGATGTAGGTAGTGATATCAATGCTAAAGGTTTTCAGACTGGTTTAGAAGACTGGAACGGAAACATCGCAGGTAAAAGAATGATCGATCACATGAAAACCAATGCTGATCCGCGTTTAAGAGCATTATTTGAACCGGGTGCAAATGCAGCAGGGGTATATAATGGCTTAGATCAGTCTTTAGATGCTACAACTCAAACCACCTTAATAAACGGAGGTACGATTTCAATTTATAATCGCTCAACGGTTAGTCGCAACCAGTTTTTTCCAGGTGTATTAATTACTGCTGCCGAGGTTAATTTTCTTTTGTCTGAATATTATCTAAAGGCAAATAATGATGCAATGGCAAAATCAACATACGAAGCCGGAATAAAACAATCTGTAAATTTTTATTATTGGGTTAGAACCGTAAGTAACGATAATACAGCCGGTGCTTTAACTGCTACAAACGATACTGAAATAGGTCAATATATTGCAAAACCTGCTATTGCATGGGCAGGAACAAATGCAGCAAAATTAGCTTTGTTAGCAAACCAAAAATGGTTACACTATAATGTTATCGAACCAATTGAAGGATGGGCAGAGTTAAGAAGATTGGATTTGCCAGCTTTAACTTATCAGGTAGATAATTCTAGTCAGCAGAAACAACCACCTTTTAGATGGGTGTATCCTGCACAGGAAATCTCGTTTAATGCTGCAAATTATGCTGCGGTTGCTTCAAAAGATAATTTAACCACCAAATTGTTTTGGGACGTTAATTAGTTGGATTAGTTGTTTTGTAGGGCAGGAAAATTCCTGCCCTTTTTTATTTTCTTTGTATGATGAAATCTCTTATATTTTCAATCTTATTCTTTTGTTCAGCAATTACTTTTGCTCAGCAAAACGACATTATGCCTCAATCTACCCATTACGAATGGCCTAAAGACCCATTGGTTAAAGAGAAATTAAATAACTGGCAGGATAAAAAGTTTGGTATGATTGTGCATTGGGGCTTGTACGCCGTTCCAGGTATAATCGAATCGTGGTCAATTTGCTCTGAAGATTGGATAGAAAGAGACTCTACAATTTCTTACGAGAATTATAAAAAATGGTATTGGGATTTTAGCAACAAATTTAACCCAACAAAATTTAACCCCGAGCAATGGGCTGCAGCAGGCAAAAATGCAGGAATGAAGTATCTTGTTTTTACCACCAAACATCATGATGGTTTTGCCATGTTTGATACGAAACAAAGCGATTTCAGCATTGCAAGAGGCCCATTTGCAAATAATCCAAAGGCTGATGTAGCAAAATATGTTTTCGATGCTTTTAGAAAAGAAGGTTTTATGATTGGTGCATACTTTTCTAAACCTGATTGGCATTCTCAATATTACTGGTGGCAAAAATATGCTACAGCCGATAGAAATAACAATTACGACATTCGGAAATATCCATGGAGATGGAATAAGTTTAAAGACTTTACCTACAATCAAATTGGGGAGCTGATGAACAATTATGGTAGTGTTGATATTTTATGGTTAGATGGAGGCTGGGTGCGTCCGTTAGAAACAGTTAACGAAGAAGTGCTTTCCTGGGGTGCAAACATCCCAAAATGGAGCCAGGATATCGATATGCCGAAAATTGCAACTATGGCCAGAAAGGCACAACCGGGTTTATTAATGGTAGACAGAACGGTGCACGGTCCTTATGAAAATTATCAAACACCAGAACAAAGAATTCCCGATAAACAATTGGATTATCCATGGGAAAGCTGCATGACTTTAGGTGGCGCATGGGGATTTGTACCAAATGATAATTACAAACCTGCAGCCGAAGTGGTGCATAAACTTGTAGAAATTGTAGCCAAAGGCGGAAGTTTGCTTTTAGGAATTGGTCCGAAACCTGATGGAACTTTGCCGGATGATGTGCTGAAAAAATTAGCAGATATTGGAAAATGGACATCGGTAAACGGCAAAGCCATATACAATACCAGAACAGCTAAAAACTATCATAGTGATAAAACATGGTTTACGCAGAGTAAAGATGCTAAAACGCGTTATGCAATTTATTGTTTGTTAGCTGATGATAAACAAACTGAAATCTCGTGGAATGGGAATACGCCAAAAAAGGGGACAACAGTTAAACTAATTTCCACCGGGCAAAAAGTTACCTGGAAAAGCGTTGGGGATAAAACAACGATAAAATTGCCTGGTAATGTTAAGAACCAGCCGGCTTTAGCTTTTGAATTTGAAGCAGTTGATTAATCAGTCAGCGCTTCAATTTCTAATTTTGCTGCGAGTTCATTCAAATCGTTTACTACAACATCAATTAGCGGTATTCCGCTAATTTTTCTTTCTTGTTCAAACTCATGTTCCGGTTCTCCGGGTATAATTACTTTTTTAGATTCATCAACTGTCTTCGCACTTTTAAATCTCTCTATCCAATTGTCTAAATGATTCTTAAAATCTGCGGCAGGGCGGAAACCATCCACACGCATGGCGCCTAAAAAGTGACCTAAACCTTCGCCTACCGGATTTGCAGAAGGCTCTAAAAAAGCGACAAATGGCGGAACCCATGGGCCATAATTTGCGCCAGAAAGCACTGCTGATAAAATATCTACAGTTGCGCTTAAACCATAGCCTTTATGGCTTCCATGGTCTTTATCGCTTCCCAAAGGCAATAATGAACCACCATTTTTTAGCTCGTTCGGATTGATGGAGTTTTTACCATTTTTATCCTGAACCCATCCATCAGGTATATCTTTATTTCCCCTTTGAGCAATTTCTAATTTTCCATTTGCTGCGGCAGATGTAGCCATATCAACAATTAATGGTGGGTATTTTCCTGCCGGGAAAGCATAACACATCGGGTTTGTACCCAACAAGCGTTCATTTGCATAAGTTGGTGCTACCAGCGGACTAGCATTAGTCATGCTGATGCCAATCATATCTTTTTCTACAGCCATTAAAGCGTGGTAACCTGCAATACCAAAATGATTAGAGTTTTTAACCGAAACCCATCCACTACCATATTTTTCAGCTTTCTCCATCGCAACTTTCATGGCAAAAGGCGCAACAACTAAGCCTAATCCAGCATCTCCATCTACCGTTGCCGTTGTTGGCGTTTCGTGTACAATTTTAATATCTGGTGTTGCGTTAATTCTATTTTTCTCCCAAAGGCGAACATAACCACTTAATCTGGCTACGCCATGCGAATCAATTCCACGTAAATCTGAGCGGATTAAAACATCGGTAGCCAGCGTTGCATGCTCATCAGAACAACCGATTTTTTTAAATACGTTATGGGTAAAAGTCCTGAGCTTAGCTTCTGTAAAGGTTATGAAGTTCATTTAATACGATTTGTCGTCATTGCGAGGTACGAAGCAATCTCTAATTGGTGCAGATTGCTTCGTACCTTGCAATGACGGAGTTTTATTTAAGGCAACAATAAAGTGAAATCTCCGCCCAGCGGTTCGAAATTTTCTATGCAGGTAGACAGAAAATCTTCGCCATAATTAACGTACATGGGGGCAATATTCATTGTTCTTTCCTGCATGGTTCCGTTAGGGAAAAGCCTTTTCTTTACGTTTTCAATTTGAATTAAAGCTGTTTCATGCTTTCGCTTTTCGGCTCTGAATAGCTTTTTCTCCAGATTGGCTAATAAATGGTTTGTTTTCTGTTTGGCTGTATCTGTGGAAACTGAAAGCGTTTTGTCAATTTTATAAGCATTCAATTTAATCTGGTCGAAAATGCTGTTTATGGCTCTGGTTTCATCGGCAAGAATAAGTTGCGCCGTAGAATTCTTCCTAACACAAATGTTTTTTAATTCTTCAACAGGTAAGAAGATATCTTCCAGCTTAAAACCCAAATTATATAAATTTTCGGCACTACGTTTATCAATCAATAAGGCCGAATTACGAAGTAATAACACCGGGAAATCAACCTTATAATAATCGAAATTAGCTTTTAATTGCATCCAGTAAGCAACTTCTGCACCTCCACCAATATAAGCGATGTTTGGCAATATCACTTCCTGGTACATTGGGCGCATTACAACATTCGGACTAAACCTTTCAGGATGCAGGTCGATTTCCTCCTTTAATTCATCTTCAGTAAAACTGATGTCGGTATGGTTAACCAGATATTTACCATTTTCGAAAACCAAACGCTCACGTAAATCGTCTTTTAAATAAAAGAAATTTATATCGCGTCCATTAACCTGCGTTTTATAACCAAGCTCTTCTAAGTCTTTTGAACTGTTATCGATATTTTTAGAACTATTGTGTTCAATAATATCGGCTTGGATTACGGATTTAAAAAGCGTTTTAAGTTTCTTATCATCGGCATTTACAATTACTAATCCATATTTTTCGAACAGATTATTAACTAAATATCGGGTTGCATCAGCCAGGTTATCGTGTTCCAAATAAGCTTTTTCTACCAGTTTGGCAATGTGCCTGCCATTTTCAGAAATACCTAAATATCCTTTATAGGCGGTAACTGCTGCGGTAACGGTTTTTGTACTCAATCTACCCGTTGCACCGTTGGTTGTTTGTATCCAGCTAATGTTTTTCTCATCAACATTTACATGATTGATTTCATCAAAATCATGGTCTTCCGTTGCCATCCAATAAATCGGAACAAAATTCTTATCGGGATGCGCAATTTTAAGTTCGATGGCAAGATTTATTGCTGTTACAATTTTATAGATAAAATAAAGCGGACCAGTAAATAGGTTTAATTGATGGCCTGTTGTTACCGTAAAAGTATTTTCTAAACCTAAAAGCTCAATGTTTTTGCTAACAGATTTATTGGGGTTAAGATGCTCATATTGAGTTTTTAGAACGTCAACTAAAATACTTCTGTCGCCTAAAAATTTTCTATTGCTAATGGCTTGGCTCAATCCATCCATATCCGGGCGATAACTGTAAAAAGCCTTGAGCGCTTCTTCGTTATTAATATAATCTAAAACCAGTTTTGAAAACGAACCGGTTTCCTGATAGGAAATATATTTTGCCTGCATAATTAGCGAAAGTAATGCAAATAAAGCACATTCATAAAGCTGAATAACTATTTTACAATTTTTAAATATTACTGGTTGTTCTCAATAGCACCAATCTTTTCTCTATATAATTTTATTGGTCCATCCAAAAGTACAGCAATAACGGTTAAATCTTTATCCAGCTTTTCTTTGGGTATATCAATATAAATTATGCCGGGAATTTTACTCCAATATAATTTGTTATAGATGTTATGATTAAGCATTGTACCTTCACCAACAACCCTAATTCTGCTGATATTATTATCTAAACCCTTTATAGAAATTGGTCCGGTGGGTTTGCCTTCTACAAAAAGATAAAGCGTTTGTTTATCTTCAGATAGTACTGTTTTACCTTGATAATGTCCTTCAGGAATACCAGCAGTGGTATTGTATAAAGCCTCTGCATTTTTAACTACCCAATTATTTACCGCGTTTTTTGAATTACTTATACCAGATTTAAAGCCTAAACCATCTGCTGAGAGGTTAGTGTTTTTAAAAATATTTATGCCATCGTTTAAGTTTTTGGCTAATGTCAGGTAATTCAGGTTTGTAAAATCCATTGCATGGCCAACTTCAAATAAGTTTTGCAATGAAATGGGTGCTTGTTTTTTATCAGATAATTTAACTTCATCATTAAACGTAACTTTTAGTACCGTTAAATCATTATCAAAATCACTTTCATCTATATCTAAAATATAATCTGTATCATTAAATTTTGTGTATTTAACCGGTTTGTTAAGGCCAACTAATTCCACTTTATTCACCTTTGATTCTATCCCAGATAATAAAATTCCATGCTCGGTTTTGAAGTCTACATAGATATAAAGTTGTTTTTTATCTTTTGATAAAGCTGTTTTGGCATTTATATGGCCTTCTGGTATTCCTGCCTGTGTAGCGTAAATTGCTTCTTTGTGTTTGCTTGTCCATCTACCTAAATCCTTTAATATTTTAACTTGATTTGCAGGAATTGTTCCGTCGGGCTTAGGTGCGATATCCAGTAACAAATTTCCACCCATGCTAATACAATCAACCAAATTTCTGATAATCATATTGGATGATTTGTAATGTGTGTCGAAAGGTTGATAGCCCCATGAATCGTTCATGGTGTAGCAAAGTTCCCAGTATCTGGCATTGGGTTTTACTACCGGAACACATTGTTCTGGTGTTTCATAATCTCCATAAGCACCAAGTCGCGAGTTGAAAATTACGTTTGGATTATCTTTGCTGAGGATATTTTTTATTTTTGGTACCTGCCATTCTTCGGCACTGTGTTCCCAATCGCCATCAAACCAATATAAATCTGGGCGATAATTATTTAATTCTTTAAGCTGAGTTTGCTGGTAATTTATAAACTGATTCCATTTTGAAATGTCCTTTTTAGAATCGTACCTTTTACGGTCGCGGGTAAAAACATCATAGTAAGGATGGCTCCAATCGGGCAAAGAATAATATAAGCCGGTTTTCAAACCCGATTTTTTTAGCGCTGCTACAAATGGGCTTAGCAAATCCTTTTTTGCCCTACTGCTGTTAGCTGTGGTTATGGCTTTTTCTGCATTACTGTTCCATAATGAAATGCCATCGTGGTGTTTAGTGGTAATAACTGCATATTTTGCGCCGCTTTCTTTTATCAGATTTACCCATTCCTGCGGATTATATTTTTCGGCAGTAAATCCGTTAAGCTGCTTCATGTAATTATCATGATTGATATAATTATTATAAAAAGCCCAGGATTCTGAAATACCATTTACAGAATAAATTCCCCAGTGAATAAAAATTCCGAGTTTAGCATCTGCAAACCATTGCATTTTTTCCTTATTATCCGGGTTGTTTTGTGCTTTGGTTTGTAGGTTTAGCAGAAAAGCAAAGGTTATTAGCAGGCACTTAAAAATTCTCATATTATTTTTTGATGTGGCTTAAATATAGTGCTTTGATTCTAAAAAATTAAGGGTGATAATTTTTTATGATGGTTAATGATTTGGCAAGAAAAACGATTAATAGTAGTAATGACTTGAGTATTTAAACGGGATAGGAGTGATATCCTTTTTGGCTTTTAATAAAATTTAAGAAGTTTCCTGAGCACTGTCGTAAACAGGTTTTGTAAGTTTAAGTTTTGTGCCAAAAAGATTTAACGGATAGCCCGACTTTCGTGTATTTTAGCAGGATTTTGCTTTTCAAAATGGAAATTAACAGGCATTACTTTTTAATAATAAATGCTTCGCTATGGAGCAAAAAAAAGCCGCCCCGAAATTTCGGGACGGCTTATAGAATATTTGGTTTAGTGATTTACCATTTTTTGCGACGTTCGCCGCTTCCACCTTCACGATTTCCGCCTTCTCTGCGTCCACTTCCACCTTCTCTGCTTCCACCTTTTTCATCACGGCTACGGCCAGAGAAATCTCTGAAACCGCCACCACCTTCACGATTTCCACCTTCACGTCTGCCGCTACCGCCAGAACTTCTTCTGTCGCCACTGCCACTTCCACCACGGTAACCACCGCCACCGCCGCTTCTGCGTTCACCGCCGCCAAATCCACCGCTACGTCTTTCACCGCCACCGCGTCTTTCGCCTGCACCTTCACCACGTCCACCATCTCCGCTTTTTTCAATGCGAACCTGGCGACCATTAAATTCAACAGCTTTAAAGCCTTCAAAAACTTTATCAGCAACTGCATCTTCAACTTCAAAGAAAGAGAAAACACCTTTTAAATCGATTTTACCAACGCTTTTGCCACCAATCTTACCGTTGTTACAGATAAATGATAACATATCGCCACGGGTAAATTCATCTACCGAGCCTAGATTGATGAATAAACGAGTGTAACCTTCGCTACCACGTCCGCGTCTTTCTCCACGCTCACCTCTTTCGCCACGTTCATCGCCAACAGCTGCATTTAAATCAGGTGCTTTAGAATAGTAGTCTAAGAAACGGTTAAATTCTAATGAAGCAAAACGTTTGATTACATCCTCTTTAGATAAATCTTTAAATTCATCCATAATACGAGGAATGTATTGGTCAATTTGCTCTACATTAACTTCTACGTTATGTACTTTGTGTACTAAAGAGAATAGTTGTTTTTCGCAAACATCAAATCCGGTTGGTAACTCAGCTTTAGTAAATTGTTTACCAATAATACGCTCTAGTTGACGGATTTTACCTGTTTCTTTAGAGTTAATGATACAGATTGAAATACCAGTTTTACCTGCACGACCAGTACGGCCAGAACGGTGGGTATAACTTTCAATTTCATCAGGTAAAGAGTAGTTAATTACGTGAGTTACGCCACTTACATCAATACCACGAGCAGCAACATCAGTAGCAATTAACAATTGCATGTTACGCTCACGGAAACGTTGCATAACTTTATCACGTTGTTGTTGCGATAAATCGCCGTGTAAAGCATCAGCATTGTAACCATCTTTAATTAAATGCTCAGCAATATCCTGAGTATCTAATTTTGTTTTACAGAAAACAACACCGAAAATATCAGGGTTAAAATCTACAATACGTTTTAAGGCAGCATATTTATCACGTGCACGAACAATATAATATTCGTGTTCGATGTTTACGTTACCTGTATTTTTTGTGCCCATGGTTAATTCTACAGGGTTATCCATATAGTTTTTAGCTATACGGCGAACTTCTGCAGGCATTGTAGCCGAAAATAACCAGGTTTTTTTGTCATCAGGTGTAGTTGATAAAATGTCGTTAATGTCATCCTGGAAACCCATGTTTAACATTTCGTCAGCTTCATCAAGCACAACATATTTAACGCTCGAGAAATCAATTGCCTTACGGCCAATGATATCTAACATACGGCCGGGCGTGGCCACTACAATTTGAACGCCTTGGCGTATCTCGCGTAGTTGTTGCATAATGTTCGCGCCACCGTAAACGGCAA
This sequence comes from Pedobacter sp. Leaf132, assembly GCF_920984695.1. Classification (NCBI taxonomy): domain Bacteria; kingdom Pseudomonadati; phylum Bacteroidota; class Sphingobacteriia; order Sphingobacteriales; family Sphingobacteriaceae; genus Pedobacter; species Pedobacter sp. Leaf132. The sequence continues at coordinate 64,758 of NZ_CAKLBO010000008.1, read as the reverse complement.
CAACGTGGGCATTAGCAACGTTTTTAGAAAAGTTTTTAAGGTCGTTAGCGATTTGTAAACATAACTCACGCGTTGGGCATAAAATTAATGCCTGCGGTTTTGTTACTTTAAAATCGATTAGTTCTAACAGCGGCAAACCAAATGCGGCTGTTTTTCCTGTTCCTGTTTGGGCCAAACCAACAAAATCATTAGTGCCTTCTAACAGTACAGGAATACTTTGCTCCTGAATAGGCGTTGGAGTTTCAAATCCAAGGTCCTTTACGGCATTAACGACGTCATCACTTATCCCCAATAATTGAAATGGGTTTGTCATTCGTCTTTTTATTTATAATTAAGCCGCAAAGGTACGCTTAATAATCCGTATTTTATTGATAGTTAAGGAAATAGTTTTTTAAGCTAAATCTTTGAAAATAAGGAAGAAAGAAATGGTGTAAAATGGGATATGGAAAATGGATGATGGGAATGGAGTATTTTCTCAGCGTAATGTTTGTAAATGTCTGTTAAAATTAGAAAATCAAAACCTGCATTTATCGGTTAATGCAGCCCCGCTTTACACTACAATCTTTTTCAAACCTGTAAGGTTTTAAAAACCTTATAGGTTTGAGAAAAAGTATTTCCGCTACAATCGGGTTTAAAGGGCAAAAACAGCATAAATATTAACGCAACCTTTCGGCAGAGCGTATTAAACTTTCATCTTTATTAATACCGAAAATAGCTAATACAAGGAATAAAATTGCAACCGCAGGCATGTAAGCGCCAATGCCAAAACTTGCACCCTCTATACCGCCAGGAAGTTGTTTTATATAAATACCGCACCAAAAAGCAAAACCTATAATTGCGGCAATTGTAAAAATAATAACTCTTTTTTGTAAGCTTCTTTTTCTAAAATTAAAAATATTTATAAAGCAAATCACAATTAAAGTAATGTTCGTTGTTAACATCGGAATATTAGTCTTCACAAGCAAACCATCTCCACTAAACGATTGCTGCATACCTTTTATATAAATGGCTGTTTCATTACCTTCAACAGTCTTGGTTGCAATTGGTAAAAACAGCATCAAAATAAGCGTCAGCGTTGCTAAAAAAAGCCAGATAGATTGTATTCTTTGTATCATGTTAATTTAATAAATTGTACAAATATATATTTAATTCCATTTTACAAGCTTATCTAATAAAAGGAAAAAGTATTTTTGCATCGCTTTGAGTAAAAAAAGGTATTTCATACAAATCGCTTATGATGGCAGCTTATACCATGGCTGGCAAATTCAACCAAATGCAGTAACTGTACAAGAGCTATTGGATAAAGCTATGTCTATATTTTTTAGGCAACCAATAGAAACTTTAGGTTGCGGCAGAACCGATTCTGGCGTACACGCTACTGATTTTTACGCTCATTTCGATGTTGAAAATATTAGTGAGGAAAAAGTTTTAGCAGCAGTTGGAGGCATAAATGCAATGCTTCCTTATCAAATTGCTGCAAAAAGAATTATAACTGTGACTGATGATGCCCATGCCAGGTTTGATGCCACCGCCCGGGCTTATAAATATTACATTCATTTCGAGAAAGATCCTTTTAAATTTAACCGTTCGTGGCTGGTAAAGGATGGGCTCGATGTGGATTTAATGAATCAGGCGGCAAAAGAATTACTAAATTATACAGATTTCTCTTGTTTCAGTAAATCAAACACTCAAACCTTTACTAATAATTGTAAAATTGTAAAGGCTCAGTTTGAAGAAGAAAACGGTAGCCTGGTTTTTACCATAGAAGCCGATCGTTTTCTGCGGAACATGGTTAGGGCCATAGTTGGAACATTGGTAAGAATTGGTAAAAAAGAAATCAATTTGGAGGATTTTAAAAACATTATTGATAGTAAAAACAGAAGTAATGCAGGTCAATCGGTTCCGGCTTGCGGTTTGTATTTGGTAAAAGTGGAGTACCATTATTTAAAATAAATGGCGGAAGCTTTAAGGTATAAGGCACCGCCGTCGAATTAGCTGATGGCTTAAAGCAGGATTTAGTATAGACCTGGAAAAATAAGATCTGAAACTACTTTGATAAGAAACATATTATTATTTATATTTTAAGATGATGTAAGGCCTTAAACTCTAAGCCTTGCACCCAAAACCCCATAAATGGCAGTAACAGGCGACGTATATAACACAGGATTGCTTAAACGTATTTTTAAATATGTGAGGCCTTATCGTGCTGTTTTTGTTTGGTCGGTTATTTTAACCATTTTGCTTGCGGCTATTTCTCCCGTTCGTCCTTTTCTTATCAAATTTACACTCGATAATTATATTTTAGCAGGCAATTACGGTGGTTTGGTAAACATGACGATGCTCATGATTTTTATGCTGATGCTGCAATCTTTAATTCAGTATAGCCACACCTTACTCACCAATACTTTGGGTCAATCGGTTATACGCGATTTACGAATTAACGTTTTTAACCACATTACGCAGTTACGCTTAAAATATTTCGATAAAACGCCTATTGGTCAACTAATAACCCGAACTGTTTCAGATTTAGAAACCATTGCAGATATATTTTCAGAGGGTTTAATTTCGATGATTGGCGATTCCTTACAAATTGTTGTAATTGTTGCCGTAATGCTCTTTACCGATTGGGAACTCAGTCTTGTGGTGCTTTTGCCAATTCCCTTACTTATAATTGCCACAAGGAAGTTTCAAAAAGCAATAAAGGTTGCCTTTCAGGAAATCAGGAATGAGGTATCGAACCTGAATACCTTTTTGCAAGAACATATTACTGGCGTTTCTATTGTTCAATATTTTGCCCGTGAGCGCCAGGAGTATAAAAAATTCTATGCCATCAATAAACGCTATCGCGATGCAAATATTCGCTCAAACTGGTATTATTCAATCTTTTTTCCGGTTGTAGAGTTAATTTCGGCCATGTCTTTAGGTCTATTGATTTGGTACGGCTCAAAAAGTATTTTAGCTAAACCTTTGGATGTAACGCCCGGCACCATCACGCAGTTTATCATGTATTTGGGTATGGTTTTTACGCCAATTCGCCAACTGGCGGATAAATTTAATACCCTACAAATGGGTATGGTTGGTGCAGAGCGTGTTTTTAAAGTTTTAGATACCGATGAAAAAACACCAAATACAGGGAAACTGACACCCTCAAAACTCGATGGAAATATCGAATTTAAAAACGTTTGGTTTGCGTATAACGATGATAATTATGTTTTAAAAGATTTAACTTTTGATGTTAAAGCAGGCGAAACTGTTGCACTTGTGGGTGCCACTGGCGCAGGAAAATCATCAACCATAAACATTTTAAACCGTTTCTACGAAGTAAAAAAGGGCAAAATTACAGTGGATGGTATTGATATCCACGACTTAGAATTGAATTATTTAAGAAGTAATATTGCCACTGTTTTACAGGATGTATTTCTTTTTTCTGATACGATTTTAAATAATATTACTTTAAATAATGCCGGAATCAAGCTGGAAGATGTTGTAAATGCAGCTAAAAAAGTTGGTGCGCATGATTTTATCGAACGTTTACCGGGCGGATATCAATACAATGTAATGGAAAGAGGTTCTACGCTTTCTGCCGGACAGGCGCAATTGATTTCATTTATCCGGGCATTGGTTCATAATCCGGCAATTTTAGTTTTAGATGAAGCAACTTCATCCGTTGATACGGAAACCGAATTGCTCATTCAAAAAGCAATTGATAATTTAATGGAAGGCAGAACATCAATCGTTATTGCTCACCGTTTATCAACCATTCAAAAAGCAAATCAAATTATTGTTTTAGATAAAGGTGAAATTAAAGAAAAGGGTACGCATCAGCAATTATTAAGGCTAAATGGCTATTACAAAAAGCTATACGATTTGCAATTCTCATCAGAAGGTATTGCTAAAGGCACTTAAAATGACTATGTTTGGTTTCCTAATAGTCTGAATTTTTGGAATCCTGCAGAAAAAGTGAGAACGATTTACACCTCTTTGATTTATTAAAACAAGGAAACGAACAGGCTTTTAGCAAAATCTACAAACTTTACTGGGCCGAACTCTACAATGCTGCCTACAAGCGCTTGCCAGAAAAAGAAAAATGTCAGGATGTAATTCAGAACGTGTTTGCTGATTTGTGGAACAGAAAAGCAGAACTCGATTTACAAAAACCTTTAGCTTACTTACATACGGCGGTAAGGTTTCAAGTGTTAAAACACATTCAAAGAGGCAGTAAAAACAGTTTTTTATATCAAGCATTTGAAGGGAAATTAATCTCTCCATTACGGGCAGATGGCGAATTATTAGAGAAGGAAGCCAAAGATTTAATAGAACTGTTTATTAAAGCCCTACCAAAAAAGAGAAGGAAAATCTTCATTCTTCATTATTTTGAGGGTTTATCGACAGCAAAAATCTCTGTTGATTTAAATATTTCTCAAAAAACTGTTCAAAATCAGTTAACCACCGCAACACATGCTTTAAAATTTCGGCTAACACATATTTTTCTCACCATTGCCGGTAGCTTATTGTACCTTTTTTGAATAATTTCTAAAATTTAATATTTTTTTTGGGAGATTTTCTATCTGCTGGTACATAGATATAAAAACCAGAGAAAATGAATTCATTTCCTAGCCGAAAAGATTTAGATAAAATATTAAAACGCTATTTATCTGGCGAAGCCAATGCCGAAGAAATTAAGTTTGTTGAGGAATATTATAAGTTTCTTGGTAAATCAGGCGGTAATTTAAATCCGGCCAAAGAAATTGAAGATTTTGAGGACTCAAATTATCAAGCAATTCAAAATAAAATAGCTTCAACTCAACAATCAAAGATAAAACCGCTTTATAAATATATTTCTGTTGCGGCTGTAATGGCTTTAGCATTCGGTGGGTTTTATTATGCTCAAAACGATAAAAGTTCAAATACAAAGGATTTGACTCAACATCAGAGTAAGACTTTTGATATTTTGCCCGGTGAAAATAAGGCTACTTTAACACTTGCTGATGGCTCTAAAATCATCTTGGATGAAAACACAGCTACAAATATTAGCGACCGCGATGGTATTAAAATTTCGAGAGAGCAAGATGGGCAGTTAGTATATACAATTGTGAATAAAGCTGTGATTAATGCTGGTAAAAATATTGCTTATAATACTATCGAAACGCCCAAAGGCGGTCAATATCAGGTTATATTACCCGATGGCAGCAAAGTTTGGCTAAATGCTGCATCATCTTTAAAATACCCCGAAGCATTTGTAGGCAAACAGCGTTTGGTAGAACTTAAAGGCGAGGCCTATTTCGAAGTCGCTAAAAATAAGCAAATGCCATTTCGTGTTCAAAGTCAAAATCAAAACGTAGAAGTATTAGGTACGCACTTTAACATCAATAGCTATTTAGACGATAACACAGTTAAAACCACTTTACTGGAAGGAAGCATTAAGGTTAGCAATTTGAAAAGCTCTAAAATTTTAAAGCCAGGTGAACAATCGGTTAATGGTCTTGCTCAAAATGCTTTAATAAAAGTGGTAAATGATGTAGATACTGATGATGAAATTGCCTGGAAAAATGGTTTGTTTCAATTTAATGATTCTGAACTAAAAACCATTCTGAATCAATTAGAAAGATGGTACGACATTAAGATAGACTATGACAATGTTCCTGCTAAAAGATTTAATGGAATGGTGCCCCGAAAATCTAAGCTATCTGAAGTATTGAAAATGCTCGAAAAAACAGGAAACATAAAATTTGAGCTTTTGGAAGGGCGAAAACTCAAAGTTTTATCAGAAAAATAAACTAACCAGATAGATGGCAAAAAGCCAATATGTAACTAATCAATTTAACCTTTAAACCAAACTGAATGTATGAATTTTTACACTCGAAGTAGTAAATCCGCTGTGGATAAGCCAAAGGATTTTACTCCAAATTATTTTAACCATCAATTTCTTAGGGCTATGAAATTATTTATTTTCATAATGACGGTTTTATGCTTACAGGTAAGTGCAAATGCATTTTCTCAACGCATAAATATTAGTCAGAAAAATACGCCGTTGGTGAAAATTTTAAAAGAAATTAAACGCCAAACCGGTTATTTCTTTTTGTACGATACCGATCTAATTCAGCAGAAATCGAAACCTGTAACCATCGATTTAAAAAACGCTGAACTTAAAGATGTTTTAACTCAAGCATTAAAAGCTCAACCATTTGGATGGGAAATTAAAGAAAACACCATCTTAATTTTTCCGAAAGTTAATATTAATGAACAAGCTAAAGCAATTGATGTTACCGGAAAAGTGGTGGATGAAAGCGGAAACCCAATGCCGGGTGCTTCTGTTCGGGTTAAGGGGCAATCGGCAATTTATGTAACGGATAGTAACGGTAACTTCACCATCAGAAATGTTGATGAAAATGCGGTATTGGTGGTTTCTTACATCGGTTATGCCGATAGAGAACTTACAGCCAAAGCCCAAATGGGTTCTTTAAAGTTAACGCCTTCGGCGGGAACATTAAGCGATGTTGTGGTTACTGGCTACACCAATTATACTAAGTCACAATCTGCAGCGGCGAGTTCTTTGGTAACTGCAGAAAAAATTAATACTGTGCCAGGCTTAACTGTAGACCAGATTCTGCAAGGTCGCGTACCGGGTATGAGTGTAATTTCATCATCAGGGCAACCAGGCCAAAGTGCAGCAGTTGTAATTCGTGGTATTGGAAGTGTAAATGGTTCTTCGGCACCTTTGTATGTTTTAGATGGCGTGCCAATAGAAGCAGGCTATTTTCAAACCATTAATCCTGAAGATATAGAATCGGCCACGGTTTTAAAAGATGCTTCAGCAAAAGCTTTATATGGCTCAAGAGGTTCGAATGGTGTTATCGTTTTAACAACTAAAAAAGGTAAAGCCGGTAAACTTGCTGTTAATTATACATCGCAATATGGTTTCTCTAATTTGAGTAGACCAAACTTTACCATGATGAATACTGAACAACGCTTGCAGTTTGAAGAAGAAATTGGCGCAAGTTTTGGTCGTAACATTGGTCCGGGCTGGACATATTCTCCTAAAAACCCAACTTATGCTGCAGGTACTGCAACAACAAGAGCCAGAGCAGATTATATTATTGATAGTTTGAAGAGTATTAATACCGATTGGAGAGATATTTTCTTCCAAAGAGGTAAATTTCAGGAACAACAGGTAAGCATCAGCGGTGGTAATGAAAACTTACGTTTCTACAATTCATTAAACTATTACAGTCAGGAAGGTGTGGCTAAGCGTACCGGTTTAGATCGTTACTCATTAAGAAGTAATTTAGATTTTAAAGATGATAAATTCAGCGGTAGCGTAAACTTATCATTGGGTTATTCTCAATCTAGCTTTACCGAAGGTGAGGGTGGAACAGGCGCCGGAACAGCAATGGCATCTGTTTATTATGCTTTACCTTATGAAAACCCTTATGCATTTGATGGAACTTTGGTGCATCCAGGAAACAGATCTCAATATTTTATTTTAGATCAGCGAGAAGGCAGTCAGGCTTTAGAGCGTTTGTTAAATTCTTCTGATAAAACAGATCAGTTAAAATCTATTATTAGTACTGCTTTTGTGTACCAGATTTTACCGGAATTAAAAATTAGTACCAGAGCTGGTATCGATTATCGCCAATCTACAGACCAGCAGTTTATCAATCCTGATTCTTATTACGGCTCTAGAAGTGTGGCAAATACTTTAGGCGGAAAAGGTCGTTTAACAGATGCAAGTCGCAGAAACTTTAATATCATTTCAACTACCGGATTAACCTTTGCTAAAAAGTTTAACGGCGTTCATGATTTAGAAGCTTCTGCATTTTACGAATACGTTTACAACAATTATAACTCTTTTGGCTTTAGTGCTTATGGTATTGATGGTCGTTTGCCAGAAACACCGGCAGGCGCTACCAACAGCGCAGTTTTCTTACCATCAACAACAGGTGGGAAAACAAAAAGTGCTTTAGCATCATTTATGGGCGTAGCCAGATATACGTACAACGATAAGTATACAGCAACGGCAAGTTACCGTTACGATGGTTCGACAAGAGTAGCACCAGAAAATAAATGGCATGGTTTCTACTCGTTCGGTGCTAACTGGAATGCCAAGGCTGAAGAGTTTTTAAAGAATAATGATTTTGTTAATGATTTGCGGGTTAGAGCAAGTTATGGTATTACTGCAAGTCCTTTTGGTGGCGATTTTACTTACTTGCCAACTTACACAGTCGGAACTTCTTATGGTGGTGTGGCGGCAATCAGACCATCGGCTGCGGGTAACGCAGATTACGATTGGGAATACGTTAAAGAATCTAACGCAGGTTTTGATTTAGCGATATTGAAAAACCGTTTGCGTATTTCTGCAGATTATTACTATCGTTTAACCACCAATATGTTTATCGATCAACCACCTTCGGCAACATCTGGTTTCTCTTTATTAAGCTTAAGTTCTGGAAAAATGAGAAACAGAGGTATCGAATTTGAAGTTAATGGAGATATTATCAAAACCGGAAATTTCTTATGGTCTGTAGGTGTTAACGCTGGTTATAATAAGAATAAAATCCTTCATGTTACTGATGTTACAGATTCTTATCCGGATGGAGATTCTCGTATTTTAAAAGTTGGTTTGCCTTACGGAACTTATTTTGCGCCAGATTGGGCAGGTGTTAATCCTAAAACAGGAGAAGCACAATATTATAATTTGGACGGAAGCATTACCACAACTTACAATGTAAATACTCAAAGCACTACAAACTCTGGTGGCTTATACCCAACATTTACAGGTGGTTTTAATACCTCATTAAGTTACAAAGGAATTACTGCTTCAGCTTTATTCTCTTTTGTCTCTAATGTTATGCGTTGGAATAATGAAGATTTTTATAATGAAAATCAGCGTTATGCAACCAGTAACCAGAGCGTAAGAATGTTAGAAAACAGATGGCAGGTTCCGGGCGATTCTGGTAATGATGCAATTCTTCAAAGATTCGATATCCCTAGAAACTTTACTTCTAAAGAAATTCAGGATGCATCTTTCTTAAGGTTAAGAAATGTAAATATCGGCTATTCTATTCCTAAATCAATTTTAGAAAAAACTAAAATTATTAAAGGCGTAAAAATCTTTGTCCAGGGTCAGAATTTATTTACATGGACAAAATGGAGAGGCTTAGATCCTGAAAACAATGCTGTGTATGGTCGTTTTCAATACCCGAATACTAGAACTTATACGGCTGGTTTAAATGTTAACTTTTAATAATTATAGCAATGATTAATAAAATATATAAAAAATACGTACTTATATTTTCGTTGTTAGTATTGGCATCATCATGTACAAAACTTGATTTAGCGCCAACGGATACAATATCGCCTGATAAGGCTTTTAGAAATATAAGTGATATAAACTTAGGTTTATTAGGCGCTTACGCATTATTAGATTATACGCCAATAAGTTTGGTTTCAACAGTTTCTGATGAAGCAACATTCCCAACAGAAAATACGGTTGGGAATAGCGATGCTTTCAGATGGCTTTATACTGCCGGAAGTGGTTCAGTAACCTCGCTTTATGCAAGTTATTACACCGCGATTGATAGAGTTAACAGAACAATTGCAGGTTTAGATGCCTTAACATTAAGTGGGGCAGATGCAACTACAGGTGCAAGATACCGCGGTGAACTTTTAGCCTTACGTGCATATTTTCATTTTGAATTGTTGAGAAACTATGCATCTGCTTATCAAACCGGAGCATTAGGCGTTCCATACATGAAAACATCAACAATTTCTTATCCTGCAAGAGATAATTTTGAAGTGGTTGTAGCAAATGCAAAAGCTGATTTAATCTCAGCCAAAGGCTTAATTCCGACAACTTTTACAGATAGAACCCGAATTACAAAAACTGCGGTTTCTGCTATTCAAGCCAGGTTGGCATTGTATGAAAAAAATTGGAGCGACGCTATTTCTTACGCTAATGAAGTGATTGCGGTGAATCCTTTAGCAACAAAAGCACAGTTTCCGGGTATATGGACAGATGCTAATGATAACGAAGTTATCTGGAAAGCAAAACGTGTTGGAACAACTGATTCGAGAATAGGAGATTTTTATTTCCGCCAAACTGGTGGCATTGTTTTATATGCGCCTGCTTTTAAGTTGATTAATACTTTTGATAAGGTTAACGATTTGCGTTATACTTCGTACATCAGATTTGATGCAACAAGAACTGGAACAAGATCTCAATATCTGGTAAATAAATATATTGGTGGTACCTCAACAGCTCCAGGTTTAACCGATATTAAATTATTCCGCACGGGCGAGATGTATTTAATTAAAGCTGAAGCAGAAGCGGAATCAACCGGAGATGCAGCTGGCGATTTAAACGCATTGCGTAATGCTCGTATCAATAATTATGTTAGCGCAACCTTTGCTGATAAAGCAACGCTTATCAATGCCATCATTGAAGAAAGATTTAAAGAACTTGCTTTTGAAGGTCATCGTTTTTACGATCTAAAGAGGAGAAATTTACCGGTAGTTAGATTGGCAGCTGATGCTGTAAACGCATCTGGAGCGGTAACACTACCCGTTACTCAGGCTCAATACTCGCTTCCTTTACCTGCTTTGGAAATTTCGGTAAATAAAAATACCGTTCAAAATCCGGGCTATTAATTATTTGGTGGTTTTACAAGAGATGCCTTTGTCATGTTGAGCTTGTCGAAACGAAAATACATATTTCTATTAACCTTCAACAAGCTCGGGCTGGCAAAATGAATTTTGATAAAGCCCATTAATATTTTAAATATGAAACAAACATTCTTTATCCTGCTGATGGCTTATTGCGTTTCGGTTATGGCTTGCAGTAAAACTACGGTTTCGCCTGCAACACCAACAACTGGAGGCGGAGGGACAACAACGCCAGTCGCGAAACCCAGACCTGCATCAATTGGTTTGGTTGGCGATAGCAGTAACGTAGTTAAAGCAACCAATGGCGGTATGGTTTTAATGGGTGGCGGAACGGATGTTGATGCCGCTTTTAAATGGATGATTGATAGAAGCGGTGGAGGAGATGTTGTGATTTTGCGTGCTTCAGGAACTGATGCCTATAACCCGTACATTAATGGTTTGGGTACGGTAAATTCTGTAGAAACTTTATTAATCAATACAAAAGAATTAGCAAATAATGATTCGGTAGCTTACATAATCCGGAATGCTGAGATGGTTTTTATTGCCGGTGGCGACCAATCTGATTACATGAGGTATTGGAAAGGAACGAAAACCGAACAAGCTTTAAATTATCTTTTGAATGATAAAAAAGCTCCGGTTGGCGGTACCAGCGCTGGTTGCGCAATTTTAGGTGGCTTTTACTATAGTGGTGAAACCGGCGGTTTAACCTCGGTACAGGCTTTGGCAAATCCATACGATTCAAACGTAACCTTATACAATAACGATTTTTTAAAAGCACCTTATTTACAAAATGTAATTACCGACCAACATTATTTAACCAGAGATAGAGAAGGGCGCTCGGTTATTTTTTTAGGTAGGATAAAAAAGGATTGGAATATAGCCGCAAAAGCTATTGCTGCCGATGAAAGAACGGCCGTTTGTATTGATAAGGATGGAAAGGCGCAGGTTTTTGGAGACTATTCTGCAAGCCGACCTTACAGTTATGCATATTTTATAAGTTCTGATGAAGGCAAACAACCCGAACAACTGGAGGCAAACAAGAAAGTTATCTGGATTAATAACGAAAAAGCCATCTCAGTTTATGAAATTCCTGCATCGGTAAATGGTGGTGGTAATTTTAATGTTGCTAACTTTAAGGCAAGTGAAGCCACAGGTGGCAAATGGTATTGGTGGTGGATAGATAATGGAGTTTTAAACAAAAAAGTTCAATAAAATAAGGATGAAAACATTAAAATTATTTTTGGTTTTTGCGTTTGCAATTTTTACAGCAAACGTTTCTGCGCAGCAGAAAAAATATGTTATGGTTATTCACGGTGGTGCAGGTACAATCTTGAAAAAGAATATGACACCGGAAAAAGAAGCTGAATATGTAAAGGTTTTAACCGAAGCTTTAAAAGCGGGTTATGCAAAAATTAAGGATGGAAAATCGAGTTTGGATGCAGTAGAGGCGACTATTCATGTTTTAGAAAACGACCCACATTTTAATGCCGGTAAAGGCGCTGTTTTTACTCACGATGGCAGAAACGAAATGGATGCCGCCATAATGGAGGGGAAAACTTTAATGGCGGGTGCGGTTGCGGGTGTTACAACCGTTAAAAATCCAATATCTGCAGCAAGAGCTGTGATGGAAAAATCAGAACATGTGATGATGGTTGGTGCAGGCGCCGATTTATTTGCTAAAGATGCTGGTTTGGAAATTGTAGACCCAAAATATTTCTGGACTAAAGAACGGTGGGATGGTTTACAACAAGCCATTAAAGAGGATTCTACAAAAGCAGTTTTAGATCACGGCAGCAAAAAATCTGAACTTTTAGGCAGCAAAAACCACGATTATAAGTTTGGTACTGTTGGCTGCGTAGCTTTGGATAAAGCTGGTAATTTAGCTGCCGGAACATCTACAGGCGGTATGACGAATAAAAAATACGGTCGCGTTGGTGATGCACCTATTATTGGTTCGGGAACATATTGTAATAACGAAACAGCAGGTATTTCTTGTACGGGTTGGGGCGAGTTCTACATTCGTAATGTAGTGGCCAAAACCATTTCCGATTTAATGGAATATAAAGGTTTGTCGGTAGATGCTGCATCTAAAATTGCCATCGAAAAAGTTGGCAAAATGGGTGGCGATGGCGGTTTAATCGCTTTAGATAAAAAAGGAAATATGTCTATGCCGTTTAATACAGAAGGTATGTACCGAGGTGCAATTACCGCTGACGGTAAAATTGAAGTAAGCATTTATAAATAATGAAACCATCATGATTTTCAGGTCACACAGTGGAATGAAAATCTGATAGCTTTATCATCATTAAAACAATTACATACAGATGAAAAGAATCTTTTTATCGCTGATTTTTATAGCCAATGCATTTATTTCAAATGCCCAAAATAAAGGTAGCCTGTTTATTATCGGTGGTGGAAATCGCTCAGATGCTTTGATGCAGAAAATGCTTCAAACGGCAAAACTAAGTCCAACAGATTACATCATTGTATTGCCAATGTCGAGCGAAGCGCCAGATGCTGGCTTTGATTTTCTTGCTAAGCAAATAATAAAGTTGGATAATCGGGTTATCAGAAACTTCAACTTTGCAAAGCATGATGTAAATGATAAAGCCTGGACGGATTCTTTAGCAAATGCAAAGCTGATTTACATACTAGGCGGCGACCAAAGCCGTTTCATGAATGTGGTTTTAAATACGCCTGTTTATGATGCAATCCACAAAGCCTATAAAAATGGCTCAACAATAGCCGGAACCAGTGCCGGAGCTGCCGTAATGAGCAAATATATGATTACCGGTAAACAGCTTTTAGATACTGTTTACAAAGAAACCTTTAATAAACTTTGGGATAAAAACATTGAATTTTCTAAAGGATTGGGCTTATTAGAAAATACAATTATTGATCAGCATTTTTTAAAACGTAACCGATATAACCGTTTAATTTCTGCTTTGGCAGCTAACCCAAGCATGGTTGGTATCGGTATTGACGAAAGTACGGCAATTATTGTAAATGGTAATAAAGCTACGGTTGCAGGCGAAAGCCAGGTGATTAGGATTGCTAATCCGCAAAATTTAAAATATACCGATAGTGGATTGCTCAAATTTTCAAAAGCCGAATTTGGCATTTTTACCGATGGTGATGTAATAGATATTAAACCGTAAATATTTTAGTTTTACTTTTCTAGGCTGTGCCTCGCAATGACGACCATTTCATGAAGGCTATTGGAAAGGGTCTCTCCTGCACAAACCTTTGTAACTAAACCCCTGCCTGCGGTAGGCAGGCGACATGAATGAGTAAAGTATTTGGCGAGGCCGAAAGTGCCATGAAATTAGTTCATTCATTTCCAAATATTTCGATTTCCAGTTTATATCTAGTTATTTGAATGAGTTGGTTCTCATTAAAAATTCCAACATCGAAAAAAAATAACCTATATTTCAGTCTTCAAAACATATAGATGAAATCAATCCTTTCCAATTTAACCTTTCAGGTAATTGTAGCTATTATTATTGGAATATTTGTAGGCACCTACTTTCCTGAATTTGCTTCAACTGCAAAACTGATAAGTCAGGGTTTTATTAACCTGATTAGCATGCTCATCGCACCTATCATTTTCTTTACCATTGTGTTGGGCATTGCACACATGGGCGATATGAAAAAGGTGGGAAGGGTAGGTGGAAAAGCACTATTGTATTTCGAAATTGTAAGTACAGTAGCCATAGCAGTTGGTTTATTGGTGGCAAATGTTTTAAAACCTGGTGTTGGCGTTGCGGCTAAAGTTAGCGATGCAGGTAAAATCTCTGATTATGCCGATAAAGCCAAGGATATGAATTGGGCAGAATTTTTCCTTCATATTATTCCGCACAACGTTATAGCTGCTTTTGCCGAAGGAAATATTCTACAAATTTTATTATTCGCCATTCTTTTTGGCTATGGTTTAAATAAATTAGGTGGCGAAGGAACCTCAGTTTTAAATGCTTTTGATAAAATATCGAAAGTGCTGTTTAAAATTATGAAAGTGATTATGCGCCTTGCTCCAATCGGTGCATTTGGTGGGATGGCATTCAGCATTGGTACTCACGGCTTACAAAGTGTTGTGGGTATGGCAAAATTAATGGGTTCGGTATATTTAACCTGCTTTCTATTTATTTTTGTGATTTTGAATGGCATCTGCAGATACTATAACTTCAGCCTTTGGCAATATCTTAAATTCATTCGTCAGGAAATTTTAATTGTTTTAGGTACTTCATCTTCAGAATCGGCTTTGCCTAGTATGATGCAGAAAATGGAAGCCATTGGCTGCGATAAATCGGTTGTTGGTTTAGTTATCCCGACAGGTTATTCTTTTAATTTAGATGGAACAGCAATTTATTTGGCAATGGCCGTAATATTTCTTTGCCAGGTTTTTCATGTCGATTTAACCCTCGGACAGCAAATTACTGTTTTAGGTGTGTTGATGGTAACTTCTAAAGGTGCTGCGGGTGTTACAGGAAGTGGTTTTATTGTATTGGTTTCTACCTTAACGGCGCTTAAAATTATGCCAATTGAACATATTTCTATCTTAATTGGTGTAGATAGATTTATGAGTGAAGCCAGGGCAATAACCAACGTGATTGGCAATGGTGTTGCAACAATTGTAATCGCTAAAAGCGAAAACCAGTTTGATGAAGCGAAATATCTAAAGGCAATTCAGCCGGCAATGATTGAGAAAAACGAAGAAAGTTAGGTTTGACGAGTCGCCGGTTTCCTGTTTTCGGATGCATTTATGGATTTTTAGTTAGTTGCGCTTAAAACTTTAGTGGATTATCTATAAAATTTGCTTGGTTGGCACCACGACTGGTAACGGAACAACTGACAACCGATAAGCCAATTAATTATCCTACCTTTGTGGCAGAAACAGGCAACACAGCATGTTTAGTTAACCCAAATTACATTGGCAGAACAAGAACAAAATAACCGCAAAGAAAAAAGCGAGTTACACCCACGCAACAAACACCGTTCGCGATACAATTTCAAACAACTTACAGCTTCTTCAAAAGAATTGAAACGTTTCGTTTTTAAGAACGAGCATAACGATGATTCTATCGATTTTGCAGACCAAAGCGCAGTTAAAGCACTGAACAGGGCTTTGCTTAAACAATATTATAATATCTCACAATGGGATATTCCTAAAGATTTTCTTTGTCCGCCGATTCCGGGTAGAGCAGATTATATTCACTACGTAGCCGATTTATTAGGCTCAAGTAATAAAGGTAAAAACCCGAAAGGCTCAAACGTAAATGTATTGGATATTGGTGTTGGCGCAAATTGCATCTATCCGATAATTGGTCACCAGGAATACGGCTGGAGCTTTGTAGGTTCTGAAATAGATCCATTATCTGTAGAATCGGCGAAGCGCATAATTGAAGCAAATAAACCATTGCAAGGTAAAATCGAAATTCGCCAACAAGGTTCAAAAATGGGTATTTTTAGAGGTATTGTTGGCCGAACTGAACGTTTTGATGCCATTGTTTGCAACCCACCATTTCACTCGTCGCTTAAAGAAGCCGAGCAAGGTACGCGTCAAAAATGGCGTAATTTGGGTGGTAACGAAAAAGAAGTAAAACACGTTTTAAACTTCGGTGGAAACAAGGCTGAGCTTTGGTGCCCGGGCGGCGAACGTGCTTTTGTAGAGCAAATGATTATTCAAAGCGAGCAAATTAAAAACCAGGTTTTGTGGTTTACCTCACTGGTTTCGAAAAGCGCTAACTTAAAAAGTATTTACAGCACATTAATAAAAGCTAATGCATTTGAAGTTCGTACTGTGCAAATGAGTCAGGGGCAAAAAATAAGCCGTTTTGTAGCCTGGACTTACAAAGACGATGCTGCACAAGCGGAGTGGGCAAAGGGATGGAAAAGTGAAAGTGCTAAGCCTGAAGTTAAAAACGCTTAGTTTTAAAATAATTAGAAAAGCAAAGCCGGATGAACTGTTTAAGTTTTTCCGGCTTTTTATTTGTATCTTTTTGCAGCGCAGTACCATTCCTACATTCGTCATTGCGAGGAGGAACGACGTGGCAATCTTTTGCGCTAATGCTTCAAAAAGGATATCACTTCAATCCGGTTTATTTAACACGGGTTGGTGCTACTATTTAAGGTTTTTAAAACCCACTGTTAAAATTTATGTGATAAATTAATTACTACTTTTTTTCGTAAACTATCATAATTACCAAATCATTATCAGCATTTGGAGCAATACCATGCGAACTTCCTGGCCGGGTTAAAATTGCATCTCCAGGCTTTACGTTAAAGGTTTTGCC
This sequence comes from Pedobacter sp. Leaf132, assembly GCF_920984695.1. NCBI lineage: Bacteria > Pseudomonadati > Bacteroidota > Sphingobacteriia > Sphingobacteriales > Sphingobacteriaceae > Pedobacter > Pedobacter sp. Leaf132. Next base: position 47,806 of record NZ_CAKLBO010000008.1, on the reverse strand, counting down.
GTTCATTTTCATTATTCCATAGCCGCTCAATACATAATAAATTTCATCCTCCTTTTGTAAATGATAACCAATAGAAGAGCCGGGTTGTAGTACTCTTTTTCTGAAAGCAGTTTTAAGGTTTCTAGCATCGGCAAAGAAGTTATAGCCAATGGTTTCTCCGCCGCCTTTATGTGTGCCAGGTTCCTTTTTTGATACCTCAATATCGTTTTGTAAAATATATTTGCTGGTATCCGTTTGCGCCTTAGTACCAAAAGCAGTTATTGATAAAAGAAATAATATTAGTAAAGGTTTATCTTTCATACCCTAAATTTTTAAATGCTAATGTTAATCACTAGGTTTTACCGATGCTAAATTTAAGCTTTTGGCTGTATGTATTCTTTGAAAATTTAAGTATTAAAGCCTGGTTTTCGGCTTTCAAGCGAAACAAACATTCAAAAAACCTTCTGCAATTGCTTTTCAAAGCAAAAATATATATCTTTCAAAATAAAATTTTAATATTTATCTATCTGATAATCAGCTATTAAAAATTTATTTTAACATTCATTTAACTTTTTTTCATCTCCTATGCAACCAATGTTTGTAATCTGCCATCTTCTATATACAAACACACAATGAAATTGACGCGAAGCTATACGATAAACGATTTGATGGAAGGCTGCAAAGCAGGAGACCGGAAGATGCAGGAGCTGCTTTACAAGCAAACTGCATCGAAAATGATGGCTGTTTGTATGCGCTATGCTAAAGATAGAATGGAGGCTGAAGATGTTTTGCAAATGGGCTACATCAAGGTTTTTCAGAAAATTAAAGAGTATAGAGGCGATGGTTCTTTTGAAGGATGGATTAGAAGGGTAATGGTTAATACTGCAATTGAGAGTTACCGAAAAAATTTACGCAGCTTAAATGTTGTTGAAATTGATGAAGCTTACGAGCAGCCATCAACCGGATTTGATTTTGGAACTTTAGGCATGCAGGATTTGATGAAGGTGATACAGAAATTGGCTGATGGTTACAGAATGGTTTTCAATATGTATGTGATTGAAGGCTATTCTCACAAAGAAATTGGAGAAACCTTAGGTATCTCAGAAGGCGCTAGTAAATCTCAATTATCGAGAGCACGAGCAATATTAAAAGAAGAAATTATAAAAATGGAGGGCTTTGGTTATGCAACCTATACAGGATAAAGATTTTGATAAGTTATTTAAAAATGCTTTCGAAGATGCTGAAATTGAGCCATCAAGAGATTTGTGGAGCAGCATAGAAAGCGAAATCGAACCAAAAAGAAAAAGGATTATTCCAATTTATTGGTTATCGGCAGCGGCAGTTTTATTAGTGGTAACTGTAGGTTTTTTGATTTACAAACAACAAGATGTTACACCAAAACAATATGCCAGTAATGTTACTCCAAAGGTTGAAACGCCAGTTGTAACGGAACAGCCAACTAAAGATTCGTCGGTTTTAGTTATTAGCCCGGTTGAAAAAGCAACACAAGTTTTGCCTGTAAGTGCTAAACCAGTTACGAGTTTGGCTAAAGTTAAAACTAAAGTAACTGTAAAACCTATAGAGACATATAAGGTGGTTACGGCTCCAGAAATGCAAAAACAGGAACAGGTTATTGTTAGAGTAGAAACTCCGCAGAAGGATATCAAAACCAAAATAGAAGAGGCAATTTTACAACCTAAAGAAGAAACGATTATTGCAGCCAATCCAAGTGCAATTAAAATGGATAATGTTGATAATGAGAACAGTCAGGCTGAAACTAAAGGCATTAGAAATGTTGGCGATGTTGTAAACTTAATTGTAAACAAAGTTGATAAAAGGAAAGATAAATTTATTCAGTTCCGTACGGATGATGATGATTCTTCACTTTCGTCGATAAATATTGGTCCGTTTAAAATTGGTAAAAAGAAAAAATAGAAGAATTTATTAAGATTTAACGATGGGGTTTAATAACATTCGCTCATTCAAAAATCAATCATTCAAAATTTAGAAAATAAACACACACAAAATATGAAACGTTTAATTTTAACAGCACTTTTGGTAAGCGGACTTGCCGGTGCTATTGCTCCAAGTGTTTTTGCACAGCAAGATACGGTCGCTAAAGACTCTGTAACCAGAAAGAAGGCAAAATATACCATCAGAATTGGCGGCGGTCCGATAGTAACAAAAGGAACCGACTCTACGGATAACGCAAAGAAAGGTCGCTTTGTTGGTGGCGTTACCTTTACCAGAGTAGATTTAGGTTTCTCGAGATTAATTGATAACGGAAGTTTTAATCTATCACCAAACAACGAGTTTTTAGATTATAAAGGCGGAAAAACAAGTACATTCTCATTCGATATCCTACAATTCGGTTATCGCTTTAACTCAAACTTTAAAGTTTATGTTGCCGGTGGTTTCGATTGGACTTTAATCAGATTGAGAAGAGATATAACAATCGCTAAAAACTCAAATGAGTTTGTGTACACGGAGCAACCTGTTCATTTCTCTAAAAACAGATTTTCGAGCAGCTACGTTCACATTCCTTTAAACTTTGAATTTCGTACAAGTGAAAATAATAAAGGCAAAAGGTTTTATTTAGTGCTTGGACCAGAAGTAAGCTTCTTACTGAATGGAAAGATTAAACAAATTAGCGATGAGCGAGGCAAAGAAAAACAATATGATAACTACCACTTCCAATCTGTTCGTTACGGTGGTACTGTTAGGTTTGGCTACGGTGGTTTAGGTTTGTTTACCAAATATTATTTCAACGATATGTTTACAACTGCACAACAGGCCGGTTTAAAAAATATGAGCTTTGGCGTAACCTTCGGTTTAAACTAAAATATTACAACACACAAATTGTAAATCCTGTTTCGGTTAGACGGAACAGGATTTTTTTTATCTCTATTATTTAGCCTAATCCTTTTACCTTAAAACCCTCAAGCTTTATTATCTTTACCATGTGAGCGATAAGATAATCAGTGTAAAAAATCTAACGAAACAATACCAGATAGAACAAGCTGGAGGTATTAAAAACATTAGTTTCGATATAAATAGAGGCGACGTAGTAGCCATCATCGGCGAAAGCGGTAGCGGTAAATCAACCTTGTTAAAATCTATTTATGGTTTGCTAAAAACCGATGAAGGCGATATTTTCTTTGAAGATAAACGTGTTTTAGGCCCTGATGAGCAACTGATACCTGGGCACAAGCAGATGAAAATGGTTACCCAGGATTTTTCATTGAATATATATGCAAAGGTTTATGATAACATCGCTTCTCAACTTTCTAATTCGGATTTAAAAACCAAGGCTGAAAAAACTTTGGCGATTATGGAGCATCTGCGAATTCTGCCGCTACAAAACAAAAAAATTATTGAATTAAGTGGTGGGGAGCAACAACGTGTGGCGATTGCTAAAGCAATGGTTGCTGATACTAAGGTTTTGTTATTAGATGAACCTTTTAGTCAGGTGGATGCCCTGCTCAAAAACCAACTTAGAGCCGATATTAAACGTGTTGCCGCTGAAACTGGTGTTACGGTGATTTTGGTTTCCCACGACCCAGCCGATGGATTATTTTTGGCCGACCAGCTTTTGATTTTAAGAAATGGCGAACTTTTGCAAACGGGTAAACCAGTAGAAATTTATCAAAAGCCGAAGCATATTTACACCGCACAAATTTTAGGCAATGCGGTAGTTTTATCTCGTGGTGATGCGGAGAAAATTGGTTTAAAAACTTTTGCTGCTCATGTGGTTTTTTATCCCGAATGGGCAGAAATAAATAACGGCTGGAGTAGTAGGCGTTTTGAAGTAAAAGATGTTTACTACAAGGGTTTTTATGATGAACTTTTACTGGAAAGAAACGGTGTAACCGTTCGGGCTCTACAATTGAATAGGGGCGAACACAAAAAAAACGACCACGTTCAATTGAACATTAGTCGTTTTTTAGAGTTTTACTAAGAAATTATAAATCGTTTCCGACCAATACTATTTTAATTCTAACTGTTGAGGTTGGCTTTCTCGTTTGAAGCTGAAAGTCAGCGCTTTGAACATCAATTGCAACACCACCTTTATAAACTTCGTAGCTAAAAGCATCAATATTATAAACAAAAGGTAGGGCAATGTAACTTGCTCCACTGTTATAAGAAATGTAAACTAAAGTTCCTTCGTTATCGATGTGATATTGGTCAATTTCAGGAACAGGAATTTCGGCTGTATAAGTTTTGCTGTCGCTACTAAGCGTCCAGGCATTTGTAGAAACATCTCTAACAACCGTTAAAATTGCATTTGGGCTTTGTACGATTGTTTCTTTTTTGCAGGATGCCAAACCTAGTGTGACAATGCAAAGCATTAGGATAGTAAGTTTTTTCATGTCGATATTGTTTAATTTGTGTGTGTGCTTTGTGTAATACAAAACAACTGCCAAAAAATCAGTAAAACACAATGTGGATTAATAATTGTTTGGTTGATGTAACACAACATTGAAAATTGAATTTATTTAAGTTGAAATGAGAGTAGTTTTTAGAGTTTTACCCTGGCTGATTTTATTGATTGCAGGATACTTTTTTATCTCAAAAAAGTTTAGCATTAACACCTCTGTTGAAAGTAAACATCAGCTTTTAGTAGAAAAAATTGAGGCTATTGGTAAACTGGAGTTGGTTCGTTACCAAATTAGTGATGTTTTGGAACATAAAAACAAAACTGATTTTTTACCTGAAGCGAGTGTTTTGCTAATTGTAAAAGCAGAGGCTGTTGGTTGCATCGATTTAACAAAAGTTTCCAGAGATAATATTGAAATTGATGGAGATACTGCTGTAGTAAATTTACCACAGCCAGAAATTTGTTATGTAAAAATTGACCACAAAAACTCCAAAGTTTACGATACTAAAATGGCTTTCTTCCGCGAAGCGGGATTGGTTGATGAGGCTTATAAGGCTGCCGAAAAACATGTAGCTACCGAAGTGAAAAAATCAGATATTTTATCGCAAACTAAAAATAATGCTGCAAATGTTTTAAAGCCCTTAATTGAAGGTTTGGGTTATAAAAACGTGAGGCTGACTTTTGATTAGGAAATTTTATTTTAACATTTTCATAAATCTCAGTTTCAAAGCAAATGGTTTAGTTGTATTTGGTGGTGATAAATATTATAAAAAATCTTCGCGGTGCGGGTTAAAAATATCAATCAACAAACCATCTTCAAGGCAAACCACTCCGTGAAAAATCATGGTTGGGGCAAAAAATAGATCGCCTTCATTTAGTGTTTTCTTATTATCGCCCATAGTTACTTCAAAACTCCCTTTAGCCACGTAACTTAATTGTAAATGCGGATGGTTATGTAACGTTCCAACTGCATCTTTTTCAAAAGCAACTTTTACCAGCATTAAATTGTCATCAAAAGGCATTACTTTGCGCTTTACGCCAGCGCCTAAATCATCCCAATCCAAATCGCTATCGGTTATTAAGGTTTGGTTTTTTAGATCTTTAAAATTCATTTTTTTTACGAGATTTTGTCACGCTAAGTATATTAAACCCTGTTCTTCGGTATTTTCAGGACGACAAATTTAAAAATTGTCATTTCTTTTTCTGCAAAAAAACTTTCCGTTCTTTGCGGTTAATTAATCGAAACCTTATACCAAATACTCAAACAAAGTTTGGTCCTGGTTCAACTCAATAATTTCGAATTTAAAATCTTTCATACGCTGCAGCAAACTCGCATAATCGTCTTTATTGGTTAACTCAATTCCAACCAATGCCGGTCCGTTTTCTTTATTGGTTTTTTTAATAAACTCAAAACGGGTAATATCATCATGCGGGCCTAAAACCTCGTTTACAAATAATTTTAAGGCACCTGGTCTTTGCGGAAAGCGAACAATGAAATAATGCTTTAAACCTTCAAAAAGTAACGACTTCTCTTTGATTTCTTGCATGCGTTCAATGTCGTTATTACCACCACTGATTACACAAACAATATTTTTACCTACAATTTGGTCTTTAACCTGTTCTAAGGCGGCTACAGATAATGCACCTGCTGGCTCTACAACAATTGCATCTTCATTATACAGCTTTAAAATAGTTGTGCAAATTTGCCCTTCAGGAATCAAATAGGTAGAACTTAAAAGCTCCTGACAATATTGATAAGTTATCCAGCCCATTCTTTTTACAGCGGCGCCGTCAACAAAACGTTCAATATTTTCAACCGTAACCGGACCACCGTTTTTTAAAGCTTCACTTAATGATGGCGCACCCATCGGTTCTACGCCAAATATTTTAACATCAGGTTTTACGGTTTGCAGATATGCACTCACGCCAGATGCTAAACCGCCACCACCAACTGGTACAATTATGGCATCCAAAGAAGGCAAATCCTGATAAATTTCCATCGCTACTGTTGCCTGCCCCTCAATCACTTTTTCATCATCAAAAGGAGGAATAAATGTCGAAGATTTTTCTTCGCAGTAAATCAAAGCTTCCTTTAAACAATCATCAAAAGTATCGCCAACTAAAATAATTTCAATATTGGCGCCGCCAAACATATTTACCTGCTTAATTTTTTGCTTTGGCGTTATCTCAGGCATAAAAATTACACCTTTGATATTCAACTTTTTGCAAGAATAAGCTACGCCCTGCGCATGGTTACCCGCACTTGCGCATACAATACCGTTTTTTAACGATTCTGGATTTAAAGCACTTATTTTATTGTATGCGCCACGTAATTTGTAAGACCTTACAATTTGTAAATCTTCTCTTTTAAGGTAAATATTAGCATTATACTTAAGCGATAATCCTTCATTATACTCTAATGGTGTGCGTTTAACAACACCTTCTAAAGTTTTAAATGCACCGCCGAAATCAAAAGTATTGTTTATTGTATCATTCATTTTTTCAGTATCAAATACTAATATTTACTCAATTATTTTTTTGAAAAGCAGGTTTCTGTTCTTTTCGGTCATTTCTGCCCCGCCATTCCTGCCTGTCTGGCAGGCGGGCGTTGCAATCCTTTTTTTACTTCTGTTATTTCCTCCTTCGTTTCGTCATTGCCTGCCTGCAGTAGGCAGGCGAAGAGGAACGATGTGGTAATCTTTTTTGCTAACCACCAAAATGTATTTCCACTGCTGTCGGGTTTATAAAAACTTGGTTTGTGCTGGTTAGTAAAAAAAACACCCCGCCTTTCAGGCAACCCTCTAAAAGAGGGGAATTCCCCTCAAAACGTTCAACTTAGCTGCAAATCTACATTCTGTCAGTCTGAGCTTGTCGAAGACCATTTGTAAAAAATTGTTGTCCTTCGACAAGCTCAGGATGACATTATGCCCTCTGTCCGTCATTGCGAGGCACAGCCTGCCCCGACAATTCGGGGAAGCAATCTTATTACTTTAGTTTCTTGCTTTAAGATACCTCGCAATGACGAAGCGGCTTTTCTTTTCGCTTTAACTTTTAGTCTTTAATCTTTAGTTTTTCAGCTCTAATCTTTCAGCTTTAAACTTTCTGCTATCAACCTTCCGCTTCCCTACAAAAACTTATTAATCGCATCTAAATATGCGTTAGCAGATGCTTTCACAATATCCGTGCTGAAACCAAATCCTACAAAAGATTTGCCTTCATAATCTACTTTCATATTTACTTTGCTCACGTCATCACTTCCACCGTGCATCGCCTGTATGGTAAACTCTTTAAGTGTGATGTTTTTATCTATAATGCTCACAATAGCATTAATGGTTGCATCAACCGGGCCATTACCTTCTGCTTTTGCTTCTTTCTCTACACCTTCATATTGCAACTTAATATTGGCTGTTGGATTTGCCTGGTCGCCGCAAACTACTTGCAGTAAGTTTAATTTATAACCATTTTTGTATGATTCCGTTTCTCCATTACTCATCAAGAAAAGTAAATCATCATCTGTAATGTCTTTTTTCTCATCAGCCAATACTAAAAAACGCTCGTAAACATCATCAATATTGATTTTTTCTATATCATAATCCAAACGCTCTAAATGGTGTTTCAAAGCGTGGCGACCGCTACGAGCCGTCAAAATAATATCAGCGCTGTTTAAACCAACATCTTCAGGATTAATGATTTCGTAATTTTCCCTGTGTTTTAAAAATCCATCCTGATGAATTCCCGAGCTGTGTGCAAAAGCATTTTTACCAACAATTGCCTTGTTTGGCTGTACCGGCATGTGCATCATACGGCTAACCATTCCGCTAATTTCTGTGAAATGTTTGCTATTGATGCCGGTATGCAAGCCCAAACTATGCGTTTTTAAAATCATCGCAACTTCTTCCAAAGCCGTATTCCCAGCTCTCTCCCCGATACCGTTTATGGTACATTCAATTTGGCGGGCGCCATTAACTACACCGGCAATACTGTTTGCTGTTGCCAAACCTAAATCATTATGGCAATGAACCGATATAATTGCATTATCAATATTTTTAACGTTTTCCTTTAAATAAAGAATTTTAGAACCGTATTGGTCTGGCATGCAATAACCGTTTGTATCGGGAATGTTTACTACGGTTGCACCCGCTGCAATAACCGCTTCAATCATTTGGGCTAAAAATTCATTATCAGCTCTGCCGGCATCTTCTGCGTAAAACTCAACATCTTCCACAAACTTTTTAGCATATTTAACCGCTTCAACCGCTCTTTCTAAAATCTTTTCGCGGGTACTGTTAAATTTGTATTTAATGTGCATATCCGATGAGCCAATGCCGGTATGGATACGTGGATGCTTAGCATATTGTAATGATTCTGCAGCTACATCGATATCGCCTTTAATCGCTCTGGTTAATGCGCAAATGGTAGGGTTTTTAATCGCTTTTGATAACTCCACAACACTTTGAAAATCGCCAGGACTCGAAATCGGGAATCCGGCTTCAATCACATCAACACCTAATAATTCTAGAGCTTTGGCAATTTCAATTTTCTGATTGGTATCTAATTGGCAGCCTGGAACTTGTTCGCCATCTCGTAATGTAGTGTCGAAAATATATACTTTATTTGGGTCGTGTATCATTAGTTTTGTGTTGTAGTTAATTTTTGTGATAAGAATTTTAATACCAATTTGCCCATTTCGGCAGTGCCTAAAACTTTAAATCGGTTAGTGGTTTGGTCGGCAATGTCGTGTGTTCTAAAACCTTCTTTTAAAACGGCATCAACAGTATCAACCAGCAATTTTGCTTCTTCTTTCAATCCGAAGCCGATTTCGAGCATTAACGCCGCAGATAGGATAGAGGCTAGCGGATTCGCTAAATCTTTTCCGGTAATATCGTGAGCCGAACCATGTATTGGCTCAAAGAATCCGGTGCTTTCGCCAACAGAAGCTGATGCCAGCATTCCCATCGAGCCTGCAATTTGCGAAGCTTCATCGGTTAAAATATCTCCAAATAAATTCGCCGTTAAAACCACATCAAATTTCTTAGGATTTTTAATTAATTGCATCGCCGCGTTATCAATAAACATGTGCTCGGTTTCTACATCAGGGTATTGTTTTGCAATTTCCTGAACGGTTTCTCGCCATAGGCGAGAGCTTTCTAAAACGTTCGCTTTATCTACAGAACACAACCTTTTGCTACGTTGCTGGGCAGCTTGATAAGCCTTATGTGCAATGCGTTCAACTTCGTAGCGGTGGTAAATCATTAAATCTGAAGCAGTATTTCTATCTTCTGAACGAGTTTTTTCTCCGAAGTAAACATCGCCTGTTAATTCGCGAAAGAATAAAATATCTGTTCCTCTTAATATTTCGGGTTTAATGCTTGATGCCTGAAGAAGTTCATCAAATAGTAATATCGGGCGGAGGTTGGCGAACAAACCAAGTTCTTTGCGGATTTTTAATAAACCTTGCTCTGGCCTAACTTTTAAACTTGGGTCGTTGTCGTATTTGGCATGGCCGATGGCACCAAAAAGAATGGCATCACTTTTCCTCGCCTTTTCTAAAGTTTCATCAGGTAATGGTTCGCCAGTTACTTCAATTGCCACGTGACCCATCAAAGCTTCATCAAACTCAAATTCATGACCAAAAATTTCGGCAATTTTTTCGAGTGCTGCTTTTCCCCATGTGGTTACTTCGGGTCCGATACCATCTCCAGGTATTACTAAAATGTTCTTCTTCATTGTATTATATTTTGCCGCCATTGCGAGGTACGAAGCAATTTCATTTAGAAGGTACTGTGCAAAAATTGCTTGGTACCTCGCTATGACGAGTTTGGGTGTTTAAATTTTCGACAACTTTAACCTCGCCATTTTCTAATAGTATTCTCTTCTCTAAGCAGGCGGGCAAAGCCGATTCAAAATGACCAACATATATCAAAGTCATGCCGTTGCTACACAATTCATCAATCATGTGGTTAAATTGTTTTGTTTGCTGTTGGTCTAATCCCTGGCATGGCTCATCCAAAATCAACAATTCTGGATTTTTAATAATTGTTCTGGCTAATAAAACCAAACGCTGCTTTCCTAGTGGGAGTGATGTTAATAATTCGTTTTTGCTGGCTGATAAATTAAAATATTCAACCAGCTCATCAACCTGTAAACTTTTTGAATAAGGCAGTTGCTGGAATAATCCAACAGTATCATAAAAGCCGGATGCGATGCTTTGCCAAACGGTAGCTGAGGCATCAAAATACCAGTGAAATTCTGGTGAAATTAAACCGATGTGTTCTTTGATATCCCAAATACTTTCTCCACTTCCACGTCTGTTGCCAAATAGATAAAGCTCGTTGGCATAAGATTGCGGATGGTCGCCATTTACTAAACTCAACAAAGTTGATTTGCCTGAGCCATTATGTCCTTGTAATAACCACTTTTCGCCGGCTTTTATTTCCCAATTGATGTTTTTTAACACGTGCTTATTACCATAACTGATATTAACATCAACCATTTTAACTATATCTTTTGACGAATAAACCGGCGATTCTTTCAGAAAATCTGGTATGTCTTTTAAATTTTGCTCAATAGAAAAGGTTGCAAGTACTTTTGATTTTGAAACAGAAACTTGCCCGTCTTTTATTTCTGCGAAGCGATTAATTGATTCAGGTAACTCATCATCATTGCAAATTAAAATCAACTGAACACCTGCTTCTGTAACTTCATCTAATAGAATATTCAGATTTTTACGAGATGCAGCATCTAGACCGGTATATGGCTGATCGATGATTAACAATTGCGGTTGTAACCACAATGCTTTAACCAATTGAAGTTTTTTGTGTTCTCCGCTTGATAATTCTATTAACTGAGCGCTTGCGAATGTTGTAAAGTTAAATGCTTCTAAAATTGGTTCTACTTTATCAAAATGTAGTCCTTTTTCTTTGCCAAAACTTACTAACTCTGCATGAACAGTTAAGGTATCTTTGGTTTGCTGGCTGGTATAACGCTGTTGATAATAGAAATTAGCAACACCTTCTAAGTTTTTAAATTGGTACCAGCTTTCTACAAATAAAACTTCGGCAGGCAAATCAGTTTCTGTATTAAAATTGATTTTTACATCGCCGGCAGCACTTTGTAAACCAGCGATAATTTTGCCTAAAGATGTTTTTCCACTACCACTTTCGCCAAATAAAACGTATTGTTCGCCAGTATGGATGGTCCAATTCAAATCCATTAACACCGATTTCTGCTGGTGTTTTAGGTTTAGGTTTAGGTTTTGAATACTGACGAAACTTTCTTTCACTGTTTTATTATTTTTACCATCTTAGAAATCTAAGCTGGGTATTGATGTTTTTTGAACTATGGTTTTTCAGCGGTCGTCATTGCGAGGCACGAAGCAATCTTAAGAAGCAGATTGCTTCGTGCCTCGCAATGACGATTGTGTTAGCTTGCGGTTAAAAATTTAGCTTCTAGCCCTTTTCAAATTCTTCAATCAAATCTTTCTGTGCTAAAATGAAATCAATATCATCATAGCCATTAATCAGGCAGGATTTCTTGTAAAGATTAATTTCGAAGTTCTCAGCCCCACCTAAATCCTCCCCAGAAGGGAGGACTTTACCCTCGATTGCTACTGTTTGATTTTCTAAATCAACAGTTAAAGTAATTTCTGGGTTATTCTCCACAGCTGTGAAAATTTGTTTTAAAAATTCTTCACTCACTTGTATCGGCAACAAACCGTTGTTTAAGGCATTGCCTTTAAAAATATCGGCAAAAAAACTACTAATCACTACATCAAAACCGGCATCTTGTATTGCCCATGCCGCATGCTCACGGCTACTACCGCAACCAAAATTTTTACCTGCGACTAAAATTTGTCCGCTATAGGTTGGATTATTCATCACAAATTCTGGTTTTGGCGTATTATCACTATTATATCGCCAATCGCGGAATAAATTTTCGCCAAAGCCTTCACGCGTAGTTGCTTTTAAAAACCTTGCCGGAATTATCTGGTCGGTATCTATGTTCTCTATATTTAAAGGCACTACGGCCGATGTTAATTTTGTGAATTTTTTCATTTTATTAGTATCAAGTAGCGAGTATCAAGTATCAAGACTCGATTTTTGCATTTTTTATATCACCTTTAGCTTTTATTTTTCAGCTTTTTATCGCTTTAACTCTCAATCTTCTGTAATCCGCCATCCATTCTCCGTTGATGAAATAATTAGGTTTTAAGATTTCAACAGCCAAATTTTTAATGTCTTGAGCTTCTTTTTCTGTAAAGTTTTTTAATGCGTGCTGTGCAAATTGGTTAATCCATACGTACATCCCTTCCTCACCAATAAGCTTTGTTGGTCGGTCGAATAACCAAATCTGCTCTACTTCAAAACCTTTCGATTCTAACAATTTACTGTATTCACTAACTGATGGAAAAAACCAAAAGTTAGTGAGCACTTTATCTGCAATGCCCAATTTTTCTGAAGCACCTTTTATGGCATCTGTTATGCTTTTTACGTTTCCTTTTCCACCAAACTCTGCCACCAATCTGCCGCCAGTTTTTAAGCTTTTAAATAAGCCTTCAACTAAAGCATTTTGGTTTTCTATCCAATGGAAAGTAGCATTGCTAAAAATTGCATCGAACTTTTCCTGGTAAGGAAGTTTAGTTCCATCAACCACTTCAAAGTTTAAATTTGGATAGGAAGCTTTCGCTTTTAAAACCATCTCTTCCGAAGCATCGCTGCCTAAAACTACTGCACCACTTTCTGCAATTTGTGCAGCCAGCTGACCAGTTCCGCAACCAACATCTAAAATGTATTCTCCGGGCTGAGGCGCTAACCACTGCAAAACATCCGCACCGAAATCAGATACGAAGTGATGTTGCTTATCGTATAATGTTGCATCCCAAACTATTTCTGGCATCTTGCTTTAATTTTTAATCCATAGTTTGTGTCTCCACCAACCATTTATTTTTACTATTTAAGAAATTGAAGCATATCTAAGTTCTTTTTTTATTATCGTCATTGCGAGGCACGAAGCAATCTATTTCGTAGGAAACATTGCTTCGTTCCTGGCAATTATGAGTATATTAGCATTATGCTTTAGTCTTTATTCTTTCAGCTTTATTCTTCTGCTTTAAGCTTTTTCCAACAATTCTCTCACATCTGTAATCACACCTGTAACAGCAGCTGCGGCGGCAGTTAACGGGCTGGCCAATAGTGTTCTGGCATTTTGCCCTTGTCTACCTTCAAAATTTCTGTTTGATGTAGAAACACAATATTTTCCTGCCGGGATTTTATCCTCATTCATGCCTAAACAAGCGCTGCAACCAGGTTCACGTAATTGGAAACCAGCGGCTTCGAAAATTTTATCTAAACCTTCATTTTTTGCTTGCTGCTCCACTTGTTTCGAACCCGGAACTATCCACACCGTAACATTATCCGCTTTGCGTTTATCTTTAACAAAATCTGCAACCTCACGTAAATCTTCAATTCGAGAATTTGTACAGCTTCCAATAAAAACATAATCAACCGGTTTTCCAATTAACGATGCATCATCATCAAAACCCATGTAATCCAACGCTTTTTGGTAAGAAAGTTGTTCTTTCTCAGGCTGGGCGTTGGTTGCCGGAATATTTTCCTGAATGCCCATTCCCATTCCGGGGTTGGTTCCATAGGTTATCATTGGTGCAATATCTGCAGCATCGAAAGTTAAAACACTATCGAATTTTGCATCAGCATCGCTGTATAGCGTTTTCCAATAAGCTAAAGCTTTATCCCAATCTTGGCCTGCCGGAGCAAATTTTCTACCTTTAATATAATCGAAAGTAATCTGGTCAGGCGCAATTAAGCCACCTCTCGCACCCATTTCAATACTCATATTGCATATCGTCATTCGGGCTTCCATGCTTAAACTTTCGATTGCCGAGCCTGCATACTCAATAAAATATCCTGTACCACCAGCGGCAGAAATTTGCGCAATGATGTAAAGAATAATGTCTTTTGCGCCAACACCTTTTCCAAGTTCACCATTAACCTCAATCTTCATGGTTTTAGGCTTCGATTGCAATAAGCATTGCGTTGCAAAAACCTGCTCTACCTGCGATGTGCCAATACCGAAAGCGATTGCTCCGAAAGCACCATGGGTAGAAGTATGGCTATCGCCACAAACCATCGTTTTTCCCGGTAGGGTAATACCCAATTCCGGACCGATTACGTGTACAATGCCCTGAAGTGGGTGACCTAAGCCATAAAGTTCAATTCCAAATTCTGCACAATTTTTGGTGAGCATATCTACCTGATAACGGGAGAGCTCTTCCTTAATCGGTAATAATTGGTTTAAAGTTGGTACGTTATGGTCGGCAGTTGCCACCGTTTGCTGCGGACGAAAAACCGGCAAACCACGTTTGCGCAAACCATCAAATGCTTGCGGCGAAGTTACTTCGTGTATTAAGTGCGTATCTATGTATAAAATATCAGGAAATCCTTCTTCGCTTTTTACAACGTGTGCATCCCAAATTTTTTCTACTAATGTTTTTGACATTTTAGCCCCTCCCAACCCTCCCCGGAGGGGAGGGCTTTGCATAGTTATAAGTATTGTTTACCTCATTAGGGCAAACGTTTTAATATTAATTTTTTTTCTCTCAATTCTTATCTATGATTGAGATGTTTCGCTCCATGTCTCCTCCCCTCTGGGGAGGTAGGGTGGGGCTTTATGCAGTCTTAATCGCCTTCATTGCAGTCATCGCTTTGCGTAAAGTAGCACCAATTTGTTCTACTTCGTGCGAGCGGATGGCTTCGTTAACATCAATTAGTTTTCTGTTATCTACTGCTCCATCTTTGCCTTCGTTAAAGTTTTTACCTACTAAATCTGTATCCACTTTTTTCATGAAATCAGCTAATAATGGTTTACAAGCCTGATCAAATAAATAACAACCATATTCTGCTGTATCAGAAATTACTCGGTTCATTTCGAATAATTTTTTACGGGCAATGGTGTTCGCAATTAGTGGCGTTTCATGTAACGATTCGTAGTAAGCACTCTCTGGTTTGATACCAGCTTGTACCATTGTTTCGAAAGCTAACTCTACACCAGCCCGAACGAAAGCAACCATCAATAAATAGTTATCGAAATATTCTTGTTCTCCAATTTTAACATCGCCAGCCGGAGTTTTTTCAAAAGCAGTTTCGCCGGTTTCAGCTCTCCATTTCAATAAATTTTTATCGCCATTGGCCCAATCTTCCATCATGGTACGGCTAAATTCGCCACTCATAATATCATCCTGGTGTTTTTGGAACAACGGACGCATAATATCTTTTAACTCTTCAGAAATCTCGAAAGCCTTGATTTTTGCAACATTGCTCAAGCGGTCCATCATTGCCGTAATACCACCTTGCTTTAAAGCTTCGGTAATTACTTCAACGCCATATTGAACCAATTTAGAGGCATAACCTGCATCAATTCCTTTTTCAACCATTTTATCGAAAGATAAGATTGAACCCGTTTGTAATAAACCGCAAAGAATGGTTTGCTCGCCCATTAAATCAGATTTAACCTCAGCAACAAAAGATGATTTTAAAACACCAGCTCTGTGTCCGCCAGTGCCTACACAATAAGCTTTAGCTTGTGCTAAGCCTTTAGCTTGAGGGTCGTTTTCTGGGTGAACCGCAATTAAAGTTGGCACACCAAAACCACGAACATATTCTGCTCTAACTTCGCTTCCAGGACATTTAGGCGCAACCATAATCACGGTTAAATCTTTACGGATTTGCATACCCTCTTCAACAATATTAAAACCGTGAGAATACAATAAAGTAGCGCCATCTTTCATTAAAGGCATAATTGCATTCACAACCGCAGTATGTTGTTTATCAGGCGTAAGGTTAATTACCACATCAGCAGTAGGAATTAATTCTTCGTAAGTACCAACTTTGAAATTGTTTTCTGTTGCATTTTTCCACGAATCTCTCTTACCTTCAATTGCCTCTTTGCGCAACGTGTAGCTTACATCTAAACCACTATCCCTTAAATTTAAACCCTGATTTAAACCCTGAGCTCCACAGCCTACAATCACTAGTTTTTTGCCTTTTAATGCGCTAACGCCATCTAAAAATTCGTTGCTATCCATGAAATCGCAAACACCAAGTTGGTTTAATTTTTCTCTAAGAGGTAATGTGTTAAAATAATTTGACATCGTTTTTATTGGTTAATTTCTATTTATTTATCGGTTCAATTATCAAGATTAAAGTTCATTTATCTTGATGGTTAATATTTTATTTTATTTGAAATTCAGGTATCTGCTTTTTGGTTACTTCAGCCCCGCTTTTCCTACCCGTCCGGCAGGCGGGCGTTTCAATCTTTTTAACTCCTGTCATTCCGTCCATTTTCGTCATTGCCTGCCTGCGGTAGGCAGGCGAGGTGGAATGACGTGGCAATCTTTTTAGTAAAGCCATTAAAAAAGTATTTCCTCTTCAATCGGGTTTAAAAAAACTTCTGTTCGGTGTTTCAAACCATCATCCGTTTTCCGCCTCACATCTTCCATTTTTAAACTAATTTTTTCAATGCTAAGGCATATCCAAAATGCAGGTTGTCATGTCCTATGGTTGTAATTAAAATTTCTTCAATACTATGTAGTTGCGCACCGAAAGTTGCAGTTGAATAGGGGATGGTGTTTGCAAACAGACCCTTCGCATAATCTTCCTTTATTTTTTCGACACTTTCTAGTGCAATTGCCTTTAATTCGGCAACTTCTTCTTCGGTAACAGTATAGGTTGGTTTAGTATCCTTCCTGTAAAACTCGTTGTATTTCACTGAACTGGTATCGGCTAAAACTCCAGTGCGCACATAACAAAGCGTTTGCGTGCTAACCACAATATGCCCGAAATTCCAGATGATGTTATTATTAAATCCATCAGGAATTTTATTCAGTTGCTCAATGCTTAAGCCATCAATTAGTTTAATAAATGCCTTTCTCGAGTTAATTATAAATTCAAATACTTCGTTCATTGTTTTAATGTTTTAGGTTGTAAGTTATACGTTTTACGACCTTTACGTATAACTTACCACTTATCACGTATTACTGATTACATGGTAAATATCTTCTCGCCTTTATCTAAGAATTCATTTTCTATTAATTCCTCGCCAGGTTCAAAAGCTTCAAATTCTTTTAATTTTTCATGGAAACCAGCGCTGTCTTTAATAATTGCAACTCTGGCAGAACGTACAAATTCAATCAATTCATAAGGTTCTAATGCTTTTACCAGGGCATCGGTTTCTTCTCTGTGCCCGGTAACTGCAAAAACAGTATAATCTTTACGAATAACAACCGCACTTGCGCCGTATTGTCTAAGCAAACGCTCAACGGTTACTTTTTCGGCAATTTCATCAGTAGAAACTTTATACAAAGCCAATTCCTGCCAAATTATTTCATCATTGGTGTTGAAATATACTTTTAAAACTTCAACCTGTTTTTCAATCTGACGGGCAAGTTTACGCACCACATCATAGCTTTCCGTAATCACAATATTGAAACGATGTATGCCATCAATTTCAGATGGAGAAGTATTTAAACTTTCGATATTGATTTTTCTTTTCGAAAAGATAATCGCTATTCTGTTTAATAAACCAATACGATTTTCAGCATAAACCGTGATGGTATATTCCTGCTTACCTTCGTAATCGGCTTTTGCTATTTTATGTTCTAATGTATTTTCAGTAGTCATGATATTTTTTTTTGTGTTGCCGTCATTTCGACCTTGTGGAGAAATCTTTGTCAAATCCCGCTCTCCCGAAAGTTAGGGACTGCGCTCCAGTCTAGATGACGAATGGGTCAGGTTTTAATTATTAGCCTTTAATTACTTTAATCTAATTTCGCTTACGCTCATACCTTGCGGAACCATGGGGAAAACGTTGTTTTCTCTTCCAACCATTACTTCTAATAAGTAAGAACCTTCATGGTTAATCATCGTTTCTAAAGCAGTTCTTAGGTTAGTACGTTCTTCAACCTTATCGGCTTCAATGTAATACGCTTTAGCCAAAGCCACAAAATCCGGACTAGTAATGTTTACCGAAGAGTAACGCTTATCGTTAAACAATTCCTGCCACTGGCGAACCATTCCTAAAAAGCGGTTATTTAAAATCAGGATTTTAACGGCCGCACCAAATTGCATAATCGTACCTAACTCTTGTGGCGTCATTTGAAAACCACCATCGCCAATAATAGCAATAACCGTTTTATTTGACGCACCATACTTAGCACCTATTGCTGCCGGTAAACCAAAACCCATTGTACCTAAACCACCGGAGGTAATGTTACTACGGGTGTTATTAAATTTTGCATAACGACAGGCTACCATTTGGTGCTGACCAACATCAGTAACAATAACGGCATCGCCACCGCAAATTTCGTTGATGTTGCGCAATACTTCACCCATTGTCATTTCATCGCCTTGCGGATAAAGCTCTGGTGTGATAACCTGGTCTATTTCTTTCTGATTATATTCTCTGAATTTTGAAACCCAGTCATTGTGTTGTTTCTCATCAACTAAATTGGTTAAAAGCGGTAAAGTTTCTTTGCAATCGCCCCAAACACCAACATCTGCTTTTACATTTTTGTCAATTTCGGCCGGATCTATATCAAAATGAATAACTTTTGCCTGTTTTGCATATTTATCCAAGCGACCTGTCACGCGGTCATCAAAACGCATTCCAATGGCAATTAAAACATCACATTCATTGGTTAAAACATTGGGTCCGTAATTTCCATGCATTCCTAACATACCAACATTTAATGGGTGCGAAGTTGGAATGGCACCTTCGCCCATAATTGTCCAGGCTGCAGGAATGCCGCTTTTTTCTATAAAGGCTTTAAATTCTTGTTCTGCAGTGCCTAAAACAACACCTTGTCCAAACAATATAAATGGTTTCTTCGCCTCGTTTATTAATTTAGCTGCTTGCTCGATGTATTCTACTCTAACTTTTGGTTTCGGGCGATAAGAACGGATATGATTGCACTTAACATATTCAGGAAATTCCTCAATTTGTATTTGAGCATTTTTAGTTATATCGATTAAAACTGGTCCTGGTCTACCGCTTTTTGCAATGTAAAAGGCCTTCGCTAAAACTTCCGGAATTTCTTTTGCATCGGTAACCTGATAATTCCACTTAGTAACCGGCGTAGTAATGTTAATTACATCCGTTTCCTGAAATGCATCAGTCCCTAATAAATGTGCAAAAACCTGGCCTGTGATACAAACTAAAGGTGTGCTATCGATTTGAGCATCAGCTAATCCTGTTACCAGGTTGGTTGCACCAGGGCCACTTGTAGCGAAACAAACACCTACTTTACCGCTTGCTCTGGCAAAACCCTGAGCGGCATGGATACCACCTTGCTCGTGGCGTACCAAGATATGTTGCAATTTATCAGTGTAATCATAAAGTGCATCGTAAATTGGCATAATTGCCCCACCAGGATAACCAAAAATGGTTGTTACGCCTTCTTCAATTAATCCATTTAACAAAACCTGAGAGCCCGTTCCTTTAAAAGTGCGCTTTGTTTCAGCCTTTGCTTCGGTTTGTAATGTATCTTGTGCAGTTTCCATAATTACGTTTTTGCTGTTCTATTATTCTTTTATTTTAAATCCGATTCGCTCCCTATCTTTCCATTTCAACTGTGCAATTTTTTCATCTAAAAGATTATCCATTGCATCATAAAGCTCATTTAGTTGAACATCGTGTTCTCCAAGTCGCTCTTTAATTTCTAAGAGCTGCTCGTTTAAGTTATTTTGTTTGAGTATGATTTTTCTTACATCAACAAAAGCTCTCATTATGGCAATATTCATGTTAATTGCCTTTTCGCTTCTTAAAATTCCGCTTAACATTGCTACGCCTTGCTCTGTGAAAGCATAGGGCATTTTTCTAATCCCTCCATAACTTGATATCACAATTTGTGATATCAAGTTCGGATTCTATGTCATCACAGTTTGTGATGACATACCTTGATTGCTGTTCTCTAATTTCAAATTTTCAAACTCCAGCTTAGTAAGTTGAAACATAAAATCATCTGGAAAACGTTGAATATTACGCTTCACGGCTTGATTTAAAACCCTTGTTTCAACTTCATAAAGTACTGCCAAATCGAAATCCAACATTACTCTTACACCCCGAATTTCATAAATTCTATTTTGAATACTTTTGATTATTTGCATAGTAATTCATTTTATTATTTAGTCGGGATGACTAATGGTCAAGGTTTACATCCGCAAACCTGAACTTATTTTAATATTCGTCAGTTACGCAACCACTTGCGGCATCTGAAACGGTTTTAGCATATTTATAAAGCACGCCTTTAGTTACTTTTAACTCTGGCTGCACATATTTCTTTCTTCGCTCTGCGATGACATCATCGCTTACCTGCAATTCTATGATGTTATTAACAGCATCAATTAGGATTGGATCTTCATCTTCTACCAAACCGATTAAACCACCTTTGTATGATTCGGGAGTGATGTGCCCAACCACAAAACCGTGGGTTCCGCCAGAGAAACGACCATCGGTAATTAAAGCCACCGATTTACCCAAACCAGCACCAATAATTGCTGAAGTTGGTTTTAACATTTCCGGCATGCCCGGTGCACCAACAGGGCCAGAGTTTTTAATTACAATTACATCACCTGGCTTTACGCGACCGCTAGAAATACCCGCAATTAAATCATGCTCGCCATCAAAAACTCTAGCCGGACCTTCAAATTTTTCGCCTTCTTTACCGCTTATTTTTGCTACAGAACCTTTCTCGGCTAAATTTCCATAAAGAATTTGCAAGTGACCAGTTGCTTTAATCGGCTCACTCAGTTTTTGAATGATTTTCTGGTCGTAATCCATAATAGATTTTACATCGGCCAAATTTTCTGCAACAGTTTTTCCGGTTACGGTTAAGCAGTCGCCATGTAATAAACCTTCGTTTAATAAAAACTTTAATACTGCAGGGATACCTCCATATTGATGCAAATCTTGCATTAAGTATTTTCCGCTTGGTTTAAAATCGGCTAACACAGGCGTTACATCACTCATGCGTTGAAAATCATCTTGAGTAATTTCTACACCAATAGCTTTACCCATGGCAATAAAATGTAATACTGCATTGGTACTTCCACCTAATATAATGATTGACCGAATTGCATTCTCAAACGCTTTTCTTGTCATGATATCAGATGGTTTAATATCTTTTTCTAATAGAATTTTGATGTATTTTCCAGCATCCAAACATTCTTGTTTTTTCTCCGGACTAACCGCAGGATTTGAAGAGGAATAGGGTAAACTCATTCCTAATGCTTCAATAGCAGATGCCATTGTGTTTGCTGTGTACATACCGCCACAGGCGCCGGCACCCGGACAAGTGTGTTTTATGATGCCCTGATAATCTTCATCAGATAAATTGCCACAGATTTTTTGTCCCAATGCTTCAAAAGCCGAAACGATATTTAATTCTTCCCCTTTGTAATGACCTGGTGCAATTGTACCACCATAAACCATAATTGATGGACGATCTAAACGAGCCATTGCCATAATAGCACCCGGCATATTTTTATCGCAGCCTGGTATAGAAATAATTCCATCATAGTATTGACCGCCACAAATAGTTTCGATACTATCAGCGATTACGTCGCGGCTAACCAATGAATAACGCATACCATCAGTACCGTTACTCATACCATCACTAACGCCAATTGTATTAAAAATCAAACCCACTAAATCATTTTTCCAAACGCCTGCTTTAACATCTTTTGCAAGATCGTTAAGGTGCATGTTGCAGGTGTTGCCATCATAACCCATGCTTGCAATACCAACTTGAGCTTTTGCCATATCTGCATCGGTTAAGCCGATTCCGTAAAGCATCGCCTGCGCCGCCGGTTGTGTTGGGTCTTGTGTAAATGTTTTACTGTATTTGTTTAATTCGCTCATTGATTAGTTTATTAGTTCAGTTGTTCATTAGTTTTAGAGGTTGGTAGTTGAAAATTTTTTCTCAAATCTCAATCTCAAAACTCATATCTATATAATCACTTCGTAGTTCACTTTTTCTAGCACAAGGTTTTTATAAGCCCGTTGTATGGTATAACCGATCGATTCTCTCCATAATGAACGGAAAACGATATCATCAATTGAAGCAATACCAGCAATCTCTGTAGCTGTTCCACATAAGAAAGCGCTATCTGCATTTCTCAAATCTTCAACAGTCAATTTCTGCTCGATGCACTCGATATCTAAAACCGTACAAAGTTCTTTAACCGTTGCTCTGGTAATTCCAGGTAAAATATTTCCTAAAGATGGCGTGTAAAGTTTACCATCTTTTTCTATAAAGATGTTTGCACCTGATGCTTCGGCTACAAAGCCGTTCATATCCAAAAGCAAAGCTTCATCATAACCTTTAATATTGGCTGCGGTTGTAGCCAAAATTGAGTTTACATAGTTTCCGCTCAATTTAGCTTCCATTGGTGTAGATTTTGGATTTGGCCGCTCGTAATCTGAAATGGTTAACTTTAATAACTTATTGCCAGAATAAGCATCCCAATCCCATGCACAGATTAAAATTGAAACACCGGTTGGACCATTCAATTTCATGTTGGGGTGGCAAAAAACTAATGGACGGATGTATGCATCCTTTAGCTTATTCAGCGTAAGCAACTTATAAGTTTCTTTTATTAATTCCTGTTTATCCCAAGGGAAAGGAATATTTGCCAATTGGCAAGAACGCTCCAGGCGGTCGAAATGGGCAGCTGCTTTAAATATGCGATTGCCGTTGTGTGTTTTATATGCTCTAATACCCTCAAAAGCAGCGTAACCATAATGCAATGATTGGCCGTAAAGATCAGTGCTGCTATTTACAGCCTTTTCAAATTTTCCATCAAGGTATATAATCGTATTAGAATTATAGTATTTCATAATACTGTGTTTTATTATTTAAAAAAAAGCGCCCTGTTTTTGTCAGGACGCTTTAAGTATATTTAGTTTATATCTATTAAAAGCAACCCATCTTCTTTCCTGGTAAAATATTTAGGAGTAGTAGATTGAGCATAATGACAGGTATGAAAACAACATTACCAGCTGCAATTGCAGTAGCCTGATTTGAAATTGTGTTACTTTGATAGATCATTATTTCCTGATTGTTTATAAATACCAATTTAGTTTTTGGTTCATTAATATCCAAAGGAAATTAAAAAAAAGTGAAATTAGAATTATATTCCTTTTTTAAGTCAAATTAACGAATATTATTTCGTTTGCCGGAGCTTTTGGTGATTATATGCTGATGACCGCATACCAAATATCAAAACGGTATACGGTATGTTTGTTATGCTTGCATTGTAAATTCACCTTTTTTCTTCTTAAAACTTCTGTATTTAATCAAAAAGTGAAAATTTTTGTAGTTTTTTTATAGAACTAATCTTTACAGAAATGTCCATAAAAACAAAATGCCAATGAATTTTGCATTGGCATTAGTATATTAATTTATGTGATACTATTCTTCTTCCTTCGAAAGAACTCTTGATGCTACTTTTCCAACTGTAAGTCCTTGAACGATAATAGAAAATACAACAACAAAATAGGTAGCCGCAATTAATGTAGGTTTATATGGTCCCTCATCCATTGATAAGGCTAAAGCAATAGAAACTCCTCCGCGTAAACCACCCCAAACCAAAACTTTAATTGTTCCGTTACTAAATTTATTTTTAAATGGAATGAGTAAAACCGGAATATATATGGATAAAAATCTCGAGAATAAAACAATAACGATACTTGCAGTTCCGATTATCCAATATGATGTGATGTTTTGAATAATCAATAATTCGAAACCGATAAAAAGAAACAAAACTGCATTGAGGATTTCGTCAATAAGCTCCCAGAATTTATTCAGGTAATCTTTTGTAATGGCAGACATTGCTGTTCGCTTACCATAATTTCCAATCACAATACCAGCTGCAACCATGGTTAAGGGTCCTGATATGTGCATGGAATGTGCAATCAGGTATCCGCCCATTACTACCGAAAGTGTTATTAAAACTGAAACTTTATAATCGTCGATTTTCCGCATAGCGTTAGATGCACCTAAGCCTAAAAGCGCACCGAGGATAAATCCTCCGAAAGCTTCTTTAATCAATAACCAGGATATACTAAAAAATGAAATTTCTACTTCACTGGTTTGTGTAAGTTGAAGAATAACTGCAAATACCACAACGGCAACACCATCGTTAAAAAGTGATTCTCCGGCTACTTTTGTTTCTAATGATTTTTTAACTTTTGCCTCTTTTAAAACGCCCATCACGGCAATTGGGTCGGTAGGGGATATCAAAGAGCCAAAAAGTAAGCAGTAAATGAATGGAATATGAATGCCTAATATCGGCCCGAGAAAAAATAATATTCCTCCTACAGCAAATGTAGAAATGACAACACTAACCGTTGAGAAGATGATAACAGGTCCCCGTTGTTCTTTTAAATCTTTTAAATTAATATGGATGGCACCGGCAAACAGCAAAAAGTTTAGCATGGCGCCCATTAATACTTCGGTAAAATCTACATCAGTAAGTAATGTAGAAAAATGATTAAAGGCTTTTGGAAATAGACTTCCGGTGATAACCAATATAACTGAGGCGAGCATCGCGATAATCATGATGCCAATGGTTGAGGGTAATTTTAGATAACGTAAATTGAGATAAGCAAAGAATGACGCGATAACAATGAGTACTGAGAATGAGTAATATAATTCCATTTAAAAATTTATTGTAAAAAAAAATATAATTTGGGTATTCTGGTAATATACTCAATTCAAATTTTTGACTGGAATATATACTCGGGCTTATTGTAAATTTTTACCCAAAAAGGAGTTTAAAATGAAACTTGTAATATTAACACAAAAAAGCCTTTCTGAAATTAATCAAAAAGGCTTTTTTAAGTTCCAAAGATAAATTTAGAACTATATAATAAATTGATTAAGCAATACCTTCTGCTAAGACAACAATTTTATTATTTAAGGCTTCAACAACTCCACCTTTAATAAAAAAACGTTGCTCGTCATTTTGGTTTGCTTTTATAATAACTTCTCCATCCTCTAAAGTAGAAATGATAGCAGCATGGTCTTTTAAAATCTGAAAAGAACCTGACGTTCCGGGAACGGTAACAGCTGTTACTTCGCCTTCGAAAACTTTTTTATCCGGAGTTAATATTTCTAAATTCATTTTTAAAGTTTTACGTTTTACGTTTTAAGTTTTAAGTCAGCCGACTTGCACTTAAACGTATAACTTATTACGTACAACGTATTAGTTCGCTTCTGCTAATAATTTTTTACCTTTTTCAATAGCATCTTCAATGCTACCAACTAAGTTAAATGCAGCTTCAGGATATTCATCAACTTCACCATCCATAATCATGTTGAAACCTTTGATGGTATCTTTAATATCTACCAACACACCTTTTAAGCCTGTAAATTGCTCAGCTACGTGGAATGGTTGTGATAAGAAACGTTGAACACGACGAGCTCTTGATACTACTAATTTATCTTCTTCAGATAATTCGTCCATACCTAAAATCGCGATGATATCTTGTAATTCTTTATAACGTTGTAAAGTTTCTTTAACGCGTTGTGCTGTGTTGTAATGCTCATCGCCTAAAACCGCAGGCGAAAGGATACGTGAAGTAGAATCTAATGGATCTACCGCTGGATAAATACCTAACTCAGCAATTTTACGAGAAAGTACTGTAGTTGCATCTAAGTGGGCGAAAGTTGTAGCCGGAGCCGGGTCAGTTAAATCATCTGCAGGTACATATACAGCTTGTACAGAAGTAATTGAACCGCGTTTTGTTGAAGTAATACGCTCCTGCATTAACCCCATTTCAGTTGCCAATGTTGGTTGGTAACCTACTGCAGATGGCATACGACCTAATAAAGCCGATACCTCAGAACCTGCCTGAGTAAAACGGAAGATGTTATCAACGAAGAAAAGGATATCTTTTCCAGCGCCTTCACCATCACCATCACGGAAATATTCTGCAACTGTTAATCCTGATAATGCTACACGAGCACGTGCACCAGGAGGCTCGTTCATTTGACCGAAAACCAATGTTGCTTTAGATTCTTTTAATTTTTCAGTATCAACTGACTTCAA
The DNA here is from genome assembly GCF_920984695.1 of Pedobacter sp. Leaf132. Lineage (NCBI taxonomy): Bacteria > Pseudomonadati > Bacteroidota > Sphingobacteriia > Sphingobacteriales > Sphingobacteriaceae > Pedobacter > Pedobacter sp. Leaf132. Next base: position 21,325 of record NZ_CAKLBO010000008.1, on the reverse strand, counting down.
ATCCCATCCACCTTTTTCCATTGAGTGCAAGAAATCATCGCCGTAGTTGATTACGCCTGATTCGATAAACTCACGAAGTAAATCGTTACCTTCACGAGTACGCTCACCAACACCTGCGAATACTGATAAACCTGCATAAGCTTTAGCGATGTTGTTAACCAACTCCATAATTAATACCGTTTTACCTACACCAGCACCACCAAACAAACCAATTTTACCACCTTTTGCATAAGGCTCTAATAAATCGATTACTTTAATCCCTGTAAAAAGTACTTCAGTTTCTGTTGATAAATCTTCGAACTTAGGAGGAGTAGCGTGAATCGGGCGACCGTCAGCTTTATCTACTGCAGTGATTCCGTCAATTGCGTCACCTACTACATTAAATAAACGACCTTTAATTTGGTCGCCAACTGGCATTTTAATCGCTGAACCAGTATCAACTACTTTCATTCCACGAACTAAACCATCAGTAGAGTCCATAGAGATTGCACGTACACGGTCTTCACCTAAGTGCTGTTGAACTTCTAAAACAATTTTTTGTCCATTTTCTTTTGTTATCTCTAACGCATCGAAAATTTTAGGTAGATGGGCATCATCAGCAAAGCTAACGTCAACCACTGGGCCGATAATTTGTGCTATTTTTCCTAAGTTAGGCATATCTGTTGTGAGTAAATTTATTATAGTCAACGAATTAAAGCTGTTTGTAAGGGCTCCAATTCGGTTGGCAAAGTTAAGTTATTATTAGCGAATTTTAAATATATATTACAAATTTTTCTTAGACGATTTTAATAGGTAATTTAGGGGCATATAACCACATAATGAAAACCGTTTTAACTACAGGGAGTAATGGCCTTTTGGGGCAAAAAATAACCGAAAAAGTATTAGCCGAGGGTCGGGTAAGATTGGTTGCCACGTCAAAGGGCACAAATCGCTATCCTATTAGCGAAGGCTACGAATATGCCGAAATGGATATTCTGGATGCTGAGCAGGTTGGGGAAGTTATTCTAAAATATAAGCCTGACGCTATTATTCACACGGCCGCTATGACAAACGTTGATACCAGCGAAGCCAATAAAGAACTTTGCCATCAGCTAAATGTTGATGCAACTCAGCATCTGGTATCGCTTTGCGAAGAATTAAATGTTTATTTTATACACTTAAGTACTGATTTCATTTTTGATGGTGCTGATGGACCTTACAAAGAAGAAGATGTGCCGAATCCATTAAGCTATTACGGCGAAACAAAACTTCTGTCCGAACGTGCTGTTAAAGCATCAAAAGCAAATTGGGCAATTTTACGCACCATTTTAGTTTATGGCATCACCAATGATATGAGCCGCAGTAATATAGTGCTTTGGGCGAAAGGTGCTTTAGAAAAAGGTCAGCCTATTAATGTAGTAAACGACCAATGGCGTATGCCCACACTTGCTGAAGATTTAGCCGAAGCTTGCTTATTAGCAGTAGAGAAAAATGCGCAGGGTGTTTATCATGTTTCGGGTAAAGATTACATGAGTATTGCAGATTTAGTGAAAAAAGTTGCCGATTATTGGTCATTAAATAAATCAATTCTTTCAGAAATTAGCTCAGAAAGTTTAAATCAATCTGCAAAGCGCCCGGTTAAAACGGGTTTTGTGTTAGATAAAACAATAAAAGATTTAGATTATAAACCGCATAGCTTTGAAGAAGGGTTGAAGATTGTGGATGAGCAGATGAAAAGTAGAAAGTAGAAAGTAGAAAGTAGAAAGTGAAAAGTATCAAGTAGCTAGTATTAAGTATAAAGACTATACGGATATTGAAAATGGACAAATAGGCTAATTCTTTCCTTTTGAAACTTTGCTATGAAATTAACCAATTAACCAATAACAACAATAATAATATGGCACTACAAATTGGCGATAACGCCCCGGATTTTAAATTATACAGTTCAGATTTAACTGAAGTTTCTTTAGAAGCATTTAAAGGCAAAAAGGTGATTATTCACTTTTTCCCGATGGCTTTTACCGGAACTTGTACAGAACAACTTTGTACAATGAGAGATAATTTTAGCTTTTACGAAGGCATCAATGCAGAAGTTTTAGGTATTTCTGTAGATTCTCCTTTCTCTTTGGCGAAGTTTAAAGAAGTTCAAAACTATCAGTTTCCGCTATTATCTGATTTTAATAAAGAAGTATCTGAAGCTTATGGTTCGCTTTATCCAGAATTTGTATTCGGATTAAAGGGTGTATCGAAAAGAGCAGCTTTTGTTATAGATGAAGAAGGAAAAATTATATATGCTGAAGTTTTAGAAGATGCAAAGGATTTGCCTGATTTTAAAGCAATTGATGATGCTGTAAAAGCTTAAAGAAAGCGAGAGCGAAGATTTTTGAATATTTTTTTCAAATAATATTTTGAATTTAATTATCAAATCTTACCTTTGCAGTCCGTTAACAAACGGAAATGCATTTGTAGCTCAATTGGATAGAGCATCTCACTACGGATGAGAAGGTTTGGGGTTCGAATCCCTACAAGTGCACTTGAAGGGATGATTTTTAAATCATTCCTTTTTTTGTCTACAATCATTACTCCTAACTCTCTCATTTTTAGGTAATTGATTGATAAAAGGCTCAGCATTGTAGGTGTTCGATAGATACCGTTTTCATAGTAAAGGTTTGAGTCGAACACTAGGTTTATAAATTCTCGCTTTTCTAGAGTATCAAATTTGTTAAAGACTGATTTTACGTCTGTTAATACATCCAACTGTTTGTTTAGTATTTCGAAAGCCTCGCGATGACTCGCATTTAACCTTTCTATTGCTATCTTCAGGTTGTCTATATTATCTTTGTATCTATTACACCATCTTTGATAGGTATCCCTGTCAATTTCACTTTTTATCCATTTTTCTTCTACAGCATATAGTAGTTCTTGTTTTTTTCTAAGTTCCAATTGTTTTTCTGCCAGACCCTTCTTGTTATTTTCAAGTTCTTTTTCAATCTGTAGTGCTGCGCCGTCTTTGATTTTTTTTACTAATCTGACAGGTAGGCTCATCAGTTCGAGCGCTGTGTCAAACTGCATATGCGCTTTTTTTGCGCTAATATTATTGTGTTTGGAAAACCTGCATTTATAATAATAAAAATATTGTCCGGACTTGCCGCGTGAAGGCGCTCCGGTCAAAAAATTACCACAGTGGCATTTTAAAATACCTCTCAGTGGAAGCGAATCATCGATGATGGTACGCGCTTTACATACTCTCTTAATTTTGCTGTTTACCATTTTCCATGAGATCATATCAATGATCGGCTCATGAATGGCTGGAAAGAGTCCTCCAGGATGCTCTTTATAGGCTTTAGCTTCTACTAACCCGGCATATACTGCATTCGTTAAAATCCTTTCAATAGCCATATTACCCTTTCTGTCAAATCCAAGTTCTGCAGCCTTTTGTTTAATGAGGTAGAGTGGTACATTCTTTAAGTAAGCTTCGTAGATAAACCGGACGATTTTAGCTTCAGGTTCATTGATAACTAACCTGCGGTCTCGTGGCTCGCCTATTTTTTGGTATCCGTATGGTGTAATCCGGAAAACAAATTTTCCTTCTTTTGTTTTTTTGGAATATATGCCTGATCTTATTTTGATGCTCCTATTGATGTTGTCTTCTTCCGCCAACAGTAGTTGTAGACCAGCTCTGAAGAAACTCCCAGGTTTATCGTAGTCAAATTCAATGCCCTCAGAAACGCTTATGATCTGTATCCCATATTTCGATTGTAAGGTTTTAACCATGCCCATGGCTTCACCTGCATCGCGGCTAAACCTGTCCATTTGATCAACTAATAGGTAATCAACGTTTTTATGGTAAAGGCCTATAAATTCCTGTAATTTAATAAAATCGGGTCTGTCAAATGTTTTGGCGCTTTTCCCACGATCGATAAAGGTATCTATCAGATTAATTTTATTCAATTGTATATAATGATCAGTTACAACCCGCTGACGCTCTATTGAATTTTCACTTTGTTTTTTATCGCTGAACCTTAAATATCTAATTGCCTTCTTTTCCATATAATTCCTTTAATGTCGATTTAACAATGATTTTGACTATTAAATTTAGCAATTTTTCTTCTCTACTCTCATATATTTTGTCAATATTATTGTCAGTTTTCTTTAAATATTCTCTTTCATGTAAAGTGTACTTTGAACATTCTTTGGATATGAAATCCTTTGGCTTAGTCGGTACTATTTTACCGGTTTTCTTCGTTTGATCTTCAGAACTAAAGTTTTCAAGGTTACTGATTGGCAACCTTGTTTTAAGTCTTTTTTTTTGTGTTCGGACATTAGGCTTTTGTTTGTTGATCTTCATACGGTTGATACTTAAACTCGGAAGAGTCATTTGATTTATTATTGATTTAGTTAAGCATCAATGGTCGTAAGAAAATCTGAAATCAAAAGGGTATACCGTTAGGAAGTACGACCGAAATTTGAACGTTTGAGCATTTTTGTCGTTAAACCCGAATCATATGGTTCAGTAAGCCATATCTCTAACAAGTGGTCGTCTATATCCACAAAAATATATTGTAGAAATGGAAAAGTTGAAGTGTCAATCTATCTATACTCAATTTCCTCTGATAAAACGTTCGATTATGGTAAATTCGTTCGTTTTTTGAGACGAAATTTAATCTATAGATCTTTAGGGCTATCACAAATCCACCTTCTTTGATAATGAAAAACTTTGGCCTATTATTGGTTTAAATAGATTTTTAAAGGATTTGATGAAACAGATTCATTAGAATAGCAGAACAGAGCGAACAGATCCAATAGTTTGTTGATTTTATAACTAAGTATTTTAGATTAATTCATAGCATTACCAATCTAATTGTCACCTAAATGCTTCAGCCCAACACCATGCCTTTAAATTGTAGTGGCTACACTTCTAAGAAATATTATTAATGGATCATTTGGCGAAATATACACTATCAGGTACGACTCCGAGCCAAACTGCAGGCCCTTTGTCGCGACTGCTTATTGCAACTTGTACAAACTTTGAATCGGAACTTGCCCCATGCCAGTGAGGAAGATTTGGAGGGCATTTAACAATATCCCCTTTATACAGAATCATCTTTTTTTTGCCTTTTTCCTGGTAATAGCCGACGCCTTCGGTAGCTAAAATTATCTGACCCGCGGGATGCGAATGCCAGTTAGTTCTTGCTCCTGGAGAAAAAGTAACGTTTCCTACCGTATTGCCATTTAAAGTATCTGCATCGACAAGTGACTTTAGCCATACTTCGCCTGTAAAGTTTTTACTTGTGTTTTTATTTCCCTGTGGAAATAAGGGCTGACTTTCTGACTCTTTTTTTTGATTACTGCATGAGGAAATAGCAATAACCATTGCCAGAATTAGATATTTACCATTACATTTCATAGCCATATTAAAGATTGGTTTTATAAAAATCGGTTAATTTATTAACAGCTTTACTCACGTACTCAGGCCTCCAATAAGTTTGTATGTGCGTAGCGCCTTCTATCAAGAATAGTTCCTTCTTTTTCGAGTTGGTAACTTTTGCAAATGCTTCATCTGTCATGTATTTAGTATCTGCCTTGCTCCCTGCCATCATTAACAATGGTTGATCGATTAAAGCAATTTGGTCTGTAGCATCCCAGGTCATTAAATCCAATAAACTGCTTGTCGTATATAAGAACGTTGAATTGGGATGGGCATGACTCCTGTAATAATACTCGTATCCTTCACGATATAAATCAGTTGAGGTCTTGGCGATTTCTTCATCGGTTATACTTGCCACCCCTGAAAAAATTGATTTTCCACCTGTCTCTATCCGTCCATCTTCAGGGATTTTACTACTTTCTTTTTCTAGGGTGCGAGCATCTGAAGCCTGTTTCAATCTTTCCTGAATGGTTTTAACCTGTGAGTTTTGAAAGCCGTTGCGTCTTACCTCTCCTGAATTGAACATACTCAAAGTTGCAACCGCTTTAAAACGTTTGTCTGATTGAGCTGCTTTTAAAGTATAACCACCACCTCCACAGATGCCCAAAACACCTAGGCGGTCTGCCTCAACGCCAGGATACTGGGTAAGATAATCCGCCGCTCCATGTATATCTTCAGTGCGGTATTGAGGCTTATCAGTATGACGGGGCTCGCCACCACTTGACCCCTGATACGCGGCATCGAAGGCAAGGGTAACATAGCCTGCTTCTGCCAGATGCTGTGCATATAATCCTGCTGTCTGTTCTTTGATTCCGCCATTTGGATGAGCGACTACCACAGAGGGATATTTTTCTGATGGATTATAATTGGCCGGGGTATAAACATTGGCAGCGATATTAATCCCATTGATCTTATATTTTACAGGATGAATATTGACCTTTCCTGTTTCATTTTTAGTTATAGCTCCTTTGTATACCAGTGTATAAGGGTTTGTATTCCCTGTCTTTTTTAATGATTGTGCAAGCACTGGCGATACCATAATTGTAATGCTTAGTGTTATTAATAAACCGAGTTCTTTTAAAGCTTTCATATTATTCTTTCTTTTTACTGTCTAAAACGACGTTGAGGACTTTTTGCGCTGCCTTAGATTTCTTTTTGCCGACAATTGGTTTGATCACCCTAACAAATTCTTCTAACTGAGCTGGCGTGAGCCCCACATTCATGCAAATATTCAGGTGTGAGGACAACATTGGTTCAGCCTCACCGATGCTGGCAATAACTGATACGGTCAATAGTTCACGATCTTTGAATGTTAGTACATCCCTTTCGAAAATATCTGCAAACAAATGTTCCTTCAGGAACACTTCTATAATAGGCGAGAACGCTGCATAACCTTCTTTTTGTCCGGTCTCTTTTATGCCTGTAAGCTTTTCCAGTACTATCTTTCCCCGCTCATACTTGTTAGCATTGGTGCTTACCGGAGATGCTTCCAAACCTAATGGATCGTTAAGTCCTTTAGCTTTCCGCTCGTCCAATACAGACATAAAGGTTTGTAATGCCCTGATGCTACGTGGAAACCCGCAGTATGCATAAAAGTGTACAATGGCTTCCTTGATTTCATTGATGGTAAGGCCGGAGGTTAAACCCAGGGTCAGGTTTTCTTTCAAACCCTCCAAATCCCCATTTGCGGTCTGCGCTGCAATTGCGATGAGGCTCCGTTGCTTTGCATCCAATGAACTTACCATTATATTTTCTTGTGCAGACATTTTTGAAATCAGAAAAAATACACTGCCAAGAAATATTGCCAGAAACTTAATGTTAAATATTCTCATTGCTGTTCTTAATTTTTAAACTTGATTTTTTCCAACCATTTGATGATTTCTTCTTTCGCCTTTTTTTCTTTTTCGCCTTGCATGACAAAATATACACCATCCCTTTCTTTTCCGCCCTGAATGGAAAAGCCTTCTAAGATAGTGCTCGACGGCGCCAGTTCTTTTACCGTCTGAAAAGTACTTCCTATACCATAGCCGGCATTGGTGTTGAAGGGAATAAGGGTCTTTCCTTTAAGATCGTGTTGCCTTAAAAAACTTTTCAAAGGAGGCGGGAGCTGCATGCCCCATGTTGGAAATCCCAAAAATATCACATCAAACTTTTCTATGCTATCTATTTTGGTTTTAAGAGGGGGCAGGTAACCATCAGCGTTTTCTTTTGCTACCTGATCTACAATTGCCTGATAGTTTTCCGGGTAAGGCTTTTGTAACTCCAATGAAACCAACTTGCCACCAACTTCCTTTTGAATCAATTCGGCAATAGCTTTGGTGTTATTTGTTCTAGAAAGATAAACGATCAAAATGTTTTTTCCATCTAAATTTTTCTCCGTTGCGGAAGAAGGGGCCTGGGCTTTTGTACAGCTTGAAAGCATGCTAATCACTATAGTGATCACCATGAAGGGATGAATTATTGTTTTCATAAGCGATTTCTTTGACAACAAATTTCCCCAATTTTAATGCTTCGAGGGTATATGAATTACGGAGATTGCTACCAATTTTACTTATCCAGACCTTTCTCTTTTAGCCAGGCAGATAAAAGATCTGCAATCTCAATATTGTTTAAGTCAGAAAAGGCAAAATGGGTATTGCCTTTTATCCCGATCTCCGGGAGATGCACAACTTTAGCATCTCCACCATATTTATTTATCGTTGCAGCCCATATCCTGGCCATCTCCAGGCCTGAGCGCCAATGGTCACTATTCCATACCTTGGATGGATTTTTAGCAATGTTATCACCATAATAAATAATGATTGGCAGCATTGTCAGTTTTTTAAAATCATCCAGTGGTATTTCGGTACCTACTAGTTCTCCGAACAAACCTGAGGACTTGATCGGTTTTGGCAATTCATTTTTTGGAAAAACGAAACCACTGTATGGCTCGTAGGCAACTATGGCCTTAATATTTTTATTTTGAATTGCGGTCATCCAGCCCGGGCCACCACCCTGGGAATGGGTGACCAATATACTTTCGCCGATTTTATCAAACAGGCTCGAAACAGCATTGGCAATAACCTTGCCGTCAAACGGGCCGGTATTTGGGGTCATCTGCCGATAAAACTGTTCGAGTGAAGCAGGATCTTTTGGAAATTGTACACCATTGAAATATTGCGGATAGTTGCCAATCCTAAACTGGGTGAACCAGAACTGTTCGTCAGCGAGTGGAGAAACGGTGGCTTGGACCATACTTTTACCCGCTTCGCCGCGGCGTGGCTGGTCCAAGAGATAAACGCTATAACCTTTTCGAAGAAACAGATTTTGAAATCCTTCACGTCCGTCTGGAGTAGTCTCCCAGGTTTTTTTTGACTGACCGGCGCCATGGAGTAATACCATTGGATATTTCCTTGATTGCTCGGGGATCTGGTAGAATGCGTAGGCATGGTCGCCATGAAAGGTTTGCCCCGCAGAATCGAGGGCATTACTCACGTTAAACTCCCCGGGTACAGTCTTTTTTGTGCCTCCGATAGAAAAGCTTCCCTGCTCCCTGATCACCAGGGATTGTGACATCTCATTTTGCCTATCTGACTTACATGCTGAGAAAATAAAGGGAATGAAAAATAGGAGAAATATTGATTTACTTTTTACCATAATACTCATCGTCTGAAACCTTATTTAACCAGATGGTTTTTCCTTTTGCTGCAGGGGAAGTAGCTATATAAGTTACGCCAGTTTTTGGTGTAGCACCATGCCAGTGTTCAACACCTGGCAAACACTTAATTACTTCACCCTTTTTAACTGTTCTTTTTTCTTTACCTTTTTCCTGATAATAGCCTTCACCTTCGGTGATGATTAGGATCTGGCCACCCGGATGGATGTGCCAGTTCAGGCGTGCATCGGGGTCAGATATTGCAACAGAAGTTCCATAAGAGAATACACTGTCGGGCGCATTAAGCTCGGTGAGCCATACGTTGCCCGTATGATGCACATTTGGAGATTTTTCTCCTTTTGGAAATATCGGAGTATTCTGGGCAAATGTAACTTGCGCCATTAGGCCACCCAGAAGACACGTTAAAAAAAATAACTTTTTCATATCTGATTTATTAGTCGTTTTTATTATTTATTAATCATTTGCTGTGCCTGCGCTGTATATCGATGTCCCTGAATTTGGATGTTGGACACTGCGGTCTCGATTTCCTGAAGATCGTTAGAAGATAGCTCAACATTTGCCGCTCCAATATTTTCTTGAAGACGGTTCAGTTTTGTGGTTCCCGGAATTGGGGCTATCCATGGTTTTTGCGCCAGGAGCCAGGCCAATGCGATCTGCGCATTGGTCGCATTTTGTTTTGTGGCAATTTTGCCGAGCAGATCAACCAATACCTGGTTTGCTTTTCGGTTTTCTTCAGAAAATCTTGGAACGGTATTGCGAAAATCGGATTTATCGAAACTTGTTTTTTCATCAATCTTACCCGTTAGGAATCCTTTGCCAAGAGGGCTAAATGGAACAAAGCCAATTTCGAGTTCTTCAAGCAAGGGGAGAATTTCCAGTTCTGGCTCTCTCCACCATAACGAATATTCGCTCTGCAAAGCCGTTACCGATAATACTTCATTGGCTTGCCGTATAGCAAAAACCCCCGCCTCCGAAAGCCCGAAATTTTTTACTTTTCCCTCAGCGATCAGATCTTTTACAGTACCGGCCACATCTTCCATTGGAACATTTGGATCAACACGGTGCTGATAGAAAAGGTCGATTCGATCTGTGCGCAGTCTTTTAAGCGATGCTTCAGCCACCGCTCTTATGGTTTCCGGGCGGCTATCCAGGCCTTCAGTGGTCCTGGCATTTTTAAAGCCGAATTTAGTCGCGACTACCACTTCGTTTCTGAAGGGTTGAATCGCCTCGCCCAAAAGCTCCTCATTCGTATAGGGTCCGTATACCTCAGCGGTATCAAAAAATGTTATTCCCTGTTCATATGCTGATCTAATCAGTTCGATCGCTTTACTTTTTTCTGTTGCCGGTCCGTAACCGAAACTAAGGCCCATACATCCAAGGCCCAGGGCTGATACTTCCAGCCCGTTTTTGCCCAATATTCTTTTTTCCATATTGGTAATTTTATTATTGATTTAATTTTCGCTCGCCCAACCATTTTACCATTGCCGGATCACGGTGGTCGAAGAAACTGCTGGTACCGGAATCAAGCGTTTTGATGGTTTCCATTTCTTCGGCGCTTAATTGAAAGTCGAAAATGTTGATGTTTTCCTGCATACGCTCTTTACGAACAGACTTTGGAATGGCTACGATACCGCGTTGGGTAAGCCAGCGCAATACAACCTGGGCAATCGATTTATTGTATTTCTTCCCAATGCTACCAAGTACCTCATTTTTGAACATATCGTTTTTACCTTCTGCAAAAGGCCCCCAAGATTCAATCTGCACCTTATTGTCGTCCATAAACTGATGTGCATCTATCTGCTGATGGAAAGGATGCGTCTCTACCTGATTTACAGCAGGTACAACCTCGTTATGGATGATAAGATCAATTAGTCGGTCGGACTGAAAATTGCTGACGCCGATGGCCTTTAATTTTCCTTCTTTATACAGTTCTTCCATTGCCCGCCATTCGCCATACACATCACCATAAGGCTGATGGATAAGATAAAGGTCAAGATAATCGAGTTTTAATTTTTTAAGGGAGTTCTCAAAAGCCGTCTTGGCACCTTGATAACCATTTGAATTTATCCATAATTTCGTGGTCACAAAGAGCTCTTCTCTATCGATCCCGCTCGCCTTTATTGCTTTTCCAACAGCTTCTTCATTCATATAAGATTCTGCTGTGTCGAGCAAACGGTATCCGCTTTCTATCGCATCGATTACGCTTCTTTCACATTCCTTAAGATCAGTCACCTGAAATACCCCAAATCCCAATATAGGCATCTCGAGGCCGTTGTTTAATGTTACTGTTTCCATAGATAATTTATTAATTCTAAATACAGAATACAAATATCTGCCTGGATGTAGGCTTCATAGGTATACAGATTCCTGATTTCGCTACCAATTTTACGGATTGCCTATCTGCTATCATCATAACACTATTGAAATTGTTAAGTTTGTTTAAGCAAAGCGAAAATACCATGGAAAAGGAATATAACTTTAAGTCAATCAGTGACTACAATGATTTCAATAATCATGAAACCCATCATCCGCTGGTTAGCGTGATTGACTTTTCGAAGGCAAGGGAACGCTCAGGAAGTAAAATGGATTTTGAGCTGTATTGTATATTTTTAAAGGATGTGAAATGCGGCGATCTTAAATATGGGCGCCATAACTACGATTACCAGGAAGGTACATTGGTTTTCATTGCTCCCGGTCAAACAGTCGATGTAGAAAATAAAATAGATATTTATCAGCCTAAAGGCCACGGCCTGGTATTTCATCCGGATCTGATCCGGGGTACTTCGCTGGGAAAGGCATTGGCCGATTATCATTTCTTCAGCTATCATACCAGTGAGGCTTTGCATCTTTCTGCAATAGAAAGGAAGCTGGTGTTGGATCTTTTTGCAAAGATCGATGCCGAACTTCGCAATGCGATTGATAAGCATAGCAAAAAACTGATTGCATCCACTATAGAACTTTTGCTGAATTATTGTGAGCGTTTTTATGACCGGCAATTCATTACTAGGGATACTGTAAATAAAGGCGTTCTGGAAAATTTTGAGGCCTTGATCAACAGCTATTTCCTGTCGGAAAAACCTTATTCTATCGGTCTCCCTTCAGTGGCCTACTGTGCCGAAGAACTGCATTTTTCTGCAAATTATTTTGGCGACCTTATTAAAAAGGAAACAGGTAAAACCGCACAGGATTTTATCCAGGAAAAAATTATTGACGTTGCAAAAGACAAAATATTTGAAACTGATAAATCTGTTAGCGAAATTGCTTATGAGCTTGGTTTTAAATACCCACAGCATTTCATCAGGCTATTCAAAAAACGTGTTGGCAACACCCCAAATGAGTTTCGGAATCTTAATTGATTTGTTCGTAGTACCCTTTTATTTGATCTGGAAAGAAGCAATTTTTATTTAACAAGAAATATATGAGAACCACAATTTTTAGCTTTTTGATGCTAATAACCATGCTCAAAATGGCTAACGCACAATCGACTACGACAGCTGCGCCGACAAAATCAGAACAGGAGGTCCTAGACCTATCCAGGAAAAAATGGGTCTGGATGGCAGATAAAAATGTTGACTCTTTAGAAAAGCTGTTTGATGCAAAGGCGATGTTCGTACATATGGGAGGCAGTTGGGGAACCGAAAGAGAACTCAATGTGATTAAATCAGGGGGCATTCATTACAAGAAAGCAGAAGTATATTCCGCATCGGTAAATATCATTGGCAATACCGCTATTTTATTGAATGATATTGATCTGGTTGCCGTACTTGGCAGCAATGAGGTCATCAATCCGTTTATGGTTACAGAAGTGTATGTAAAAGAAAATGGCAAATGGAAAATGGGTTCGTTGACGTTTTCAAAACTGTCAAGGGCAGTAAAACTGGCTGTCAAACCAAATTAATTTCAGCACAGAAACTTTTATATTTATGGGAGATCAGGATAACAACAAATTCTCACAGAGCTTCAATAGAAGGAGTTTCTTGAAAGGAGACTTGCGCTTGCGGGACTTTCCATGATGCAAGGCATTATACAGGCAGCTATGCTAATTCTGAATTTACGCCCTGAGTAGTAGGACTAAGGAAAAAGGATGTTGGTAAACTGCAGGTTTCTAATATCGGTAGTGACTAATTGTATCAGTATTTTAGATTATAACAGAACATATATATGATTGAAAAAACAAATAAAGACATTAAATACCATGGAGCTTTAAGATCATTATTCGTGCTCACCATATTATCTTCATTTGTGATTTTAATGGCCTTTGGAGTAGACTCTCCAATAGCCGCTAGTCGGCCAAACGAGGTTAAGCCCATTATCGTTAAGGACAGCATTGCATCGGTGACTGCTTTCAAACAGGTTTATGCCGTATTGATGAGTCCGCGATGCATGAATTGTCATCCATCAGGTGATATTCCCTTGCAGGGTGATGATAGTCACATCCACGCCATGTTACCAAAAAGGGGTGTAGATGGTAAAGGTGTGTACGCGATGAAATGTTCAAACTGCCACCAGCCCACCAATACGCTAGGTTTGCATACACCTCCAGGAAATCCTGAATGGCATTTACCTCCTGCAAACATGAGAATGGTTTTTCAGGGCAGGAGCCAGAACCAACTGGCCAGGCAGCTCATGGACCCTAAGCAGAATGGCAACAAGGATATGAAAAAACTTATTGCCCATGCAGACGATGGTCTTGTTCTTGCCGGATGGAATCCTGGCGAGGGACGTACATTGCCGCCACTTTCCCATGCAGATTTCAAAAAAGCCTGGATTACATGGCTAACCACTGGCGCTTATGCACCAAAAGAAAAATAACTGACTATATAGCATCAAACTTTTTTAGATGGAAAACAATCAAACCCCAAATAGCAGGCGTACCTTTTTAAAAACATCCCTTCTTGCAGGAGGTGGACTGATGATTCATTTCAGTGGGCTGGCCAAGTTTGCTTTACCTCATACAGATGAAAGTGTCCCAGCCGTGGTTTTATCGGGGATCAACGGCTATGTTAAAATATCGGCAGACAATATCATCACGCTGGTTTGCCCAAATCCAGAATTTGGGCAGAATGTAATGACTTCTCTTCCCATGATGGTGGCCGAAGAACTTGAAGTGGATTGGAAAAAGGTTGTTGTGGAGATGGGGCCTCACGATAATGTCAAACTCGGACCTCAATTTACCGGGGGAAGCAATTCAATGAGAATGTATTGGAAGCCATTGAGGGAGGCGGGTGCTACCGCAAGAAACATGTTGATGCTTGCAGCTGCAGATACCTGGAAAGTGCCGGTGGAAGAACTTTCCACTAAACTCGGCATCATAAAACATGAAAAGAGTGGAAAAGAAGCAACTTATGGCGATTTTGCAGCTAAGGCGTCAGGCATTCCTGTTCCGAAAGGAATAAAGCTTAAAAATGTTAAAGACTTTACCGTTGTCAGAAAATCGCAAAAGAACGTAGAGGGCGCCAAATTGGTGAGTGGGAAGCCGCTTTTTGGTCTTGATTATAAACATGAAGGCATGCTTATCGCAATGATACAGCATCCACCAGCATTTGGTTTGAAACTAAAATCTTTTGATGCTGCTTCCGCTTTGAAAATGCCTGGTATCAAAGACGTTTTTAAACTGCAGTTATATGATGATGGTTTTGAACAGGGTGGCTTTGATGTAAGGACTTTCAATGAAATCCTGGTTGTGGTTGGTAAAACGACCTGGGAGGTGATGAATGCCAGAAAGAAATTGATTGTGGAATGGATTCCCGCTGGTGATGAAAAAGATACCATGGCTGCCAGGGGTGGGAAAAGAGAAGTAGTGGTGCCAGGAGAATTAGAAACCACTGCCGTGCAACACCAGAAAATGCTGGAATATGCTAAAAAACCTGCTCAACAACTAAGAAAAGATGGAGATCCGGAAACGGCATTTAAAAACGCAGCCGAAATTATTGAGCGTACTTATAACGCTCCTTTTCTGGCTCATAATTGTATGGAGCCCATGAATTTCTTTGCCAATGTAACTCAAGAAAAAGCATTATTGGTTGGGCCGTTGCAAGCGCCGGGCTGGACAGAGCCAACATTGATGAAAGTGTTGAACCTTCCGGCTGATAAAATAGAAATTCAGATGACCCGTATGGGCGGTGGGTTTGGAAGAAGAGCCTATGGACACTATTTAATAGAGGCAGCACTGATCTCAAGAAGAGCAAAGGCGCCGATCAAGCTAATTTATAGCCGTGAGGATGATTCAACATATGGAATTTATCGCCCGATGTATACCGCAACTTACCGTGCAGCCCTTGATTCGGAGAAAAAGTTGCTTGCTTTCCATGTTAAGGGAGGCGGGATTCCTGAACACGCCATTCACGCCAACCGATTTCCAGCTGGTGCAATCGACAATTATTTGGCCGAAGGATGGGCAATTCCATCTAATATTACGATAGGTGCATTTAGGGCACCGAGATCTAACTTTAATGCGGCAGCAGAACAGTCATTCCTCGATGAGTTGGCAGAAGCCATGGGAAAGGACCCGATCGACTTTCGTTTGGAACTTTTACATAGGGCAAAAGAAAATCCCGTTGGCAAGAACAATGAATATGATCCCAGCCGATATGCCGGGGTATTGAAACTGGTTAAAGAAAAATCTGCATGGAATGGGACTAAAGATTCTAAATATAGCCGTGGCGTTGCTGCCTATTTTTGCCATAATTCTTATGCGGCGCATGTTGTTGACTTAACCCTAAAAGATGGAGAACCCTATGTGGAAAGAGTTTTTAGCGCTATTGATTGCGGAATCGTAATTAATCCTGATGCTGCGATAAACATGGTTCAAGGTGCAGTGGTGGATGGAATAGGAAATAGTTTGTACGGAGGACTTACACATAAGAATGGCGTAGTAGAAGAGAACAACTTCCATAAATACAGGATTATCAGAATGCATGAAGCGCCGAAAAAAATCGATGTTTCATTTGTGCAGAATGATATTGACCCAACAGGCTTAGGCGAACCACCTTTTCCACCGGTATTTGGCGCCGTAGCAAATGCGTTATACAAAGCCACCGGAAAACGACATTATCAGCAGCCTTTCGCCTTGCCACAACCCGAACCCAAAAGTGTCTAATTTAAATTGGCTAACTATACTATCATGATTACTTTAAATATAAATAAGAAAAACTATAAACTCGATGCTGATCCTGAAACGCCACTTTTGTGGATATTAAGGGATCACGTCGGCCTTGTTGGAACTAAATTCGGATGCGGCGTTGCACAGTGCGGCGCTTGTGTTGTGCATCTGGATGGTGAGGCTGTTCGTTCCTGCGTAACAAAGGCAAGTCGGGCCCAGGGTAAAAGAGTGGTCACAATCGAGGGTTTATCAGAAAAAAATGATCATCCCCTACAGAAAGCGTGGCTGGAACTTGATGTGTCTCAATGCGGTTACTGTCAGGCTGGGCAAATAATGTCTGCAGCAGTTTTGCTTAAAGAAAATAAAAACCCAACAACTGAGGATATCAACGATGCTATGGCTGGAAATATTTGTCGGTGTGGAACTTACTTACGAATTAGAGATGCCATCAAGTTAGCAGCAAAAGAAAAATTATCAAAATAGGTAGTGTCCTAATACCAGGATAATCTGTGATTGCGGTATATTGATTTAACATTTGTTCCAGTTACAGTATTTGATGCAAGTAAACTTACAGCTGAAAGAGAAATATACAGTAGGGGATTGATACCTTCGTTTGTTGAGAGATTTTTTTTATTTGCCGTAATTTGTACAATTAAACTTTCAGCTGAAAGATAAGCAGTAGGGGATGAATACTTTGGTTTTTTGAGACAATAATTTAAAAGGAAATTTAACATCCTATATAAAATCTGCCTTTTTTTGGTAAATAAATGATTGATTTATTTTATAATAACAATATGAGGTGGATATTGTTTATTGCTAAATAGTTGTGAGGATGTACTCTAATAAAATTTGATAAGCTTCATCGAGATGATAGTTAATAAGTGTTATAAAACATTGTGTAGTAGTCTAGTAACGTCAGTCTTGATAGTCCTGATATATCCGAATAGTTTATATTCCCAAACCAAGATTGAGCGGGAGTATGGAATGAAGCCAGGGAACGTTCCCAAATCTGCTTTGAATTATGTTTCGCAGCTTTTTCCTGCCGGCAAGATCAAATGGTATGTTGAGAAAAGCGAAAGTGGAGAAAGTATAGAGGCTAAAATAAAAAATAATGGGAATTTTTACAGTATTGAGTTTGATTTCACGGGCAAACTTCAGGATATAGAAACCATTGTTGGATTCAATTCATTATCAGAAATGTTACAGAAATCCATTAGCGAGGCTTTGAAAGCGAAGTTTAGGCGTATTAAAATTCTGAAGGTTCAGCGTCAATGGAGTGGATCACCAGAAGCCATGCAATTTCTGGTTGCAGGGAAAAATTCCTCAAAAAATTATATGACAAGATATGAAATTGTATTCAGAGGTATCAAAAATAAAAGCACATCGGACTATGAAGTATTGTTCGACGATCAAGGGAAACTAATAAAAATGTTAAAAATTATAAATCAAAATAATCCACATTTACTTTACTAGATATGATGAAGGAATACTTATTACTTTTTCTTTTATCTGGCTTAAGCCTAATCTGTTCAGCCCAAAACCAGTTTGGAATATCTCCTGTTATCAATACATCCTTTAAACTTAAAAATGATTGGAACATCAACTCAAAACTAGAAGGCCGCCAGCTATTAAAGCAGAATCCTTTTCCAGAGGATAAAAAAGAGCAAATATTTGAACGGCTTGACCTTGAGGTAGTGCTAGATAAAGCCCTCAACTCTTCAAATGACTTAGGCGTAGGCTATTTGGTGAGATCGGAGGAAGGGAAATTTATTCATCGTTTTATTCAACAATATGCCTACACCAAGAAACTGTATAGCTCGCAAATAAGTCACCGTTTTCGAATTGATCAGACTTTAGAAGATGCTAAGGCTCTTCAGTTCCGCTTGCGCTACCGGGTAAGTTGGGAAAAGCCACTCAGCGGATTGCAGGTAGACTCCGAGGAATTTTACTTGAAACTCAATAATGAATACTTAGGTGTTTTGCAAGATTCGAAGACAAATATGGAAATTCGTGGACTTGCAATTGTTGGCTATACAATTGGCAAGAAGAATAGAATCGAAACTGGTGGCGACTATCGACTTGAAGAAATTTTTGGAAATCTAACTCACAAAATATTTTTAAATATTGGCTTTTACCAAAATTTCTGATAATCTATTTGTTTTCAACGGTTTTGGACACAAACATAAAGTGGCGAGTAGTACTCCATATTTAAGGAAAGTGATTGTAAACTAACACGTTGCGTATAGACTGACATTGCTGATGATCTAAATTCTGTTCCATAAAGTTTTATTACGGGCATCTATACATCAAAAGAGACCGCAAGATCAATTTTATAGCAAGCAGGAAATTTCAGGCTGCTAAAGTAATTCTAAACTATTAGGGATACTACCTGTGTTGCAACGTTGTGCCAATCCCATGGTATACCCAGCGGAACTTCACACTTGGCAAACACATTTTATTACAGCGCATAGTTTTCCATAGTTATTTTTTTGTCTGCGAACCTATAAAGACTGACTTTAATTCGTCAATGGTTTATAAACGGTTTAATAAACCGCCATTGACAAATTGTCAATCTTTATTAAATGGTGCAAAAAAAAATAAATAATGGAAAACTACCAAGTGCATCAAAAACAATTTTCAAATATTTGTGTGATCGAAATTGCCTACAATCCACCATTCAAGATCTCAAACCTCCCATTAGCAAATAGTAGTAGTGAATTATATTCAATTCTACAGGATAATTGGAATTTGAATCAACCATCATTGCGCGAAGAATTCAAAATTATTTTATTAAATACGAAATTAAGAATCTTAGGTATTTCTACTATTGCAGTAGGTGGTACATCATCCGTAGCAATTGATAACAAATTAATATTTTCGACTGCACTTTTGGCTAATGCCAGGGGAATAATATTAGCGCACAACCATCCATCAGGTAATCTGAAACCAAGCCAAACTGATATCAAAATCACCAATAGGATTATAGAAGGTGCTAACTTGTTAGACTTAGAAGTTTTTGATCACATTATTATTACCAAAGACAATGGCTATTATTCATTTGCTGACGAGGGGATGTTATGATCCCTCAAATTATGTAAATTAAAGTGTTTGAATATTTATAACAATTTTTTTTTGCTTGTTATGCGTAAAGGTAAATTTTGATTTATTTCTGTTTTGAATGGTTTTTAATGAAACAAATGGTACACCTTTAGAAATATGAAAAATGAATTTCCCCCAAATACCTACAATTGTACCCATAATAACTATGCCTGCACGATAGGTCTATATTTCACTCAAAAGATGAGATTAATGAGTTCGTTTTGTAAAACATTGAAGAGAACGGATAGGTGTCTATACTTGGTATAGCGTCATTGTTTTTATAAGATTGCTTCCCGCAGACTTGAACTCAAAAAAATATGCGAAGTGAGTAATGCCTATAGAATCATCCAAATAGCCATTGCAAGCTCCAAATTTACCATGCGATAAGATCTGGTTGATTGTTATAGTTGTAGGTCTACTTTGTTTTTTTAAGAGTTCCTTTAGATCTTTCTTATTATTTATTGCTGGTTTATTTATCCGCTGGTATATGAAACTTTCATTGACGTTCTCCAGGAAGTTGTCGTAATTACCTGTGTAAAGGTTAATCAATAGATCTTTCACGACCCTTCTTTTAGGTGAGTTATCACAATCATTTGGAGCTATGATCTTCATATCAAACATTTTTCAATTAACTTCTAATATAGCAAACATAAGATAGAACCAAAGAGAGGCGCCTGGCATATAATAGGTAACTCTTTTTTTTATGAGACAATTCTGATAATTTCTTACCTTTTCTGCAAGACAAAGCAAGAATAGTTACAACTAAAAAAGTGATGGGAAGAATTGAGCGTCTAAAATTCATTATCTAAAATTGTATTAAAAATAATATATAATCAAATCGTTAAATTTTAGAAATTTTTAAACCCTACGCTGGTAATACAAGAAAAAATCTGATTTTGTAGAAAGTTGGTTGAACATGATTTAGTTACAAAGCAACATTGTTACCAACGGGATTTTCCCATGTAATTTGTAATAGAATTTTCGTTACTTTTTGCACCTTAATTTAAGTATGATGGAGTTACCTAAAAAAAAACAATTAAAAAGTAATGGCGTGACCCGTTATATATTTCTGGCTCTAGCCATTGCGCTAGGGATTTGGATTATTAGTTCTAGGTTGAGTGCTTTTTTAAGTTTATACAAAAGCACGGCAGTAGTTAAAAAGATGCCACAAATATCGGATACATATAAAGAAGTCTTTCCAAATTATGATAATTCGGAAATCACCCCTTCGTACACCTTCTATTCTGCTTATCGAGCCCCAAGGGCCACCTTTAAAATCAATCATGAAACAGAAAATATTTTGGTCTATGAATTATCGGTAAATAAACCTACTGCAAGGTTAGCAGACGTTATAAAAATCAATTGGAATACGAACATATCAAATTCCTACAATTATATTTATGACGGGAGTTATAGAAGTGCCAATTTCGTATTCAGCGAGCTAGAGAAGAATCCAACAGGCGACAAAAATTTGTTTATAAATATATCTGGTAAGCTATTGCATGAGGGAATTTCGAATGATACTATTCAATGTCGAACTATAGATATAACCCAACTCGGAGGGCGCTACACTACTAATGGAGCTTACGACTTTCTGTACAAAAAAACTGATAGACTGTTGGGACGAGAATTTTCCATAGAGCTTGCGTTCATAAAAAAGAATTCCAAATTTTATATGCTGATATTGTCACCAACAACGACTATTCATCATCCAAAACAAACATCTACCTTATTTAACCTATTAACTAAAAATAAATAAAACGCACACTTTACCTAATATTAATTTCAATTTCGGTCTTTGTATCTTGTTCCATCACTAGTCCCGAGAAGGACCAACAGGCTTACATTGATACAGCTTTTATTGTTAATGGAGTCATTCTATGATTCTCTCTCAAAAAAGGGTTACTCTAACATCCATCGTTTTTTTAGACATTTTGGAGTTGCTACATTTGACTGGAGGAATTTAGTCGTCAGATTTAGAAAGAAACTTTTAAATTTGATTATATGAGCAGACGAATGTTTGATGAATCCTTCAGGAAGATGGCAGTAGAGCTTTCTTACA